>CALRQP020000004.1:0-149036 GCA_943370355.1 Sphingomonas paucimobilis
ATCTGGTCAAGAATATCATCGCCGCGATGGACGACCGGCTCGGTAATCTCACCTGGATGGCCGATGAAACCAAGGTCAAGGCCAAGGCCAAGCTCGCTGCCTTCACACCGAAGATCGGCTATCCGTCGAAGTGGCGCGATTATTCGGCGCTGACCATCGTCAAGGACGATGCCTACGGCAATGCCGAGCGCGCCAGCCTGTTCGAATATAATCGCAACCTGGCCAAGCTTGGCGCGCCGATCGACCGGACCGAGTGGTTCATGACGCCGATGACGGTCAACGCCTATGCCAACCCGCCGATGAACGAGATCGTGTTCCCGGCCTCGATCCTGCAGCCGCCGTTTTTCGATCCAAACGCCGACCCCGCGGTGAACTATGGCGGTATCGGCGCGGTGATCGGCCACGAGATCAGCCATCATTTCGACGATCAGGGCCGCAAATATGACCTGACCGGCAAGCTGACCGATTGGTGGACCGCTGAGGACGTCAAGCGCTTTACAGCGCTGACCGACAAGGTCGTCGCGCAATATGGCGAATATGAGCCGCTGCCCGGCTTCAAGGTCAACGGCGGGCTGACACTTGGTGAGAATATGGCCGATCTCGCCGGCGTGACCATAGCGCTCGACGCCTATCATAAGTCGCTCGGCGGCAAGGAAGCGCCGGTGATCGACGGTCTGACCGGCGACCAGCGTTTCTTCCTCGGCTTCGCGCAGATCTGGCGGCAGAAGTACCGCGACGCCTCGCTCCAGCAGCAGATCGCCACCGACCCGCACACACCGGGGCATTTCCGTCCTTACGTCGTGCGCAATCTCGACGCCTGGTATGCGGCTTGGGGCGCCAAGCCCGGCGAGAAATATTATCTCGCGCCGGATCAGCGCATCAAGGTGTGGTAACTTCAAGCGATAGGGCCGGGGGAGTGATCCTCCGGCCCCTTTCGTTTGACGGGTCGGCGTGCGGTCACTAGGGACTGCCGCAGTCGGGGAGTGGCGCAGCCTGGTAGCGCATCTGGTTTGGGACCAGAGGGTCGCAGGTTCGAATCCTGTCTCCCCGACCATCAACTGCGGTGAGGCAGCCCCCGTGCCGTCACCCTGTGACGAACAGTCCGGTGGCCATGCGGGCCTGCCCGCCACGACGAAAAGGGATCTCATGCTCCGCCGTTTAGCGATCGCTGCAACCATCCCGGCGCTGCTGATGAGCGCGACTCCGGCACAGGCCATTTCGAACAAAAGCTGGTCGAAGATCAGCGATGTGGGCGCCGGGCTTCTTGGTGTGACAGCGGTTGGCGTGCCGGCGTTCGGCGACGACACGCCCGGCGCGTTTCAGGCGGGCGGCAGCATCATCGTCGGCTTCGGCATCGCGGAAGGCCTGAAGCAGGTCGTGCATGAGCAGCGCCCGGACGGCAGCGGCAATGACAGCTTCCCGTCAGGCCATACCGCCTTTTCATTTGCCGCCGCTGCATCGATGCAGCGCCGCTATGGCTGGGAGGTCGGGCTTCCGGCAACACTGGTCGCAACGCTGGTCGGCGTTGCCCGCGTCAAGGCGGACAAGCATCATTGGTATGATGTCGTCGCCGGCGCGGCGATCGGCGAGGCGTCGGGCGTGCTGATCACCCATCCGTTCGATGACCGGGTGAACTTTTTCCCTTGGGGCGACAGCAAGGGTGGCGGCGTTTCCGCGTCGCTGAAGTTTTAGCCGTCCTTGGCGTCGCGGCGCGGCTTGCGCTAGCATCGCCGCGATGAAGAACCGGCCATTCCCCGAACGGCTGCGCTTTGCGGCTGCCGGCATCCGCGAGGGCTGGCGGCGTGAGCGCAGTTTCCGGACGCATGTCGTGTTCGCGGTGTTGGCAGCCGGTGCGCTTGTCGTGCTGCGGCCCACACCGGTTTGGTGGGCGCTGATTGCGCTGACGGTGGCACTGGTGTTTGCCTTTGAGTTGATCAACTCCGCACTTGAGACCCTGATCGACCATCTGCACCCCGACCGGCATGAGGCGATCCGGGTGGCGAAGGATATGGCGGCCGGCGCGGTGCTGGTGCTGAGCCTGGCCTCGCTGGTCGTCGGGGTGGCGATGCTGGCATCGGTCCTCTGACCCGCGCGTTGTGACGCCGTGATGACCGTCGCGACCGCCTTCCAGATCACGCCGTCGGCCGATCCGGCGAAGCCGGGTGCGGCGCTGACCTTTCCTTATGACCGCGCGCTGGTGCGCCGCTTCCGGCGGCGGTTCACCCAGGCGCGGTGGCATGAGGGCGGCTGGTGGTTCGTGCCGGGTGCGACTGCGGTCGCGCGGCTGGAGCGGTGGATCGCCGAAGAGCTAGATGAGATCGACAAGTTCGGTGACGCGCGGGGCCGAGATGCTTTTGCCTTCGAGCCATTGCTGAGTCGTTATCTTGAGACGGGTGATGAACTGCTTGTCAGAACACCATTTTCTCAAGCTGTGGTGCGCGAGCTGCGCGCAGTGCCGTGGGCGGCGTGGGATGCCGACACAAAGCTTTGGCGTGTCCCTTTTCGGAGTTACGCCGAGCTTAAGCGGCGCTGGCCGGCGATCGAGGCGGCAGCGGAAGCAGCGGAGCCTGGGGCACGCGCGGCACGGCGTGCGACGATCCCGCCGCCGGATGCAATGACGCTGCGCCGCCACGCCGACCGCCGGCGCGCGCGCTATCCGGTGCCGGGCGACGATCTGCCGCCGAATGGTACGCCGGTTGGGACTCGCTTCGGTATCTTGGTGTTCGGCGAATTCGGCGATGCGCTGACCGCTGCGGAAGCGGAGCCCTATGATTTCGTCCTGGATCCCGCGCGTTTTGTCTGGGGCGAATGGCGCGTGCCGGAATGTCGCGAGCTGCGCCGCATCAAACCCGATCCCACGCCTGACCGCTCCGGGAGCTGGTGGGTCCCGAGCGACGAGGAGATCGACCATGCGCGCGACCTGCTCGGGCGGCGCATCCGCCGGGTCAGTGCGCGCCGGTCTGCCACAGAAGCGTGACGCTGATCCGCCGGTTGCTGGGATCGAGCGGATTGGCGGGATTGAATGGCTCGCCTGCTGCGACACCTTCGATCCGGGCGAAACGGGCCGGGTCGATGCCGGCTTGCGCGAATGCGGTTCGCGTCGCCTCGGCGCGCTGCGCCGAAAGCAGCCAGTTGTTCATGCGGCGGCTGCCGGCATAGAGGCGCGAGTCGATGTGGCCGCGCACGGCCAACCGGTTGGGCAGGGGGGCGATGCCGCGTGCGACCGTGCGCAGCAGCTGATCCGCCTTAGGATCGAGACGATCGGTGCCGACGCCGAACATCGAGAAGCGCGCGACGCTCCGCGTCAAAGGCGCAATGATCGACCATCTGCGTCGCCTTGCGACGCTCCCGCGTGGGGCGATGCAAAGCGCGCCGCGGCTGCGCGAAACGGCGGCGGAGCTGGCACGAGAGCTGGGCCGCGAGCCATCGAACGACGAGATGGCATCGCGGCTGGGGCTATCAGCCGGGGCCTATCGCGCGACGGTCGATGCGGCGGCGGGGTCGCGCACCGAGTCGCTCGACGAGGTCTATTCCGACCATTCGATGTGGTTCGCCGCTGACCTGCCCGACGCGTTCGACGATGCGGCGCGCGAGGAACTGCGGCAGGCGCTCGCCGCGCATATCGGCAAGCTACCCGAGCGCGAGGCGCTGGTGCTGCCGCTGTATTTCGTCGAGGCGCTGAACCTCGACGAGATTGGCGCGGTGCTCGACGTCGGCGCGGCGCGGGTCTGCCAGATCAAGAAAGCGGCACTCGACAAGCTGCGCGCGGCGCTCAAGGACTGGCAAGACTGACAGGCTGCGCGGTTGCCGGGGCGGCGCGGCACGCTTAAAAGCGGCGGACCACCTGCCGGAGCAAGTTGTTCATGCCCATCGACATCACCATGCCCGCCCTGTCGCCGACCATGGAGACGGGGACGCTCGCAAAATGGGTGGTGAAGGTCGGCGATAAGGTGAAGTCCGGCGACATCCTCTGCGAGATCGAGACCGACAAGGCGACGATGGAAGTCGAGGCGGTCGATGAGGGGACGGTCAGCGAGCTGCTGGTTGCCGAGGGGACCGATGAGATTCCGGTCGGGCAGGTGATTGCACGGTTGCTGGAAGAGGGGGAGGCGGCAGGGGCGATGCCCGCGAAGGCTCCTGCCAAGACACCCTCACCCGCTCCGGCTGCGCCGGAGTCGCCTCTCCCGCAGGCGGGAGAGGGGGCGCGTGCACAATCGCCGCAACAAACAACCCCTCTCCCGCTTGCGGGAGAGGCGACTGGCGCGGCAGCGCCAGCGGGTGAGGGTGTCGCCGCCAAGGAGGGCAACCGCACCAAAGCCTCGCCACTCGCGCGCCGCCTCGCCCAGGCCCAGGGCATCGACCTTTCCTCGGTGACCGGCTCCGGCCCCAATGGCCGGATCGTCAAGGCGGACCTCGACGGTGCCCATGCTCAGGCAAAGGCCCTACCCCAACCCTCCCCCAAGGGGGAGGGAGCGCCAGCGCCCGCCGCAACCACTCCCGCAGCCGCGCCGGCGGCTGCGCTGCCCGATGTGCCCTCGGAGACGGTCAAACTCACCAACATGCGCAAGACGATTGCGCGCCGCCTGACCGAGTCGAAACAGCAGGTTCCGCACATCTACCTGACTGTCGACATCAATCTCGACAAGCTGCTGAAGCTCCGCACCGAACTGAATGCCGGGCTCGAGGCGCGCGGCGTGAAACTCTCGGTCAACGACATGCTGATCAAGGCGCTCGCCGCCGCACTCATCGAGGTGCCGGCCTGCAATGTCGCTTTCGCGGGCGACAGCCTGATCAAATACAGCCGCGCCGATATTTCGGTTGCAGTGTCGGTGCCCGCCGGGCTGATCACGCCGATCATTGCGGGTGCGAACCTCAAGAGCCTGTCGGCGATCTCGAACGAGATGAAGGAACTCGCCGGCCGCGCCAAGGACGGCAAGCTGCAGCCGCACGAATATCAGGGCGGCACCGCGAGCCTCAGCAACATGGGCATGTTCGGCATCAAGCAGTTCGAGGCGGTCATCAACCCGCCGCAGGCGATGATCATGGCGATCGGCGCAGGCGAGAAGCGGCCCTATGTCGTGAACGACGCGCTCGCCATTGCGACGGTGATGAGCGCCACCGGCAGCTTCGACCACCGCGCCATCGACGGCTCGGACGGGGCGGCATTGATGCAGGCGTTCAAGCGGCTGTGCGAGAGCCCGCTGGCGATGCTGGCGTGATCGATTGTGAATTCGAAGGCACCTGAACTGATCAGTAGCCTGCTGCTCCTCGGCTGTGTGTTCGCTACTGCGACTTCGTCGGTAGCTTTGGTTTTTTTGCTAACGATCGCTTGGGGCGAATTTATTCCTCTGATGAGAGTGGCTTGGCTGGCCTATGTGGGTTTCGCTTTGTGCACGCTCTACCTTGCAGTGCGTGATCAACGCCGCCGGCGCGTCGCCGTTCGATGGTCGCTCATCAATCTTGGGGTACTCATAATCCCACCATCCGCGCTCTTTAGTCTGGCAGACATTCATGGCTGAAACCTTCGACCTCATCATCCTCGGCTCCGGCCCCGGCGGCTATGTTGCGGCGATCCGCGCGTCGCAGCTTGGCATGAAGGTGGCCATCGTCGAGCGCGAGCGGCTCGGCGGGATCTGCCTCAACTGGGGGTGCATTCCGACCAAGGCGCTGCTGCGCACCTCGGAAATCTATCATTACATCACCCATGCCGATGCTTACGGCCTGTCGGTCGAGAAGCCGTCCTTCGACCTCGCCAAGGTGGTCGAGCGGTCGCGCAAGGTCGCGGCGCAGCTGAATGGCGGCGTGAAGGGCCTGATGAAGAAGAACAAGGTCACCGTCGTCGAGGGCATCGGCACGCTGACTGGCAAGGGCCAGCTGACCGTCGGCGACCGGGTGCTGACCGCGAAGAATATCATCGTTGCGACCGGCGCGCGGGCACGTGAGCTGCCGCATCTCAAGGCAGACGAAAAGCGCGTCTGGACCTACCGCACTGCGATGACGCCGCCCGAGATGCCGACCAAGCTGCTCGTGATCGGATCGGGCGCAATCGGCGTCGAATTCGCGAGCTTCTACAGCGACATGGGCGCGAAGGTCACCATCGTTGAAATGCTTGACCGCGTACTGCCTGTCGAGGATGCCGAGGTGTCGGCGTTCATGGAAAAGGCGCTCAAGAAGCAGGGCATGGATATCCGCACCAAGGCGTCGGTCGAAAAATTGGACGTGAAGCCGGACGGTGTGACCGCGACGATCTCGGGCAAGGCGGAAGACTTTAGCCACGTCATCATCGCGATCGGCATTGCGCCCAACACCGAGAACATCGGGCTCGAAGCGCTCGGCGTGAAAACGACCAAGGGCCATATCGACACCGATGGCTATGGCCGCACCAATGTCGAGGGGATCTGGGCGATCGGCGACGTGACCGGCCCGCCCTGGCTCGCGCACAAGGCCAGCCATGAGGGCGTGATCGCGGTCGAGACGATGGCGGGCGTCAAGGGCGTCCATCCGCTCAACACCGGCAATATCCCGGGCTGCACCTATTCCCGCCCGCAGGTCGCGAGCGTCGGCCTGACCGAGGCGAAGGCCGGGGAGGGGGGCCGTAAGTTGAAGGTCGGCAAATTCCCGTTCATCGGCAACGGCAAGGCCATCGCGCTTGGCGAGGCGGAAGGCTTTGTGAAGACGGTGTTCGATGCCGAGACGGGCGAGCTACTCGGCGCGCATATGGTCGGCGCGGAGGTGACCGAGCTGATCCAGGGTTATGTCGTGGCACGGCAATTGGAGACGACCGAGGCGGAGCTCATGGAAACGGTGTTTCCGCATCCGACGCTCAGCGAGATGATGCATGAAAGTGTGTTGGATGCCTATGGGCGGGTGATTCACTACTGACAGCGGGATCACCCTCACCCGGTCGGCTGGGGCCGACTCGCCTCTCCCGCAGGCGGGAGAGGGGGTGGGGCGCACCCTTCTACCCTCTCCCGCTTGCGGGAGAGGCGACTCGCCGAAGGCGAGCGGGTGAGGCTGTCATCCCCTTTCCGCAGGCCCAGACCCCGTGTAAGCGCTCCCCATGTCCCGCACCCCCTATTACATCACCACTGCCATTGCCTACCCGAACGGCCGCCCGCACATGGGGCATGCCTATGAGGCGATCGCGACCGATTTCATTGCGCGCTGGCGGCGGCTGGCGGGGGATGATGTCTATTTCACCACCGGCACCGACGAGCATGGGCTGAAGATCGCGCAGGCGGCGCGGGAGGCCGGGGTGACCCCGCGCGATTATGCCGATTCGATGATCGCGCATTATCACGCGATGGAAGCGAAGCTGAACATCAGCTTCGACCGCTTCATCCGCACCACCGATCCCGACCATTATGTCGCGAGCCAGGCGCTGTGGCGCGCGATGGCCGCGAAGGGCGACATCTATCTCGGCCGCTACGAGGGTTGGTACTCGGTGCGCGACGAGGCCTATTATGACGAGGGCGAGATCGTCACGGCCGAGACGGGCGAGAAACTGTCGCCGCAGGGCACGCCGGTCGAATGGACCGTTGAGGAAAGCTATTTCTTCCGCCTGTCAGCCTATGCCGACAAGCTGCTGAAACTCTACGAGGATCAGCCCGATTTCGTGCAGCCCGACAGCCGCCGCAACGAGATGATCGGCTTCGTGAAGGGCGGGCTCAACGACCTGTCGATTTCGCGCACCAGCTTCGACTGGGGCGTGCCGGTGCCGGACGGGCCGGGGCATGTCATGTATGTCTGGCTCGATGCGCTGACCAATTATCTGACCAGCGCGGGTTATCCCGACGATCCGAAGCGCTGGCCGGCCGACCTGCATGTCGTGGGCAAGGATGTCGTGCGCTTCCATGCCGTCTATTGGCCGGCCTTCCTGATGTCGGCGGGGATCGAACTGCCGAAACAGGTGTTCGGCCACGGCTTCGTGCTCAACCGCGGCGAGAAGATGTCGAAATCGGTCGGCAATGTCGTCGAGCCGATGTCGATGGCCGATACCTATGGCGTCGACCAGCTGCGCTATTTCCTGCTGCGCGAAGTGCCGTTCGGGCAGGACGGCAGCTACAGCCATGAGGCGATCGTTGCGCGGACCAATGCCGATCTGGCGAACGGCCTCGGCAATCTGGCGCAGCGCAGCCTGTCGATGATCGCGAAGAATTGCGGCGGGGCGGTGCCCACTCCGGGGCCGCTGACCGAAGATGACGAGGCGCTGATCGCGAGCCTCCGCGCGCTGCCGGGCGAGATCGATGCCGCCATGACGTCACTGGCGATCCATCATGCGCTCGATGCGATCTGGAAGCGGGTCGGGGAGGGCGATGCCTATATCTCGGTGCAGGCGCCTTGGAAGCTGAAGACGACCGACGAGGCACGCATGGGGGCGGTGCTTTACCATGTTGCCGAGACGGTTCGGCAGCTCGCGATCCTCGCGCAGCCCGCGATGCCGGCGAGCTGCGCGGCGTTGCTCGACCAACTGGCGGTGTCTGCGGATAAGCGGGGGATTGCCGATCTGGCGACGCCGCTCGTACCGGGAACGCTGCTGCCCGCGCCGCAGGGCGTGTTCCCGCGCTGGGTAGAGCCGGCGGCCTGATGCTCGTCGATAGCCATTGCCACCTCAATTACCCCGGGATCGTCGAGGATCAGGCGGGGGTGATCGAGCGCGCGCGGGCGGCCGGCGTGACGGGAATGCTCGGCATCTCGACCAAGCGGCATGAATGGTCCGAGGTCATCGCGATTGCCGAGCAGCATCCCGACATTTGGGCTTCGGTCGGCATTCATCCGCATGAGGCCGATGCGCATCCCGATATCGACACCGCCGATCTGGTAACGGCGGCCGCACACCTGCGTGTCGTCGCGATCGGCGAAACGGGGCTCGATTATTATTACGACAAGTCGGACCGCGAGCGGCAAAGGCGCAGCTTTCGCAGTCACATCGCCGCATCGCGTGAGACGCAGCTTCCGCTGATCGTTCACACGCGCGATGCCGAGGCCGATACGTATGAGATGCTGGCGGAGGAGATGGGGAAGGGGGCCTTCTCCGGCGTCATCCATTGTTTCACGGCAAGTCAGGACTTCGCCGACAAGGCGCTGGCGCTCGGGCTATACATCTCGCTGTCGGGCATCGTGACGTTCAAGAATGCGAAGGATCTGCAGGATAGCGCTAGGGCGATCCCGCTCGACCGGCTGCTCATCGAGACGGATTCACCCTTCCTCGCGCCGGTGCCGGTGCGCGGACGGCCCTGCGAGCCGGCCTTCGTCGCGCATACCGCGAAATTCCTTGCCGAACTGCGCGGGATGAGCGTTGAAGCACTGTCCGAACTGACCGCCACCAATTACTTCAGATTGTTCAGCAAGGCGCAGCCCGCCTGATGCGCGTAACAATGCTCGGGTCGGGCACGTCGAGCGGCGTCCCGCGCATCGGCAACGACTGGGGGCTATGCGATCCGAACGAGCCGAAGAACCGCCGCCGCCGCGTGTCGATCCTCGTCGAACATGCGGGCGTCCGCGTCGTCGTCGACACCAGCCCGGACTTTCGCGAGCAGCTGCTGTCGGCGGGCGTGACCGGGCTCGAGGCGGTGCTGTTCACCCACGACCACGCCGACCACACCCACGGCATCGACGACCTGCGCCAGATTTTCCACATCCGCCGCACGCCGGTGCCTTGCTATGGCCACCCGGCGACGCTGCGCGGCCTGCGCGAACGCTTCCGCTATGTGTTCGAGGGGCGCGATGGCTATCCGCCGACGGCGGAAGCGATCGAAATGCCTGAGGAGTTGCAGCTTGGCGGGCTGACGGTACGCTGGTTTCCGCAGGTCCACGGCGAAATCAAATCGTCGGGGTTTCGCTTCGAGGCGGACGGGCGGGTGCTGGTTTATTCGACCGACGTCAATGAATTGCCGCGCGAAGCTGCGCCGTTACTCGAAGGCGTGGATGTGTGGATCGTCGACGCATTGCGGCGAACGCCGCATCCGACGCACAGCCATCTGGCACGTACGCTTGGCTGGATCGCCGAGCACAAGCCGGGCAGGGCGATCCTCACGCATATGGACCAGTCGATGGATCACGCAACGCTTCTCGGGGAACTGCCGCCGGGCGTCGAACCCGGCTATGATGGGCTGGTGACCGAGCTGGGAGACCATTGATGACCATCGCCGAACGCCGCGCCGCTTTCCGCAAGCTGCATGAGAGCGGCTGCTTCCTGATCCCCAACCCCGGCGATGCCGCGGGCGCCATGCGGCTCGAGAAAATGGGGTTCAAGGCGCTCGCATCAAGCAGCTCTGCCGCCGCCTGGGCGCGCGGCAAACAGGACGGCGAACTGACTGTCGATGAAGTGCTCGGGCATCTTCGCGATCTCGTCGCTGCGACCGATCTGCCGATCAACGCCGATTTCGAGCAGGGATTTGCCGACGCGCCCGCCGATGTCGCGGTCAATGTCGCGCGCGCCGTGGACACCGGCGTCGCTGGCCTCTCGATCGAAGATTGGGATGGCAGCAAGATTTATGATGTGGCGTTCGCAGCCGAGCGTATCGCGGCCGCCAAGGCGGCAGTCGGGGACAGCGGTGCACTGCTCGTCGGCCGCGCTGAGGGGGTGTTGCGTGGAGTCGCAGGACTCGAAGATGTCATCGCGCGGCTGAGAGCCTATTCGGCAGCCGGTGCCGATGTTCTGTTCGCACCGGGCGTCCGCGACCTCGACCAGATTCGCGAACTCGTGGCAGCCGTTGCGCCCAAGCCGTTGAATGTCATCGTCTCCAAGCCGGGCCTGCGGGTCGCTGACCTTGCCGACATCGGCGTGCGGCGGATCAGCACCGGCGGCGCGCTGGCCTGGGCCGCGTGGCAGGCGTTCGACGCCGCGGCGCTGCAATTGCGGGACAGCGGTACCTTCGGTTGAGGATCGACGATCTTGACGAATGGGACCGCATGAATGCGGTGTACCTGTCGATCGTCCTGCTGCTCGTCCTCGCAGGGTCGGTATCGTTGCGCCGTGAGGCATTTGGCAAGACGGTCCGCAATGCCTTGGTCTGGGTGTGTATTTTCGTCGTCCTGGTGCTGGCCGCCAGCTTCCGCGACGAGAGCGGTGCCTGGTTCGGCCGGCTTCGTGGCGAACTCGATCCAGCCAGCGGCAGCACGACCGGGCATGGGGAATTCCGCGTGCGCGCCCGGGCCGATGGCCATTTTTGGGTTCGCGCCACGATCGACGGCGCGGAGACTCTGTTTCTCGTGGATACCGGTGCGAGCGACATTGTGCTGACACCGGCGACCGCACGACGCGCTGGCATCGATGTCAAACGCCTGCGCTATGACGGCGTGGCGAGTACCGCCAATGGAATGGTGAAATCCGCGAGCACATCCGTAGCGAGGCTCGAAGTTGGTCCGATCGCGCGGGCCAACATGCGGGTAAGCGTCAGTGGAGGCGAATTGGATACCAATCTGCTTGGAATGCGCTTCCTGAACACGCTGCGCGGCTGGCGTGTCGAAGGGCAAGCTCTCGTCCTCTCACCCTGACACAGATCGTATACTTAACATAATATATATTATCGGAGTTATGGACAGCCAGCGAAGGGGCCCCTCAGGGCTCACGAACCTGATCGAGATAGTCGCCATAGCCCGCTGCGGCCATCTCCTCCTTCGGGACAAAGCGCAGCGAGGCTGAGTTGATGCAGTAGCGCAGGCCGCCACGATCCTGCGGACCGTCGGGAAACACATGGCCCAAATGGCTGTCGCCATATTTCGAGCGGACTTCCGTGCGGACCATGCCGTGCGACACGTCGCGAAGCTCGGCGACATGCGCGGGTTCAATCGGCTTTGTGAAACTCGGCCAGCCGCAGCCGGATTCGTATTTGTCGGTGGATGCGAACAGCGGCTCGCCGGAGACGATATCGACGTAGATGCCCGCGCGCTTTTCACCGAGATGTTCGCCGGTTCCGGGCCGCTCGGTGCCGGCTTCCTGAGTGACGTAGCGCTGCTCCGGCGTCAGCCGGGCGATGGCTTCGGCGGTCTTCTCGTAGCGTGGCATCGGCGATTCTCCTTCGTGCTCCGCCTAGATAATGCGTTGACGCGCCCTTTGTAGCCCGACGCGGTGCCCGCTATGCAAGGCGGATGACCGAGCCCTCTCCCGATATACGCCCCCTCGCCGCCGTCATGGCCCGGCTACGCGCGCCCAACGGCGGTTGCCCATGGGATCTTGAGCAGGATTTCGCGAGCATCGCGCCCTACACGATCGAGGAAGCCTATGAGGTCGCCGATGCGATTGCGCGCGGCGACATGGCCGATCTCAAGGAGGAGCTCGGCGATCTGGTATTACAGGTAGTGTTCCACAGCCAGATGGCGGCCGAGGCCGGGCATTTCACGCTCGGCGATGTGCTCGACGGCATCGTCGACAAGATGGAGCGCCGCCACCCGCATGTGTTCGGCGACGTCGCCGTCCATAGTGCCGAGGCGCAGACTGCGAACTGGGAAGCGCTGAAGGCGGCGGAGAAGCCCCGCAAGGGCGCGCTCGACGGCGTTGCGCTCGGGCTGCCGGCGCTGCTGCGAGCCGAAAAGTTGCAGAAGCGCGCGGCGCGCACGGGCTTCGACTGGCCGGATGCAGTGGGACCGCGTGCCAAGATCGACGAGGAACTGGCTGAAATCGAAGCGGCTTCTGACGCCGACAAGGCTGAAGAAGTCGGTGATCTGCTGTTTGCGGTCGTCAATTATGCCCGGCATCTCGGGATCGATGCCGAAGCTGCCCTGCGGGCTGCCAATGGCAAGTTCGAGGCGCGGTTCTCGGCAATGGAGGCGCTCGCCGGCGAGACATTTGTCTCGCTCGATCTCGATGCGAAGGAAGCGCTGTGGCAGGCGGTGAAGCAAAATCCATTGTCATCCCGGCCTTGAGCCGGGAGCCAGCTTGACCAAATTTGCACGCGGTAGCGTGCTGTGCGCTTCCGCGCGCGTTGCTTTGTTAGCTGGGTCCCGGCTCAGGGCCGGGATGACAGGGCTTATCTGGCCGCAAACATCCGCTCAAACCGTGCCTTGGCATCTTCGCCGATGCGCACCCGGACATGGATGCGCCCGTCACTCGCGCTGCGCGCCAGAACCTCGCCATGTTCGTGTAACCAGGCGAGCTTCGCGCCGTCATTCGCATCGAGGTCATACTCCTCGACGCGCGCCGAGCGCTGCAGCGTTTCGCTGATCAGGCGGCGGAGCGCATCGACCCCCTGCCCGCCGATCGCCGAGATCGCGACGCTGTCGTCGGCATGCTGCGCGAGCATCGCAGCGCGCGCCTCGTCTTCGAGCAAATCGATCTTGTTGAGCGCTTCGATGACTGGCGCCGCGTCGGGGCTTTCGACCACGCCAAGATCGCGCAGCACCGCTTCGACGTCGGATTTTTGTTCGTCGCTGTCCGGATGCGCGACGTCGCGCACATGCACGATCACATCGGCCTCGAGCACTTCCTCAAGCGTCGCTCGGAAGGCCGCGACGAGTTGGGTCGGCAGTTCCGAGACGAAGCCGACGGTGTCGGACAGGATCACCTTGTCGAACCCCGGCAGCGACACCGCGCGCATCGTTGGATCGAGCGTTGCAAACAGCACATCTTCCGCCATGACGCCAGCGCCGGTCAGCCGGTTGAAAAGCGTAGACTTTCCAGCGTTCGTGTAGCCGACGAGCGCGACCACCGGATAAGGTGCCTTCTGCCGCCGTTTGCGGTGCAAGGCGCGGGTGCGGCTGACCGCTTCCAGTTCCTTGCGCAGCCGGGCGATGCGGTCGCGGATCAGGCGGCGGTCGGTTTCGATCTGCGATTCACCGGGGCCGCCGAGGAAGCCGAAGCCGCCGCGCTGCCGTTCGAGGTGGGTCCAGGACCGGACCAGCCGGCTTGCCTGATAGTTGAGATGCGCAAGTTCGACCTGCAGTGCGCCCTCGCTCGTCGAGGCGCGCTCGCCGAAGATTTCGAGGATCAGGCCGGTACGGTCGATGACCTTGGCCTTCAGCTCCTTTTCAAGGTTGCGCTGCTGGATCGGGCTGACGATGCCGTCGATGACGACGAGCTCGGCGTCGTTCGCGGCGACACCAGCGGCGAGGCGCTCGATCTGCCCCTTGCCGAACAACGAGGACGCCTTTGCGGTCCGGATCCGCACGATCTCCGAATGGCGCACGTCAAGCGCAATCGCGCGGGCGAGGCCGACGGCTTCGGCAAGGCGCGCGTCCGCATCCCTCCCCTCCTCCCGCTCGCCGCGGTCGGGCAGGATGACGATCGTCGGCGTGCCGAGGCGCAGCCCGGTGGACGCGTCGAAACCGTCGCGCGCGGTACGCTTTCCGCGCCGCTGCGACGTTTCGGACTCAACGCGATTGTCAGGCGAACTCAATCTTCGGCTGCCTCCTCGGCCTCGAACAGCTGCACCGGCGTCGCCGGCATGACCGTCGAGATCGCATGCTTGTACACCAGCTGCGAGTGGCCGTCGCGGCGCAACAGCACCGAGAAATTGTCGAACCAGGTGATGATGCCCTGCAGCTTGACGCCGTTCACCAGGAACATCGTGACGGGAATCTTGGCCTTGCGGACTGCGTTGAGGAACACGTCCTGAAGATTATTTGCTTTGTCAGCCATTTGGGCCTCTTTTCTTATTGGCAAACTTCACTGGCTTGCGCCCGCGCCGTTGATCCGGCGTCGGCGTGCTGCGGCTGATACGCACCGTCAGCAGAACTCAAGGCTAGCGCATCTGGTTGCAGTGCACAAAAACTAAACGGTCATAGCGACAAGTCGTCGCCATCCTCGCCGAACCGGCCGCCATCGGTCAGACCGAGTGCCTT
This sequence comes from Sphingomonas paucimobilis, assembly GCA_943370355.1. Taxonomy (GTDB): domain Bacteria; phylum Pseudomonadota; class Alphaproteobacteria; order Sphingomonadales; family Sphingomonadaceae; genus JADCGM01. The sequence goes on from CALRQP020000004.1 coordinate 14,782, forward strand.
CAATTTGCGGTGCAGCGCCGAGCGCTCCATGCCGATGAACGCAGCGGTGCGGGAAATATTGCCGGAGAAGCGCTGGATCTGCACGCGCAGATATTCGCGCTCGAATTGCTCGCGGGCCTCGCGCAGCCCGGCGCCCATGATCGACTTGGCCGCCTGATGCGGAAACAGCTTGGCGGGCTCGCTGGTCAGTTCCGGCGGCAGCATGTCGATGTCGATGCGGCCGATGCGCTCGGCGGGTGCGAGGATCAGCGTGCGTTCGACGACGTTGCGCAGCTGCCGGACATTGCCCGGCCAGTCGTAGGTCTGCAGGGCCGCCAGCGTGTCTTCGCTGAGCTGCGGCGTCGGCATGCGCCGCTCGGCTGCGAAGCGGGCGAGGAAGTGCAGCACGAGGTCGCCGATATCCTCGCGCCGTTCCGATAGTGGCGGCAACCGGACCGGCACGACGTTCAGGCGGTAGTATAGATCCTCACGGAAGCGGCCGGCGGCGATCTCCTGCGCCAGATCGCGCGAGGTGGCGCTGACCACCCGGACATCGACGCGGACATTGCGCGTGCCACCGACACGCTGGAACACTTGCTCGGTCAGCACGCGCAGGATCTTGCCCTGCGTGGTCTGCGGCATATCGGCGACCTCGTCGAGGAACAATGTCCCGGCATGCGCCTGCTCGAACAGCCCGACGCGGGTGACCTGCCCGCCCTCCTCGCTGCCGAACAATTCCTCTTCGACGCGTTCCGGCGTCATCCGGGCTGCCGACACGACGACGAACGGCGCGCCGGTGCGGCCCGACCATTGATGCAACAGGCGCGCGGCAATCTCTTTGCCTGCACCGGCGGGACCGGTGATCAGCACGCGGCTGCCGGTCGCTGCAACGCGCTTGATCGTCGCGCGCACATTGTTGATCGCCGCCGACGAACCGCTGAGTTCGGTGTCGAGCCCGGCCCGTTCGCGCAGCTCCTCATTCTCGCGCTTCAGCCGTTCGGTCTCGGTCGCACGTTGCACTGCGAGCAGTAGATGATCGGCTTGGAACGGCTTTTCGATGAAGTCGTAGGCACCCCGCTTGATCGCGGCGACGGCGGTCTCGATGTTGCCATGGCCGGAAATCACGATGACGGGCAGCGACGGATCGCGGTTCTTGACCTGGTTGAGCAGCTCCAGCCCGTCGAGCCGCGAGCCGGTCAGCCAAATGTCGAGCACAAGCAGCGCCGGACGCCGGTCAGCGAGCGCGGCCAAAGCCTCGTCACTGTTCGCGGCGGTACGGGTCGCATAGCCTTCATCCGAGAGGACACCCGAGATCAGGTCCCGGATGTCCGCCTCGTCGTCGACGATCAATATATCGAGCGCCATGTCGCCTATCCTTGCCGGGCCGCGAAGGCGAGCGAGGGCTCGGCCGCGTCCGGTTCACTATGCTGGGGTTCGCTAGCGTTGAGATCGAAATACATGCGCACGACGGTGCCGCCGCCTGGCGCGTCGCCGAGCTCCAGCGTGCCGCCATGTTCCTCGACGATCTTCTTGACGATCGCGAGGCCGAGCCCGGTGCCGCGCGCGCGCGTCGTGACATAGGGTTCGGTGATGCGGTCGCGGTTCTCGGTCGGCAGGCCGACGCCATTGTCGGTCACGGCAATTTCGAGCCGGTCACCGATGACGTGAGCGCTCAGGCAGATGTGACCCTGCTCGGACAATTCCGGGCGCGCTGCAACGGCTTCGGCGGCGTTTTTCAGCAGATTGGTCAGCGCCTGCGCGAGCTGCCGGCGGTCGCAGACCAGCGGCGGCAGTTCGGCAGGTGCATTGAGCTCGAAACGGATCGTCGGGTCGCCGACCTCGTGCAGAAATAGCGCCTGTTTGATGATCTCGAGAATCGGCTCGGACCGGAACTCGGGCTTCGGCATGCGCGCGAAGGAGGAAAATTCGTCGACCATGCGCCGCAGGTCGCCGACCTGGCGCACAATCGTGCTGGTCAGCGCCGCGAAGGTCTCGGGATCCTCGCTGATCTGCTTGGCATATTTGCGCTGCAGCCGCTCGGCGGACAGCTGGATCGGCGTCAGCGGGTTTTTGATCTCATGCGCAATGCGGCGCGCGACGTCGGACCAGGCCGCGCGGCGCTGATCGGCGAGCTGCTGGCTGATATCGTCGAAGGTCACGACGAAGCCATTCTCGTCGCCCGCCATCTGAACCGCCAGCGTCTGGGTATCGGTGCCCCGGTCGATGACGGCATGGCCGCGCGCATGGCCGTTGCCGACCGCCTCTTCGAACAGCCCGGTCAGCGCCGGCGCAATGGTCGCGAGCGGCTGACCGGCAAGGTCGGTCGCACGGCCTGCAAGCAGCTGTGCCGCCGAGCGATTGGCGAGCCGGATGTTGCCGTCGCGTGCCACGGACATGACGCCGGCCGACACGCCGGACAGCACCGCCTCCATGAACTGCCGCCGCAGGTCGAGCTGGCTGTTCGCGGTGATCAGCGCGGTCTGTTGCGCCTGCAGCTGGGTGGTCATGCGGTTGAAGGCGCGTGCGAGCACGCCGAGTTCGTCGGGGCTGCCGCGCACCGGCACGCGCGCCGCGAAATCGCCCTCCCCGACCCGCTCGGCGGCTTGCGCCAGCCGGCCGATCGGCGCCACCAGCCGGTTGGCAAGCCATAGGGCAAACCAGATCGCGGCGGCGAGGATCAGCAACGACACGACGAACAGCACGATGAAGAAGCGCCACTGCAGCCCGCGCGACCGCTCGATCAGCGAGCGATAGTCGCTGGCCGCCGTCGCCGCGGTGCGCACCTGCGCCAGCACCTGTGGATCAACCTTGCGGCTGACGTAGAGATAGCGTTCGAGAAACGGATCGATACGCACCAGCGCCTCGACGCGGTCGACCGGGCTCGGCAGTACCGCGACATCGCCGGTGCGCGCGCGGTCGACATCGAAGGACAATAGCCTGTCCTTGATCGGCCGCTTGTCCATGTTGGAACTGGCGAACACCAGATAGCCCGCAGGTGTCGGCGTGAACACCGCAGCCTCGGTCAGGCCGCGATAGATGACCTGCAGGTCGAGGTTGGAGCGGAAGTCCTTGCTGTCGATACCGAACTGCTGGGCGTTCGACGCCATATCTGCCGCCATCGGCCGGATATCGCCGATGATGCGCTGCTTGTTCTCCTGCACATAGGCCTGCGCGACGCGGTCGGCATTCTCGAGCACGGCCTTGGCGCGGTCGGAGAACCAGAATTGCACGCCGAACTGGAACAGCAGCACCGCGAAGGCGACGACGAGCAGGGTCGGCACGGTCGCGACTGCCGAGAATAGCGCGACGAGCCGGACGTGCATCCTCGCACCCGCCCTCCCCTCGCGACGGTTGGTCAGCAGGATCGTCACGCGTCTTACGATGAGCACAGCAAGCGCCATCAGCGGCGCGAGATTGGCCACGACGAGCAGTGTGATCGTCGCTGGGGAGAATCCGTTGGCCGGGGTGCGTTCGCCGGTCAGTACCGCATAGCTGGCGATGCCGACGACAATCGCCGCGATCGCGAAGCCGATCTCCAACCGGGGATAGAAATCGACATGCGACATCCACCGCACGATGCGGCGACGCGTCCGGCGCTTGGGGAGAGGCGGCGTCATGTTGGTGTGTCTATCATGCAACCGTGGCGCAGATAACACAATGTTACCGAAGTGCGACTCGTCGTCCGTTACCGCTCGATCCGCCGCCAGCTGGCCGGGTCGAGGTCGAGGTCGGTGAGCTTCTTGCGGAGCGTGTTCCGATTGATACCGAGCAGCTTCGCGGCGCGGATCTGGTTGCCGCGCGTGGCGGCCAGCGTCATCGCCAGCAGCGGCCGCTCCATTTCGGCGAGGATCCGGTCGTAGAGGCCGTCCGGCGGCAGGCCATCGTCGAAGGCTGCGAAATAGCGACCGAGGTGAGACTCGATCGAGGACGCCAGCCCGCCACTCGCGTCGCTCGAAGGGGCCATGGCTGATGGCCGCCCTTCGCGCAGCGCCTCGGCCATCGTCGTCGCGGTGATCGTCTCCTCGCGCGCCAGGGCCGCGACACGCCGCATGAGATTCTCGAGCTCGCGGACATTGCCCGGCCAGCCATAGCCGCGCATCCATTCGATTGCTGAGGCGTCGAGCGCTTTGCTCGGCAAGCCTTCTGCTGCGGCGCACCCGAGGAAATGCCGCGCCAGTTCCGCCAAATCCTCGAGCCGCGCCCGCAGCGGTGGCAGCCGCACCGGCACGACGTTCAGCCGGTAGAACAGATCCTCGCGAAATCCTCCAGCATCGACAAGGCGGCGCAGATCCTTGTTGGTCGCGACGATGATACGCACGTCGGCGCGAATCGTGCGGGTGCCACCGATCGTCGTGAACTCGCCCGACTGGAGAACGCGCAGCAGCCGGGTCTGCGCATCCATCGGCATGTCGCCGATTTCGTCGAGGAACAACGTCCCGCCCTGCGCCTGTTCGAACTTGCCGGCCGAGCGTGCCGCGGCACCGGTGAAGGCGCCGCGCTCATGCCCGAACAACTCGGTTTCGATGAGCTCGCGCGGGATCGCGGCCATGTTGATCGCGATGAAGGGCCCGGTCCGCCGCTGCCCGAGATCGTGCACAGCACGCGCGACAAGTTCCTTGCCCGTGCCGGATTCGCCGAGAATCATTACGGTCAGGTCGGTCGGTACGACACGGGCGATGGTGCGATAGACCTCCTGCATCGGCGGCGAGCGGCCGATGAGAGGAAGCTGCTCGACGGGCGCAGCAGGCTGACCGCCCTGCCCCAGCCCCGACCGAGCTTTCTCGATTGCACTGGCAACAACGCGGGTCAGTTCGTTAATATCAAACGGCTTCGGCAGATATTCGAACGCGCCCTGCTCGGTCGCCCGAACCGCTGTCGCCAGCGTATTTTGCGCGCTGATCACGATCACCGGCAGTCCCGGACGCTTCGCAAGCAGGCGCGGGATTGCATCGAGCCCATCGGCGTCGGGCAGCACCACATCGGTGATCACGACATCGCCATGCCCATCCTCGACGAGCTTCCACAGGCCGCCGACGCTGTCGGTGGTGCGCACCTCATGGCCGGCGCGGGTCAGCGCCTGCCGCAGCACGGTGCGGATCGCCGTATCGTCATCGCAGATCAGGATGGTGGCGGGCGTGGTCATGGGAGGGGTCCGCCGTGGGTCGGGAGAAGGACGCGCAGGATTGTGCGCGGCGGCGAATCCTGCCGATCATATTCGACGATGCCGCCATGCTCGCCGACGATCTTCGCGACGAGTGCCAGTCCCAGCCCGCCGCCGCCCCGCTTGGTCGTCACGAACGGTTCGAACAGATGTCGCTCCAGGTCAGCGGGTGCTCCGGGGCCGGTATCGACAACGGTCACTTCGATCGGCACCGAGACCCGGCGCCCGCCGCCGGCAACGCCAACGCGCAGGCCCTGCCGGTAGGCCGTCGTCATCAGGATTTCACCGCCGTTCGCAACGGCTTCCGAGGCATTCTTCAACAGGTTCAGGAACACCTGTACGAGCGCGTCGCGATTGCCCGACACGGGGGGCAGCGACGGGTCGTAGCGCTCGCGGATCTTGATACCCTTGGCAAAGCCCTGATCGGCGACGCGGCGGACATGGCCGAGGATCGCATGAATGTTCAGCGGCCCCCGCTCCAATGGCCGTGTGTCGGTAAAGCTCTCCATCCGGTCGACGAGCGCTTTAATCCGGTCGACTTCAATGCAGATCAGGTCAGTCAGCTCGCGGCCTTCCTCGTCACTGGTCTGGGCGAGCAGTTGCGCCGCGCCGCGGATGCCCGACAGCGGGTTCTTGATCTCATGGGCCAGCATTGCCGCGACGCCAACCGCCGAGCGCGCCGCGCCCTGATGTTCGACCTGCCGCTCGACCATCGAGGCGACGCTGCGCGACTGCACCGTTGCGATGAGCCAGCCCGGCGCATCGGGGATCGGCGCGAGCAGCAGGTCTACGCGCAGCTTGACCCAGCCGGGCACCGCCAGTTCGATGTCATAGACCGCATAATTGCCCTGCGCCGCGCGCGCATCGGCAAGGATCCCGCGCAGCGGGCTGTCCGAACTGAGCAGCGCGTCCCAGCCGCGCTCGCGCAACACCGCCTGCGAGACGTTGAAGAAACTCTCCGCGGCCATATTCGCCGAAGCGATCCCGCCATGCGGATCGACGAGCAGCATCGGCGTCGGCAGCGCCGCGATGACATCGGCAGGAGTCGGGTCGGTCGGGCGAGGCGCGCGCAGCGGCGTCGCGATCACGCGGCAGCCCGCATCAGCCAGGGCGCGTAGAATTCGGCGATCATCGCCTTGACCTTCGCGGGCTGGTCCTCGGCGTTGACGCGGTTGCGGAACTCCGCCGACGACGGCAGGCCCTTGGTGTACCAGCCGAGATGTTTGCGGAACAATTGCGTGCCGGTCACAATGCCATAATGATCGAGCATCTCGTCATAATGACCGGTAATCACGGCATATTGCTCGTCGATTGACGGGTCAGCGACCCGCTCGCCATGCGACAGCCAGCGCATCGCCTGCCCGAGCAGCCACGGCTTGCCGTAAGCACCGCGCCCGATCATCACCGCGTCCGCGCCCGATTGTTCGAGTGCAGAATCGACGTCGCCCAGCGAGCAGATGTCGCCATTGACGACGACGGGCAGCGACACCGCGTCCTTGACGCTGCGGATGAACGCCCAGTCCGCCTGTCCGCTGTACAGCTGGCAGCGCGTGCGGCCGTGGACGGTGATCATCTTGACCCCGAGATCTTCGGCAATGCGCGCCAGTTCGGGCGCGTTGAGGCTCGCATGATCCCAGCCCATGCGCATCTTGAGCGTGACTGGCAGGTCGACTGCCTTGACCGTCGCTTCAATGAGCGACGCGGCGAGCTTCAGGTCGCGCATCAGCGCCGATCCGGCATGACCGTTGACGACCTTTTTGACCGGGCAACCCATGTTGATGTCGATGATAGCGGCGCCGAGGTCGGCCGACAGCTTGGCTGCTTCCGCCATCACGCCGGGCTCGCAGCCCGCGAGCTGCATCGACACCGGCTCCTCGATCGGATCCCAGGCTGCCTTCTGCAGCGACTGCCGCGTCTCGCGCACCATCGCCTGGCTCGCAATCATCTCGCCGACCGTCAGCCCCGCGCCATAGCGTTTGACGATCCGCCGGAACGGCAGATCGGTGACGCCCGTCATCGGCGCGAGGATCACCGGCTGCTCGATGACGAGCGGTCCGATGTGGATGGGCGACAGTCTGGGCACGTCGATAATCTGCCTAAAAAAGTGGCGGCTGCGATAGCGGTATTCGCCCTGTTCGGCAAGGCGGCGGCGCGCTATGCCGCAACGCGATGGACCGCCCGCGCACCCTCGCCCTGATCCTTGCTGCCGGCAGCGGGCAACGGGCGGGCGGCGAGGTGCCGAAGCAATACCGCCCCCTGAATGGCCTCAAAAATGCGCTGGAACGCTCTCTGGACGCGTTTTGTTCTCATGCCGACGTTCACAGTGTAAAAGTCGTTTCGACGCCTGGAGGCCCCTCTGAGGCGATTTTAGAGGCATATGGTCTCGGGGCACCGATTCCCGGCGGCGCGACGCGGCAGGAATCGGCGCGCGCGGGCCTGGAAGCCGCCTCCGGCTTCGACCGCGTCATGATCCACGACGCCGCTCGCCCGTTCGTGACACATGCTGTCATCGACCGCGTTCTCGCTGCACTCGATAGCCATGACGGCGCGATACCGGCCCTGCCCGTGACTGACAGCCTGCGACGCGGCGGCGACACCGTCGAAGGCGAAATCGACCGCGCGAACCTCTGGCGGGTGCAGACCCCGCAGGGGTTCCGCTTTGACGCCATCCTCGCCGCGCATCGCACCGCCGCGCCGGGCGCGACCGACGATGCCGAGGTTCTGCGCGCAGCAGGCCGCAGCGTCGCGATCGTCGAAGGCGACGAGGCCAATTTCAAGTTGACGACTGCCGCCGATTTCGCGCGTGCTGAAGCGATGCTCGCCGCCGCCATGATCTCGCGCACCGCCAGCGGCTATGACGTCCACCGCTTCGGGCCGGGCGACCATATCTGGCTGTGCGGGGTGCAGGTGCCGCACAGCCATGGCCTGATCGGCCACTCCGACGCCGACGCCGGCCTGCATGCGCTGACCGACGCACTCCTCGGCTGCATCGGCGCGGGCGACATCGGTCAGCATTTCCCGCCGAGCGACCCGAAATGGCGTGGCGCGTCGTCCGACCGCTTCCTCGTCCATGCCCGCGACCTGATCCTCGCAGGTGGCGGCGTCATCGATCATGTCGATGTCACACTGATCTGCGAACGTCCGAAAGTCGGGCCGTACCGCGAGGCGATGCGCGCGCGGATCGCCGAACTGCTCGCGGTATCGGTCACGTCGGTCAGCGTCAAAGCGACAACGACCGAAGGACTCGGCTTTACGGGGCGCAGCGAAGGACTGGCTGCGCAGGCGATGGCGACGGTAAGGATGCCACGATGATCTTCGATCCCGATACTATTGAACTGGCAACGCGCGTCCTCGACGCCAATCGCGCTGCCGGACGCATGATCGCAACAGCCGAGAGCTGCACGGGTGGGCTCGTCGCCGGCGCGCTGACCGAGATCGCAGGGTCATCCGACGTCGTCGAGCGCGGGTTCGTGACCTATTCAAACGAAGCGAAGACCGAGATGCTCGGCGTCGCGCTGGACGTCATCGAAACCTTCGGTGCCGTCTCGGTTGCCGTTGCCTGGGCGATGGCGCAGGGCGCGCTCCGACATAGCAGAGCCGATGTCGCGGTCGCGATCACCGGTGTCGCAGGCCCCGGCGGCGGCTCGGCGGAAAAGCCGGTCGGCACCGTGGTCTTTGCCCGCGCCGAACGCGGCGGCGATCCGAAGAAGATCGTCGCCGACATCAAACAATTCGGCGACCTCGGCCGCAGCGAAATCCGGCGTCAGGCGGTCAGATGCGCCTTGGAGCTGCTGCTGCCGGAGGGCGCGCCGTAAAGCTCCGCCGCCCGCTTCTCGAACGCCCCGACCATGCGGCGCAGCGCTTCGCCGAAGACCGAGCCGGCGAGGCTTTCGAACACCCGGTTGCGGAATTCGAAATCGACGCTGAAATCGACAACCGTCCCCTGCCCGTCCGGTGTGAACTTCCAGTCGTTCTTCAGGAATTTGAGCGGGCCCTCGACATAGTCGACATGGATATGGTGGGGCCGCTCGAGCGTCACCCGGCTGCTGAAGGTTTCGCGCAGCATCTTGAAGCCGACGATGACGTCGGCGACGAGCAGCGTATCGCTCTTCGACCGGATGCGCGTGCCGATCACCCAGGGCAGGAACTGCTGGTAGCGGCCGACATCGGCGACGAGGTCGAACAATTGCTCCGGCGTATATCCCAGCCGCCGCGTCTCGGCGTGGCGCGGCATCAAGCGGCGGCTTTGGCCATCCGGGCCTGACGCATGCGTTCGAAATCGGCACCGGCATGATAGCTCGACCGGGTCAGCGGTGTCGCGGCGACGAGCAGGAAGCCCTTGGCCTTGGCGATCGACGCATAGGCGCGGAAGGTTTCGGGCGGCACGAACTCCTCGACCTTGGCATGGCGTGGCGTCGGCTGCAGATATTGGCCAACGGTCAGGAAATCGATGTCCGCCGAGCGCATGTCGTCGAACACCTGATGCATTTCGAGCCGCTGTTCGCCCAAACCGACCATCAGGCCCGACTTGGTGAAGATCGTCGGGTCGAGCGTCTTGACCTGTTCGAGTAGGCGCAGCGAATGATAATAGCGCGCGCCGGGCCGGATCGTCGGGTAGAGCCGCGGCACCGTCTCCAGATTGTGGTTATAGACATCGGGCCGTGCATCGACGATCGCCTCGACCGCCGCCTTCGCCTTGTTGCGGAAGTCGGGGGTCAGGATTTCGATCGTCGTCTTCGGCGCGCGGGCGCGCAGCTCGCGGATGACCTTGACGAACTGGCTCGCGCCGCCGTCCGGCAAGTCATCGCGATCGACCGAAGTGATGACGATATGTTCGAGGCCGAGTTCGCCCGCCGCTTCGGCGACATGCACGGGCTCGAGCAGGTCGACGGCCTTCGGCATGCCCGTCTTCACATTGCAGAAGGCGCAAGCCCGCGTGCAGGTGTCGCCGAGGATCATCACCGTCGCATGTTTCTGCGTCCAGCACTCGCCGATGTTCGGGCAGGCGGCTTCCTCGCAGACGGTGTTGAGGTTCAGCCGCCGCATCAATTTGCGAGTCTCGGCAAAGCCGGTCGAGGTCGGCGCGCGGACGCGCAACCAGTCGGGCTTGCGGACGCGGATGGCGGGTGCGGTTTCGGACATGGGAGTGCAGATAGCGGTCCGCAGGACGAATGCCAACGCTTGCCCGGCGGCACATCAGCCGGTAGCCGGAACACATGGCTGATTTCAATGAGCTGCTGGACGGCTACCGCCGATTCCGGACCGACAATTATTCGCGCCAGCGCGCCCGCTATGACGAGCTCATGCAGGGCCAGCCGGCCAAGACGATGATCGTTGCCTGCTCGGACAGCCGCGTCGACCCGACCATCGTGTTCGATGCGGCGCCCGGGCAGATGTTCGTTGTGCGTAACGTCGCCAATCTCGTCCCGCCGTTCGAGAGCGGCGGCGGCCGGCACGGCGTGTCGGCGGCGCTCGAATTCGCGGTGACGCAGCTCGAGGTCGAAGATGTCGTCGTGATGGGTCACGGCCAATGCGGCGGCATCAAGGCCTCGCTGAGCGGCCGGTTCGAAGGCGCCGATCCCGGCGAGGGCGGGTTCATTGCGGCGTGGATGTCGGTGATCGAACCCGCGCGCGCCGAGGTTGTTGCGAGCGACTGCACCGATTGCCAGCTCGCGCTCGAATATGCGTCCGTCCGGCTGTCGCTAGACAATCTGCTGACCTTCCCCTTCGTCAAAGACCGCGTCGATGCCGGCAGCCTGACGCTGCGCGGCGCGCATTTCGCGATCGCGGACGGGATCCTGCGGGTCATGGACCCGGTAACGGGCGCGTTCAGCCCGGCCGACGCCTAGGCATGGAGTTCGCCGACCAGCGTCGCCAGTTCGAAGGCGACGGCCTGGGGTTCCAGCGATAGCGGCAAGGCATCCGACGCGATGCTGTTGGCGCGTTCCCAGAGCGACAACGTATGTGCGAGTGATGCCCCCGTCCGCTGCCGCGCCGCGCGCGCGAGATAGGCTGGGGCAAGTTCGAGAAAGGCTTCGAAGCGCGGCTGCGCGGTTTTCCCGGCAAGGCTGCGCGCCAGATCGAGCGCGCGCCCGGCGGAATGCGACCCGGCAAGATCGTCGAGCGCTGCATCGAGTGCCGCCACATCCAGCCCTGCAAACCGCATCGCGCGCCCGGGACTGCCCTCGGCAAGCTTGGCGAGCGCCGTGCGCTCAGAGGCCGACAGATCGGGCAGCTCGGCCGCGAGTACCTCGGCAACTTCGCTGTCGCTCAGCGGCTTGAAGCGGAGCGTCCGGCAGCGCGAGCGGATCGTTGGCAGCAACCGGCCCGGCGAATGGCTGACCAGCAGCAGCACGGTGTTCGGCGGCGGTTCCTCGAGCGTCTTGAGCAGCGCGTTCGCAGCGCCCTCCCGGACATCGTCGACCGAGTCGATGATGACGACGCGCCAGTCGGAATAGCTCGGCCGGTTCTGGAACACGGCCTGAAAGGCGCGAATCTGGTCGATCAGGATTTGCGCATTGAGCTTGCCGGTCTTCTCATTGGGGATGCGTTCGAGCAGGCGGAAATCGGGATGCGGCCGCTGGTCGTACGCCTTTTCCGGCTGGCGCATCAGCCGGGCGACGCGATGATCGGGATCGACGGCCAGCGAGTCCGTCGCAATGCCCTCCGAAGGCCCGGCCGCCGTTGCAAGCCGATGCGTCGCCGCCGCCAGCGCGAAGGCAGCCTTACCGATGCCCGGCGGCCCGGCGAGCAGCCACGCATGATGCGCGCGCTCGCCGCCGAACGCCGCGAGGAATTGCCGTTGCTGTTCGAGATGGCCGACGAGCATGTCAGGCGAGACTGGCGACGGCGTCGGATACGCGCGCTGCGACCTGTTCGACCGTCCCGCTGGCATCAATGAGCCGGCACCGGACCGGCTCGTCCGCTGCCCGCTGCCGGAATCCCTGCCGCACGGCGGCATGAAAGGCCGCACCCTTGGCCTCGAAGCGCCCTTCGCCGCCCCGCGCCAGCGCGCGCTCAAGGCCCTCGCCTTCGGGTAAATCGAGGATGATCGTCAGATCGGGCCACAAATCCTGCGTCGCATGAGCATGCAGGGCCCGCAGCGCCTCCGCACCCACATGTCCGGCGATGCCCTGATAGACGAAGGTCGAATCGGCATAGCGGTCGCTCAGCACCCACGCGCCGCGTTCAAGTGCCGGGCACACGAGCCGCTCGACATGATCGGCGCGCGATGCGTTCATGAGCAGCGCTTCGGTGACCGGGCTCCAGCGGCCGGGGTCGCCATTCAGCAGCAGCGCGCGGATCGCCTCTGCTCCCTCGGTACCGCCGGGCTCGCGGGTCACGACCACCTCATGACCGGCCGCCTGTAGCCGTTCGGCGAGCAGGCGGATTTGCGTGGATTTGCCGGTCCCCTCCCCGCCCTCGAAGCTGATGAATCGCCCGGTCACTTTCTCATCACGACCCGGTGAGCAGCCGCCGGATGTTGGACGCAAGGCGACCAAAGGGTCCCGCCTTCTCGACTGCCGTCGCGGCAACCAGCGGCAGGCGCGTCGCGGGCATATTGGGCGAGGTCACCACGAGGTCGGCGATATGCTGCCCCTTGGCGATCGGTGCGCGGATCGGGCCGTCATAGACGACCTTTGCCTGGAACGACCCGCCAATCGCTGCCGGCATTGCCACCGACAGATCGCGCGCCGCTGTCAGCCCGACGCTGTCCTCCGACCCGGCATAGACTTCGGCCGTCTCGATGATGCTGCCGGCCTTGACGAGCGGCTTTAGCTGCCAGGCGCGGAAGCCCCATTCCATGAAACGCACCGACTCGGCGATGCGCTCGTTGAAGCTGGTCAGCCCGGCGATGACCATGACGATGCGCCGGCCATTCTGCAGCGCCGAGCCGGTGAAGCCGTAACCGGCATCCTCGGTATGGCCGGTCTTGAGACCGTCGGCACCGGCGACTTTGCCGAGGATCGGGTTGCGGTTGGCCTGCACGATCGGTGCCCCCGCCTCCATCGTCTTTCCCCAGGTGAAGGAGGGTGTCGAATAGAAGCGTTTGTAGAGGTCCGGGAAGTCGAGGATCGTGCGTTCAGCGATGGTCGCGAGATCGTGCGGCGTCGTATATTCCTGCTCATCCGGCCAGCCGTTGGTGTTCGCGAAATGCGTACCCTTGAGGCCGATCTTCTTCGCCATCGCATTCATTGCGGCGACATATTGCTCCTCGGTGCCGCCGAGTCCTTCGCCAAGCGTTACGCAGGCGTCATTGCCCGACAGTGTCACGATCCCGTGCAGCAGATTCTCGACACTGACCTGCTCGTTCGGCGACAGGAACATCGTCGATCCGGCAGCCGGGCCATGCCATTTCGTCCAGGTCTCGGGCCGCACCGTGATCAACTGGCCGAGCTTCGCATCGCCCTTCTTGATCATCGAAAAGGCGAGATAGACCGTCATCATCTTCGCCATCGACGCGGGCGGCATCTTCTCGTCAGCGGACTTGGAGTAAAGTGTCTGGCCGGTGGTCAGATCGCGCATATAGGCGAAGGGCGCGGTGGTGTTGAACGTCGACTGCGCGCCGGCCGGGGCAGAGAGTGCGATGACGGTAAAGGCAAGCAGATAAGCGGCTTGACGCATGTATTTGAACTCCATTCTCAACCAACCGGTGCCGGTGCGACGATCCGTGCGTCCTGATAGCCCGCGGCCTGCACTTGCGCCAGCGCCGAGGCGGCGGCGTCGCGCGTCTGGAACGGCCCGAGCCGCACTCGGTACAGCCCGCCAGGCGAACGCTCGATCGCGGCGCTGCCATAGGGTTTGAGGAAGCCGACCAGCCATTCGGCGCGCCCGATGTCGCTGACTGCCGCAACCTGCACGAACAGCGTGCCCGCAGAATCGGCTGCCGCGACCTGGCTTGGCGGGACGGCCACTGTCGCGACAACGGCCCCCGGGGCGTCAGCGATGACGACCGGCGGTGCCGGCGGCGGCGCGGCGGGCGCAGGGTTCAGGTAAGCCGCCTGCGCGGGTGTGCTACGCACCCGGCCAAGCCGCAGTTCGGCAATTTCGCGGTCGCTTGGGTACACGCGCTTCACGCGCACCTTGGCGACGCCCTTGCGGTCGGTCCCCAGCAGCTGAGCCGCGCGGCGCGACAGGTCGATGATGCGGCCCTCGACGAACGGGCCGCGGTCGTTGACGCGGACGGTGACCTTGCGGTCGTTATCGAGGTTGGTGACCTCGACAAAGCTCGGAAGCGGCAGCGTTTTGTGCGCGGCGGTCAGCCCGTCCATGTCATAGGGCTCGCCATTCGCCGTGGTACCCCCATGGAAGCCCGGCCCGTACCAGCTCGCATAGCCCTTCTCGTCATAATCGCGGTCGTCGGACGGATAATAGGTCTTGCCGAGCACCTTATAGGGTTGGCCGATCTTGGGTCCCGACCGGTTGCTCGCTGTCGGGTGCCGGTTCGGGTGGGGTGTCCCCGCGCACGCCGTCAGCAGGACGAGGCTGGTCAGGACCGCGAACCGCATCGGCGAGCAGGCCGACCGAGAGCGCATAGAAGTTCGAGCAATTATATTTGAGGATCGCCCGATAATTGCCATAGGTCAGATATCCCCCGCCCGCCGGACCGTCCGGCTCGACCAGCGTCGCCAGCACCCCGTCGCCCGGCAGGCTGGTGCCGAGCGCCGCCAGTCCCAGATTGCGCCATTCCTTGATTGTGAGCCAGCGGCTGTGTTTCGACATGACGCGCGGGCATTCGGCTGATTTGACCAGCTCGCGGACGCTGTCCCGGTCGAGCTGCGGTGGTACGTAAACGCGCGTCGCCCACGGCTGGCCGGCCCGCCAGCCGTTCTTCTGCAGATAATTGGCAATCGAGGCGAGCACGTCAGGCCGCGAGCTCCAGATGTCGGCGCGCCCGTCGCCATCGCCGTCGGCGGCATATTTCAGCCAGGATGAGGGCAGGAATTGCGGCTGTCCCGTCGCCCCCGCCCAGGAGCCGATAAGCTTCCACCGCGGGATCACGCCGCGGTCGAGGATCTGCAGTGCCGCTGTCAGCTCGCGGGTGAACAGTTCGGCGCGCCGTCCGTCATAGGCCAGGCTGGCGAGCGAGCGCAGCAGGTCGAAGGAACCTGCGTCATTCCCATAGCTCGTCTCCATGCCCCAGATGCCGAGCAGTATTTCGCTCTGCACGCCATATTTCGCCTCGATCCCCGACAGCGTTGCCGACAGGTCGGAGCGCAGCCGCCGCCCCTGCCCGATGCGCGCATTGTTGAGCCGGCGTGGGAGGTAATCGGCGAAGGTGAAGGCGTTGATCCGGCTGTCGTCAGGCTGGGCCCGGTCGAGTTCGACGACGCGCGGGCTGAATTTCATCCCTGCGAGGTTTGCATCGAGCGTTTCCGTCCGGACCCCGGCCGCGAGTGCTGTCCGCCGATAGGCATCGAGCCAGGCCGCAAACTTCGCCTCTTCGGGCGTCATGGCGGGCGGTGGCGGCGGCGTTACCGCCGTGTCCGGCGTGTCGGACGGCGGCAACTCCTGGGCGCTGGTTATCGCACCGCACGCCGCGATCGCCAGCAAAGGCAGCAAATAAGCAAACTTCATCGACCGGCTTCTGGCACAGGCAGCGCTGCAAGGGAATTGCGCAGTCGCCGTTGAGGTTTGCCGATCAGCCCTCCGCGAAATATTCCTTTCCGCCGAACACCCAGTCACGCAGCAAGCGGTAACGGCCGGGCGCGAGCTGCTTCAGAACCTGCGGCGCATAACGATAGGCAACGACGCACTCGGCGAAATCTTCTTCGGCGCTGCTGCGGGCGTAGATCGACACGCGGCCGGACGGTAGGCTGAAGCGTTGCGCCCGAAAGTCGTCGAAGATGAGTTCGGCGTTCCAAATCTCTTCCCAATGCAGGCGCGCGCCATTCTGGCGGATGAAGTCATGGGCAAGCTCATGGACGATGGCGAGGCGCTGGAAGGCCGGTGACAAATCCGCCCAGCGCTGACCAACGCGAATCCCGGTCGAGCCCTTGCCGCTGACTGCGATCAGACTGCCACCCTTGCCGAGGGTGCGGACCTGCTTGCGAAAATCGTCGAGGCCGCTGTCGAAGATCAACGGGCGCTTATCGGCACGTAGCGATGCGAGAAATGCCGGCGGGAGATCGGCGAAAGCCGATGCGACGCTGTCGAGCTGCGCGGCGGAAAAGCCCCGCTCGGTCCGGTAGCCGGATGCCTGCACCGGATTGCCGTCGCGACCGACGACCGGCGTGTTGAGCCGCGGATCATTGGCCAGCCGTCCGGCGACCGTATCGGGCACGCCCCATTCGCCCAGCGTCAGCTGCTGCGCATGCGCCGGTGCGATCCACACCGACAGCAGGAGCACCAGCAGCGCGATGCACATCGCCACACGCGTAACGGCAACGAACAGAGGCGGATTTACCGCCCGGGCCGACCGGCGCAGGACTTTGGAATTGTAACGAGCCATCGGCTGGCCGTCGGCCGAATGCTCACGGCAATGTTTGTCAGGCTGCAACTGTCCGATCCCCCGGATATTCCGCCGCTTTGGCGTGGGGGCTGCATAGGAAGCGGGGGCTGGGCAGTGATTTAACCGGGCAATCGAGAACCAACCGGAACGGCGGGATCGTCCGCCGGCCGGGCCGGAATAGCGCTGAATTGGTGGAATGCCGTTAAGCGGGCGGCAGCCGCTTGCCCTTCTGCGCGGCGTTGGGCAAAAGCGCCCGCACAGGAGAGGTGGCCGAGTGGTTTAAGGCAGCGGTCTTGAAAACCGCCGTGGGTGCAAGCTCACCGTGGGTTCGAATCCCACCCTCTCCGCCAAGCCCCGCTCAGCGGAGCTGCTCTGCCTCAGATTCACCAAGCCACTTGGCCGCGAACGTGTCGACGATGTCCTGCACACTGCTGCTGCGGGCATGGCTCGGGGACATGATCCCCGGTGCCATCTGGGGGGCGACCACCAGTCCTTCGAGATCGGCGATCAATTGCTGGCCCTCGCGGCGGACGTCGAGCGAGGTAAGCTGGTAGCGGTCTTTCAGTGCATGCAGATAGTTCTCCAGCGTCCGGACGATCGGACCTTGAATCCAGCGGCGATAGTCCTCGAGAAGCCATTGGTTGGCCCAGCCGTCGCGAACCAGCGACCCGAACAGCTCCATATGCGCGGGGCTGTTGAGCGCCGCGGCCACTTGCTCGCAATAGCTCAACAGGGCAGCGGCCGCGTCGGCAGTGCCATCGATCTCGACCGGCAATTGCTGGGTGATTTCGCGGATCAATGCCTCGCGCGTCGACCGGTACAATTCGCTGCAATCCAAAAATTGGTTGTAGACTGTGCGGCGCGAGAAGCCGCTGCGATCGGCAATCGCTTCCATGCTGACCGCACCCCACGACCGCTCGCGAAACAGATCGCGGGCAGCATCGAGGATCACAGCGCGCGTACCGTGCGGGCGGCGGCGGGCGGCGCGGAGGGCAGACATCGGAGCCGGATGCGGCTCAAACACGGACTGCAACATCGTCACCTCACTTGGCTGTATTCGACAGGCACAGATTATGGCGTTGCGGTTCACACGCACGGGAAATGAAAGAAAGCGCATAGCGGGCGTATCAAATGGCCGCGCGGCGCATGAATGACATGCACTGCAGAATGAACGGCAGCAGCGGGGAGTCGTCAGCAACTGCAGCGCTGTTTACGCTAACCATATTAACGGCAAGGGTAGCGATGATCGACGACGGCAAACCGAAACGGCGCTTTCGCCTCGGCTATGAGGCCGTCGTCCTCATCGCGGCGCTGTGGACATTGCAGTTCGTCATGACGACGGTGCGGCAGAACCTCATGGATGGGGAGGCACCTGGTGTCGAGGCGCTGAGCCGGCGCGCGTTGGCCTGTCTGTTCGGCGGGCTGATCTTCTATGCGATGGGAATGATCCTCGACTCGCTGCGGCATTGGCGGTTCGGCTGGCGGGCGGCAATCGCCTTTCCGCTGGCGCTCGTAGGGGCGATGACCCATGCCGTCGTCAATGGCCTGATCTTCTATTACATCTATCCCCTGCCGGATGGCCCGCCGTCCAGTTCGGCATGGCAGCCGATCGGCCTGTACGTGAACATCCATTACTGGTTGTGGGGCTTCCTCGCCTGGGCGACAATCTTCCTCGCGCTGTCCTACAGCCGCGAGGTCATCGAGCGTGACCGGCGGCTGCATGAGTTCGAGGCCTTGGCGCACCGGGCGCAGCTTCGGGCGCTGCGCTATCAAGTCAATCCGCACTTTCTGTTCAACTCGCTCAACGCGATTTCCTCGCTGGTCACCGGCGCAGAAATCGGCCGGGCGGAAGCCGTGCTTGCCAATCTGTCGGACTTCCTGCGGGCAAGCCTCGCGACCGACCCGTTGGAGGACATCCCGCTCTGGCGCGAAATCGACTATGAGCGACTCTATCTCGATATCGAACTGGTCCGCTATCCGAACCGGATGCGCGTGGAGATCGACCAGCCCGAGCCGCTTGCCAATGCGCTGGTGCCGAGCCTGATCCTGCAGCCACTGATCGAGAACGCGATCAAACATGCAGTGTCTTCGACTGTGGAGCTGGTGACCATTCGCGTTGCCGCACGGCTGGACGGCGACCGGTTGCTCATCGCCGTGTCAGACGATTGCCCCGCGCCGAAGGGCGAGTGGCCGAAGCCTTCCGGGAGTGGCGTCGGTCTCGCCAATGTCCGTCAGCGGTTGGCCGCGCGGCATCCGGGTCTGTACGCCTTCACCGCCGGACCGCGGCACCCGCGCGGCTTCGGCGTCGAATTCTCCTTTCCGCTGCGGTTTGCGCCGTGAGTTCGGCGATAGCCACGATGCAGGCTGCCAAGGGCGCGCGCGAGCGGGCGGTCCGCCGGTCGGCGGCCGTGCTGGTTCTGGCGCTGTGGGCACTGGAATTCGCGCTGCTGCTCGGCAGCCAGAAGATCGGCAACAACTGGCCGGCGCGGTCAGAAATCCTGCGGCAGGCCGGTGTCGCGACGACGGGCGTGCTGATCAGCGGCGCGCTCGGCTATAAACTCATCCGCGAACGGCAGCGTCCGATCGTGCAGCTGGCGGCAATCGCCGTCGGGCTCGCCGCAAGTTTCGCGGTCGCAAATACGCTGGCCAGCGTCGCGGCGCGCAGTTTGCTGGTCGCGGACGGGATGGGGTTCCGGCACAGCCACGACACGTCCGGCCAAGCGATGGCGCTAAGCTTCATCTTCTGGTTCCGGGTGTTCCTATCAGGCGCAGGTGCATTGCTGGCGATCGCGTACGCCCTCGACGCGCGCGAGAGCGAGGAACGGGCTGCGTCGTTGCACGGTCTCGCCCACCGGGCCCAACTCCGCGCGCTGCGCTACCAGATCAATCCGCACTTCCTGTTCAATGCGCTCAATGCGGTATCATCGCTCGTCACCGGAGCCGAAAACGACCGGGCCGAAGCCGTGCTGGCCAATCTGTCCGATTTCTTGCGCGCCAGCCTCGCCACCGATCCGCTCGAGGACATCCCGCTCTGGCGTGAGATCGACTATGAACGGCTGTATCTCGAGATCGAGCAGGTGCGCTTCCCCTATCGGCTGCGCATCGAGATCGATCAGCCCGATGCGGTGCGAGACGCGCTAGTGCCGAGCCTAATCCTGCAGCCGCTCATCGAGAATGTGATCAAACATGCCGTGGCAACGGCGGTCGCACCGGTAACAATGCGCCTGTCTGCGAACACCAACGGCGCGGCGCTGATGATCGAAGTCTCCGACAACGGGCCGCCCACCGCCGCGACCGGTTTCACCAAGGGCACCAATGTCGGATTGGAGAATGTGCGCGACCGGTTGGAGACGCGCTACCCGGGCGCGGTCGAATTCGACGCGGGTCCGCAGCCCGGCGGCGGCTTCCGCGTCCGCTTTGCCATTCCGATGCGGCGCGCGGCATGAGCCTGCTACGCGTCCTTGTCGCCGACGACGAGCCGCTGGCTGTCGCGCGGCTGCTGCGCTTCCTCAAGCAATGCCGCGATGTCGAGGTCGTTGCGTCGGCGAGCAACGGAGAAGAAGCGCTAGCGCTGATCCGTGCGCATCAGCCCGACGCAGTACTGCTCGATATCAAGATGCCGCTCCTCGACGGGTTCGACGTCATCGAGCAGCAATTGGGGCCACGCACCCCGGTCATCATCTTTGTGACCGCCTTCCACCGCTTTGCCATCCAGGCGTTCGAGGTCGCAGCAGCAGACTATCTGCTCAAACCGGTCCGGTTGGCCCGGCTGGAAGCCGCACTCGAACGCGCGCGTCAGGCCATCGCCGCGCGCGCGCATTCGGACCCGGAGGCATTACGCGGCATCGCCGAGACGCTGCGCCAATCGGCACAGGACGCCGAGCGCGACCCCGGCGAAACCGATATCTGGGTCCCGCGCCAGGGCGAGTTCCACCGCGTGCCCATCGACAGTATCGACTGGATCAAGGCCGAAGGCGTCTATGTCCGGCTATGGGTCGGCAGCCAGTCCCATCTGCATCGCGAATTGATCGGGCAGCTCGCCGACCGGCTCCCTGAAAAGCGATTTCTGCGCATCCACCGCTCAGTCATCGTTCGCAGCGACCTGATCGCGGCCGTGCGGCGCACCCGCTATGGCGGTTTGGCGATCGGCCTGACCGACGGTACGAACCTGCCGGTCGGCCGCAAATATGCCAGTCCGGTGCGGACCCTCGTGCGCAGCCGGGGTCTGTCAGCCGACGCAAACTGACTAGAGTTTACACCAATGTGTATCAAATACATTCTTTATTCGAACCTATGATGTAAACTTACTGATGCAATAAAAATACAATCGGAATGGTTCGGCATTTTTGAAGTCGTTTGTCCTCGACTAACAACAGAACATTGTGGATTTGCTGCCACCTATCGCTCCGGCCGTGCGCCAGAGACGATTGGGCACAGGGGAAATTCATATGTCTGCAATCAACTTTCAACATCGCAAGCTTGCACTGCTTGCAACTGCAGCGTCGATCGGTCTCATTTCATCGCCGGCTTTCGCGCAGGCCGCTAAGACGGCGGTCGCTGCCGCTGATGACGCCGCCGCTGCAGGTGACGAGGAAATCGTCGTCACTGGCTCGCTGATCAAGAATCCGAACCTCGAGCGCTCGGCGCCGGTGACGGTCACGTCGTCGGACGAGATCGAGCTGAAGCAGTCGAACGTCGCCGAAGAGGTTTTGCGCGAAATCCCGGGTATTGTTCCGAACATCGGATCGGCCGTCAACAACGGGAACAACGGCGCATCCTACGTCGACCTTCGCGGTCTCGGTTCATTCCGGAACGTGGTACTGCTCGACGGCAACCGGATCGCGCCATCGAACCTCATTGGCCGGGTCGACCTCAACAACATTCCGCTCGCGCTCGTCGAGCGCGTCGAAGTTCTGACTGGCGGCGCTTCGACGACCTATGGCGCCGACGCTGTCTCGGGCGTGGTGAACTTTATCACGAAGCAGAATTTTTCGGGCGTCGACCTGTCTGCCTCCGAGCAGATCACCGACCGGGGCGACGGAAACACTGTTCGTACCGACCTGACCATCGGCGGTAATTTCGACGATGGCAAAGGTAACGCCACCGTCAGTGTCGGCTACCAGGAATCGGACGCTGTTTACCAAGGCGCCCGCGATTACTCCGCCACCAACATCAGCGCCTTTTCTGGCACGTTCGGCGGGTCCGGCACCTCGGTTCCATCACGGTTCACGAGCACCCGTCCTATCGATCCTGCCACCGGGCAGCCCAGCACCAATCCAGCCGTCGCCAATGGCCCTGCCCGTCAGGTCAATGCGGCAGGACAGGCAGTGACCACCTTCCAGCTGTTCAACTTCAACCCGTACAACGTGTTCAACACGCCCTTCAAACGCTTCAACATCTATGCGCAGGGTAAGTATGAGTTCACTGACAGCGTCGAGGTATACACCCGCGCGCTGTTCTCCAAGAACACGGTCAATACGATCATCGCACCGTCGGGCGTGTTCGGCTCTGCCGTCGTGATCCCGCTGAGCAACCCCTATCTGCCGGCGGCGCTCCGCAACCAGTTCTGCGCGTTCAACACCTCTACGCCGGCGTCCGGTCTCTATACGCCGCTTTATACGCCCGCACAGTGCGCGGCCGCGGCGACCGCCTTGACGCCCGCAGATCCGAACTTCCGGACCGTTACAACGGCACTGAGCCGCCGCACGACAGAAGTCGGGCCTCGTATCAGCGAGTTCTCGACGACCATCTTCGACTATCGCGCAGGCCTTCGCGGCAAGCTTACCGACACGATCGATTGGGACATCAATGGATCCTACGGCGAATCGGAGAACCGCCAGCAGCAGCAAAATTATGTTCTGACTTCGCGCGCGCGCGCCGCGATCTACGCGACCAACCGCACGACCTGCCTGCCAAACCCGCCGAATGGCGGCAGCACGCTGCCGGGCTGCGTCCCGGTCGACTTCTTCGGCCCGGAAGGCGCGATCACCGCGGCGCAGATCCCGTATCTCACCGCGACGGCCTCGACGCTCAACACGACGTCGCTGGCGCAGGGTCGCGCCACGCTGAGCGGCGATTTCGGGGTGTCGGCACCTTGGGCCCAGGATGCCATCGGCTTCGCAGTCGGCACCGAATACAGAAAGTACCAAGCCACCCAGCAGTCCGACACGCTGAGCCAGCAGGCCGGTGAACTGGGCGGTGGTGGCGGTGCCGCCCCGAACATCGTCGGTGGCTATGATGTCTGGGAAGCCTATGGCGAACTCGTCGCGCCGCTCGTGCAGGACAGGCCCTTCTTCAAGAGCCTGACCTTCGAAGCGGGTGCCCGCTATTCGAGCTACAAGGTCGATGCGCCCGGCAATCCGAGCTACAAGACCACAACCTACAAGGCGGGTGGCAGCTGGGAGCCGCTCGATGGCCTGAAGTTCCGCGGCAACTATTCGCACGCGGTTCGCGCGCCGAACATCAACGAACTGTTCACACCGGTCCGGACGGTATTGACCAATCTGGCCGACGATCCGTGCGCAACCCTCACTGCCGGTGCTGTGCCGATTGCCGGACGGACTCCGCAGAATGCTAACCTTCGTGCCGTCTGTCTCGCGCAGGGGGCCACGGCCGGCAATGTGGTTTCGATCTCGCAGCCGACTGCCGGGCAGGCCAATGTCACGACGGGCGGCAATCTGGCCCTGAAGCCTGAAACGGCGAACACCTATTCCTTCGGTGCGGTGATTCAGCCGGCGATGGTGCCGGGCCTGTCGATCACCGTCGACTATTACAACATCAAGGTGGCCAAGGCGATTACCACGCCGACGGCGCCGGACTCGATTGCGGCCTGCTTCGGGGCGACTCCGCTGACTCCGTCAGCGGCTGCCGCGACCAGCGCCGCCTGCACCATAATCCGCCGCAACCCGATTACCGGTGGCCTTGACGGTGACGTCGCAACGACGCCCGGCGTGTTCGCGGGTCTGTCGAATCTTGGCAGACTGAAGACCGACGGTATCGATGTCGCGATCAACTACAGCCGCGACATCGGCTTTGCGAAGCTCGGACTCAGTCTGACCGGGAACTATACCCATGACAGCAAATTCCAAGCCACACCGACAAGCATCAATCGCGAGTGCACCGGTTTCTACAGCAACGGCTGCGCCTCGCTGCAGCCCAAGTTCCAATGGTCGCAGCGCACCACGTTGAGCTTCAAGCAGATCGACGTCTCGCTGTTGTGGCGCCACATCGACAATTTCATCCAGGAGCCGATCGACGCGATCCCCGCGTTCGTAGGCAACCTTCAGGTCGTTGCCGGCAACCCGCTGAGCGGTCAGGCCGTCAACTTCCGCAAGCTGCCGTCAGTCAACTATTTCGACCTGTCGACACGCGTCGGGGTGAACGACAATCTGTCATTGACATTGACCGTGCAGAACCTGCTCGACAAACAGCCACCGCTGACCGGTTCGAACATAGGGCCGACCGCCTACAACAGCGGCAATACCTATCCGTCGACCTATGACTCGCTTGGTCGCCGCTTCGCAGTCCAAGCGCGCCTGAAGTTCTAGGGCGATAGCTTGCACAATCCTTGGGGGAGGGCTTCGGCCCTCCCCCTTTTTTGTGCGCTGCGGCTATTGCCGCAGGACAGCGGCTCAAAGGACAATCGTAAACACCGCGCCCTGCCGGTTGCGGACTGCCAGCGAACCACCATGGGCCAGGATGATCTGGCGCGCCAGGCTGAGGCCGACCCCCGTGCCGCTGGCCTTTGTCGTGAAGAAGGGCAGGAAGATCTCGTCGACAAGGTCGGGCGGCACACCGGGCCCGTTGTCACCGACCTCGATCACTGTGCGGCCCAGACGATTGCGATGGGCTCGCAAACCTACAGCGGGATGCCTGGCATGGCCGCTCGCGGCTTCGGCAGCATTGCGCAGAAGGTTGATCAGCACCTGCATCAACAGGTCGGGATCCGCGAACATGTCGAGGCCGGGTGGGTCGATGGCGATCGTCAGGGCAATTTCCCCACTCGGCCAATCGGCGTGAAACAGCCGCTCCAGTTCGGCGAACATCGGCTGGAGACTGATCGTCTTTCGGCGCAGCGACGGCGCGCTGGCCAGCTGCCGATAGGTCCGCACGAAATGCATCACCCCATCCGCCCGGCGTGCGACCGTTTCGATCGCCGCGCGGGCGTCGGTGACCCGCGGGTCCGCTGACTGGACATCGCCGATCAGGTCCGCAGCCGTCCGCGCCAGCGAAGTGATCGGCGTCACCGAGTTCATCACTTCGTGCGTGAGCACCCGCACGAGATCGCGCCACGCCCCCATCTCGACGCGGTCCAATTCCCCCTGGATCGGCTGCACGGCGATCAGCCGCAAGGGGGCAGCGCCCGGCTGGCGCACCTCGGCGACCGATAATGTGGCCGTCTGCGGTGCCTCGTCGAGCAGCATCGCCGAGGTCCGGCGTTCGGCCGGCGGCGCGTTGGCGACATCGTCGACAAAGCCAGGACCATAGGCTGCGAGATCGGCAAGCCGGCTGACCGGAAATGCACTGAACATCCGGCGCGCTGCCTTGTTGAGCAGCTCAACATGCCCATCGGAGTCGAGGCTCAGCAGCGGCGTCGGCACCTCTTCGACCAGTGCCGCGAGCGTCCGGTTGGTGTCGGCCGAGCGGCTGCGTTCCTCGCGGAGCCGCGCGACGGCGCTGTTCATCGCACTGCCCAGCTGCTCGAAGCCGAAGCCTTCATGCTTGTGCCCGAAGCTCGCCGAAAAATCGGCGTAGGTCAGCGCTTCGACAAAGCGCGTGAGCTCGAGATTGGTGCGCTGCACATAGCGCCAGAGGCTGGCGAGGAAGCCAGCGGCCGCGAAGGCGGCGACGATCGTCGTCGCCCGGTAGCCGCGTTGCACAGCCAGCGCGGCCAGCGCCGCGAACGCTCCGACCAGCCCGGCGATGCGCCAGGCGAGGCCGATCAGGAAGACCCGGTCGAAGATCATGCGCTAAAGCCCATGTTTCTCCATCCGCCGGTACAGCGAGGCACGGGTCAGCCCGAGCTCGGCGGCCGCGAGCGAGATATTCCAGGCATGTTTTTTCAGTGCGCGCTCGACAGTCTGGCGTTCGAGGCGGTC
Organism: Sphingomonas paucimobilis; assembly: GCA_943370355.1. GTDB lineage: Bacteria > Pseudomonadota > Alphaproteobacteria > Sphingomonadales > Sphingomonadaceae > JADCGM01. The sequence continues at coordinate 40,472 of CALRQP020000004.1, forward strand.
GAGATTGAGATCGTCCACCGGAGACATATGCGTAGGTGCCGGCGAGATGTGCGGCAGCGGAAAATCCTCAAGTTCGTAATGTGAGCCGGTCGAAAGGATCACGGCCCGCTCGGCGGCATGGCGGAGAGCACGGACGTTCCCGGGCCAGTGATAGTCCTGGAGTGAGACGAGAACCGAGCCCGGCAGCTCTTTAGATTCGCGTCCATATTTCCGCGAATAGAGCGCGAGGAAGTGGTTGAGCAGGTCGGGAATGTCCTCGCGCCGCTCGCGAAGCGGCGGGAGCGGTATTTCCACGGTATTGAGGCGGAACAGCAGGTCCTGACGGAAAACGCTCTCGTCGCCGAGACGCTCAAGCGGCAGGTTCGTGGCGCTCACGATCCGCACATCAATGTCGACCGGCTTGTTGCTGCCGACGGGAGTCACCCGGCGCTGTTCGAGCGCGGTCAGCAGTTTTGGCTGCAGATGCAGCGGCAAATTGCCGATTTCGTCGAGAAACAGCGTCCCGCCGTCGGCGGCCTGCATGCGGCCGATTCGGTCGGTGCGCGCATCGGTGAAGGCGCCCTTCACATGACCGAACAGCTCTGAATCGAAAAGACTCTCGGCGACCGCGCCAAGGTCGACCGATAGCATCGGCCCGCCTGCCCGCCGCGACCGGCGATGCAGTTCGCGCGCCACAAGCTCCTTGCCCGTACCATTCTCGCCTAGGATCAGTACATTGGCGTCGGTCGGCGCGGCGCGCTCGATGAGCGCCTGCACCCGCCGCATCGCCAGCGAGTTGCCGAGAATCGGTGTCTCACCGCCGAGCGGCGGCGCGGTCACCGCAGCAGCGCGCGCCCGCTCCACGCCGGCCGTCCGGCGCGATGCGCTCAGCGCGGCGGCCGTCCGCACCGTGGCGAGCATGCGCTCGTTCGACCAGGGTTTGGACACGAAGTCCGTTGCGCCGCGTTTCATCGCATCGACGGCAAGATTGACGCCACCATGCGCGGTGATGACGATCACGACAGCCTGCGGATCGATTGCGAGGATCGCCGCGAGCGCCGCAAACCCCTCCTCCCCGCTCGTCGCGCCACGCCCGTAGTTCATGTCGAGCAGCACGACGTCGGGGCGCTGTGCTGCATAGAGCGCCGGGATCGCGGACGGGTCCTGCGCCGTCTGGATATCGGCAAAAGCGCTGCGCAGCAGCAGCCGTGCAGCGAGCAGGATATCGGGGTCGTCGTCGACGATCAGGGCGGTCGCGCTGGGGTCTGCCATGTCCGCAGGCGTACACCATGTGTCCGGATTCGAACAACCCGGAGCGGCGAAGTGCCCTTGATGATCCGCGCACATAGCAATTTTTCAATGACTTAACCGACTGGCACGGCCCCTGCTTAAGATTGGGTGAAATCCCTTGGGACTAGGCCGGACATACCGCATGAGCGTCGTCAAACTTCAGCATCAGGACAGCCCGATCTCGGGCAGCGGCATGGACCGCGTTGTCGTTCGCAAGGGCCTCACCAAACGCCAGAAGCTGTTTGCAGGCGGCGGCATCGGCGCGATCGTCGTTGCGACGTTGATTTGGTTCGCGCCGATGAGCGGGTCCTCACAAAGCGTCGCAGCCGAGCGGCTGACGATCTCGCCCGTCACCGCCGGCACCTTCGACGATTTCATCCCGCTACGCGGCCGCGTAACTCCCTCGCTGACCATCTTCCTCGACGCCGTCGAAGGTGGCCGTATCGAGAAGCTGCTCGTCGAGGACGGCGCGACCGTCGCCAAGGGGCAGCTGCTCGCCGTGCTGTCGAACGCCGAGCTTCAGCTCAACGTGCTGGCGCGCGAAACGGAGGTGACGCAGCAGATTAACGACATGCGCACGCAGGAGCTGGCGCTCGAACGCAACCGCATCGCGACGCAGGGCAGCCTGTTCGATGCCGAATATCAGTTGTCGAAGACCAAACGGCAGGTCGATCGCGACGCAGCGCTCGCTGCCAACGGCTGGGTCTCGAAGAAGGCGCTCGGCGACAGCCAGGATGAGTATCGCTTCCAGAAGAACCGGCTCGATCTCGCGCGCGAGAGCAAGATCACCGACGAGCGGCTGCAGGCAAGCCAGCTCAAGCAGATCCGCGCCAGCGCGTCGCAGCTGCAGACCAGCCTCGCCGTCGCACGCGCCAATCTCGACTCGCTGAATGTCCGCGCGCCCGTCGCCGGTCAGTTGTCGGCCTGGACTCTGCAGATCGGCCAGTCGCTGAGCCGCGGCGAGCGGCTGGGGCAAATCGACTCCCCCGGCCGCAACAAGCTGACCGCCGGCGTCGATGAATTTTATCTCGGTCGCGTCGCCGTCGGCCAGACCGCGACGATGGAGATCGGCGGCAAGACTTATGCGCTGAAGGTCGCGAAAATCTATCCGACCGTGAAGAACGGCGAATTCGACGTCGACCTGTTCTTCACCAACGGCGAGCCTGCCGGCATCCAGCGCGGCCAGACGCTGCAAACGAGACTCACGCTCGGCGATCCGACCAAGAGCCTGCTTCTGCCGGCTGGCAGCTTCTACAACGACACCGGCGGTGCCTGGGTGTTCGTCGTCACGCCCGACGGCAAACATGCCGAGCGGCGCACCGTGCGCCTGGGCCGCCGCAACTCACAAGTCATCGAAGTGCTCGACGGCCTGCAGGCGGGCGAACGCGTGCTCACCTCACCCTATACCGGCCTGACCGACAAGGACCGGCTCGACATCTCATCCGACAAATAAACTCCCGGGAGGAACCACCCATGCTGTCCATGCGCAATCTGTCGAAAGTCTACCGCACCGAAGATGTCGAGACGACGGCGCTCGACCGGATCGATCTCGACATCGCCGCCGGCGAATTCGTCGCGATCATGGGACCGTCGGGCTGCGGAAAGTCGACGCTGCTGAATATCATCGGCATGCTCGACAGCCCGTCTTCGGGCGAATATCTGTTCAAGGACCGGGATGTCGCCAAGCTCGGCGAAGGCGACCTCGGCAATGTCCGCAAGGCCAATATTGGCTTCATCTTCCAGAGCTTCAACCTGATCGACGAACTCTCGGTGCGCGAGAATATCGAGCTGGCGCTGCTCTATCACGACATGCCTGCCGCCGAGCGCCGCGACCGCGTTGCTACGGTCATGGACAAGGTCGGCATCGCCCACCGCGCCAATCACCGGCCGAGCCAGCTATCGGGCGGCCAGCAGCAGCGCGTCGCCGTTGCCCGCGCCGTTGTCGGTGCCCCCGCGATGATTCTCGCCGACGAGCCAACCGGCAATCTCGACACCGCGCACGGCGATGAAGTCATGCAGATGCTGCGTCGGCTCAACAGCGAAGGCTCGACCATCGTCATGGTCACCCATTCGCCCGCCCACGCCGACTATGCCGGTCGCGTCGTCAACATGCTCGACGGCCGCGTGCTCATCGAACGCCGCCGCGCGGCCTGACGCCAGACACAGGGGAGGATCTCGCCATGTGGCGCAATTATGTAACCGTCGGTGTCCGGGCGCTGGCCAAGAACCGGACCTATAGTTTCATCACCATCTTCGGCCTCGCGATCGGCATGGCCGCCTGCCTGATGATCCTGCTCTTCGTTCGCTATGAGTTCAGCTACGACAAATGGATCCCGGGCGTGAAGGACAGCTACCAGTTCGAAAGCTGGTACAAGGCTGACGGACAAGGCGGCGAAGACGCCCAGCTGCAGATGACCTCCTATGTGGCGGGTCAGCGGCTCAAGAAGGATTTCAGCCAGGTCGAGAACGCCGTTTACGCGCTGTCGAGCACACCGGTATTCTTCAAGGACGGACAGGCAAGCCCGACCAGGGATTTCCTGATCGTCGACGGCGATTTCCTCGATGTCGTGAAGCTGCCGCTGCTCCGCGGTGACCCCAAGACGCTCGCGCAGATCAACACCGCCGTGCTGACGCGGGAAGAGGCGATCAAGCGCTATGGGACCGACGATGTCGTCGGCAAGACGCTCACGATCATCACCAAGGGCGTGAAGCGCGACTTCCGCATCGGCGCAGTCATGCGCGACCTGCCGAAGAACACGCATCTGAAGATTTCGACGATCGTCCGGGTGGACTTCCCCTCCTATCTCGCGAAGGAACCGCAGTTCATGACCTGCTGGGGCTGCCAGTCCGGCTGGGTCTATGCGCGGTTGAAGCCGGGGACTGATCCGAAGACGATTGAGGCAGGTCTGCCCGCTTGGGAGAAGCGTAACATTCCCGACGAAGATGCCGGGGAAGCGCATTACAATGCAGGCGACAATCAGGACTGGCATCTCGTCAACCTCGCCGACGTCCACCTCGGCAAGGCGCAGGACGCACCGATGTCGCCGGGCAACGACAAGGGCACGATCGTGACCTTCGCGGTCATCGCCCTGCTCATCCTCGGAATGGCGGTGGTGAATTTCACCAACCTCACAACGGCGCGGGCGAGCATGCGGGCGCGCGAAGTCGCGCTACGCAAGACATTGGGCGCGAACCGGAAGCAGCTGATCACGCAGTTTCTTGGGGAATCGCTGCTCGTCGCAAGCATCGCGATGCTGCTCGCGCTTGCGATGGTCGAGCTGCTGCTGCCGGGTCTCGCCAATTTCCTCAATGCCGACCTGACAATGGCTTATGTCGGGCGGGGCGGCGTGCTGCTGCCCGTTATCGGCCTGACGCTGCTGGTGGGTGTGCTGGGCGGCCTTTACCCCGCTTTCTACCTGTCACGCTTCCAGCCTGCGTCGGTACTCAAGGCGAACAAGTCGTCGGCGGAGACGCCCGGATCGGGCCGGCTGCGCACCGCACTTGTCGTGTCGCAGTTCGCGGTGTCGATCGGGCTGATCATCTGCACCGGAGTCATCTACGGGCAAACCGTCTACGCCCGCACATCCGACCCGGGCTACAAGCGCGATCATATCATCCAGGTCGACAATCTGTCGCGCTACCAGCTGCTCGAAAAGGGCGACGCGATCGCCGCCCAAGTGCGGCGGGTCGATGGGGTCGTCGGCGTGGGCCGTACCGATATCGGCATCGCGACCGACAACAACAGCAATACCGGTGTGTTGGTCCCAGGCAATCCGAAGCCGGTCAACATCGGCCAATACGCGGTAGATCGCGGCTTCTTCGACGCGATGGGGATCGAGCTCATTTCAGGCCGACTGTTCGACGAGAAGCGCCCGATGGACGACATGACCCTGCCCTTCCCCGCCGACGTGGAGAAGGAAAAGGCCTTGGTCGCACGCGGTGCCAATGTCGTCATCAACGCCCTCGCGGCGGAACGCATGGGCTTCAAGTCGCCGGCCGACGCCGTCGGCAGACAAATCCGCGTCGGCTTCGTCGATAATGAGCTCGGTCTCGTCCCGACGACGATCATCGGGGTCGTGAAAAACTCCCGCTTCCGCTCGCTGCATCAGTCGATGGACCCGATCATGTTCCAGGGCACCCACGCGGGGCACAGCACGATGGTCGTCCGCTACCGCGGCGATCCGTCGGCGGTGAACGCGGGAATCGAGCGGGTCTGGAAGGGCATCACCACCGAAATCCCTTATGAATCCAAGTTCAGCGAGGACATTGTCCAAGACCTGTACAAGGCCGACGACGCGCGGGCGAAAATCTTCGCCGGCTTCGCAGGCCTGTCGATCATCGTCGGCTGCCTCGGCTTGTTCGGTCTGGCCGCCTTCACCGCCGAGCGGCGCACCAAGGAGATCGGCATCCGCAAGGTGCTTGGCGCGCGGACGCAGGACATCGTGCGGCTGCTGGTCTGGCAGTTTTCGAAGCCCGTGGTCATCGCCAATGTCATCGCCTGGCCCGTCGCCTGGTGGCTGATGCGCGGCTGGCTCAACGGCTTCTCGGACCGTATCAGTCTCGGGCCAATATGGTTCGTCGGTGCCGGCCTGCTCGCCATGATCATCGCGACGGCAACGATCATCGGCCACGCCGTCCGGATCGCCCGCGCCAACCCGATCCATGCGCTGAGGTATGAATAAGGAGCGATCCGGACTGCATCGTTCGTCCGCGGCTCAGTCGGCCAGATTCGGTCGGCTGAGCCGCCGGTTTTCGCCGTCGTATGCCACATTGCTGAAATATCGCGGCAACCTGTCCGTCATCCAATTCACTGCACGCTGTCACAAATCTCTTCTACCGCAGGACCCAGGTGCGGTCGGAGGGGTCTGTCATGCTGCAACAGCGGATTGTTACCGAAACGGCGCTGATCGGCGCGTCGCTCGGCCGGGCCGGTCCGCTCGAAGTGCGGCTTGCCGCCAGCGCCGATGACGTGACCGAGGCGCAGGCGCTGCGCTACGCGATCTTCTTCGACGAAATGGGGGCCGAGCCATCACCCGAGGGACGGGCTGCGGGTCTCGACATCGACCGCTATGACGCAGCCTGCGACCATCTGCTCGTCATCGATCATGACGCCGGTGGCCGCATCGTCGGCACCTACCGTCTGCTCCGGCAAGAAATTGCTGAAGCGCATGGCGGTTTTTACTCGGCCGGCGAGTTCGATCTGACGCCGCTCGTCGCAAGCGCCCGCAACAACGGCCAGCTGCTTGAACTCGGCCGGTCCTGCGTGGCACCACCCTATCGCACGACGACGACGATCAGCCTGCTGTGGCGCGGTATCGCCGCTTACCTGCAGGCGCACCGGATCAGCTATATGTTCGGCTGCGCCTCGCTGCACGGAGCCGACCCGGAAGCGCATGCCCCGGCGCTGTCGCTGCTGTACCGCCAGCATCTGGCGCCTGCCGAGCTGCGCGCGCAAGCGTTGCCGCAGCATTATGTCGACATGAATCGGCTGCCCGAGGGCAGCTATGACCAGCTCGCGGCGCTGCGTTCGCTGCCCCCGCTGCTGAAAGGCTATCTCCGGGTCGGGGCGAAGGTCGGCGACGGTGCGTTCGCCGATCGCCGGTTCAACACCGTCGACGTGTTCGTCGTCATGCCCGTCGCAGCGATCACCCGCCGCTATCTCGACCATTATTTGCCCGAGACGCGCGCCGCCTAGGAGCCTTTCCGCTTGGCGCGGCGTTGAACCGCGACCAAGTGAGGAGAGTAGCGCGTGAGCATTTTCGGAAATATTCTCAATAAGATCCTCGGCCACCACGGTGACGTCGCCTCGGTGGCCGCGCAGGTCCGTCCTGCAACCCCGCCAACCGGAGCGCCGTCCGCACCCCAGCCCGCCCCCGCAGCGGCGAACGTCGATGTCGATGCCATCCTGACCAAGCTCGCCGCCGACAAGGGCCAGCCGTCGAACTGGCGTGAGTCGATCGTCGACCTGCTCAAGCTGCTCGACCTCGATTCGAGCCTCGAGTCGCGCAAGGCGCTGGCCGCAGAACTGCACTACAGCGGCGATACCAATGACAGTGCCTCGATGAACGTCTGGCTCATCCAGCAGGTCATGGCAAAGCTGCGCGCCAATGGCGGCCAATTGCCGGCTGACCTGCGCAACTAGCCGATCGTCGCGACCGCCTTGCCGATCAGACTGCCGTCCGCCATCGCGGCGAACAGGCGGTCTGCTTCGGCAAGCGGGGCGCGCAGGCCGATATGCGGGCGCAATCCGGCATCGGCCAGCGCGTCGATCGCCGCGCGCGCGGCCTGACCGGCTTCGGGATCCTGCCGGCCCTGTTCGCCAGCGCGGACGCCCATCAATTCAACGCCCTTGATGAGCAGATGATTGGGTTGGACCGCCGGCGGGATGCCCGCGACGAAGCCGACGACGAGGTACCGCCCGCCCCATGCCAGTGTGCGCAGCGCCGGTGCGAGATAGGGCCCGCCGAGGGGGTCGTAGACGACGTCGATGCGGCCTTTGAGGCTGCTGAGATCGGGCGACGTTCGGTCGATACGCAAAAGTTCAGCTGCGCCAGCCGCCGACGCAGCTGCAAGTTTTGCATCACGCGACGCAACCGCGGTGACATGCGCGCCAAGCGCCCTGCCGACAGCGACCGCCGCAAGCCCCATGCCGCCACCGGCACCAAGCACGAGCAGACGATCACCTGCCTTTAGCCGGCCGCGCTGGGCGAGCGCGACATAGGCGGTGAGCGATCCGACCGTATGCGCGGCCGCCTCATCGTCATGCAGCCCGTGCGGGACGGGCCGGACCTGCGATGCGTCGACAGTCACATGTTCCGCGAGCAGGCCTGAGCGCGCGCCCACGATCACCCGTTCCCCGATCAGTTCACCCGCCAAGCCTTCGCCGACCTCATCGATGATGCCGCAGCCTTCGGTGCCGGGAATGAACGGCACCTCGGGTTTGAACTGGTAACCGCCAGAAAGCATGAGCAAATCGGGATAGTTGAGCGCCGCCGCCGTCATCGCGACGCGCACCTGCCCCGGTCCGGGCTCGCCGGGTTCGGGCCAGTCCTGCTCGAAGCGCAGCCCCGAGCGGTCGGTGGTCAGTTCATGGCAAACCCAGGCGCGCAACGGGCGGCCCTCCCCTCTTTTGCAGTGGCGGTGCGAGCGCTAGGCTCCCATGCAAAGCAGAACGATACAATGGGGAGATGGTGCGATGGGCGAGATCTGGAGCCTCGGACGCGTGTTCAGCCGCGTCGCCGAGGCAGTGCCGCCCGATTCGCTTGCTCTGATTCACGGTGAACGCACGATCAGCTGGGGCGAGTTCGAGCGGCGGACCAATGCGCTGTCGCGGGCGATGGCCGATGCGGGTGCGGGGCCCGGCGACAAGCTAGCGCACCTCATGCGCAATTCGCCCGCCTATCTCGAGACAAGCGTCGCCGGCTACAAGGCCCGGCTCACGCATGTGAACGTCAACTATCGCTACACCGGCGAGGAGCTGTTCTACATTTTGGAGAACGGCGACAGCGCCGTCGTCGTGTTCGATGCCGAGTTCGCGCAGGTCCTAGGAACGATCCGCAATCGGTTACCTCTCGTGAGACTATGGGTGCAGGTCGGCGGTGAAACAGCTGACTTTGCAGTCGATTTCGAAACGACGGTGGCTGCCGATGCCGCGTCGCTCGGGCTGGAACACCAGTCCACCGACCAGATGTTCATCTACACCGGCGGCACCACCGGCATGCCGAAGGGCGTTGTCTGGGATCAGGGCGACATGTGGGAGATTCTCGTCAAGGGCGGGACGCTCTGGAACGGCGCACCGCCCGAGACTCTCGACGGCTGGCTCGACATGGTGCGTGCGAACGTCACGCCGCAGCGCGTACTGGTCGGCCCGCCGCTCATGCACGGCACCGGCTATCTGACGAGCCTGATGGCGCTGGCGCGCGGCGGATCGGTGATCACGCTGACCGACAAGAGTTTTCACCCGCTGGAAGCCATCGAGGCCGCCGCCAAGTGGAAGCCGGACACCGGAGTCATCGTCGGCGACGCCTTCGCCAGGCCCCTGTTGCGCGCCATTGAGGAAGGCGGACATGCCGACGCGATCTCGACGCTGCGCGTGATCATTTCGTCGGGCACGATGTGGAGCGCCGAGGTCAAGGCGGGACTGCTGAAGCAGAACCCGCTGATGATCCTCATCGATGCGCTGTCGTCGAGCGAGTCGCTCGGCATGGGCACCGCCTTCACAACGGCTGAAAACGCCGATCAGCCGACGCGCTTCGCCGCATCGGACACCGATACGCTGGTGCTCGACGAGGACATGCGGCCCGTCGTGCCGGGTTCAGGCGTGTCGGGCCGCGTCGCGCGCGGCGGGCTGCTACCTCGCGGCTATTACAAGGACTTGGAGAAGACAGCTAAGACCTTTGTCGAGATCGATGGCAAGCGCTATTGCATGGCCGGCGACCATGCCGTGATCGAGGCCGACGGGACGATGACGCTGCTCGGTCGCGGCTCACAGTGTATCAACTCGGGCGGCGAAAAGATCTTTCCCGAGGAGGTCGAAGAGGCCCTGAAGACCCACCCGGCCGTCGAGGATGCACTGGTGTTCGGCATCGCCGACGAGAAATGGGGTCAGGCGGTCACTGCGGTTGTTGAAGGGAGCGGTGCGAGTTCTGCGGAGTTGATCGCGCATGTCCGCCAGCACCTCGCCGCTTACAAGTCGCCCAAGCAGGTGCATTTCGTCGCCAAGGTGCCGCGCGGCCCGAACGGTAAGGCGGATTATGCGGCGGCACGGGCGATCGCGGCGGCGGTCGGCTAAGTCTTGCACGGCGGGCCCCACCCGCCTATCAGCCCCCGACCCTTTGGGGAGTAGCCGCCTTCACCTTCAGAAGGGCGCGGTCCAACATACTCGGTGTCCGCACCGTGGACCGCGCAGCTCTTACGAGCCTGGCAAGACCTTTGGCGTCGGTGGACCGCACAGGCTGGGCGGGACCGCCGGTGTCATGGCTTGCCCGCTGCCCGGCCCCTAAGGAATGTCATGCTGCTGAGTTTTGCGCTGCTGATCGGGTCCGCCGTCCTGATCTATCTTGCCTGCGAGGCGTTCGTGAACGGCATCGAATGGGTCGGCCACCGCCTCGGCGTCGGGCAGACGGCGACGGGCACGATCCTCGCGGCGTTCGGCACCGCCCTTCCCGAAAGCACGGTCACTTTCATCGCGGCGGTATTCGGCAAGACCGACGCGCAGCGCGAACTCGGCGTCGGTGCGGCGCTGGGCGGGCCGCTGGCGCTGTCGACGATTGCTTACGGTGTCGTCGGCATGGCGCTGCTCGCCGTTGGGAGCCGGCAAACCGCGACGCACGGCAGTTTCGGCAGCCGGCTCAGCCGCGACCAGCTGTGGTTCCTGCTGATCTTTGCAGCGAAGGTCGCGCTCGGCGTTGTCGCCTTCGCGTGGAAGCCCTGGCTCGGCTGGCTCTTCCTCGCCGCCTATGCCGCCTATGTCTGGGTCGAATTGCGCGGCGAGGCAGGCCCCGAGGAAGGTGAGCGCGAGCCGCTGAAGCTGCGGCCGCGGGATAGCGAACCCGCGCTTGGCTGGGCGTTGACCCAGACGCTCACCGCGCTCGGCGTGATCTTCGCAGCGTCGCACACCTTCGTCGGCCAGCTTGACGCGATCGGCCCTTGGCTCGGCCTGTCGCCGCAGCTGACCGCGCTGTTGCTCAGCCCGATCGCCACCGAATTGCCCGAAACGATGAATGCGCTGATCTGGGTGCGGCAGGGCAAGGAGCGGCTGGCACTCGCCAATATCAGCGGCGCGATGATGATCCAGGCGACGATCCCGACCGCGCTTGGCCTGTTCTTCACGCCTTGGCTGCTGGGACGCGAGCTACAGATTGCAGCCGGCGTGACGATGCTGGCGGTCGCGCTGCTCTACCTGATGTTCCGCTCGGGCCGGGTCAGTGCAGTCCTGCTGTCGTCCGTCGCGGGGCTTTACCTCTTGTTCGGCGGACTGGTGCTCGCGACGGGCTAGCAGCCTGGCAGGCGGTAATCCCGGAACTGTTCGCGCAGCGTCGACTTCTGCAGCTTGCCGGTGGCGGTGTGCGGCAGCTCGTCGACGAACTGCACGTCGTCGGGCAACCACCATTTGGCGACCTTGTCGGACAGGAAAGCTATAATCTCGTCTTTTCCGAGTGTTGCAGACGGACGCTTGATAACCACGAGAAGCGGACGCTCCTCCCACTTTGGGTGCGCAACGCCGATCACGGCGGCCTCGACGATGTCCGGATGGCCGACCGCTGCATTCTCCAGCTCGATCGAACTGATCCACTCGCCACCCGACTTGATCACATCCTTGGACCGGTCGGTGATCTGCATATAGCCTTCGCCGTCGAGCGTGGCGATGTCGCCAGTGTCGAACCAGCCGTCGGCATCGAGCACCTCACCGCCGGCCCCTTTGAAATAACGCTCGATGACCCAAGGGCCTTTGACAAGCAGATGCCCGGAGGCCTTGCCGTCGCGCGGCAGCTCCCGGCGTTCGTCATCGACGATCTTCATCTCGACCCCGAAGATCGGGCGGCCCTGTTTGCACTGCACATCGAGTTGCGCCTCATAGGGCATCGCCCGTGCGGCGGCGGTCAGCCCGCCAACGGTGCCGACGGGCGACATTTCAGTCATGCCCCAGAGATGCGCGACAGTGACGCCATAGCGGCGCTGCAAGGTGTCGATCATCGAACGCGGTGCAGCAGAGCCGCCGATCACCACACGCTGAAGTTTTCCCAGATCGCCTCCCGACGCCTCAAGTTCGGCGAGTATGCCGAGCCACACGGTCGGCACCGCTGCCGACAGCGTGACGCCCTCCTGCAGCATCATCCGGAGCGTCGTGGGCGAGTCCATGTTCGGACCGGTCAGCACGAGCTTGGCACCTGCAGCCGCCGCGACATAGGGCAGCCCCCAGGCGTTGGCATGGTACATCTGGACGACCGGCAAGATGCAGGTTTCGGAGCCGATGCCGAACACGTCCGACACGCCCGCACCCAGCGTGTGCAGGACATTGGAGCGGTGGCTGTAGAGGACGCCTTTCGGTTCGCCTGTTGTGCCCGACGTGTAGCAAAGGCCGGCCGGCGCTCGCTCGTCGAGGTCGGCCCAGGCGAAGTCGCCGTCCTCTGCAGCGATCAGATCCTCATAGCAAAGCAGCGGCACGCTACTCTCGGGCATATGCGCGCTGTCGGTCATGACAACGAGATGGCGCACCGAAACCAGTTTTGGCGCGATGGCCTCGACGATCTTCAGAAACGGCAGGTCGAAGAACAGAACCTCGTCTTCGGCGTGATTGGCGATCCAGGCGATCTGCTCGGGGAAAAGCCGCGGATTGATCGTGTGCGCGACCGCGCCCATCCCCGAAATGCCGTACCAGCATTCGACATGGCGGTGGGTGTTCCAAGCCAGTGTCGCCACCCGGTCGCGCTGCTGCACGCCGAGGCGCGTCAGCGCTTGCGCGATTCGCTTGGCGCGGCCTTGGACTTCAAGCCAGTTGGTGCGGTGTTCGTCGCCTTCGCAACGCAGTGTCACGATCTCGCGGTCGCCGTGGTACATGGCCGCATGATCGATGAGCCGCCAGACGAGCAGCGGCCAGTCCTGCATCGAGCCGATCAAATCACCCTCCCCGAATATTGTCGCTGATCGACGCTAGCGCAGGCGGTACCTTCGGCTCAATCGGCGACAATCGAAAACGCCGCGAGACCGGCGTCTCCACGCTGCGTCTCTAACGCGAGCCGTGGTCCCGGCCACCGGGAATGATCGCCAGTTTTGCATGCCGGTGAATGGCATGCGCCGGGCTGGCTGAACGCGCCTCGCGAGCTACCGGCCCCGAATCATTCGCGGGCATTTGGCAAGCCAGGTGCACCAGCGCGGCTGACTCCATCCAGTCCGGTTCGACGCAATCCATGTCGGCACCCCCCGGCGCAACCCCCTGATCGGCAGACATTATGCGCCAAGTGCGGCCGCTGTCTCGCTTGAACTGCCCAAGCAAGCCACGACTCGTCGCAAGTTCGTTACGGTGACCGCTTGACAAGACCGGAACATACCATGAACATGGAACGCAACGAATCAGATCGGGTTATCCACAGCACGCCTACGGGAGCGGACCATGTCGACAATGATTTTGAGCATCGCGCTGAGCATCGGCCTTATCGCAGCGGCCTTTGCCGTCATCGCGCGGGAGTTCGCGGCACGCTGGCCGCAAATCGAACAGGCGCTGGCGTTCCGGGAGATCGACCAGCCTATGCGGCGGGTACAGCTTCAGACGCAGCGATACGCCGCCTGACCTTGGCATAGGCATTGATGCTGAACAGGATCGAGATCGCATAGGCGACCGCAATCAGCGACAGCGTCATCCACGGAGCCGAGAACAACCCGCCCGCAACGATTGCCACGAAGGCCAGCGCGAACAGCCGCCATTCGGGGCGAATCCGCAGCTTGCCCCAGGACCAGGTCGGCAGCGTCGAGATGAGCAGCAGCGCCGTCCCCAGCACGACGACACCGACGAATACCGGTTCGCGGAAAATATCGAAGCCGAGCCAATACCAGAACAGCATAGGTGACAGCGTGAGCCCGGCACCGACGGGTGCCGGGACGCCAGTAAAGAACCCTGCCTGCTTGATCGGTCCGTCGGCGGCATCGATGGCCGCATTGAATCGAGCGAGCCGCAGCGCACAGCAGGCCGCATGCGCAAGCGCGATGAGCCATCCGGCACCCGGCAGGTTCTGCAGCGACCAGAGGTAGATGATCAGCGCGGGTGCGACGCCATGCGCAGTCAGGTCAGACAGCGAATCGAGTTCGGCCCCGAAGCGGCTCGAACCCTTGAGCAACCTGGCAATACGGCCGTCGATCCCATCGAGCACGCCCGCGGTGACGACAGCTGCAATGGCTTTCTCGAAATCGCCGCCGATCGCCAGCCGGACGCCGGTCAGCCCGAAGCACAGCGCGGCGAGCGTGATCGCATTGGGAATGAGGGCTCGGAACGGAATCACCCGGCGCAGTCGGACGCGCCGGAGCCGTTCCTCATTGATCATTGCGACACGCCCTCGGCAGCCGCTGGATCGCCGATGCGCGCGAGGATCGTCTCGCCGGCAATCGCGCGCTGGCCGAGCACGACCGCAGCACCCGTCCCGGCCGGCAGATACACATCGACGCGGCTACCGAAGCGAATCAGGCCGACGCGCTGTCCGGCGGCGACGGTGTCGCCCTCCTTGGTGAAGCGCATTATGCGGCGCGCGACCAGTCCGGCGATCTGCGTGAAGGCCACACGGCTGCCGTCATCGCCGTCGACGATGAAATATTGCCGCTCATTGTCGTCGCTCGCCTTGTCGAGGTCGGCGTTGAGGAATTTGCCCGGCACATAGACGATGCGGCTGATCTGCCCGGCGATCGGCGAGCGGTTGATGTGGACGTCGAACACCGACATGAAAATCGAAACGCGCTTGCACGGCCCCGGGGGCAATCCGCCGTCGCCTGCCAACTGCCGCGGCGGCTCGACATCCGAAATCTGGCAGACAAGGCCGTCGGCCGGCGAGACGATGAACCCCTCCCCCCGCGGTGTGACGCGCACCGGATCACGAAAGAAGGTCCAGACCCAGACCGTGACCCCTGCCATGAGCCAGGCCAGCACATGCCAGAAATGGCCGTCGAGCACGAAGCCCAGCAGGAACGTGATCGCCGCAGAAATTGCGACAAACTTTATCCCCTCGGGATGCGCGGATGGCAGCCGATATTTGACGGTTGGCGTCGGCACGCCCTGCGGAAGCGATGTCATGCTGAACCAATACGCCCTTCGCCCATTGCTGCACAACCATCCCGCCGATAATCGGTGCCATGGCCATTCGATCCATCTGCCTCTTTTGCGGCTCGCGCGAGGGCAACGACCCTGCCAATGCCGTGCTTGCCGACGCCTTCGGAGCGTTGCTCGCCGCACGCGGGGTCACACTCGTCTATGGCGGCGGCGGAATCGGCCTCATGGGCCGTGCCGCGCGCGCCGCAATGGCGGCTGGCGGTAAAACGGTCGGCATCATCCCGGATTTCCTAGGCACCGCCGAAATTGCGCAGACCGGTCTCAGCGAGCTTCATGTCGTCGAGACGCTGCACGCCCGCAAAATGCTTATGCATGACCGCGCCGATGCGATCGTGGCGCTTCCCGGCAGCATTGGCACGCTCGACGAGCTTTTCGAGGCCATGACCTGGAAGGAACTCCGCCTGCACGCCAAGCCGATCTGGCTTGTCGGTCCTCCCGGCTATTGGGCGCCGTTCATGACATTGCTTCGCCATCTCGACGCGCAGGGCTTTGCGCCACCCGACCTGTTCAAACTCGTCGAAGAGCTGCCCGATCTCGATGCGCTTGCGGCGCGGTTGATCTAGGCCGCGCCGCCCTCTACACGCGCGGCAACACGCACAGATTTTGACAGAGGGTCCGGATGGCGAAGATCAAGGTGGCAAAGCCGGTCGTAGAGCTCGACGGCGATGAAATGACCCGGATCATCTGGCAGTGGATCCGCGAGCGGCTGATCCTCCCCTATCTCGACATCGACCTTCACTATTACGACCTCAGCATCGAGAATCGCGATGCGACCGATGATAAGGTCACCGTCCAGTCGGCCAATGCGATCCGCGAGCACGGCGTCGGCGTCAAATGCGCGACGATCACGCCGGACGAGGCACGCGTCGAGGAATTTCACCTCAAGAAAATGTGGAAGTCGCCCAACGGCACGATCCGCAACATCTTAGGCGGCGTCGTGTTTCGCGAGCCGATCGTCATCAAGTCGATCCCGCGGCTCGTGCCGGGCTGGACCGACCCGATCGTCATCGGCCGCCATGCCTTCGGCGACCAATATAAGGCGACCGACTTCCTGATCCCCGGCCCAGGCAAGCTGATGATGAAATGGATCGGCGAAAATGGCGAGGAAATCGAACATGAAGTGTTCGACTTCCCATCACCGGGCGTCGCGATGGGCATGTACAATCTCGACGATTCGATCCGCGACTTCGCGCGCGCCAGCCTGAACTATGGTCTCGCCCGCAAATGGCCGGTGTACCTGTCGACCAAGAACACGATCCTCAAGGCCTATGACGGCCGCTTCAAGGATTTGTTCGAAGAGGTTTTCAACAAGGAATTCAAGGCGCAGTTCGACAAGGCCAACATCACATATGAACATCGCCTGATCGACGACATGGTCGCCTCGGCGCTCAAATGGTCGGGCAAGTTCGTCTGGGCCTGCAAGAATTATGACGGCGACGTGCAGTCGGACACCGTCGCGCAGGGCTTCGGCTCGCTCGGCCTGATGACCTCGGTGCTGATGACGCCGGACGGCAAGACGGTCGAAGCCGAAGCTGCGCACGGCACCGTGACTCGCCACTACCGCATGCACCAGCAGGGCAAGCCGACCTCGACCAACCCGGTCGCCTCCATCTTCGCCTGGACCGGTGGCCTGAAGCACCGCGGCAAGCTCGACGGAACGCCCGAGGTCACCAAATTCGCCGAAACGCTCGAGCGTATCTGCGTGGAGACCGTCGAGCAGGGCCATATGACCAAGGACCTTGCACTGCTCGTCGGCCCCGATCAGCCGTGGATGACCACCGAGATGTTCTTCGACAAGATCGTCGAGAACCTCGATCAGGCTATGGGCGCCTAACGCGGCGGCAGAGCTGGCGACCGGATGTGCTCCGGTCGCACGCCGATACCGACGAGTTGCGCGGGGATGCGCTGGAGCGCCGGGAAGCGGCGCAATAGACGGAACGCTGCTGGCGGTTGGTCTATCGGGGCCTTGGCACCTAACAACGGTTTGATGATCCGGTCGTGCGCGAGCCGCTGCGCGCCCTGCACCATACGTGTGGGAAACATGCGTCGCGCCTGAACGCGGTGTAGCAGCGGGTCGGGATCGTCCCCGGCGCCCATCGGCCCGGCAAGGATGTTGGCGGCGGCAACCGCGTCCTGCACCGCGACATTGATGCCCACGCCGCCGATGGGCGACATTGCATGCGCTGCATCGCCGATAGCGAGCAGCCCCGGCCTGTGCCAGCGCGTGAGCCGGTCGAGCGCCACGGTCAGCAACTTGATCTGCTCCCAGTCTGCCAGCTGATCCACGAGCCCCGCGAGCGGCGCTGCCGAGTCCGCCACCGCCGCCCGGAACGCCGGAAGCCCCGCCGCCTGCACGGTCGACGCGGCCCCCTTAGGAAACAGATAGGCGCACTGCCAATAATCGCCGCGGTCGATCATCGCGACGACATGGCCGGGCCGAAAATAGCCGGTCGTGCGGTTGTCACGCGTGCGCGCCTTCGTGAGCCGGAACCAGAACACGTCCATCGGCGCGCCAAGGTCCTGAAGCGGCAGCTTTGCCGCGCCGCGAAGCACCGAGCGACGGCCGTCGGCCGCGATAACCAGCCGGGCGCGGATCGTCTCGCCGCCCACTGTCGTGACCCCCGCGATTCGGCCGCTTTCGCTGACGACGTCCACGGCCTCGCAGTTCATCCGCAGCGCGAAATTCGGATAGCGGCGCGCCAGATCGGCCACGCAGTCGAGGAACTCCCACTGCGGCATCAGCGCGATGAAATTGGCCGGCGGCGGCAGGCGGCCGAAATCGGCGACATCGAACCGGTCGTTCCCAAACGGGATCGTCAGCTTGCGAACCTTGTCATGCGGCCGCGCCAGCAAGGTGTCGAGTAACCCCAACTCATCGAACAGCCTGAGCGTCGAGGGGTGAACGGTATCGCCGCGAAAATCGCGCAGGAAATCGCCATGCTGTTCGAGCACGACCGTTTCGAGGCCCGCCCGCGCGAACAGCAACCCGGCCATCATGCCGGCGGGTCCGCCACCCACGATGAGACAATCGACCAGCTCGTGCATTTAAAGGCTCGTGCTCAGGAAGTGACGGACAAGCCTGTACGCCAAAGCTAAAAGGACGTCATGGCCATAGCGGTATCCTCCACGTCGGCGTTCAGCGATGCGTTCGTGATCCTCGGCGCGGCCGGGCTGGTCATTCCGGCCTTCGCCACTTTGCGCATCAATCCGGTCGTCGGTTTCATTCTCGTCGGCATGCTCGTTGGTCCGCAGGGGCTCGGCGGGCTGACCGGCGAAATCCCCTGGCTGCACTGGCTGACGATTTCCGATCCGCCGACCGTCGCACTTTTCGGCGAGATCGGCATCGTACTGCTGATGTTCACCATCGGCCTCGAACTGTCGTTCGAACGGCTGCGCGCGATGCGCAAATTGGTGTTCGGGCTTGGGCCGCTGCAGGTCGCGCTGACGGCGGGCACTGTCGGAGCCGTTGCGGTCGCAACGGTCGGCGCGAGCTGGACGGCTGCGATGACTCTGGGCCTCGCACTGGCGCTCTCCTCGACAGCGATCGTGCTTCCCATCCTGACGGCGGAGAAGTCGCTGGAGCGCGGTCCCGGGCGCGCGAGTTTTGCGATCCTGCTGTTTCAGGACCTGGCCCTGATCCCGCTGCTGCTCGGCCTGTCGGTCGCGGCTGGCGGCTTCGAGGCGGGGCATCTGCTGCCGATCGCGCTCAAGGGCATCGCCGCCATCGTGGGCCTTTCGCTCGCCGGCCGCTACCTGCTGCGCCCGGCGCTGCGCCGCGCGGCACGCACCAAAAGCCCCGAGATGTTCCTCGCCGCCACGATGCTCATCGTCATTGGGTCAGCGGCGATCACGGCGGCTGCGGGCCTGTCGCTGGTTGTCGGCGCGCTGCTGGCCGGGCTCATCATCGCCGACACCGAATTCAGCCGGCAGGTCGATGCGACGGTCGCGCCGTTCAAGGGGCTGCTGCTCGGCGTGTTCCTGATCTCGATCGGTATCGGGCTTGATCTGCAGCGATTGGCCGACAACCCCCTGCCCTTCGTCGCTGCGACGGCGGCACTGATCATCGTAAAGTCTGGCCTTGTCTGGCCGCTGATGCGCGGCTTCGTGCGCCGCCGCGCCGGCATGATGCGCGCGTCGCTGATGCTCGGCCCGAGCGGCGAGATGAGCCTGATCGTGCTGACGGCAGCCGCCTCTGCCCGGATCCTGCCCACCGATATCGCCGCAGCAGGCCAGCTGGTCACGGCGCTCGGCATGACCGCGCTGCCGCTGCTCGCCCGGCTTGGCAGTCTTGTCGAGACGCGGCGGCGCAAGTCGGCAAAGGCTGACATGCCGCCCCCGCCCGAAGCGGAGCGCGTCGTGCTCGTCGGCTATGGCCGGGTCGGGCATCTGGTCGGCGAGATGCTCGAACGGCACAATATCCCCTACCTCGCGATCGATACCGACGCGGACGAGGTTGCGAAGCACCGCAAGCGGGGCCGCGCGGTACATTTCGGCGACGCCGCCAATGTCGAGCTGATCCGCCACCTAGATCTCGGACAGGCGCGCGCGCTCGTCGTGACGATGGACAATGCCGACCTCGCCGCACAGGTCGTGCAACTGGCCCGCGCCGATCACCCCGACTTGCAGATCATCGCCCGCGCCCGTGACGCCAAACATGCGGCTGAGCTTTACCGGATGGGTGTCACCGATGCAGTGCCCGAGACGATCGAATCGAGCCTGCAACTGTCCGAGGCGGTGCTCGTCGATATCGGCGTGCCGATGGGACCGGTGATCGCGTCGATCCACGAGAAACGCGCCGAATTGCGCGCGCAGATACAGGCGCTTGTCCCGGGGCTCGACGCGCCGCCGACATTGGGGCGGCGGCGATTGCGCGATTCACGGACGTAATCCCCTGCCCGTCATCCCGGCGAACGCCGGGACCTAGTAGCTCTGAGAAGATGCGTGCGGCAGCACGCGCACGCTCTCGCGTGCATCTGTTGTTTTGCTTCTGGGTCCCGGCGTTCGCCGGGATGACGGTATTAGCTTAGGCGCTTTCCAGCACTGCTTTCACCGCCGCGACCGCGTCCGCCGCATTTGCGCCATCCGGTCCGCCGGCCTGCGCCATGTCAGGACGCCCACCGCCACCCTGGCCGCCAAGCGCAGCTGCCGCGACACGAACGAGATCCACGGCGGAGAAGCGGTCGGTTAGATCGTCGGTTACACCGACGGACACCCCGGCCCGGCCCTCGTTGACCGCGACCAGCACCGCAACGCCCGAACCCATCCGTTTCTTCGCATCATCGACGAGGCCCCGCAGGTTCTTCGCGTCGAGGCCGTCGATAACTTGCCCGATGAAGCCCACGCCCGCGACTTGCTCCGGACCCGCGCTGTCTTCAGCCCTGCCGCCGCCACCCAGCGCCAGCGCACGCTTCGCGTCAGTCAGTTCGCGTTCCAGCCGCTTGGTCTGATCGACGAGCGCCGCAACGCGGGCCGGAACCTCGTCGGGCCGCGCCTTCAGCGCCGCCGCGGCCGTCTGCAGCCTTTGCTCCTGCTCGGTCAGGAACAGCCGCGCCGCTTCGCCAGTCAGCGCCTCGATGCGCCGCACGCCCGAAGCAACCGCGCTTTCGCTGGTGATCTTGAACAGCGCGATATCGCCGAGCGCGCTAACATGCGTGCCGCCGCACAGTTCGACCGAGTAGCTGGCATCGGTGTCGCGGCCCATCGACAGCACGCGCACCTCGTCGCCATATTTCTCGCCGAACAGTGCCATTGCGCCCGCCGCAATCGCATCGTCCGGAGTCATCAGCCGCGTGCTCACCGCATCATTTTCGCGGATATGCGCGTTCACATCCGCCTCGACGGCCGCGATTTCGGCCGGGCTCAGCGCCTTCTGGTGCGAGAAGTCGAAGCGCAGCCGGTCGGGTGCGACGAGCGAACCCTTTTGCGTGACATGCCCGCCCAGACGCCGCCGCAGCGCCGCGTGCAGCAGATGCGTCGCCGAGTGATTGGCACGAACACGGCTGCGCCGATCGACATCGACCGACAGTTTGACGGCATCGCCAACCGCGAGACTGCCGCTTTCGATCTTCGCATGATGTGCGTGCAGCTTGCCCAGTGGCTTCGACGTGTCGGAAACAATGGCGCGCAAGCCCTTGTCATTGCTGACAAGCCCGGCGTCCCCCATCTGGCCGCCGCTCTCGCCATAGAAGGGCGTCTGGTTGGTCAGGATCGCGACCTCATCTCCCGCCTCCGCGCGCTCGACACGCGCGCCGTCCTTGACGAGGGCGACGATGACGCCCTCCCCTTCATGGCCGTTATAGCCGGTGAATTCGGTCGCGCCGGCCTCCTCGGCGATGTCGAACCACAAAGCGGAATCGCCTTTCTGGCCCGACCCGGTCCAGGCGGCACGGGCGGCACGCTTCTGCTCGGCCATCGCAGCAGCAAAGCCCGGCTGATCGACGCCGAAGCCTTGTGCGCGCAGTGCATCCTCGGTGAGGTCATAAGGAAAGCCGAAGGTGTCGTAGAGCTTGAACGCAACCGCCCCCGGCAGTGTGTCGCCGAGCTGCATCGAACCCGTCGCCTCGTCGAGCAGGCGCAACCCGTTGGCGAGCGTCTGGCGGAAGCGCGTCTCCTCGAGCTTCAGCGTTTCCTCGATGAGCGGCTGCGCACGCACCAGTTCGGGATAGGCCGCGCCCATCTGCCCGATCAGCGCCGGGACGAGCCGGTGCATGAGCGGTTCCTTCGCGCCCAGCAGATGCGCATGCCGCATCGCGCGGCGCATGATCCGGCGCAGCACATAGCCCCTGCCTTCATTCGCCGGCAGCACGCCGTCGGCGACGAGGAAGCCGCTGGCGCGCAGATGATCGGCGATCACCCGGTGCGACGCCTTCCGGGACCCCGCCGAATCCGCACCCGACAGCGACTCTGACGCCTCGATCAGCGTGCGGAAGGTATCGGTATCGTAATTGTCGTGAACGCCCTGCAGTACCGCCGCGATGCGCTCCAGCCCCATGCCGGTGTCGATACTCGGCTTCGGCAGCGCGAGCCGCGTCTCCGGATCGACCTGCTCATATTGCATGAACACAAGGTTCCAGATCTCGACGAACCGGTCGCCGTCCTCGTCAGGCGAGCCCGGCGGGCCGCCCGGGATATGATCGCCATGATCGAAAAAGATTTCCGAACAGGGGCCGCACGGGCCGGTATCCCCCATCGACCAGAAATTATCATTGGTCGGGATGCGGATGATGCGGCTGTCGGGCAGTCCGGCGATCTTCTTCCACAGATCGAACGCTTCGTCGTCGGTGTGATAGACGGTCACGGTGAGCCGGTTCGAATCGATGCCGAAATCGCTAGTCAGCAGAGTCCAGGCATGTTCGATCGCCTGCGCCTTGAAATAGTCGCCGAACGAGAAATTGCCGAGCATTTCGAAGAAGGTGTGGTGACGTGCCGTATAACCGACATTGTCGAGGTCATTGTGCTTGCCACCGGCGCGCACGCACTTCTGCGACGAGGCAGCCGTGCTGTAGGGCCGCGTCTCAAGGCCGGTGAACACATTCTTGAAAGGGACCATGCCCGCGTTCACGAACATCAGTGTCGGGTCGTTATGCGGCACCAGCGGCGCCGAGGGCACGACCCGGTGCCCGGCATTGCCGAAATAGTCGAGAAACGACCGGCGGATATCGTTGGTGGACGTCATCAGGGGGACTTAGGCGAGCGGCGGCATGATTGGAAGGCTCAGCCGCCCTACAGCTGCGCCGAAACGATGTAGAAGCGCAGGAACCCGATCGCCCATAGGAGATCTGCGACGGTGAGCAGCGCGAGCAGCAGCGGCGTGGAACCGCTGGCAAAGCCAATCCAGGCGATCACAACGACGCCAAGCTTACCCATCGCACCGAGAGCCGCAATCGTCCCATTGCGCACGGGATCGCGCGCGACTAGCCAATAACCCACCCCGAACGTCAGGATCATCCAGGCAAGCAGCTGGGTGAGCGGCGGATGATTGAGGCTGGCGTCGCCGAGCATAACGGCAACCAGTGGCGGCATAACGAGCATGGGCAGGGCGACGGCGAGGTTGAAGAGCGCCGCCGCCTTGAAATAGCCGGACCACCAGCTGAGCTTCATTGCGTCTGTCTCAATTCGCGAACTGATAGGGTCCGCCCTTCTCCAGCGCACGGCGATAGGCCGGGCGGGCCTGCAGCCATTCAACGAATTGCGCGAGCTTGGGCCGGTTGGCGACGCGTCCCTGCGCAGCCGCGACTTCGGCGGGGAAGCTCAGCAAGATGTCGGCGGCCGACAGATCGTCGAGCACATAATGGCCTGACGGGCGCAGCAGGCTCTCCATATAGTCGAAATGGCTATCGAGCTGCTGACCGATGCGCGGCAGCAACGGCGCGGCGGCCTCGCCAAGACGGCTCACATAGAGCGCGAGCAGGATCGGCGTCATTGCCGACCCTTCGGCGAAATGCATGAGCTCGAGATGCCGGACGTGCGCCTCGGTGCCCGAGGCGGGGACCAGATGCCCGCCGCCGTGGCGCTCGCAGATATATTCGACGATCGCGGCAGACTCGCTGACCGTCAGGCCGTCATCGACGATAACCGGCGATTTGCCGAGCGGATGCACCGCAAGAAGTTCGGGCGGCGCAAGATTGGTCACCGCGTCGCGCTGGTGATGCACGATCTCATAGGGCGTACCGAGTTCCTCGAGCAGCCACAGGATGCGCTGCGAGCGCGAATTGTTCAGATGATGGACAACGAGCATGGACGTTCCTTCATTCGATCAGGCGAGGGCGGTTAAAATCCAGATCCCAGCTGGCAACCGTACCGTGCCGTCGCTGTGCCACGGTATCAGCGCTTCTGAGAGGCGGGCCTGAACCGCAGGCCGCGCGTCCTTGCCAAGCTCGCGCACCGCTGCAGCGGCGGGGCCGATGCGCATGAGCAGGCGAACCGCATCGGTGAGCGCGTGGGGTCCGGACGCCACGGTGGTGACGACCTCGGCAGGCGTGACAGCAATATCGCGCCAGCCCGCTGCGGCCAATATCCCGGCGGTGCGATCGTGGTCCGCAAAAGCGAGCGGTCCGGGCGCATCGGGATCGGGACCCGACGCCGCATAGCCCGACGACACCGGCGCTTCCGCCAGCAGCGGTGCAACGGCCGCGACAGGGACCGAAAAGGCAGGATTTACGGCGACAGCGCGCCAGCAGGCGAAGGCCAGGCGTCCGCCGGGGGCGCAGGCCTTGCGTAGGCGGGCAAAGGCCTCGACTGGGTCGGCGAAGAACATGACTCCGAAACGCGAGGCGATCAGGTCATAGCCGTCGCCGATATCGTCGACTTGCGCATCGGCTTCGAGAAAGCGGACATGCGAATACGCTGACAGGCGTTCCCGCGCCCGCGCCAAGAGTTGCGGGGACAGGTCGACGCCCGTAACGGTACCGCTCGGTCCCACCCGACTTGCCAACGCCAGCGTCGTCGCCCCGGCCCCGCAGCCGACATCGAGTACCGAATCGCCGAGCATCGGCTGCGCGGCAGCGAGCAGCGGCGCATCAACCGCACCTAGCCAGTCGTCGAGTGCAGACTGCTCCTCCGCCCACACCCGGCCGACATCACCCGACCAATATTCGCGCTGTGCCTCGTTCACATATGTCTTGTGGCACGCCGCAGGCCCAGCGACAAACCGTCAGTCCGCCTGCATCACCGCGATCTCGCAGCCGCCGGGATCGCGGACGTGGAAGCGGCGGCCGCCGGGGAAGGAAAAGGTCGCCAGCGTAATCGTCCCGCCTGCCGCCTCGACCCGCGCCTGCGCCACTTCGAGATCGTCAACCTGCACCACGGCAAGCGGCGCAGCCGTCAGCTGGGTCGCGTCGCCGTTCAATCCCAGATCGACATCGCCAGTCATCGTCGACGCATAGTCCGGACCGAAGTCGGTCAGCGCCCAGCCGAACGACGCCGTGTAGAAGGCCTTGGTCGCTGCATGGTCACCGCGGACCGGCAACTCGACATAGTTGATCCGGCCGTTCGGCTGGCTCACAGATCGTCGTCCGCGTCGGGACCGACCATCAGCGCCTCGGCAACACCCGCCGAATTGGCGCGGATCGCCGCCTCGAGCTTGTCGCGCATCGCGACATTTTCGGTCAGGAACTTCTTGGCGTTCTCGCGACCCTGGCCGATGCGCACCGAATCATAGGAGAACCAGGCCCCCGACTTCTCGACGAGCCCGGCCTTGACGCCGAGATCAAGAATCTCACCGGTCTTCGACACGCCCTCGCCGTACATGATATCGAACTCGACCTGCTTGAACGGTGGCGCGACCTTGTTCTTGACGACCTTGACGCGCGTCGTGTTGCCGACGACCTCATCGCGGTCCTTGATCTGGCCGGTGCGGCGAATGTCGAGACGGACCGAGGCGTAGAATTTGAGCGCATTGCCGCCCGTCGTTGTCTCGGGGTTACCGTACATCACGCCGATCTTCATGCGCAGCTGGTTGATGAAGATCACCATGCAGCGCGAGCGGCTGATCGACCCGGTCAGCTTACGCAAGGATTGCGACATCAGCCGCGCCTGCAGGCCGACATGGCTGTCGCCCATCTCGCCCTCGATCTCGGCGCGCGGCACCAGGGCCGCAACCGAGTCGACGACGAGAACGTCGATGGCGTTGGACCGCACCAGCGTATCGACGATCTCCAGCGCCTGCTCGCCGGTATCGGGCTGCGACACGATGAGCTCGTTGATGTCGACGCCGAGCTTCTTGGCATAGGCCGGATCCAGCGCATGTTCGGCATCGACAAACGCCGCCATGCCGCCATTCTTCTGCGCCTCGGCAATCACATGCAGCGCCAGCGTCGTCTTACCCGAGCTTTCCGGGCCGTAGATTTCAATGACGCGGCCGCGCGGCAATCCGCCGACGCCGAGCGCGATGTCGAGGCCGAGCGACCCCGTCGAGATTGACTCGACCTCCATCGTCTCGCGCTGGCCGAGCTTCATCACCGAGCCCTTGCCGAATGCGCGGTCGATTTGCGCAAGCGCGGCGTCGAGCGCCTTCTGTTTGTCCATGCCGTTTTCCACCAATTTCAGGGCTGCGCTCATCGTCCCATCCTCTTCGTAGCCATGTCCAAAGCCGTAGGCAACGGAGGGAATGTACCGTCTATGTTCTCTTTTTGCAAGAGAACATTCCATGAATGGAATATATCCAAGTCTTTGGTTTAAAGCTATATTCGTTCAGATCGCTCACGCCACCCAAAAATAATTCGGCGGCGCAATGAGTCTACCCGGTCAACCGGCCGGGGCGGCTGCCGGAGATCGCCTAACCAGGCCGATCAGGATCGATTCGACCGACGCGAAGGCATAGGGCTTTTCCAGCACGGGACAGGCCGCGAAGCGCGGCGGCAGGCTGTCGGGCATCGCGCCAGTCGCAAACACAACCGCGACGCCGCGTGCGAGCAGGTCATCGGCGAGCGGATAGACGGGATCACGCCCGAGATTCACGTCGAGGATCGCCACGTCGATCTCGCAGCCGCTTGCGGCACGCGCTTCGTCGAGCTCGGCATAATTGCCGACGATCTCGCAACCCAGCATGTCCAATATATCTTCGAGTACGATGCCGACGAGCGCTTCGTCCTCGGCCACGAACACCCGGCAGCCCTTGAGCGCGCCGTCCGTCATCTACGCAATTCCTTGACCCATGCGGATTGGCTCCGCTGCGCGCCCGTCTAGCATGGCAGATTCACCAGTCTCAAGCCGTTTCACGCGCCAGAGTTGCGCGCACCATCTCGCCCAGCTCCTGTACCGAAAAGGGCTTGGGCAGAAACACCACACTCGGAACGTCGATCGACTTGCGCAACTGCTCCTCGGCATAGCCCGACATGAAGATCACTTTGAGATCGGGAAAGCGCTCGCGCGCATTCCGGACCAGCGTCGGCCCGTCCATCATCGGCATGACGACGTCGGAGACCAGCAGGTCGACCCCCTCGGGCCGCCGGTCGAGGATCTCCAGCGCTTCTTCGCCATGCGCCGCGGTCAGCACGGTATAGCCCTTTCGGGTCAGCGCACGCTCGGCGACGGCGCGGACCATCGCCTCATCCTCGACGAGCAGGATCGTGCCGCTGCCCCAAGCCTCAACGGCCGCTGCCGGGGGGCGTTCAGCAGGTTCAAGGCGGAGTTCCGGCGCCTGCACAGGCAGGTATATCGTGAAGGTGGTCCCCTTCCCCGCCTGCGAATCCGCGAAGATGAAGCCGCCGGTCTGTTTGACGATGCCGTAGACCGTCGATAGGCCGAGTCCGGTCCCCTTGCCGAATTCCTTGGTGGTGAAGAAGGGTTCGAACACTTTGCCGATGATGTCAGCGGGGATGCCCGTCCCGGTGTCCTTGACCGCAATCACCACATAATCGGCGGCAGGCATCATGTCGTAGCCGAGCTTCGCCGATTCGGCGGCGGACACCGCATAGGTGCTGATCGTCAGCTCGCCACCATCGGGCATCGCGTCGCGCGAATTGACGGCAAGATTGACGATTACCTGTTCGAGCTGCCCGGGGTCTGCACGCACCGAGCCGAGGTTGCGGCCATGTTTGACGGTCAGCGTTACCCGTTCGCCGAGCAGGCGCTTCAATAGGTGTGACAGCTCGCCGATCACGTCGGGCACCTGCAGCATCTGCAGCCGCAGCGTCTGCTGCCGCGAGAAGGCGAGCAGCTGCCGCACCAGATTGGCGGCACGATTGGCGTTCTGGCGGATCTGGTTGATGTCGTCGAAATCGGCGTCGCCCGGCGTATGGCGCAGCATCATCAGGTCGCAATAGCCGATGACAGCGGTCAGGATGTTGTTGAAGTCATGTGCGACGCCGCCAGCGAGCTGGCCAACCGCTTGCATCTTGGTCGCCTGCGCAATCTGCCGCTCGAGCTTCAGCTGCTCGCGATTGTCGCGCAGCGAAAGGATGATATCGGTCGATCCTGTGTCGGGCGTCCGGGCCACCGACAGTACCGACTCCTCCTCCGGCCGCGCTTTAAGCCTGACGCGCAGGTCGCGGGGCTTACCGTGCCGGCTGGCGGCACGGCGGACAGCATCAGAGACCAGCGTCTTGTCCTCGTCGATGACAAGGTCGGTCGGATAAATGACCTGCGAGGTGTCGGAAATCCCCGCGGCTGCGGCGAAAGCGGCGTTCAGATAGCCGAGCCGCCCGTCACGATCTGCTACAGCCAAGCCGAGCGGCAGCATCGACAGAAGACTGGCGATGTCGCCGCGGACGACCTGCGGAAGCGGGCCGGACGATTGCTGCGGCTGGAGCAGGAACAGGTAGGAGTCGGCCTCGCCTTCACCGCCTCGCACCGGCATCTCTGTGACCCGGACAGGCGATGCACTGCCATCGGCCCGCCGCAGGCTCGGTGATGCGCCCGACAGGTCTAGAACATCGGTCAGCGCGAGCGGCTTGTCGCGCCCCGTCGCAATGTGGAACGCACCATTTGCTGCAAGCACGCGACCGTCGCGATTGGTCATCGCGAGCGCGATGTCGGCAGCGCCAAGCCAGGCCCCGAACGATCCCTCAAGATGCTCCGCCGCTCTGGCTCGCGCCCGCTCTGCCGGTGCAAGCCGAAGCGTCCAAAGCAGATGCTTGCGGGTCGCCTCGGCCGGGCGCGCCGAGATCCGCAGCAGCTGCAAGCGATCCCCCGCCGATAACTCGACTTCGCTCTCCGCGAGTCCGTCCCGCCGCGCCCGCGCTGCGAGTTCGACGATGACACCCTGGGCCGCGCCGCCCTCGTCCAAATCGAAGGGTGAAGGATAGCCTCCGACCCGCAAACCATAAGCCTCGTTGGCGCAGACCAGCCGCCCCGCCCCGTCGGTAATTGCGAGCGCATCGGTCCGCGAACCGAGCGCCGCCCGGACCAGCGCCCAGTCAACCCGCCCGCCACCCCGGCGGGCGCGGCCGAGCGCCGACACATAACCGATCGCCGCCGCCGAGAGGATCAGCGCGCCGTAGATCGCGGCCGCTTCCCACGCGCCCATCGTCCAGCCGACAAGCATTACCGAGATCAGCCCCAGCAGTACCGTCCCGGCGATCACGGTGACGAAACTGCGCTGCGCGCCGGGGAGCCGCGGCCATTCGATCGGATCCGGCAGCGGATCGTCGGCGCGATTGGTCTGGGAGGCGGAGGCCATCGCGCCTGTCTTGAGCGCCCGCACGGCTCCGTCAAGCGACATCGCGAGGTTGCCGTGCGTGGCTCCGCCTCGCTAAGAGCGGCTGTGCCCGATCCCGCCCCGCAATCCCCCTTCGCCTTTCGTGACTATCGCTTCTTCTGGGCGATGCGGATCTGCTTCACGATCGCGGGTACGATGCTTGTCGTCGTGATCGGCTGGCAAGTCTATGACCTGGCACGCCAGACAATGCAGCCAAAGGAAGCATCCTTCTGGCTAGGTATGATCGGCCTTGCGCAATTCCTGCCGCTGTTCCTGCTCACGCCGATCACGGGTTATGTCGCCGACCGGATCGACCGGCGGTTGATCGTGCGGCTTTCCGTTCTGCTCGAGCTGGTGAGCGCCGCCCTGCTAGGCTGGCTCGCCTGGCGCGATGCCATGTCGATGGAGGCGCTGTTCATAGTCGCGGTTGCGCTCGGCGTCGGGCGTGCCTTCGCGGGGCCCGCGCTCTCGTCGTTCGCACCGAACATCGTGCCGCGCGAGGTGTTGCCGACTGCGATCGCCTGGAGTTCGATCGCCTGGCAATCGGGTGCCGTGCTCGGTCCGCCGCTCGGTGGTTTCCTTTACGCCTCGGCGCCTCACGTCCCCTATTTCGCGGCGAGCGGTGCGCTGACCATTTCGCTCGCCATGGCGATGCTCATCAGCCGCATCCCACGCGGAAATGCCGGCGATAGCCATCCGCTCCGCGCCGTCATCGATGGGCTGCGCTATGTGCGGGACAATCGCGTGGTGCTCGGGGCGATCTCGCTCGACCTGTTCGCGGTGCTGCTCGGCGGCGCGACGGCGATGCTACCGGTGTTTGCCCGGGACATCCTGCATGTCGGCGCGGAAGGGCTTGGCCAGCTGCGTGCGGCCCCTGCTCTTGGTGCCGCGATCACGGCGCTGGTCCTGACGCAGCGACCGATCTCCGAGAAGGTCGGCGTGAAGATGTTTGTCGGAGTTGGGGTGTTCGGCCTTGCAACCATCGTGTTCGCACTGTCGCGGGAGATGTGGTTGTCGCTCGGTGCGCTTGTCGTTCTCGGCGCGGCGGACATGGTCAGTGTGTACATTCGCTCCTCGCTGATCCAGCTGCACACCCCCGATGCGATGCGCGGCCGCGTGTCGGCGGTCAGCGGACTGTTCATCTCGGCGTCGAACGAATTGGGCGAATTCGAATCGGGGCTGACCGCAGCCTGGTTCGGACCCGTCGAGGCCGTGGTCATCGGCGGCATCGGCGCGCTCATCGTGACCGGCCTCTACGCTTGGCGCTTCCCCGAGCTTCGGCTCGCCGACCGCTTTACCGGGCCCGTCGAAAAGCCGGTGACGTGAACGGGCAACAAATCCTATGTTGATTGCACCTGCGCGCCTGTGCGCTTGTGCGTCCGATCCCGACCTTCAGCCGGAGCAGCGACCATGACCATCGCCACCAGCGTCCTTCATACTATCGGCAATACGCCGCATATCCGCGTCAACCGTATCTTTGGTGCCGATGCGCAGGTCTGGGTGAAGTCGGAGCGCAGCAATCCCGGCGGATCGATCAAGGACCGTATCGCGCTGGCGATGGTCGAGGATGCCGAGGCGAGCGGTAAATTGCAGCCCGGCGGCACCATCGTCGAACCGACCAGCGGCAACACCGGCATCGGCCTTGCCATGGTTGCAGCGGTCAAAGGCTACAAACTCGTCCTCGTCATGCCCGACTCAATGTCGATCGAGCGTCGCCGCCTCATGCTCGCCTATGGCGCGAAGTTCGACCTGACTCCGCGCGAAAAGGGCATGAAGGGCGCGATCGAACGCGCACTCGCCATCGTCGATTCGACACCCGGCGCCTGGATGCCGCAGCAGTTCGAAAATGCCGCGAACATCGCCGTGCATGTCCGCACGACGGCACGGGAAATCCTCACCGACTTTGCCGACGCGCCGCTCGACGTGCTCGTCACCGGCGTCGGAACCGGCGGTCACATCACCGGCTGCGCCGAGGTCCTCAAGAAGGCCTGGCCGAACCTCAAGGTGTTCGCGGTCGAACCGACGCTGTCGCCGGTCATCTCGGGCGGCCAGCCGGGTCCGCACCCGATCCAGGGCATCGGCGCGGGCTTCGTTCCGAAGAATCTGCACACGCAACTGCTCGACGGCGTGATCCAGGTGTCACCAGACGATGCCAAGGAAATGGCGCGGCGCTCGGCGCGTGAAGAGGGCTTGCTCGTTGGCATTTCCTCTGGCGCGACGCTGTCGGCGATTGCGCAGAAACTGCCCGAATGGGGCAATGTCCGCGTGCTCGGTTTCAATTACGACACCGGCGAGCGCTACCTGTCGGTTCCGGACTTCCTGCCGACCGAATAGGCCTTGGCGACTGCTCCGCTCTACCTGCGCCCGACGGCGTTCATCGACGCGCCGTTCGGGTTCGATGGTCAAGCCGCGCGTCTGGCGGGCGGGCTGACCTGGTTTTCGGCGATCGAAGTCGTGACCCGCGACGCGAAACAGCTGGTCCCCGTCGAGCGGCTCGATGCGTTTCGCAGCGCCCTACCGGACCCAACGCGGTTCGACCGTTCTTGGGCAAACCTGATCGCGCCGCGCGCACCGCTGGTGCTCGGCAGCCGCACGCACCGGTTCGACGCGCCGGGCGTGATGGGCATCCTCAACCTGACCCCGGACAGCTTCTCGGGCGGCGGCATCGGCGACCCCGAACAGGCGGCAGCGAAGGCGGTCGATATGGCGGCGGCAGGCGCAGCGATCATCGACATCGGCGCCGAATCGACGCGGCCGGGCGCGAAACCGGTCTGGGAGCAGGACGAAATCGCGCGCCTGACCCCCGTGCTGGAGCGGCTCAAGCCCGTCGACCTGCTGATCTCCGCCGATACGCGCAAGGCCTCGGTAATGCGCGCAGCGCTCGATGGCGGCGCGCGCATTGTCAACGACGTGTCGGGCCTGATGTGGGACGACCGCGCCCTGCCGCTGATCGCCGAGGCAGGCTGTCCAGTCGTCATCATGCATCATCAGGGCGACCCGCAGACGATGCAGAAGAACCCGACCTACGCCAATGTGCTGCTCGATATTTTCGACTGGCTGGAGGCGCGCATCGAAGCGTGCGTCGCCGGTGGCATCGCTCGGGAGAAGATCCTCGTCGATCCGGGCATCGGCTTCGGCAAGACGGTGCGCCACAATCTCGAACTGCTGAATGGCCTGTCGATGTTCCACGGCCTCGGCCGCCCGGTCCTGCTGGGGGCAAGCCGCAAGCGGTTCATCGGGGCGCTGGCGAAGGAGGAGCCCGTCGAACGCCGCCTGCCCGGCTCGCTTACCATCGCCACTGCGGCCCTGGCTCAGGGCGTGCAGCTGCTGCGTGTCCACGATGTCCCCGAAACGGTCCAGACGGTGCAGGTCTGGCGCGGTTTGCGCGACGCGGCGCTGACCCCTCCCGTTTAATGGCTTCCCACGCGCCGCCGCTTTTGCCATGAACAGCCTGTAAAACCGTACCGAGGGAACCCCAATGGCCGTAACGACCAATGGCACCGGCGCCGATATGAAGCAGGCGACGGGGACTTACGAAAAATTCCTGACGCTGCTCAAAGTCCTGATCGGCGTTTCGATCTTCGCGCTGTTGATCCTCATCGTCATCTACAACGTCTAGCAACGCAGAAGGCGGGGGCCATGAAGATTGCGGTGCTGCGGGAAACCGCCGAAGGGGAGCGTCGCGTCGCCGCGTCGCCGGAGACGGTCAAGAAGTTCATCGGCCTCGGTGCCGAAGTCGCCGTGGAAGCGGGTGCCGGCGAACTTGCCAGCATTTCCGATAGCGCATTCGCCGACGCCGGAGCGTCGGTGGCGGATCGCAAAGCGACACTGAAAGATGCCGAGCTGGTCCTGACCGTTCAGGGCCCGGACGCAGCCGAACTGGCCGGTGCGAAATCCGGCGCTGGTCTGATCGGCATCCTGTCGCCTTACACCAATCGCGCGCGCGTCGACGGCTATGCTGCGGCAGGACTTGCAGCGATGGCGATGGAGTTCGTCCCGCGCATCACCCGCGCCCAATCGATGGACGTGCTGTCGAGCCAGGCCAATCTCGCCGGCTACAAGGCCGTTCTCGACGCAGCGGCGGAATATGGCCGCGCCTTCCCGATGATGATGACGGCAGCCGGTACGATCTCGGCGGCCCGCGTCTTCGTCATGGGCGTCGGTGTTGCCGGGCTTCAGGCAATCGCCACCGCGCGGCGTCTCGGCGCCGTGGTGTCAGCGACCGATGTGCGCGCGGCCGTGAAGGAACAGATCGAATCGCTCGGTGCCAAGGCGATCTTCGTCGAAGCCGTGAAGGGCATCGAGGGCGAGGGCGCCGGCGGCTATGCGACTGAAATGTCTGACGAATATAAGGCGGCGCAGGCTGAGCTGGTGTCGTCGCACATCGCCAAGCAGGACATCGTCATCACCACGGCGCTGATTCCGGGCCGCCCCGCCCCGCGCCTGATCTCCGACGCGCAGATCGCCAGCATGCGCCCCGGCAGCGTCATCGTCGACCTCGCGGTCGAGAGCGGCGGCAATGTCGAAGGCGCAGTCGCCGGACAGGTGACCACCGTCCACGGCGTCCACATCGTCGGCCACCGCAACGTGCCCTCCCGCCTCGCCGCCGACAGCAGCGCCCTTTACGCGCGCAACCTGTTCACCTTCGTCTCGACCTTCTGGGACAAGGAGGCGAAAGCGCCGGTCTGGCCCGCCGACGACGAGATCTTCAAAGGCGTGACGCTGACCGGTGGCGGCAAGGTCGTGCATCCGAATTTGCAGAGCTGAGGAGCAGCCCATGACCTTCATCTCAATCCTCTCGATCTTCGTCATGGCCTGTTTCGTCGGCTATTATGTCGTCTGGTCGGTGACCCCTGCCCTGCACACGCCGCTGATGGCGGTGACCAATGCGATTTCGAGCGTGATCATCGTCGGTGCGCTTATTGCGGCCGCTGCGAGTGGCCCGGTGCATGTGACAACGGCTGACGCCAGCGCGGTCCGCGACACGCTCGGGGAGGTCGTCGCGCAAGGCGGCGTCGGCTCGGGCGTTTCGAAATGGTTGGGCCTCGTCGCGGTCGCGCTGGCGAGCGTCAATATCTTCGGCGGCTTCGCGGTCACGCACCGCATGCTGGCGATGTACAAGAAGAAGGAGCGGTAGAGCCGTGGAGCATGCCGCATCTGATACGCCGGCCTGGGTGGCGATCGCCTATCTGATCTCCGGTGTCCTGTTCATCCTCGCGCTGCGCGGCCTGTCCAGCCCCGCGACCAGCCAGCGCGGCAACCGCTTCGGCATGATCGGCATGGCGATTGCCGTGGCGACAACGCTCGCGACGCATGGCCTGTCCGCCTCGGTCGAGATCGCTATTGCGATCCTGATCGGCGGCGGGATCGGCTTCGTGATCGCCCGCCGCATCGCGATGACCGCGATGCCGCAGCTTGTCGCTGCCTTCCACTCGTTGGTCGGTCTCGCGGCAGTACTCGTTGGTGCCGCCGCATATTTGAACCCTGTTGCCTTCGGCATCGCGGATGCGGCCGGCATCATCCATCAGGGCAGCCGGGTCGAAATGGGCCTTGGCGTCGCCATCGGCGCGATCACCTTCTCAGGGTCGGTGATCGCCTTCCTGAAGCTCAACGGCAACATGTCGGGCGCGCCGATCCTTCTGCCGGCCCGGCACGTGATCAATCTGGCTGTACTCGCCGGCATTCTTGGCCTGATCGCCTTCTTCGTGACGGATCAGTCGCCGTGGATCTTCTGGACCGTGACCACCCTCTCCTTCGCCATCGGCTTCCTGCTTATCATCCCGATCGGCGGCGCGGACATGCCGGTCGTCGTGTCGATGCTCAACAGCTATTCGGGTTGGGCCGCAGCGGCGATGGGCTTCACGCTGCAAAACAGCGCGATGATCATCACCGGCGCGCTGGTCGGCTCGTCGGGCGCGATCCTGAGCTACATCATGTGCAAGGCGATGAACCGCAGCTTCATCAGCGTCATCGCGGGCGGCTTCGGGGCCGAAGCGGCAGCAGGCGGCGCGGCGGCGGCAATCGACCGCCCCTACAAGCGTGGCTCGGCCGAGGACGCCGCCTTCGTCATGCAGAATGCCTCGAAGGTCATTATCGTCCCCGGCTACGGCATGGCAGTCGCACAGGCGCAGCATGTGCTGCGCGAGATGGCCGACTTGCTCAAGACGCAGGGCGTCGAAGTCAAATATGCGATCCACCCCGTCGCGGGCCGCATGCCGGGCCACATGAACGTGCTGCTCGCCGAGGCGAATGTGCCCTATGACGAGGTGTTCGAACTCGAGGACATCAACAGTGATTTCGGCCAAGCCGACGTCGCCTTCGTGATTGGCGCGAACGACGTCACGAACCCGGCGGCGAAGACCGACAAAACCTCGCCGATCTACGGCATGCCCATTCTCGACGTGGAGAAGGCAGCGACCGTGCTGTTCGTGAAACGCTCGATGGGCGGCGCGGGCTATGCGGGCGTCGACAATGAAGTCTTCTACCGTGACAACACGATGATGCTGCTCGCCGACGCGAAGAAGATGGTCGAAAGCATCGTCAAGGCGCTGGCGCATTAGGCGTTTCCCCGCAGGCGGGAAACGCTATGGCGTGGCGCGCGTTGTACCCGAAACGGACAGGGAGTCGGGACATGCGGTGGGTTGGATTATTGGCTGGATTGGCGCTGACGGGCTGCGCGGGTAGCGGGTTGATCCCGCGCAATGCCGCAACCGCCGAGCTTATGGACGCGCAGCACATGCGGCACGGCAATGTGACCGTCCGCCCGAACGGTGGATCGCTGCGGCTGCATGCCGAGGTGCGCGGCGTCGCGCCGGGCAGTTACGGCATCCACATCCACCAGGCAGGCTCCTGCCTTGGCCCCGATTTCAAGACGGCTGGCGGTCATTGGAACCCCGGCGGCAAACAGCATGGCCGCGACAACCCGATGGGTGCTCATATGGGCGACCTGCCCAATGTCGGCGTCGGCGCGGATGGTCGCGGCGTGCTTGATGCCACCGTCCCCGGCAACTTGGCCGAACTCATTGATGCCGATGGTGCCTCGGTGGTGCTCCACGCAGCCGCTGACGACTATCGTACCGATCCGAGCGGCAATTCCGGCGCGCGTGTCGCGTGCGGCGTGCTGTTACGCTTGCCGTGACGCAGTGACGCTGCCACAGCGCGGGGCATGACGAGCCCCGCCGACGCCATTGCCGCCGCGCCCTACGGCAAGGTCGAACGCCTTAGTCCGCTGGTGCGCCGGGTGCTGGCGCGCAATCCGAGTGCGTTCACCTATACGGGAACCGGGACCTATATCGTCGGCAATGGCACCGTCGCCGTGATCGATCCCGGCCCCGACGATCCCGACCATATCGCAGCGCTGATCGATGCGGTGGCCGGAGAGACGGTCAGCCACATCGTTGTCACCCACACCCACAAGGATCATTCCCCGGCCGCCCGACCGTTCGCTGCCGCGACGGGTGCGCCGGTCACAGGCTGCGCGCCGATCCCGATGGTTGATGACAGCGGCCCGAAGGTTGAGGCAGGCTTCGATCAAACCTACCATCCAGATCGGGTGCTCAGCGACGGCGAGTGTGTCTCGGGGCCCGACTGGACGCTGGAGGCCGTCTTCACCCCCGGTCACACCTCCAACCATCTCTGCTTTGCTCTACCCCAGGAGAAGGCACTGTTCAGCGGCGACCATGTCATGGGCTGGTCGACGACCGTTGTTGCACCGCCCGATGGCGACATGGCCGCCTATATAACCTCGCTGACGCTTCTGCTCGATCGCGACGAGACGATCTATTATCCGACCCACGGCGACCCCGTCACCAACCCGCCGCGCTTCGTGCGCGGGCTGATCGGACACCGCAAGCAGCGCGAGGGCCAGATCCTGCGCCAGCTCACCGACGGGCCGAAGCCGATCCCCGCGATGGTCGCGGTCATGTACGCCGGCGTCGCGCCGGGCCTGCATCCCGCCGCCGGGCGCTCGGTGCTCGCGCATCTGATTGACATGGAAGCGCGCGGGCTGGTGTCGCGCGAAGGCCATGACCAGTGGCGTTTGGCCGCCTGACCCCCTATCTGACGACCAAAGCAACGAGGTGATCATGGACGCACGGTTGAACATGCTGGGCGGGCGCGGCGACAGCCTTGCGGGGCTCGACCTGCGCGCCGAGATCGACCGGCTGCGCAAGGAGCGCAACGCCGTCATCCTCGCGCATTATTACCAGGAGCCCGCCCTGCAGGACATCGCCGACTTTGTCGGCGACAGCCTCGATCTCAGCCGCAAGGCGGCTGCGACCGACGCCGACGTCATCGCCTTCTGCGGCGTGCGTTTCATGGCCGAAGTCGCGAAAATCCTGTCGCCGCAGAAGACCGTGGTGCTGCCCGACCTCAAGGCCGGCTGCAGCCTCGAGGACAGCTGTCCGCCCGAGGAGTTCGCAGCCTTCCGCGCGGCCCACCCCGACCATATCGCGCTGACCTACATCAACTGCTCGGCAGCCGTGAAAGCGCACAGCGACATTATCGTCACGTCCTCCTCGGCCGAGAAGATCATCTCGCAGCTACCGCGTGACCAGAAGATCCTGTTCGCGCCCGACCGCCATCTCGGCGCCTATCTGTCGCGCAAGACGGGGCGTGACATGCTGCTCTGGCAGGGCAGCTGCATCGTCCATGAGGCGTTCAGCGAGAAGGAGCTCATCAAGCTCATGGCGCAGCATCCGGGCGCGCCCGTGGCGGCGCACCCTGAATGCCCGGCGCATATCCTCGACCATGCCGATTATGTCGGTTCGACGAGCGGCATCCTCGCCTGGGTACTCGCCTCGCCCTCCGACACCATCATCGTCGCGACCGAGCCGCGCATCATCCACCAGATGGAGCAGGCCGCGCCGCACAAGAATTTCATCGGCGCGCCGGGGGCGGATGGCAACTGCAACTGCAACATCTGCCCCTATATGGCGCTCAATACGATGCAGAAGCTCTATCTCGCGCTGCGTGACTTGACGCCCGAAATCGTCGTGCCGGAGGACATCCGCATCGCCGCCAAGCGCCCGCTCGACCGAATGCTCGAAATGGCGAGCGCTACGGTCGGACAGGGCGATGTTTCAAACGTGCGGATCAGCGGCGACTAGGCAGGATTGGCTTTTAGCCACGCCAGCACATTGTCGGGCGCGCTGACGCCATAGGGGTCGTCATCGTCGCCGGTGTCGTTGATTCCCGGCTCTTCGAACCAGGCGACGATCTTGCCGTCGTCGACGACCATCGCATAGCGCCACGACCGCAGGCCGAAGCCGAGATGCGACTTGTCGATGAGCATGCCCATGCGACGTGTGAAGTCGCCCGAGCCATCGGGGATCAGCTTTACCTTTTTGAGCCCGAGCTTCTGCCCCCATTGGTACATGACGAAGGCGTCGTTGACCGAGAGACAGTAAACCTCTGCGGCCCCGGCACTTCGCAGGTCGTCATAATGGAGTTCGAACGCCGGGCATTGCTCGGTCGTGCAGGTCGGCGTGAACGCACCCGGCAGGGCAAACACCACAACGCGCTTGCCCTTGAAATAGTCGGCTGAGTGGCGGTCCTGCCAGCGGAACGGATTGTCGCCGCCGATTCTCTCGTCGCGCACGCGGGTCTTGAAGGTGACGTCGGGAACATTGCGGCCGAGCATGATCTGATCCTGTCTGGTGTGGAGCCTGAACGCGGCGGGATGGTGAATGATCCGGTCCCTCTCGACAAGCGGTCAGCAAGATCACAGCTTGGAGACATGAGCAGCAGTATCCGCGACTATTATGCGACTCCGGATGGCGAGCGTGTGGCGCGATTGCTCGCCCGGCTAGCAGCACCCGCCGTGCGTCGCGGCGCAACCGCACGGCTCCTCGCTGTCGGACATGCTGGGCCGCTGCTCACAGGTCTGGATCCGCAGCAGTTCGAACGCATCGCGTTGGTCACGCAGCGCGAGGGACAGCCCTTCCCGCCCGATGCGCTCAACTTCGCAGTCGAGGCACAACCCGAGGCCCTCCCCTTTGCCGAAAGCATGTTCGATCAGGCGCTGCTGGTCCATGCACTGGAGTTCGCAGAGCGGCCCCGGGCGATGTTGCGCGAGTTGTGGCGCGTGCTCGCACCTGCCAGCGAGCTGATCCTGATCGTTCCGAACCGGGCCGGGGTTTGGACGCATTTCGAGGCGACACCATTCGGCCAGGGCCGGCCTTGGGGACGCAATGAGCTGATGCGGCTGCTTGCGGAGGCGATGTTCGAGCCGCTGTCTTGGGCGTCGGCAATGGTGGCCCCGCCCGTCAAAGGTCTGCGCTGGCTCGATCGGCCGCTCACCTGGGCGGTGCCACGTATTGGCGGCGTCCATCTCGTGCTTGCCCGCAAGACCGACGGTCTGGCACCGATCGCGACGGGCGGGAAGCGCGCTATCCGCCTCGCCGAAGCATGAAGATCGCATTTTCGGCGAGGAGATTGGCCAGCCGCGGCGCGACAGGGCGCGCCCGGGACAGGAAGCGCTCGCATTCGATGCCATAGCCTCTGGCTGCCACCAAGGCGCGGAAATCATCGATTGTGCAGAAATGGATGTTTGCCGTCTCATACCATTCGACGGGCAAGGCGGGCGTCATCGGCATGCGCCCGCCAGCGGCCAGCGCCAGCCGCGCGCGCCAATGGGCGAAATTGGGAAAGGACACGATGGCGCTTCGCGCGATGCGCAACAATTCGTCCAGCACCTGGTCGGGACGGCGCGTTGCCTGCAACGTCTGGCTGAGAATCGCCACATCGAAGGCGTCGGCAGGGTAGCCGCCGAGATCCGTGTCGGCGTCACCCTGAATCACCGGCAAGCCGCGTGCCACTGCCGCCGCAACGCCGTCGCGCGACAATTCGATGCCGCGCGCGTCCACGCCCTTGCCGTCACGCAGTGCCGCAATCAGTGCGCCGTCTCCACAACCGATATCGAGCACGCGGCTGCCCTGCGGCACCATCGCCGCGACGGCAGCAAGATCGGGACGCAACGATTTCACCGGTCGTCCTGCAGCAACGTCGCGAAACCAGGCGCGAGCCGTTCCATGTAGCGGTCCGGCCGCAGCAGCGCATGAAAGCCGCTGTCCGCGTACACCTCGTGCGCATCGCGCGTGACCAGCGCCATGCGCCGGATGCCTTGGAACGATGGATGATCGACGAACCACTGCACCATCAGGCGACCGATCCCCTGCCCCCGGACGCTGGCCTCGACCCAAACATCCGCGAGCCACGCGAAAGTCGCGTGATCGGTAATCATTCGCGCATAGCCAACCTGCTCGCCGTTCTGGTACGCGCCAAGACAATGCGAGCCCACGATCGCCCGCTCGACGAGCGACCGCTCAATGCCTGGCGACCAATAGCTCGATGCCAGCCAGCCGTGGATGCGATCGACCTGAAGCCGCGCCTTGTCGTCCGACAGCTCGATCACAGACTATCCCCCGCGCGCAGGAAGCCATCGACCACCTGATGCAGTTCGGGCACGTCGAGCAAGAAGGCATCATGGCCGAGCGCTGTCTCGATCTCGACAAAACTCACATGCGCGCGCGCAGCATTTAACGCATGCACGATGTTGCGCGATTCAACCGTCGGGTAGAGCCAGTCGCTCGTGAACGACACCACACAGAAACGCGTGCGCGTATTCCGGAAGGCCGAGGCAAGCCGCCCGTCGGGCGTCCGCGCCGCCATGTCCAGATAATCCATCGCGCGCGTGATATAGAGATAGGAGTTGGCGTCGAACCGCTCGACGAAGCTGATCCCCTGATGGCGCAGATAGCTTTCGATCTGAAAGTCGGCATCGAAGCCAAACCCCAGTGCATCGCGCCCCTGAAGCCGACGCCCGAATTTCTCGGTCAGGCCGCTTTCCGACAAATAGGTGATGTGTGCGGCCATCCGCGCCACAGCGAGACCGGCAGCTGGCGGCTTGCCACCATAATAGTCGCCACCCTTCCACTTTGGGTCGGCCATGATCGCCTGCCGCCCAACCTCGTGGAATGCGATATTCTGCGCCGAGTGCCGTGCAGCCGAGGCGATGACGACGGCAGAGCGCGCGCGATCCGGATAGGTGGCCACGAACTCGAGCGCCTGCATCCCGCCCATCGAACCGCCGACGACCGCAGCTAATGTCGCGATGCCAAGATGGTCGAGCAACAGCACCTGGGCACGCACCATGTCGCGGATCGTAATGACCGGGAAGCGCATCGCAAACGGCGTGCCCGTGGCGGGATCGACCGAGGCCGGACCGCTCGACCCCATGCAGGAGCCGATGACATTGGCGCAAACGATGAAATGCCGCGCCGGATCGATCGGACAACCAGGCCCGACCATGCGCGTCCACCAGCCCGGCTTACGGGTCACCGGATGCGCCGACGCGACATGCTGATCGCCGGTCAGCGCGTGGAACACCAGCACCGCGTTCGAAGCCTCGCGGTTCAAAGCCCCGTAGGTTTCGTAGGCGATATCGACGGGACCGAGCACCGCGCCGGAATCGAGCAGCAGCGGACCGGCGAGCGTGGCCCGCCGGTTCAGTCCGAACCTCTGATCGTCATTCCCGTTCACGCGCGGACCGGTAATGGCGGCGGAGAGTCCTCGCAAGCGCCGACGTTAGCTTGCCGTCCCCTCAAGGATGGCCCGCGCTGTATCGAGCCGCTTCGCATAAGCGTCGATCGCATCGGCCGTGAGCTTCGCGTAGGTCGCGGCATCGTCGAAGCGGCGGTCTTCGATGCCTTCGCGAACGCCCGGAAATGTCTTGGCCCCATAACCGGTCAGACGGCCGGGTGCGTAGGCGACATTCTTGAACCAGGGGCGACCGGGCAGGCCGCGCTCGGCGGTCAGCAGCTGGTCGATATCCTGAAGAAGGCCGTTGAGCTTCTGCCGCGCCGCAAGCGTCAGCGCTGCGCCCTTGGCGGCATAAGCTTTGTCATAAGACGTCGCGGACGCCTTCAGTCGGTCCATCGCATTATCAAGTGCCGAGAAATCCATAAACGGCGTCAGAGTCTTGGCGACCGGTGCGCCGACAGGCTTGAGCGGATCGCTCGAAGCGGCGAATCCGCGATCGTTGAGCAGCACCTCAAGCTTCTGATCGCGCGCGCGCTGGTCCGAAGCCAGCTTCTTGAGATCGGCCAGCCAGCGTCCGAACGACGCCGCAACATCGGCATAGCGTACGGGCAGGGAATCCGCTTCCGAGGTGCGCAGCACCATCCGCCCGACGGCCTTCGACAACGCCGCACCATATTTCAGGCCGGGATCGTCAAAACGCATGACATGGTCAAAGCTGTCGTAGATCGAGTGATACGTCCCGCTCGACTCATCCTCGCCGCCGAAGCCGACGTTGAGCGACGGAATGCCGAGATGCGCGACGAACACCGTGTAGTCTGACCCTGATCCCAGCGGTGAGATCGGCAAGTCCCCGCCACTCTCTGCAGCAGCAAGTTCGGCCTCGTCGGTACGCCCGATCCTATCATAAGCATCGGTGCGTACGCTCGCCGCTGCGCGCTGCGCAACGGTCAGGCCGGTTTGCGGATCGGTCACGTCGCGAACCGCGCCATTGACCATATGCTGCCAGGCCGGCGAGCCGCCCGCGCCGAAGAACCCGCGGCCATTGCTGTCGGTGTTGATGTACAGCACTGCCTTCTGCTTCAGCTCAGCGGCATGCGCTTCGCCCCATTCGGTCGAGCCAAGCAGGCCCGGCTCCTCGCCATCCCAGCTTGCATAGACGATCGTGCGTTTCGGCCGCCAGCCGGCCTTGACCATCGCGCCGAGCGCCTTGGCCTCCGACAGCATTGCGACATTGCCAGTCAGCGGATCGGACGCGCCGAACACCCAGCCGTCGTGATGATTGCCGCGCACCACCCACTCGTCGGGATATTTGCTGCCCTTGAGCATCGCGATCACATCGTAGACCGGACGCGCCTTCCACTCCGACTTCACGGCCAGATGCACTTTCACGCCGCCGTTGCCGCCGAGGTGATAGGTGAGCGGCAGCGCTCCGCTCATGCTCGGCGGCGCAACCGGACCTCCAAGTCGCTCCAGCAGCTTCAAGGCATCGCCCCAAGACATCGGCAGCGCCGGTATCTTTAGCAGCGTAACCGCCTCCTCCCGGCTCAACCGCTTCGTGCCGGGAGTCGAGCCCTGCCCCGGCGTCAGCGGATCGCCCGGGTAAAGCGGCATGTCGAGCACCGAGCCGCGCTGCACGCCGCTGTCAGGGCGCGCACCGCCCTTCGGGTAGGCATCGCTGTTGCGGAACCCATCCTCATTGGGATCGGAATAGATGATGCAGCCGATTGCGCCATGCTGCTGCGCAAGCAGCGGCTTCAGCCCGCGCCAGCCGCCACCGTATCGGGTGAGGACGATCTTGCCGCGCACGTCAATGCCGCGCCGCGCCAGCGCCTCATAATCGGCGGGC
The DNA here is from genome assembly GCA_943370355.1 of Sphingomonas paucimobilis. Taxonomy (GTDB): domain Bacteria; phylum Pseudomonadota; class Alphaproteobacteria; order Sphingomonadales; family Sphingomonadaceae; genus JADCGM01. Next base: position 84,077 of record CALRQP020000004.1, read on the forward strand.
ATGCCGTAATTGGCATAGACGAGATCGCCCGTCACATCGCCATCGCCCTGAAAAGCCACATAGGGCGGTAGCGCGGCACCTGTGTTGCCCGATGTTAGGTCGCCGACGACCGCCGGTTCTTGCCCGCCCAGTTCGATGGTTTCCGGTCCGACGAGTTCAACGGTTGTGCTGATCGGCGTCGGATAGAGTACATCGAACTGCTCGATGCGCGCGTCCCAGCCCCAGGACTTGAACAGCGCCAGCGACGCCTCGGCATTGGCCTTGTCGTGGGCCGAACCGACATGATTTGGCTGGGCGGTCATGCGCTTGAGCCATTCGACCTGATCCTCGGCGCGGATGCCGCTATCGAGCTTGGCTTCCAGCGCCGCCTGTGCATCGGGGGCCGCCTGTGCCGCCGCGGTCATCAACGGCAGCATCAGCGCGACGCGGCAAACGGTTTTCAGCATATTAGGCCCCCCAATCGAACGATAGACCATGCTGAAGCGCGCGGCGCGCGTTGGCAAGACCGAAGCTAGTCCTGTTCGATCGTAGGTTCCCGAATGTCTGGCCGCCCCTTGAAGCCCTGCGCGATGACATACCATTCGGACGAGCCCTTGCGGCTGGCCGGGGGCTTGGCGTGCGTCACGCTGGTGAAGTGGCGTTTGAGTTCAGCGACAAGACCGTGATCAGCACCGCCTGCGAGCACCTTCGCGACGAACGAGCCGTTCTTCGCAAGAATATCGATCGCGAAATACAGGCCATTCTCGACCAAGGCCATCGTACGGATATGGTCGGTCTGTTTGTGGCCAACGGTGTTCGCCGCCATGTCCGAGAGCACGACATCGGCATGCCCGCCGAGCGCTTCGCGCAACTTGGCTGGGGCCGCTTCGTCGAGGAAGTCCATCTGCAGGATCGTCACGCCGGGCATCGGCTCCATGGGCAGGAGATCGATTGCCGCGACCTGGGACTTGGGCCTGCGCTTCAAGACGACTTGCGACCAACCCCCCGGAGCAGCCCCAAGATCGACAACCCGGTTGGCATGACCGAGCAATTTGAAGCGCTCGTCCAATTCCAGAAGCTTATAGGCGGCCCGCGAGCGATAGCCGTCGCGCTGCGCGGCCTTCACATAAGGGTCGTTCAGCTGCCGCTCGAGCCATTTGACGGACGAGGCGGTCCGCCCGCGCGCGGTCTTCACCCGGACCTTGCCGCCCTGCGAGCGCCCCGATGGGCTGCTGCCGGTCATACCCAATGTCCGTCGCGGTTCATCAGCGTCCGCAAAATCCCCTCGCGGATACCGCGATCGGCAACGCGGATCTGATCGGCCGGCCAGATCGCGAGGATCGCGTCGAGAATTGCGCATCCGGCGACGACGAGGTCGGCGCGCTCATGCCCGATGCTCGGCTCGAGTGCGCGCTCGGCGGGCGATTGACTCGCAAGCCGCGCGGAAATCTCCCGCATCGATGCGCCCGGCACGAAGCACCCATCGACCTGCCGCCGGTCATAGGTCGGCAAGCCGAGGTGCAGGCTGGCGAGAGTCGTCACGGTCCCCGACGTGCCGAGCAGGTCCGGAATACCGTCCGTGAGTGCAGCAATGCGCTGGACGAAATCGGCGAGATGGTCGGTGACCCGCACCCGCATCCGGTCAAAGGCCGCCTCGCGCGACGCCCGGTCCGGCAGGTCGCGATGCTCGGTCTCCGCCAATGACACCACGCCCCAGGGAACGCTGATCCAGTCGCGGATATCGGCCTTGCCGCGATCGTCCATGTCGACCAGGATCAACTCGGTCGAGCCGCCACCGATATCGAACACCAGCGACTGACCGGCGTGTGCGAGCAGCGACTGACAGCCCAGAACAGCCAGCCTCGCCTCCTCGGCGGGCGAAATCACATCGAGGGCAATGCCGGTCTCGTCATAGACCCGCTCGACAAAGGCAATGCCATTGGAGGCCCGCCGGCAAGCCTCGGTCGCGACATTACGGGTGAGGTGCACTTCGCGGCGGCGAATCTTGTCGGCGCAGATGCGCAGCGCCTCGATCGCGCGGTCCTGCGCCTCGTCGGAAATACGGTCGCTCTGCAGCAGGCCTTCGCCGAGCCGGACCACGCGCGAAAACGCATCGACGACATAGAAACCGCCCCGCGCGGGACGCGCGACCAGCAGGCGACAATTGTTCGTTCCAAGATCAAGCGCCGCATAAACTTTGCGGTTCGCCGCTTCGCGCGGCGGTGCGCGGTCATTGGCAGGAAAAGCCCGGGTTACCCCGGGTGTCGGCAGGATCGTCGCCATTCGTCACTCCAACCGGGGCACTTCGTTCCCGGCACTTAACGTGACGCTAGCACTTGATCGTGCAACACCGCAACCGGTGGCCGAGCGGCGTTGACAGCCCGGAGTCGGCCCCCTAGTTAGCGCCTCCGCGACGCTGCCCTGTCGTCTAATGGTAAGACCACGGACTCTGACTCCGTTAATCGAGGTTCGAATCCTCGCGGGGCATCCATCGCACTGGCGCTACGGCGCGATCCCCAACTCCTTTGCAGCAGCATCGAATTGCGCGAGAGTTGCGCTGTCGCCTGCAAATGCGGCCTTGGCCGAGCGGTAGGATGCCGTTGCCTGGGCCGTTTCACCGAGCACGGTCCGGGCACGCATCAGCCGCAGCCAGCCTTGAGCATCCTTCGGGTTCTGCGCGAGCCGGGACGCCAGCCCGTCGACCATGCCACGGATCATCGCCTGCTGTTCGCCGGGCCGCATCTTCTGGGCCGCAGCGACCGCATCCGGATCAGGGCTTGGCATGACGCCCGTCGTGGCTGGACCTACCGGGCCGACAGACGCAGCAGGTGCCGCCGGAAGCATGCTCGCGACGTCGATATTTGCCTTCTGCCCCGCCTCGGTCACGATGCGGCGGAGTTCGCCGGCCCAGGGTGCGTCGGCGGGTGCCTCCTTGAGCAACGCGACCCAATCGGCGATCGCGCCCTTCAGGTCGCCACGCTGTTCCTTGAGCAGCGCGAGGAAATAGCGTGAGCGCGCATCGCTGCCGTCAAGCGCGCGCGCCTGTTCGAACGCCGCCTGTGCTGCGGGTGTGACCGTTCCGCCCGAGGCCTGCACCAGCGCCTCGCCCATCGCCGACACATAGGTTGCATCCTTGGGGTTTATCGCCGCCGCCTTGCGATAGGCTTCGGCCGATTCGGAAAAGCGGCGCGTCTGGAAATAGGACCAGCCGAGCATGCGCCAGCCTTCCGGGTCGCCCGGATTGGCTGCCATCTTGGCTTCGAGCTGGCCGATCATACCGGCAACTTCGCCGGGTGCGCCGGGCTGCGGGGCAGCAGCGGCGGGCGCTGCGTTAGTTGGCTGCGCCATGTCGGGCCGGCCGAGCGAAATGTAGAGGCCGGTCGAAAGCCCGGCGAGCACTGCCGCTGCGCCGACGGCGAGCCAAGTGCGCAGGCCCGTCGCGAGTGGGCGCGACGGCACGACGATCGTGGCACCTTCCGCGAGCATGCGCCGCTGCAGTTCCAGCCGCAGCGGTGCGGCTTCGGCTTCCGGAAGCGAATCGAGTTCGGCCAGCTGTTGCCGCAGCACCGACAGCGCATCCTGCCGCGCGGCGCGGTCGTCGTACCGGCGGGCCAGTGGGAATGCGAGCGCGGCTGCGGCGATCGCCACCATGACCGTCAGTATTACCCAGAGCGTCAAGATAGATCCCCCTTCAGCAGCGCCTGCAGGCGTTGCTCTTCATCTTTGGTCAGTGCTGCCTCGGCGTCGCTCCGCCGTCGCCGGACATAGGTCAGCACGCCAAACCCGCCTGCGAGCAGCACCGCGAGCGGCCCCAGCCACAGCGCATAGGTCGCAGTTTCGAACGGCGGCTTGAGCAGCACGAAATGCCCATAGCGTGCGACGAGATATTGCTTGGCCTGTTCGTCGGTCGCGCCTTTGACGAGCTGCTCACGCAGCAGCACGCGCAGATCGCGCGCGAGCGGTGCATCCGAATCGTCGATCGACTGATTCTGGCAGACGACGCAGCGCAGGTCCTGACTGAGCGCCCGCGCCCGCGCCTCGAGGACTGGATCGGCAAGTTGCTCGTCAGGTTGGACCGCCTGCGCGGTGCCGGCCCAGAGCAGCAAAGCGAAGGCCAGCCGCTTCATGCTTCTTTCCCCAGCTTGTCCATGAGCGGCTTGATCGTGCCCTCCCAGCCATCGGCGTCGATCGGCCCGATCTGCTTGTAACGCACGCGGCCATGGCGATCGACGACGAAGGTTTCCGGCGCGCCGGTCACGCCGAGATCGATGCCGACGCGGCCATTCTCGTCATTTGCGACCATGCGATAGGGATTGCCGAACTCGGCGAGCCAGCCGGCGCCGTCTGCCGGCTTGTCCTTCCAATCGAGCCCGTAGATCGGCACGCCCTGATCCTTGAGGCCCATCAGGAAGGGATGTTCCTGACGGCAGGCACCACACCAGGATGCGAACACATTCAATAATTTGGGCTCGCCGGTGAAGCTGGCGGTTGAAAAGCCCGGCTCGCCGGGATGGACGCCGGGCAGGTCGAATTGCGGCAGCGGCTTGTCGATGAGCACCGACGGGATTTGCGACGGATCATGCCGCAGTCCGACGGCGAAGGCGGCGATCAGGCCGATGAACAGGACCACCGGCAGTCCGAACAGCAACCGCTTCATGCTGGCACGAGACCCGGCGTAAGGACGGCGCGGCTCGGCAGGCCAATGCGGAAGCGGCGGTCGGACAGTGACGCCATGCCGCCCAGCGCCATCATCAGCGCGCCCGCCCAGATCCAGCCAACCAGCGGGTGGTGATACATGCGCACGACGATGCCGCCGCCCTGCTGCTCACCGATCGCGATGTAATAATTGCCCGATATATGGCTTTCGATCGCCGCTTCGGTGGTCTGCGATCCGCTCGCCGGATAGGCGCGCCGTTCGGAGATCATCTCATGCAGCGTATCTCCGTCGCGCAGCACGAAATGTCCTTGCAGCGCGACATAGTTCGGGCCCTGCGCCTCGGTCACCGACATCAGGCCGATCTCGCGGCGTCCGATATGCACGCTCTGGCCGGGCTGCATGACGAGTATTTTCGACTCCTGCCACGCGTACATCGCACTTAGGCCAGCAGCGGTGATCCCGAGACCTGCATGCGCGAGCACCATGCCGTAAACGGCCGGCGGCGTCGCGCGCGCGAGCTTCCACAGACCGGTCTCGGTCCCCTGCCCCACGCGCCAACGCCGGAGCAGCATCGCAGCGGCACCTGCCACCAGCCATGCCGAGATGCCAAGGCCAAACGCCGCGAGCGCGACCTTGAAACCGCCGAACGCCATGACGATGGCAAAGACCGCGAGCGCGAACCCGGCCGGTAAGCGCACCCGCCGCCACACCGAGCCAAGATCATCCCGTTTCCAATTGAGCACGGGGCCGATCGTGACCATCGCGAGCAACAGACCGAACACGGGCACGAAGGTCGCCTTGTAATAGGGCGGGCCGACCGAAATCTTGTCGGTCGAAAGCGCCTCCATCGCGACGGGATAAAAGGTGCCGAGAAACACCGTCGCGGTTGCGGTCATCAGCAGCAGATTGTTGAGCGTCAGCCCGGATTCGCGGCTGACCGCGCCGAACAGCGCGCCGGAGCGCATTTGCGGCGCGCGCCACGCGAAAAGTGCGAGCGCGCTCCCCGTCGCACCGACGATCAGGCCGAGAATATACACGCCACGCGTGGCATCGACGGCAAAGGCATGCACGCTGGTCAGGATGCCGGAGCGGACGAGGAAGGTGCCGATCAGGCTCAGTGAAAAGGTCAGGATCGCCAGCAGGATTGTCCAGCTGACCAGCGCGCCGCGCTTCTCCAGCACCAGCGCCGAATGCAGCAGCGCCGTTCCGAGCAGCCATGGCATCAGCGAGGCGTTCTCGACCGGGTCCCAGAACCAGAAACCGCCCCAGCCCAGCTCATAATAGGCCCAGAAGCTGCCGAGCGCGATGCCGCAGGTCAGGAATATCCAGGCGGCAAGCACCCAGGGCCGCACCCAGCGCGCCCAGGCCGCATCGACTCGGCCTTCGATGAGCGCGGCGACGGCGAACGCGAAGGTAACGGAAAAGCCGACATAGCCGGTGTAAAGCAGCGGCGGGTGGAAGACGAGGCCGGGGTCCTGCAGAAGCGGATTGAGTTCGGCTCCGTCCATCGGGGTCGGCAACAGCCGCGCGAACGGATTCGAGGTAAACAGCGAGAAGGCGAGGAACGCCGCTCCGATCATGCCCTGCACCGCGAGCACCCGCGCCTGAAATTCGGCGCGCAGATTGCCACCGAAGATCGCGACGCCCATCCCGAACAATGCAAGGATCAACACCCAAAGCAGCATCGACCCTTCATGATTGCCCCAGGTCGCGGCAAAGCGGTACGCAAGCGGCTGGGTCGAGTGCGAATGTTCGGCGACCAGCGACACCGAGAAATCGGACCTGACAAAAGCCGTAGCGAGCAGCGCGAACGCCAGCGCGACGAACGCCGCCTGCGCCGGTGCCGCGAATCGTCCGAAGGCCATCAGCGAATCGTCACCGCGCGAGGCACCCCAGAGCGGCAAGATGCTTTGCCCGAGCGCCAAAGCGAACGCGACGATCAACGCGAACAACCCGATTTCCGCAATCATATCCGGCCGACCCCCCGGTTCGACGCGCAGGAAATGCCGCCGACTGCCAAAAACACCCTAGCTTGTCTGGCGACACGCTTGCAATTCCCTCCCCGCCCGGTCGATAAGGGGTTGCGAGTAGACGGCGGGGGGGCATGTCGAAGGTTCGCATAGCAATTGTCGGCTCGGGACCGGCGGGGATGAGCGCAGCGGGGCGTGCCGCGACGCTTGGCATTTCGCATGTGCTGCTCGAGAAAACCGACCATCTCTCCGACACCATCTATAAATATCAGCGCGGCAAGCATGTCATGGCGACGCCGGCTCAGCTGGTGTTGCGCAGCGACGCGGCCTTTGCCGCCGGCAAGCGCGAGGCGATTCTCGAGCAATGGGCCGCCGATGCGCTGAAGACCGGCATGAAGGTCCGCTACAATGCCGAGGTGAAGTCGATCACCGGATCGAAGGGCGCTTTCGACATCACGCTGACGTCGGGTGAGATCGTACAGGCCGAGAATGTCGTCATGGCCATCGGCACGCAGGGCAATCCGAATCTGCTGCGCTGCGACGGTGCCGACCAGCCGCATGTCCAATATACGCTGAACGACCCGGCCGAATATGTCGACGAGCATATCGTGGTGGTCGGCGGCGGTGACGCCGGCATCGAAAATGCGCTCGGCCTCGCTGCCGATCCGGAACAGCGCAACACCGTGTCGCTGCTCAACCGCTCGGCCGACTTTGCCAAGTCGAAGGACGCCAACACCAAGGCGCTGCTGTCGGCACAATCCGCCGGACGCGTGAACGTCTATCTCGAGTCGAGCCCGGTCCGCATCGAGCGCGACATCATGGTTATCGATACGCGCGAAGGCGAGGTCCGCATCCCGTGCAACCGCGTCATCGCCCGTATGGGATCGGCCGCGCCGCGTAAGTTCGTCGAGAGCTGCGGCATCAAATTCACCAGCGAGGACCGCGAGGCGTTCCCGCAACTGTCGCCGGTGTTCGAGACGACAGCCCCCGGCATCTATGCGATCGGCGCGCTTGCCGGCTATCCGCTGATCAAGCACTGCATGAATCAGGGCTATGACGTCGTCGAGTTCATCAACGGCAACAGCGACCTGAAACCCGCCGACGAGCCGATCCTCGAAGCGAAACTGAAGGGCCTGCCCGGTCGCCGCTCGGTCACCGAATGGCTGGAGTTTCTGCGCACGCGGGTCGAAATCCTCAAAGACATGTCGCCGCTGCAAATGCGGGAATTCCTGCTCGATTCGGAAGTCCGCGCCTACACGAAGGGCGAGCCGATTTTCATGCGCAACGACATCGGGTCGTCGCTGTTCGGCATCGCCGACGGCACCGTCCATGTCGAAATCAATCCGACCGATCCCAGCATGGTCGTGCCGATCGGCACGGGCTCGATTTTCGGCGAAGTCGGCTTGATCTCGGGCCGCCGACGCGGCGCGACGATTCGTGCCGCCACCGATGCGATTTGCGTCGAAGTTTCGCGCACCGCCGCGCTGAAGCTCATGGGTTCGGTGCCAAGCGCCAAGCGCACGATCAATCGCATCACCACCGAGCGCCTGATCCTGCAGATCTTCCGCTCGGGACTCACGCCTGCGGATCTCGTCGAAGTTCTCGAAACCGTCGAAACCAAGCGCATCAGCGCCGGCCAGTCGGTCCTTACCGAGGGTGAAGAAGGCAACGATATCTTCATCATCCGCTCGGGGTCGATGGTTGTCGAAAAGATCATCGGCGGGAAGCCGATCTTCATGCGCTACCTGCCCGCCGGCACGTTCGTCGGCGAGATGTCGCTACTCGATGGCGGGCGCCGTACCGCGACGGTGCGCGCGGCGGTCAAGTCCGAGGTCGTGCAGATCAATGGCGACGCCTTCGCCCGCGTCCTTGCGGCCAAACCGCAGCTCGCCGCGAACATCCGTGCGGAAATGAATGCGCGCCGCGAGCTCAACACCTTCATCGAGACGAAGAAGGAAAGCTTCGGCAGTGCTGTCGACATGTATTCGTCGGTCGCCAATTTCCTCGTCGAGAATGGCGTCGGTGAAGCGACCGACGTTCTGCTCATCGACCAGAATCTCTGCGTCGGTTGCGACAATTGCGAGAAGGCCTGCGCTGACAGTCACGACGGCCTGTCCCGGCTCGACCGCGAGGCCGGCAAAGGCTTCGCGCATCTGCACGTGCCGACCTCCTGCCGCCACTGCGAGCATCCGCATTGCATGGCCGACTGCCCGCCGAATGCGATCCAGCGCGGTGCCGACGGCGAAGTATTCATTGAAGACAGCTGCATCGGTTGCGGCAACTGCCAGCGCAATTGCCCGTACGGCGTGATCCGCATGGACAAGGTGCCGCCGCCGAAGCCCAGCCTGATGAATTGGCTGTTGTTCGGTGCGGGCCCCGGCCCGGGCGAGCCCAGCAAGGTGTGGAGCTACAAGCAGGCCAAGAAATCTGGCGGCCCCGAGGCGCCGAAGAAGGCCGTCAAATGCGACATGTGCAAGGGCCAGGATGGCGGCCCGGCCTGTGTCCGCGCCTGCCCCACCGGGGCCGCTATCCGCGTTTCGCCAGAGAGTTTCCTGTCCGTCTCATCGATCTCGACAAAGGTTCGCTAGATGGCGCGCTCGCACGACGGCACCGCTGTCCACGACGGCTTTCTCCGCCACGCCAGCTATTACTGGCTCAAAATCGCGACGACGATCTGCCTGATAGCCTGGCTCGCCTATCTGATGATCGACGCCAAACCGCGGCCCAATGGTGGTACGGCTTACGGCTATTTCCTCGGGACGGTCAGCGTCCTTATCATCCTGTGGCTCACCGCGCTCGGTGTCCGGAAACGCAAGATCAGCCGCGCGAAATATTCGCTCAAGGCATGGACCTCGGCGCATGTCTATCTCGGGCTATCGCTGATCGTGCTCGCGACGCTGCACACCGGGTTCCAGTTCGGCTGGAACGTCCATACGCTTGCCTATGCCGCCATGATGGTCGTCATCGGAACCGGCATTTTCGGCATCGTTGCCTATGCGCGGCTGCCGCAGGCGCTCAGCACCAATCGCGGCGAACTCACGCAGCCGCAGATGCTGCTCAACATCGCCGCGCTCGACCGTCAGCTGCATGATGCAGCGCAGCCGCTCGACCGCCAGCATAGCGATATCGTGCGCATGTCGCTCGAAGATAGTCCGGTCGGCGGCGGGGTTCTCAGGCGCCTTCAAGGGGACCGCGCTGTCTGCGGCACCGGTCGCGCCTTCACGATCCTGAACGAGGAAATCAAGGCGGCCGGCCCGCTCGCCGACAAGCGGCTCGTCCAGATCGCCAGCCTGCTCGAACGCAAGGCGGCGGCTCTCGGCGTTGCGCGCCGTCATGTTCGTATCCGTACGTTGCTTGAAATCTGGCTTTATATCCATGTTCCAGCGACGTTTCTGCTGATCGCTGCGCTCATCGCGCACATCACCAGCGTCTTCTTCTACTGGTGAGACGCGCATGACCTTCATCATCCGCACCATCGGCCAGCGCAGCGGCGGCGGCGAAATCGTCCGCGAGCGCCCCGTCGACCAGAGTAGCATCCTGATCGGCCGCGGCACCGACTGCGACCTCGAGGTCGCCGACCTCTCAGTCATGCTGAACCATGCGCGGGTGAAGCGGCAGGGCAATCATGTCGAGGTCGAAGCCGTTGGCGGCATCGATCTCGTCGTCGATGGCAAGTCACGTGAGCGGGCCGACTTCGGCGCCGACACGACGGCGGTCCTCAGCCTCGGCAGCCACAAGGTCACCATCGGACCCGGCGGCGGCGGCGCGACGCTCGTCACGTTGGAGCGCGTCGGCGCCTTGTCCGATGCCGCCGATGTCGCTGACGAATCGAAGGTCTTCTCACTCGTCGGTACACGGCTGAGCAAGCGTGCGCTCGCCTATGTGCTGATCGCCGCCACGCTGCTGCTGTTCCTCGCCTGGCCCGCGATTTCGGTGTGGATGAACCCGCCGGTTTCGCCGCTCAAGCCGCCACCACCGCATATCCAGGCCGATGTCAGCTGGACCAGCGGCCCGCTGTCGTCGGCGCATGCCGGCCTCTCCAACAATTGCGGTGCCTGCCACCAGAAGCCGTTCGTCGCGGTGCGCGATTCGGCGTGCAAAGCCTGCCATCTCGCGGTCCATGACCATGCCGATCCCAAGCGGCTCGCCGCCGCGATGTTCGACCCCTCGCTTGAGGGCAAGGGCAAGCGCGAACTCGCACATGTATTCAACCTTCCCGAGGGTGCTTGCACGAGTTGCCACAAGGAGCATGAAGGTCCGCATGGCGCTGCGATGACCAATTCGACGATGTGCGTCGATTGCCACGCCGGCCTGTCCAAGCGGCTGCCCGATGCCGTGATCGGCGACTCGTCGGATTTCGGAACGGCGCATCCGGAGTTCCAGCCCTCGATCGTCATTGCCCCAGCTTTGAACGCACTGCCGCAGACGAAACGGGTCAAGTTCTCGCCGGAGACGGTTGAGATCAACGGCCTGAAATTCCCGCACGACATTCATTTGCTCACGGGCGGATCGGTGGCGCGGATGGCCAAGTCGATCAAAAGCTACGGCAAGCCGCTCGATTGCCAGAGCTGCCACCATAGCGACCCGAGCGGTGCTCGCTTCGTGCCCATCGAGATGGAGCGCGACTGTTTGGGCTGCCACTCGCTGGCAATTGGCAAGTCCGGTGGCGTCGTTCGCACCCTGCGGCATGGCGATGCCGTGCAGGCGATCGCCGAGATGAAGGACTTCCTCGCCGCCAATCCCGGCGCACCGACGCCGCCGACGCTGCGGACCCGTCCGGGAGCGCCCGAAGTGCTGCATGCCAATGTTGCGGTCCGGAGCGTCACCGCACGTGTCCGCGCTCTGTTTGAGCAGGGCGGCACCTGTTTCGAGTGCCATTCGGTGATCGCGCCCGCCTCGCCGGGGTCGCTCGACTTCCGGATCGCGCCGGTCAGCCTGCAGGACCGTTACCTGCTCAATGGCTGGTTCAGCCACGGCGATCATGCGACCGCGGCAAGCCCCTGCGAATCCTGCCATCTCGCGCGCAAGTCCAAGGAGTCGTCGGACCTGCTCGTGCAGGGCATCGCCTCCTGCCGTGAATGCCATGCTGGCGCGCATCCGAAGGGCAAGCAGATCGCGAGCGAATGCCAAGACTGCCACAGCTTCCATGCCCAGTCGCCGCTCGCCTCGCAGGTCCGTGCGGCCCGCAAGCCCGCACTGGCGCCGGCCGGCCGGGTGATGCGGACAAGTTGACGCAGGTGCACATCCGCTTTGGCTTTCGAAACGTATCCATTTCAAAAGGGGCGTTGGTCTCCACCGCTTTTAACAAGGTGTTCGCCGACGCATGCTGATCGCGCAAATCACAGACGTTCACATCGGCTTTGAGCCGGGGAACCACGAAGAGTTCAACCGCAAGCGGCTGGACGCAACGATCGACGCGTTGCTGGCTATGGACAGCCCGCCGGATATGATGCTTGCGACGGGCGACCTGACCGACCTTGGGACCGCGCAATCCTATGAATGGCTGCTGGAAGGGCTCTCTCGCTGCCCCTGGCCGATCTATCCGATCCCAGGCAATCACGATCTGCGCGCGCCGTTTCTGGAAGCGTTTCCGAATACGCCGACCGCTGACGGGTTCATCCAATATGAGGTCGACGCTGGGTCCCTGCGCATCCTCATGCTCGATACGCTCGAGGAAGGTCGCCACGGCGGGGCGTTTTGCGAGCGTCGCGCGGCATGGCTGGACGGCAAGCTGTCGGAGCAGCCCGACCGCCCGACCCTGCTCGTCTCACATCACCCGCCGACCGAAGTCGGCATTGCCTGGATGTCGGCAGCGCGGCGCGAGCCATGGGTGCTGCGCTTCGAGGAAGTCGTAAAGCGCCACAGCCAGGTCGTTCGCCTGATCGCCGGCCACATCCACCGGCCGATCTTCACCGGCTGGGCCGGGACGACGCTTTCGGTCACGCCTTCGACCGCGCCACAGGTCGCGCTCGATTTGCGCGACATCAATCTGACGCCGGACGGCCGCGACATGATCATTGCCGAGCCGCCAGCCTATGCCCTGCATCGCTGGACGGGCGACATGCTGCTCAGCCACCTCGGCTATGCCGGTAACGCACCGGTCCTGGCCCGCTACAATGATTCGATGCAGCCGCTCGTCGAGCATCTGCTGCACGAGCGCGTCACCGTCTAACAATTCAGCTGATCGAAATGCCGAGATGACCGGGCGCGCCGCCGCGCGTCCGGTCAGCGCGCCATCGAGCGGACTGGCACCCAATCCTGCTGCACCGAGCCTGTATCGCTGACACGGTAGGGAACGCCGCTGCGGTTGAGGAAGAAGCGCTCCATCTCCGGCCGGGTGAACGGGCGCGAGCCAACCCGCCCGAAGATCGCGATCTGCCCGCCGCTCTCGTCAACGCCGCGGTCACGGTCGAGGCCCTTCGACAGCGACAGTGCGGGAAACGCCGTCCGCGCCCAGGCAATGAGCTCAGGCTTCGGCGGCGGCGAGAAACCGTAGAAATTGGGCTGACTGACAGGGCTGGTCAGCTGCAGCACTTTCATGCCGTTCTTGCCATCGGCGACATAGGCAAAGGCCGACGCATTGGTCGAACCGACAATGACATCCTCGGCATCGTTGAGCGTGCCATCCGCGGTGAAGCGTTGATAGACCCAGGGCTTCTCCGGATTGCGAACGTCGACGATGACCAGCCCCTCGCCCTTCGCCGCGACATAGGCGTAGGTGCGCGCGACATAGACGCGGCGGGCGTCGGCAAGCGGGATCAGTGCGCCCGGGACCAGTTTGGGATTGCCCGGATCGGTGATGTCGAGCGTCCGCAGCCCCTGCGCATCGGTCACGAACAGGTAGCGGAACTGCACGGCACTCGCCTTGGCATTGTCCAGCTTCACCACCGACGTCAGCCTCGGATGAAGCGGATCGATGAGATCGAGCGTCACCAGCCCGGCGTCGGCGGCGATATAGGCCCAGCGCCCGGCGAGCACGATGTGGCGTGCACCCTTCAAGATGCCGCCCTCATTCCAAGTCACCGCGCGCTTCAGGAAATTGTTGCGCGGTTCGCCATCGGTCAGCGTGTTGATGTCGACTAGGATCAGGCCTTCGACCGAGTCCGTGATCGCCGCATAGCTGTAGATTTCGAGCATCGCCTGCTCTTCGTTGCTGCGGAAATCGGGATCATTCTTGTGCTTGGCCTCGCCCGCCAGCATCGCCTTGTTGCGCAGCGGGTTGACTGGCTGGTTGGTCGCCAGCGCAATGCATGTCGCATTCGTCGACGCGACATGCGTGTCGTGGCCGAGCCCTGAGAAGGGCCCCGTCAGGATCCGCTCCGACACGCCCTTGTTGCCGACGCTGGCAATGTCATAGGCGCGGAAGCCGCCCTTCCCTTCGGCGACATAGAGATATTCGCCGCGCATCTGCAGGCAGCGCGCCGCATCGCCGGTCGGCTTGGTGACGTTGCGGATGTCCTCGGTCGGATGCGTCTCGCCCGAGAATTTGCGCTTCCGGTCGAACACCTTGCCGCGCACCCAGTTGATGAGCTCGCGCTTGTTCGTCTCGACATGCGCCTTGTAATAATCGGGATAGGCATAGCGATGCAGATAGGAGCCGAACACCGCCTGCGGCTCGCTTACCTCAGTCACGCGCACTGCTTCGAAGCCCTGCTGCAGCCCGGTCCAGGCATAGAGGCCGACGAAATTGATGTAGTTCGTCCCCTGCAGCAGCAGCTGCGCCATGATCGCATTGTTGTCGTTCGCCGCCGACAGATGGCAGTCGGTGCAGGTCTTGGTTTCCTGTGTGCGCACAGTGTGCGGGAAGTGCGGTGCAAACGCTTGGCTCGAATAGCCCGCAGCCGAGACGGGCGGCTGCTGGAAGTAGATCAGTTCGCGGTTGATATTGGTTGAGGACAGCACGAGCGCCGAGCTTGAGCGGATCGGTGCAACGATCGAACCCTTGGTCGTCATGTGCCGTCCAAGCTGGAACATGTCGTCACGCACCACCTGAGGATTGTAGCTCGCGTAGTTGCGAGTCTCCTCGCCTTCGTATTTGTGGACCTTGGTCTTCCAGTTCGCCTCGATCGGCAGATGACAGCCGCCGCACGAGGTCGTCCACGACAGGTGGCAGCTGAAGCAGGCCATGTTGCTGTCGTCATGCGCGCGGTCCGCCTTGGCGACGCCGGGCCCGAACACGAACTGGCCGCTATCCGCACCGACGCGCGACATGAGTTTGGCGCGCGCAGCTTTGGCGTTGAAATTGGGGCTGGTCCGATCGACCGAGTCCTTGACCAGCGACACGCGCCACTCGAGCTTCGGATCGACGATCGACCGCTGGATGAGCACGCGCCGTCCGCCCTCATCGACCCACTCGAAGCGGCGCTTGCCATCAGGGTTACGCAGCAGCGTCAGGTCGGTGCCGTCCGGTCCCGCAGCCGGCCCCGACGTGTGCAGGTTCGGCAGTGCGTCAACAGTGCCATGGCAGTCCTTGCAGCCGATCTCGACCGCATTAGCGACTTCGCCGTGGATATAGCCATTGCCATGGCTGTCCTGCGCGAAGTGGCAGTCGGCGCACTGGAACCCCTTCTCGGCATGGATGTCCATCATATGGACCGACTTGCCGGCATTGGTGCCCACGGGGACGAATTGCCCCTCGCCCTTCTTGCGGAATTTCTCGGGGTCGTCGTTCGCGACAATGTGCGCGGTATCGGTCCCATAGGTGGCCATATTGCCATCCTTGTCGAGCAGATTGCCCTCGCGATCGCGCTTGAAAATGCCGCGGAAGTTCCAGCCATGACCGTGATAGTCGGCGAACTGCGTGTCCTTGTTGCCCGCGTTCACGTCATAAACATCGCGCACGAACTCCGGATCGGACCATTTGCCGCGAACCGACGCGCCCTCGGGATTTCGCTCGAGCGTTTCATGCATCTCGGCAGCGGTCGGATATTTCTGCTTCTCCGGCCACATGCGCGGCGCGTCCGACTCATAGTCCCACATCGTGTAGCCGAGGTAGCTGTTCACGAAGATATTGGGCTGGTGCATGTGGCAGTTCATGCACTGCGAGCTCGGGATCGAGCGGGTGAATTCGTGGCGGATCGGGTGGCCGCTCTCGTCCTTCGGGATGGTCGGATCGGCGCTGAAACTCTTGCCGTCGCGGCCGAATTCCGACCAGGTCAGGCTGTGCCGCGGCTCGCGGTCGTTGGCATAAACGACATGGCAGGCCGCACAACCCGAGCTGCGATAGTCGCCCTGTTGATCGTTGGTGCCGAGGAACCAGGTGAAAGGATCGTTCAAGCGGGTCTTGTGGATGTTGAGGATCGGCACCGAAATGCGCAGGCCGGTGCCCGGACCGCGGTTCGACTGGCGGATGTCCGGACGGCCGGGCTCTTCAAGACGCTGCAAAGCGCCGTTCGAGTTCGGCAGGCCGATTTCCGGGAACTGCGTGTTGATGTTGCGGCCGCCGCGCTCGAACACGCGGAACACGTCGCCAGGCGGCACGACATGCCAGGTCGGCAGCGGCACGAGGAAGGGCAGCACGCCGCGCGCCTTCATCTCCGGTGTCAGCGTTCCCGGCGGATTGCCCGCCGACAGCAGCTTCGCAGGCTCGCCCTCGGGCGTATAGGCCTCGCCAGCGATATAATGTTTGAACGGCAGAATGCCGTTGTTGTAGGCGCCGCCGCCCCACAGCATGACACCCGTTGCCATCATCGAGCGCTCGGCGGCTTCGATCGTCTCCATGTGACAGGCACCGCACGACAGGCGCGCGACGCGATAGTCCGATGGATTTACGAAGCGCAGGAACTCAGGCGATTCCTTGTTGAGCAATGTGTAGCTGCGCTTCGGATTGGCGCTTGACGGATAATGCCAGGCCCCCGGGAAGCGCGGCAGCACATGCGCCTTGTCGCGCAGGCCCGCATAGCTTGGATCGGTCTTCGGCAGATTTGTCGCCAGGATCGACGCATTGCCGCCGTGGCAATCGGTGCAGCCAAGCACAACCGCGCCGGACTTGTGCATCGTCCAGGCGTCACCCGACGTGTGGCACGATTTGCAGCCAACGCTCTTCGTTTCCGCGTCGTCCCAGCTCTGCATTTTCGGGGCCGGCGGCGTCACCGCATAGACGCGATGCTGCGGCTTCTCGCCTTCGCTAGCAAACAGATGTGCGGAGCCGAACAGCGCCACCGCTGCCATCGCCATCAGCCCGTTCCGGATCGCTGCGCCCCACTGCATGTCAGTAACTCAATACCACGTTGAGAAGGACCGAATAGAAACGCTTGTCGCGCCCGGCGCTGGAGAAAAGGTCGGTGAACCCCTTGCCGGGATCGAACACCGCTGCCGAGGTGCGCACGACGATATTCTGCGTGAACTTCGGCCGCCAGATCGTTGCAACTGACGCATCGAGACCAAGTGCGCGCGGGATCGAGCCTTCCTGCCGCAGCGCCTGCACGACAGCAGTATTGGCGAACCACAGATGGTTGAGGTTACCGGACACGCGGAACGTCGGCGTCAGGTCGAAGTCGGCGCCTGCCCCGAGAAGCATGGTGCCGGGGTTGTTGAAGTTGGACTGGCCTTCGTCCTTCGACGAGCGCAGCGAATTGAGCACGCCATTGCGCCCGTTCACGCCGACCGCGCGCGCGCCGCCCGCAAAGGGGATCGTCTGGCGGATCCAATAGCTCGTGTCCGCTCCCGCGAATTGCGGGTTCTCGAGAATCGCGTCGAAGCCATGCTCGGTATTGTCATAAGGATTGCCGTCGCCGGTCGCGTAGAGCGCCGACAGGCGGAAGCGCGCCCAGTCGACATCGATCGATGGCTCGACAGCGCCGAAGAAGGCGCGGATTTTGGCAGTCTTGCCCGTGAAGATGCTGTTGCGGTCCTCGCCGAGCGCGCCATAAGCCGAGGCGGTGACATTAAGCCGACCCCAGCGTCCGTCCGCGTTGTAGCCGAGATAGACGACATCATAGTCGCGGCCGCGCAGGTCGCCGATCAGCGCCGGGCGCGACGGAAAGCCGTTCTTGTCGACGTAAATCTCATCGCCTTCGCGGTTGAGATTGTAGATCGCGGTGACCTGGCTGGTCAGGCCGGGAACCGGCAGGTCCTGCCGGTAAAGACTGCCGACGAACACATAGTCCTTGCGCAACTTCTGGCCGAAGTCGTTCAGGCCGGAGTTGCTGTCCTTCTCGATGCGTCGGAACGCTGCGAGATTATATTGGAAGCGGTTGCCGTCGCGGTTGCCGAACAGGCGGACGCCCAGCTGGTTGTCCTGGAACAGGAAGCCGCGGAAATCCGACGAGAAGGGCTGAATGCCGACGCGTAGCGAGTCGAAGTCGTAGCGATCCGACACGTTGCGGATGTGATAATCGATGAAGGCTTCCTGGACGCCGAGGAAGTTGTCGTTGCGGTTGCTGTGGCGCGACGGCAGCACGGACAGCACGCGCTTCTCGTCAACCTCGACATGATTGTAATTATAGGCGAGCGCGACGCGGAATTCATATTCCGGGGGCTTGAACGCGGTCGATCCCTTGATCAGCGACGCACCGACGATGAACGTCTGCGCGAGCACGAGGCTGCGCGAATGGCCGAACACATCAATGCTGCCGGGACGCGACGTCGTCTGGTTGCCGACCGGGATCGGGAAGCTGCGCGGCTCGATGACCGTGTCGGAAATCGCATTGAGCGCGAGGAACCAGTCCTCGGTGCCTTTGATCGGCCGGTCGCCCTTCAGCGGGTTCTGATTATAGGGATCGAACCAGCGCGCATGCACGCCGAGCGCTTCGGCCAGACGCCAGCGGTCGGGCACCGGGATATGATCGTGCGGGAACGCCTCCGGTGCAGGAGCCCGCACCGCGCCGCGATTCTCCGGCACCACGACGGGCTCGGGCAATTCGGTGACCGGTCCCGGACGACGCCGCTCGACAACGGGTGCCGGGGGTTCGGCAGGCTGGGCGGCAACCGCCGCAGCCGCAGCATTGCCACCGCCGTGCGGGTCCTCATCCGCCGCGAAGGCGAGAAGCATGGCGGCGACTGCGATACTCATCGCGCGGTCATTTTCCCGGAGTCAGGACAGCGTCGATGCGGCCAAGCGCGCGGCGCAAATCCTCAGGCCGCCAGGCGTTGGCGTCCTTGACCGCCGCATAGGCGCTCGTGATGTGCGGCCGTGCCGCGGCCACGCGCTGCCGGTCCAGCTGGCCCGACGCTGCCATCGCGTTGACCAGCGTATCGACCGCCATCACCGCCTGCGCCCCACCCTGATAGTCGGTGTAGCGCTGCGCCGTTGCGCCCGAGAGCACGTCATTCAGAATTGCCAGCGTCTGCGCGCGTGAGAAGTCCACACCGTTCATGGCGTCCGCAAGCCGCCGCGAGGTCGCCGCCAGTGCACGTGCGCTCGCGGCATTCGCCGAGGGCGAGGTTGCAAACGACGCATGGAAGGCGCGCGAGTCCTTCTCGAACTGCGTCGACAGGCCAGGTGCCGCAACCTTCGCAGCCGCACCGAGCATCAGCATATTCTCATCGTTGAACGACGGCATCCCTGGCGGCAGCGGACGACCGCTGTTGGCGAGGTAGGTCGATTTGAAGGCAGCCCCATCGGCGAACGACCGGTGGCAGGTGCGGCAGTCATAGAAGGTGAATTCCGGGAAGGCCCCGTCGGTCGCGCGTCCCGGCGTGGTGAACAGATCCAGCGCGCGCTCGACTGCCATCGCCTGCCCGACCGCCCAGACCTTGACGCCGCCCGCGACCGTCTTGCCGCGCGACCGGTAATCGGCGTCTTCGTCATGGTGCAGCTGCAGTGCGGTGAACAGGTCGAGCTCGAAGGAAATCCTCGGATGCCCTGCCGCCATGATCCGGTGCGTGACGAACTGCTGGCCCTTCGCGCCGAAATGGCAGTCGAGGCAGTTCGCCGCGCGCGCCTTCGGCTGATCGAGCGGGATCAGGCCGGCGGCGACATTGGCCTTGTGCGAGACCCCTACGGCCGTGTGGCTCGCGAGCCATCCCGAGCTGCCGCCGTGGCAGGCCTCGCAGCCCACGCCATCGCTGAGTTCAAATCGCGGCCCGCGGTCCGCTGCCGGCGGTGCGTCGGCATGGCAGGACAAGCAGGCGGGCGCGGATTGCGCCGGCCCCATACCGAGCCGCTCGCTGATCCGCTGCGAACGCGGCTCAAGCAGCACCCGCCAGGCCCGCGCGTGTGCACCGGTCGTCGAACTTTCGTCCTGCCAGGTGAGGAGTTCATTCTGGCGGACCGACGTGCCCGTCGCTTCCTGGCGGCCATGACAGGTGGATCCGGCGCAGGTCGCCACGCCTTCGTGAACGCCCTGACGCGGACCCGCGGTTGCAGCGTCGACTCGGCCAGAATCGACGGCAAACGCCAGCGCCAGCGCTGCGGCTGCCATGACCCCCAAGGATTTCAATCCGTTCAGCCCCATCGCCCCCTCAAGCGGCTTCGCGTCGTTACGGTTCTAACATTACATGGCCCGGCGTAAAGCCGCTAACTGATCATCACGACAAAGGAACGACTCGCACCCGTCATAAGACCGCCATATGGTTCGATTCGTGCCGGTACCGAATCGGCTGAAATCGGGGGGAACTATCATGGCAATTGAAGATCATGTCGACCTGAACGCGTTCGTCGAAGGCGTCCGCCGCCGCAATCCGGGACAGCCGGAATTTGCGCAGGCTGTTCAGGAAGTTGCCGAAGACATCTTCGAGTTCATCCAGGACAAGGAACAGTATCACAAATATCAGATCCTGCGCCGCATCGCCGAGCCGGATCGCGTCATCTCGTTCCGCGTGTGCTGGGAAGACGACAAGGGCAATATCCGTGTGCAGCGCGGCTGGCGCGTGCAGAACAACAATGCGATCGGCCCCTACAAGGGCGGCATCCGCTTCCATCCGTCGGTCACCGAATCGGTGCTGAAATTCCTCGCCTTCGAGCAGACCTTCAAGAATGCTTTGACCGGCCTGCCCATGGGCGGTGGCAAAGGCGGCTCCAACTTCAACCCGAAGGGCAAGTCACAAAACGAAGTCATGCGCTTCTGCCAGAGCTTCATGACCGAGCTCTATCGTCATATCGGCGCAGACGTCGACGTGCCGGCCGGCGACATCGGGGTCGGCGGCCGCGAGATCGGCTTCATGTTCGGCCAGTATAAGCGAATCACCAACGAGTTCACCGGCGTGCTGACCGGCAAGGGCCTCGAATTCGGTGGCTCACTGATTCGCACCGAAGCAACCGGCTATGGTGCCGTCTATTTCCTGCAGAACATGCTCACGCATGTCGGCCAGGGCATCGAGGGCAAGAACGTTGTCATCTCGGGCTCGGGCAACGTCGCGACGCATGCGGCCGAGAAGATCAACCAGCTCGGCGGCAAGGTGCTGACGCTCTCCGACTCGGAAGGCTTCGTTCACGATCCGGACGGCATCACCCAGGACAAGGTGAACTGGATCAAGGAGCTCAAGAACAAGCGCCGCGGCCGCATCTCCGAATATGTAAAGGAGTTCAAGGGCGCGACCTTCCACGGCGACGGTGCCAAGCCCTGGGGCGTCGCCTGTGACATCGCCCTGCCCTGCGCGACGCAGAATGAGCTCAAGGGCAAGGATGCGGAGACGCTCGTCGCCAATGGCTGCAAGGCGGTCAGCGAAGGCGCCAATATGCCGACCGATCTCGAAGGCGTGCATGTCTTCAAGAAAGCCGGCACGATCTATGCGCCGGGCAAGGCAGCAAACGCCGGCGGCGTTGCCGTCTCCGGCCTCGAGATGAGCCAGAATTCGGCACGCATCTCGTGGAAGGAAGAGGATCTGCAGAAGATGCTCAAGGACATCATGCAGGGCATCCACGACCGCTGCGCCGAACATGGCGGCAAGGCGGGCACCAAGCACATCGACTATGTGCGCGGCGCCAACATCGCCGGCTTCAAGAAAGTCGCCGACGCGATGCTGGCCTACGGGGTCGTCTGATCCGGTCCAAGGGGAGAGCTCGCAGAGCCCTCCCCTTTTTCTTGTCGCCTGCCCTGCCCGTTTCGAGGACCTGCCATGACCAAGACCAAAGCATCCGACCTGTTCATCCAATGCCTTGAGGCCGAAGGCGTCGAATATGTGTTCGGCGTGCCCGGCGAGGAGAACCTCGACTTCCTCGACTCGCTGTCGCGGTCGACCAAGATCAAGCTGATCCTGACGCGGCATGAGCAGGGCGCGGGCTTCATGGCCTCGACCTATGGGCGGCACACCGGCAAGGCCGGCGTCTGCGTCGCGACGCTCGGGCCGGGCGCGACCAATTTCGTGACGGCGGCCGCCTATGCCTATCTCGGCGGCATGCCGATGATGATGATCACCGGCCAGAAGCCGATCAAAAAGTCGAAGCAGGGCCGCTTCCAGATTCTCGACGTCGTCGCGATGATGGGGCCGATCACCAAATATACCCACCAGCTCGCGGCCTCGGACAATATCCCGTCGCGCATCCGCGAAGCCTTCCGGCTCGCCGAGGAAGAGAAGCCCGGCGCGGTCCACCTCGAATTCCCCGAGGACATCGCCGACGAGCATACAGACTCGACGCCGATCCCGGCCAGCGAATGCCGCCGCCCGGTCCCCGAGGCGAAAGCGATCCGCTCGGCGGTCAAGCGCATCGAAAAGGCGAAGTCGCCGATCCTCGTCATTGGCGCGGGTGCCAACCGGCGCATGACCAGCCGCATGCTGACCCAGCTCATCGACAAGACCGGCATCCCGTTCGTGACCACCCAGCTCGGCAAGGGCGTGGTCGATGAGCGGCACCCGAAGTTCGTCGGCTGTGCGGCGCTGTCCGCTGGCGACTTCGTGCACCGCGCGATCGAACATGCCGACCTCATCGTCAACGTCGGGCATGACGTGATCGAAAAGCCGCCCTTCTTCATGAAGACCGGCGGTACCGAGGTCATCCACATCAACTTCCGCTCGGCCGAAGTCGATCCGGTGTACTTCCCGCAGATCGAGGTGATCGGCGATGTCGGCAATGCGATCTGGCAGATCAAGGAAGACATCATGCCCCAAGGGCATTGGAATTTCGATTTCATGCTCAAGGCGCGTGCCGCCGAGATCGACCACCGCGGCGACACCGTCAACGACAAGCGCTACCCGATCTATCCGCAATATCTGGTCAGCGAAGTCCGCAAGGCGATGCCGTCCGACGGGATCATCTGCCTCGACAACGGCGTCTACAAAATCTGGTTCGCACGCAATTATGAGGCGCATCAGCCCAACACCGTGCTGCTCGACAATGCGCTCGCGACGATGGGCGCGGGCCTGCCGTCGGGCATGGCGTCAAAGATGGTCTATCCGGGCCGCAAGGTGCTCTCGATCTGCGGTGACGGCGGCTTCATGATGAACAGCCAAGAGATGGAGACGGCCGTCCGCCTCGGCCTCGACATGGTCGTGCTGATCCTCAACGACAACAGCTACGGCATGATCCGCTGGAAGCAGGCGAACATGGGCTTCAAGGATTGGGGTCTGACCTATGGCAACCCCGACTTCGTCGCCTATGCCGAAAGCTATGGCGCCAAGGGCCACCGCGTCACCAGCGCCGAGATGCTGCCCGGCCTGCTCGCCGACTGCCTGAACGCCAAGGGCGTGCATCTGATCGACTGCCCGGTCGATTATTCCGACAATGACCGGATCCTCAACAAGGAAATCAAGGAAGTCAGCAAGGCGCTGACCTGAGCCAATGCGGGCGCGGCGCGATGCCGCGCCCGCATCCGGCTGCGCCATTCACCGTAGTTCCAGCGAAACCAACGAGGCCGGTCCGCCGGCCACTGGACGTTCGGTGGAGGCGGTATGCAACGTGGTGGTGGCTGGAGTGGTTGCGGACAAAGCGCCCGCATCGCGGCGCTTGTCATCGTGCTGGCCTTATCTGCGTTTCCTGCGGCAGGCGCGCCCGGTGGCTCTAGCCAATCTCCCGTCCCCTTGCGTTCGCTGGCTCCAAACGCGTCCTCGGCGAACCCGCGCAACATGGACACGCGCAGTCCCGCCGCCGCCAGCCGGATCGATCTCAATGGAGCCGGTCTCATCTACGCCGCCACAGCCGCTGGCTCGGCCGGTGCGAACGCTGCTTCCGGAAAGGTCACGCTGGACCAGCTGGTGAACATCCGTGAGGCGGTGGTTGCCGACTCCGTCAGCAAGGTCGGCGATGCCTTGGTTTTCACCAGCACGAATACGGCCGGCGCCGCTGGAACAGCCGGCATGCCAATGGCGTGGACCGACATGCTGGATGGCCTGCTCGCGACACCGGTCCCCACGTCGGACTCGTCGGCAGAGGCTGAACTGGTTGTCGCGAGCAACAATCTCGCGGGCGACCGGAGCTGGCCGGACGACAGAGCAGATGAGCGGCGCGCGCCCTATCGCGCCGCAACAATCCTCAACCGCGACTTCTCCGGCGCGCTCGCCGAAACCTGGCGGCCGATCGGAGCCGGCGTGCGCAGCGTCGTGACCCGCACCTTCGTCGAAGGCCTGCCCTTCGTGTCACCCGCCGAGCGGCAGGGCACGTTCCTGCGCGCCCAGCCCGCCGCGCCCGACTCCGCCGTCGGCGTCGAACAGACGATCACCGTTGCCGCAGGTGAGCGGATCACCTTTGCTGTGCTGTTCTCATCGCCCGGCCATACCTTCGGCGACGAAGTCGCCGTTGATCTGGTGCGCGGCGACGAAAGCATTCCGCTGTTCATGCAGAACGGCGTGCGCGCAGGCGATCCGGCCTGGCAAACCGTCGACCATATCGTCCCGCCGGGCCGCGAGGGCACCTACAAGCTGCGCTTCACGCTGGTCGCCGGACGTTCGGCGGCCGACCTGCCCTCCGCCGGATTTGTCGTCCTGAAACGGCCGCCCACTCTGCAGGCCGACCGGTCGGCATCACCCGGTATCGACGCGGCGAGCTGGGCCGGTTGATCAGTCGTCGCTCAGGCGCTCCAATGCTGGCCGAGCCCGGCATCCGACATGGCCTGGACGAGCAACTCTTCGGGCAGCGGTGCGTCGAACTTCACACCGAACAGCGTGTCGCGGCTCCAGCGGATTTCGCCGCTGCGCTCGACCCCGCCACCGAAATCGATGAGCGCGTGTGTCCCGGCAAATGGTGCCTGTGCTGCTTCGGCCATCATGCCATGGGCAGCAATATTGTGCAGATCTGCGACAAAGCTTCGCTCGGCCAGGGTGATACGCACATGCCCTTTCGCCAGCTCGCGCGGCTCGGCGCGTCGAGCCTCCGCGCTCTCGAACGCTGCCTTCAACGCCGTCGCACTGGAAGCCTCGGTCCACATCGCCATCGTCTCCTTTCGCTGCGAGACTGGGGTGCGGACCTCAAAACAACGTGAAGAGCTATGGTTAAATGAGAAAGTCGATACGCCCCCGTAGCTAAACCCCTGACAAAAAGTGAGGTTTTCCAATGGGTGCGGCGATGCGGACGTTTGTATTTCGGCTGCTCGTGCGCTAGACCGTGAAGGGGAAAATCGGCCGGATTGCGTTACCTCTACGGGTAACGCAGCAAATCTGACTTTGTTCCAAGTGTTTAGCTTAAGCGTTCTGGTCGGGTTCATCCAATATCTGCGTACCGCGTAGCTCCATGTAAGAGCCGCCCGGTCGCACCCTTGGCCGGCCGGATGTATTTTTAGGGGGCGAGCGTTCAGCCAATGGCGAAACCCGGACTTTCATCGGTTCGATACGCACAGCGCGCGGCGTCGCGTCTCGCACTCCTCTGCGCAGGCAGCACGCTTGCTGCGACGACGGCCTTGGCGCAGGGCCTGACCGGCGGCTCGGTCGCCGCTGGCAGCGCGCAGATTGGCGCAACCGTCGCCGGCCAGACGACGATTACCCAGACCACCAGCAAGGCCGTCATCAACTGGCAGGGCTTCTCGGTCGGCAGCGGCGAAGCCGTTCGCTTCGTCCAGCCAGACCGCAATTCGGTCACGCTGAACCGCGTCATTGGCGGCAATGTCTCGAAGATCGACGGCAGCCTCAGCGCCAATGGCCAGGTCTGGCTGCTCAATCCCAATGGCGTGCTCATCGGTAATGGCGGACGCATTTCGGCTGCGGGTTTTCTCGCGACGACACGCAGCCTCAGCGATGCCGACTTCCTCGCCGGCCGCAACAATTTCTCCGGCGACGGCAACGCGCTGATCGGCAATGCCGGATCGATCTCGGTCGACAATGGCTATGCGATCCTCGCAGGCGGCAAGGTCGATAACAGCGGTCTCGTCGAAGCAAATCTCGGCGAAGTCGTCTTGGCGGCCGGCAAGAGCTTTACGCTCGACCTGTCGGGCGACAAGCTGATCTCCTTCGCGATCACCACGCCGCTCGAAGTTCTGCCAGACGGCGGCGCGGTCAGCAATTCCGGGACGCTGCGCGCCGATGGTGGCCGTGTGCTGGTCACCGCCCGCAGTGCGGCCGCGATCGTCGACAGCGTCATCAACATGAGCGGCGTGGTGCAGGCTCGCTCTGCCGATGTCGTCGATGGCGAGGTCATTCTCGACGGCGGCGACGCGGGCACCGTCAATGTCGGCGGCACGCTCGACGCAGGCGGCAAGGCCAGCGGCCAGACCGGCGGACGCATCGTCGTGCTCGGCAACACGATTGTCGCGGGCGATACAGCCAAACTGGACGCAAGCGGCGATGCCGGCGGCGGCGAAGTCTATCTCGGCGGCGGCTGGCAGGGTTCCAGCGTCCTCACCGGACGCGGCAATGCCACGCGCGTGGCGGTCCTCGGCGGCGCATCGCTCGACGCCAGCGCGATCACGCGGGGCAATGGCGGCACGATCGTCGCGTGGAGCGATGTCACCAACGCGGACTCGGTGACGCGGGCCTATGGCAATTTCCGCGCCGATGGCGGCGCGACGGGCGGCGACGGCGGACGCATCGAGACCTCCGGGCATTTCCTCGACACGGCCGGTGTGACCGGCAGCGCATCGTCGATCCTCGGCAAAGGCGGCGAATGGCTGTTCGACCCGTTCAACATTACGATCGTCAGCACGACACCGATGGCCGGCGGTTTCGGAACGGACGGTGCAGGTGGCCAGCTGTGGACACCGAATGCGGTTGGCTCGCAGGTCAGCACGGCGGATATCCAGAATTTCCTCAACGCCGGGACCAACGTCACAATTTCGACGGGTCTTGCGGGCAGCGCCGGATCCGAGGCCGGCAACATCACTGCGGCTGCACCGATCAGCAAATCGGCAGGCGGAAACGTCACGCTCAAACTTGTCGCCGCGAATTCGATCGATTTCAGTGGCTCGATCAGTGTCTTAGGTCAAGGGACCGGCGCGCTGAATGTCGCCCTCGAAGCCGGTCACAGCATCAGTTTGACCGGGGGCGCCGCGTTTATTGACACCAACGGCGGCAACTTCAGCGCCAAGCTGATAAATGGTGATGCGCTGCGCGGCGGCGAGTTTATCAGCAACCAGAAGTCGATCCAGACGGGTGCCGGCTCGATCGAGCTGCGCAGTACCTACACCGGGCCGGGAACATCGACAGTCTCAATCATCAATGACTCGAATTCGCACCTGCAGACGACGACCGGTGCGATCACACTTGCGGCGGGTGATCAGGGTACCATCGACAATCTTGGCGCACTGACGACGGTGTCGGGCAAGATAACCTTCTCGACCGGTGGTGGCGTCGGCGCGTTCATCAACACCGACTCGGATGGCGGCACGCTCACGACCACCAGCGGCAACATCGATCTGCTGGGCGGTGCCGATGCTGCGATCGTCAGCGGCGCATCGATCAATACCTCCGGCGCGCTCACGATCAGCGGCGAACTCGGGTCGACAGCAACGCTGTTCGGATCGATTTTTGTGGTCAACGGCATCTCCGTGACGGCAGGCACGTCGATCGACAATCAGGCCATTCTCAATACGAGCAATTCAGCACTGAACTTTACACTGCTCGGCCGCGGTACCGATCAGATGGCCGCGCTGATGATCGACACCAGCGGCGCGGTCGATACCGGCAGCGGGGCCATCACGATGGCGGCGACCGGCGGAACCATCAATCTCCACGGCCCGACCATTTCCGCCGGCAACATGTCGTTCACGGCAGATGCTGTCGCCGTCGGCGATTTTGGTGCCGGTAGTGTTGGCAGCGTCTCGGGCAACAATATCGACCTGATCACCGACGCGCTCACCTTTGCGTCTTCGAGCGGCGTTGGCGGGCCCGAAGGCTTTATCGGGACAAAAATTACCCTGAAGCCGACTTCCGACGCGACCAGCATCTGCGTCGCCGACACGGCCTGCAATAACGGTCAGCTTCGACTGTCGTCGCCCGACTTCCGCTATCTGAACACCAACATGCTCATCGTCGGCTCGGCGACGGGCACCGGTACGCTGACGGTCAACCTGACCCCGGCAGGCCAGCCCGCTGCGACCAACCGCACGACGATCTTCCAGATGGGCGGCGCGGGCGGGTTCGCGGACATTTTCGCGCTGCCGCCGCTGTCCACATCCAACACGCTGCGCATCATCGCGGGCGGCGACGTCAAGCTCGAGGCAGGCAGCCAGTTCAATTTCGCGGGCAATCTCGACCTGATCGCCGGCGGCAAATTCCTGAATGGCGCGGGCAGCACGGCGCTCAATTCGTCGGGCGGCGGCCGCTGGGTCATCTACTCGGCAGATCCGTCCGCCGACAGCTTCGGCGGCCTGACCAGCGGCAATGTCGCGCGTTGGGGTGTGTCGCAAGCGACGGCCGCCGCGGGCGGTGTCAGTGCATCGGGCAACACCTACGCCTTCGGCTTCAAGCCGACCGTCACCGCCACGGCACTGAACAAGTCGAAGATCTACGGCGACGCACTGACGCTTGGGTCGGCGCAGGGCGGCGACTTCACCGTGGCCGGGCTCGTCAATGCTGCGGCGTTCGGTAATGTCTTTTCGCCCGATACGCTCGGCACCGTCACGCTCGCCTCGGCGGGCGCAGTACAAACGGCCAATGCCGGAAGCTACGCAATCACCATTTCGCCCGGCTTTGCGCCCGCGGGGTATACCGAGGCGACGGTCAACGGCACCCTGACCGTAAATCAGCGGACGCTGGGCGCAGCGCTGACCGGCGCGATCAGCAAGACCTATGACGCAACAACCAACGCGCCGCTGTCTGCCGGCAATTATTCGCTGAGCAATCTCGCCAACGGCAATTCGATCACCATAACGAAGACGTCGGGAACCTATAGCTCGGCGAATGTCGGGACCAACCTCGGCGTGAGCGTCACGCTCGCCGCGGGTGACTTCGCACCCGGGAACGGCACCCTGCTCAGCAACTATATCCTGCCGGTCAGCGTCTCCAGCTCAAGCGGCATCATCAATGCCCGGCAGCTCACCGCCTCGATCATCAATCCCGTCACGAAGGTCTACGACGCAACAGGCGGCGCGAGCATCGCCAGTGCCAATGTCGCCTTGAACGGATTCGTTGCCGGGCAAGGTGCGACCGTTGCCAATCTGACCGGCACCTACGGAACCACAAGCAACCCGATCGTCAATGCCGGCACCAACCTCGCCGTCAACGCAACGCTCGGCGTGGCCAATGTGACCGCCAACAGCGGCACGGCGCTCTCCAACTATCTGGTTCCCACCATCGTCAGCGGCAATGTCGGTACGATCACGCCGAAGCCGCTCGCGGCGTCGCTGATCGGCACGACCCAGAAAATCTTCGACGGGACCGTCTCGGCGGTCCTCAATCAGTCGAACTTCCAGGTCTCTGGCTTCGTCGGCAACGACGGCGCGACGGTCACGCAAACCGTCGGCAGCTATGTCAGCCCGAACGCCGGCTCCGGCCTCAATGTCTCGAGCAATGTCACGCTGGCGGCGACCGGAAACACGCTGCTCAGCAACTATCTGCTGCCCGGCAACGTGTCGGGCGCCATCGGCAAAATCACGCCGAAGTTGCTGGGCGGCTCGCTGACCGGCACGGCGAGCAAGGTCTATAATGGCAGCCAGACGATCCAGCTCGCCGGCAGCAACGTCACTCTGAGCGGCTTCGTCGGCACCGACGGCGCGACGATCGGCGCGCTGACCGGTACACTGGCCAGCCCGAACGTCGGGACGGCCATCACGACATCCGCGACGCTGGTGCCGCAGAATGTGACGGCGACCGGCAATACGCTGCTGAGCAACTATCAGCTGCCGTCATCGATAACCGGGGCTATCGGCAGCGTCACCGCACGGCCGCTGAGCGCCTCGCTCGTCGGGTTCACGAGCAAGACGTACGACGGTACGACGTCTGCGACGCTGGTGTCTTCCAACTTCCAGCTGACCGGTTTCGTCCAGGGCCAGGGCGCGCAGGTGACGCAGACCGTCGGCACCTATGACAGCAAGGATGCCGCCGACGCGATCGGTGTCACCGCGAGCCTCACCTCCGGAAATTTCACCGCGAACCAGGGCACGCTGCTCAGCAATTACCAGCTGCCGACCTCTGCGACGGGCGCAATCGGCCAGATCAATTCAAAGCAGCTGACCGGTGTTGTCGTCGGGCCGGTTTCGAAGACTTACGACGGATCGAATAACGCGCCCCTGACCGGCGCGAACATCGTCCTGTCCGGGTTCGTCGCGGGCGAAGGCGTGACGATCGACAGCGTCAGCGGGCAATATGCCACCACGGATGCAGGTAGCGGCATCCTCGTCACCGCCGACCCCGCTTCGGCTGCCGTCACGCCTGTCGGTACGACGAACCTCAACAATTACGACGCGCCGCTCAGCATCACCGGCGCGGTCGGCACGATCACGCAACGTCCGGTTACCGCCGTGCTCGGCGGGACGATCAGCAAAGTCTACGACGGCACCACCGCCGCGTCGCTCGCCAACGCGACCTACACGCTGACCAACCTGCTCGGCGGCGACAATCTGATCGTGAACGGGCCGCAGTTCGGCAGTTACGACACCGCCAATGTCGGCATCCGCAAGCTTGTGACCGTCGATGGGCTGACGCTCAGCGGGACTTCGGTCGGCAATTACACGCTGCAAAGCGCGAGCATTTCGGCGCGGATCGGCACGATCACCAAGCGAACCCTGACCGCGATCCTGACCGGCACGGCGAGCAAAGTTTATGATGGCACCACGACGGCCAGCCTTGATTCCACGAACTTCCTGATCGGTAACCTCGTTGCCGGTGAATCGCTGACTGTTGTGCCGCAGACCGGAACCTATGCGACCAAAAATGCCGGAAGCGGTATTGGCGTCACCGCGACGATTGGCGCGGCGGCCTATGTCGAAGGCTCGGGCACTCTGATCGGCAATTACGTGCTGCCGACCGAAGCCGTCGGGAGCATCGGTGAGATTCTGCGCCGCCAGCTCACCGCGACGACGGCCGCATCGACGACCAGGGTCTATGACGCGACGACCACCATTGCGCTGTCCGCCAACAATCTCGTCGTCAGCAACTTTGCCGACGGCGAAGGCGCGGCGGTGGGTCAGGCGACCGGCACCTTCGCAACCGCCAACGCCGGCACCGGAATCGCGATCACGGCGACACTGAGCCCCGGACTGCTGACGGCGGACAGCCTTACCGATTTGTCCAACTATGTGCTGCCGACCGAACTCACCGGAGCCAAGGGTTCGATCACCGTACGGCCGCTTACCGTGGCGCTGACCGGGCCGGTGACGAAGACCTATGACGGCAACACCACCGCGACGCTCGCGGCGAGCAATTATGTGCTTAACAACACCATCGCAGGCGACGCGATCGCGCTCAACAACCCGACCGTAGGCACCTACAACAGCAAGGATGCCGCAACTGGCAAGATGGTCACGGTCACCGGTCTTGCGCTGACCGGAACCGCCGCGCGCAACTATTCGCTGTCGGTGACGAGCGTCGCCAACACCGTCGGCACGATCACGCCGAAGCAGCTTTCGGCCGTGCTGACCGGCACGGTCACCAAAGTCTACAACGGTACGACGGCGGCCCCCGTGACGGCCTCGAACATCGCCGTCAGCGGCTTCTTACAGGGCGAAAGCGCGACCGTCAGCTCCGTGGGCACATCGACCTATGCAACTGCGAACGCCGGGACGGGCTTGACCGTCACGAGCGTGCTGAGCGCCGGCAATCTGTCGGCGGGCGGCACGACGAGCCTCGCGAATTATGAGGTCCCCGCTTCCGCCAGCGGCGCGATCGGGACGATTTCCCAGGCGACTCTGACCTATGTCGCCAGCCCGGCGACCCGCCCGCAGCTGCAGCCCAACCCGGCCTTTACCGGCACCGTGACGGGCTTCGTGACCGGCGAAACGGCTGACAAGAACACCACCGGGACGCTGGCCTTCACCACGACCGCCGACACGTCGAGCGCGCAGGGCATGTATCCGATCAACGGCGGCGGGCTGACCGCAGCCAATTACACCTTCGTCCAGGCTCCCGCCAATGCGACGGCGCTGACCATCGCCGCGCCGGCGACAAGTTCCGCACCGGCCGATGTGTCGATTCGCCCGTCGGCGGTGACGTCAACCGTTACGCAAGCCGCAGCGCCAGTTGCGGCACCGGCCCCTGCCCCGGCGCCCGCGCCTGCCCCGGCGCCTGCTGCAGCGGCACCAGCGGACACGTCCTCGTCGTCGTCGTCCTCGTCGTCTTCGTCATCCTCCGGCGGCTCGGACAAACCGGCGGACGCCAAGTCCGACGCTGCGCCTGCCTCGAGCGGCAGCAGCGGCGGCGGCACGACGACCACAGCGGCTCCCGCCGCAGCACCCTCCGCCTCCGGTGGCGGCGACAAGGCAGCCGCCCCTGCGCCCGAGGCTCCGAAGGCGAACGCCCTGCCGCCGCCGCCGCCCGTCGATCCGCTGCCGCCCTCACCCGTCGGCGACACCAAACCCGCCACGCCGCCGGATCCCGCCGACAAGGGCGATCCGGTGCTCGCGTCCGCCGGCGGCGACAAGCCGCCGCCGCCACCCGGTGCCGGTACCAACAGCGTCACCGTCGCACCCGGCGTCAGTGTCGAGGCACCGCCGTCCAATCGTGCGCTGAGCAATGCCGCCGACCAGCGCTTCAGCGAAACCGGGGACCTCGACATATGATCGCGCTCGTCGCCCTTGCCGCAGCCGCGACCGCTGCCGCGACGCCGGCCAATCCGGGCACGCCGCTCAAGGAGAGCCTGTCGGGCGAAACCTGCGTCTCGCGTCCGCGCACCGAGGCGCGCGCCGCCGCGGGCTTGCCGACCGATCTCGCCATCACCTGCCTCGACAAGCCGGCCGGCAGCGTCCGCTATGCCAATGCCGGCTCGCCAATCCCCGCCGGCGACGTCGGCAAGCCGGCCCTTCTGGCGGCGTTCGAATCCAGCCGTATCTGGGCAGAAGCCAAGCAGCGCATGAACTGCGAGCCGCAGAGCTGGGTCCCCGACAGTCCGACGCCGGTGCTGGTGGTCCCGTGCCGGTTGCGCACGGGCGGTTGGCCCACGCTGGTTCTCGCCAAGGCGGACGGCAATGTCCTGACCATCGCCGAAGCCGCGCCATCGATCTATCCCGCGCTCCGGGCGATCTTCAAACTGCCACCAGCAGCCGGCGGCCGGACCGAGCAGATAGCCCAGGTCCAGTCCTTCTGGGCTCAGAAGATCGTACTCGCCAGCGCTGTCGACATCGACCGCGAACGCACGCTGCTCCGCGACGCACGTACCGCAAGCAGCCTTGCCCGCTACGAGGAAGCCGAGGAGCTATTCCGCAAGACGCTCGAAGTGCAGACCCGGCTGTTCGGCGAGAATGATACCACCGCGGCCGACATCCTGATGGACCTCGCGCTGACCGTCAGTAACCAGGGGCGCGCCGACGAGGCCGAAGCGCTGTTCCGCCGGGCCGGGCCGATCATGGCCCAGTCCGCTAACCCGGCCGACCGGGCGCGGCTGTCGACCTATCGTGGCTATGAAGCGTCCAACCGCGGCGATTATGAAGCGGCGCTCGCCAATGCCGCCTCGGCGACGGCGCAATGGCGCGCGATCGCCAATCCACAGGGCGGCGACCTTGGCTCGCCGACCGCGCAGACACTCATCGCGCAAGGCGAACTCGCGATGTCGCGCAACCTCGAAGCACGCATGATGCTGCGCACCGGCAATCTCGACGGTGCTTATGCGGCTGCCGGCGAGGCACTGATCACCCTCGACAAGATCGACGGCGAGCCGCGCTGGTGGCGCTCCGACGTGCTGATCACTCTGGGATCGGTGGCGATTGCGCAGAAACGCGTTGCTGCTGCTGAAACCTATTTCAACAGCGCGCTGGCGCTCCGGCAGCAGATTTTCGGCGAAGGCGTCGGCACGATGCGAGTCCGCGCCGCGCTCGGCAAAGCCTATCAGCAGGAAAATCTCAACACCTCGGCGATCGTCACCTATCGCGAGGCGTTCAAGATCGCGAAGACGTTGCCCAAGGAGCAGAATCCGCTCACCAACAATGACCTGGTGCCCTTCGCAGCGGCGATCACCGAATTCGCGAAGACGCTAACCGATCCCAAGGAAAAGCAGGGCCTGTATGCGGAGGCCTTCGACGCCTTCCAGCTGATCCGCTCGCCGCTCATCGACAAGACGATCGACCAGACCTCTGCCCGCCTCGCGGCAAGCGACCCCGCGATCGGTGCGCTGATCCGCGACCTGCAGGAAGCCGACCGCGCATTGGCCACGTCACGCGTCCGCCTCGCGGCGCAACAGTCGATGCCGCAAGCCGACCGCAGCGCACAGGTCGAGGACAAGCTGACCGAGGATATCGCGCGCTTCGCGGCCGAAGGCGTCCGCCTGCGCCAGACGATTGACGCGAAATTCCCCGAGTTTGCTGCGCTGAGCGCACCGAAAGCGCTCAAGCTCGACGCGCTGCGCGCCCGCCTTGGGCCGAGCGAGGGCATTGTCTCCTTCCTGATCGGGCGAAACCGGTCGTTCATCCAGCTCGTGCGCCGTGACGGCATCTTCATCGGCCAGATCCCGCTCGGCGAGGGCGAAATCCGCACTGCGATCAAAGGCTTGCGCCGCTCGCTCGAAATTCAGGGCGGCTCGGTCAACGACTTCGACATTGCCGCGTCGAACCAGCTTTACAAGGACCTGTTCTCGGACATCGAGAGTTCGATGGCGGGGCTCGACCATCTGGTTGTCGTGCCCGCCGGACCGCTGTCCAGCATCCCCTTCTCGCTGCTCGTAACCAGCGCGCCGAAGAGCGACGACTATCGCGCCGCCGACTGGCTCGTGAAGAAATTCGCAATCGCGCATACCCCGTCGCTGGCGGCATTTGTCGCACTGCGCTCGACGCGGCCCGCCAAGGCTCCCGACCTGCCGCTACTCGCATTTGCCGATCCCGTACTCGGGCCGGCCGGGCATGGCGGCTCAGCGATCGGCAAGGCGGTGACCGTCGTGAACGACACCTGTCGCAACAGCCCGGTGATGCCGGCCGAACTGCTGCTGTCGCTATCGTCGCTGCCTGACACGTACCGAGAAGTGCAGACCGTCGCCAGCACGCTCGGGGCTGACCCTGCCACGTCGATACATTCGCAGGCCCGCGCCAACGAGAGCGAGTTCCGCGCCCAGGACTTGGGCCGATATCGGATCCTGTATTTCGCGACCCACGGGCTGCTGCCCGGCGAACTGAAGTGCCAGGCCGAACCGGGCTTGGTGCTGACCCCACCGCCGACTGTCGCCAAGGAGCGTGCTGGTGACGGACTGCTCGAGGCGAGTGAGATCGCCGGCCTGTCCGTCAACGCCGATCTTGTCGTGCTGTCGGCTTGCAACACCGCCTCCGGCGGCGGCGCGCTGGGCGGCGAGTCTCTGTCTGGCCTTTCAGAGGCCTTCTTCCACGCCGGGGCGCGCAACATGCTGATCAGCCACTGGCAGGTGCCGTCGGGCGCGACGACCGATTTGATGGCCGGCCTGTTCGGATCGCTTGCCAGCGCAGGCGGTGCGTCGGATGCGCTTCGAATATCGCAAATGAAACTCATCGCGCAGGACCGAACGTCGCATCCCTTCTTCTGGGCCGCGTTCGTGCTGATGGGCGACGGCAGCGGCGCGCAGGCCGCCGCACCGACCCCGCCGCCTGCGCCGGTGGTAGCATCAAAATGAGGTCGATGGGACTGATTGCGCTGCTGCTTGCAGCTGCAGCCGCCCCCGTCGCGGCGCAGCTTGTGGTGCTTGATTCCTATGGCAGCACGCTGAAACCCGGTATGCGCGTCGAAGCGTCCCGTCAGATCGATGTGCCCGAAGGCGCGCGGGTCAGCTTCATCGCCCCCGATGGTCGCACCGTAACCTACAATGGCGCGTACAGCGGCCCGGCGATGCGCGGACCGGTCATTGCCGCCGATCCGAAAGCGGCGCTGGCCGCGCTGATTGGCGAGCGCAATGCCCGGACCAACTCGGTTGCGACGGTCCGCGGCGCAGGTACCGCTGCCCCGCTGCCCGACCCCTGGCTCATCGACATCAGCCGCCCGGGCCAGCGCTGCGTGCGCGAGGGCGAGCCGCAGATCTGGTGGCGTCCGCAGGCTGTCACAACCGAAGAATTCAACATCTATCCGCTCGACAAATCCTGGGTTGCCGACATGAGCTGGGAAGCTGGCACCGACCGGATGGAGGCGCCCGACCTGTGGCGGCTTGCCGCAGAGAAGATTTATATCGTCCGCACCGGCATCCAGGAGGATGCGGTCACCGTAAATGTGATACCGGAATCGGTGAGTGGCGAGCTGATGTTGACGGCCTGGATGCTCGAAAAGGGATGTACCCAGCAGGCGGATGCGTTCCTTCGCCGCATTGCCGGGGAGCAGAATGGGGCACAAGGTTCGATGACGGCAGCGAAATAGCCAGCGTATAGCGTTTGCGTAGATTTCATCCGGACGGCAGCGCAACAATTGTGTTACGCCCCGCCAACCGAGCAAATTTCAGATTGAAGGCGGAGGCACACACATGACCAAGATGATCACCAAGCTTCTGGTGGCAGCGGCGCTGGTTTTGCCGGCAACGGCAATGGCAGCTCAGCTCGTCGTTCTCGACGCGCGCGGCGGTACGTTCAAGCCCGGCCAGACGATCGACAGCACCAAGCCCATCACTCTCAAGGAAGGCGAGCGCCTGACCGTCATCGGTCCGGACGGCCGCAGCGTCGCGCTCAAGGGTCCGTTCAGCGGCCCGGCGATGGTCGCGTCCGCGTCGGCGTCGGATCCGAAGCTCGCGCTTGCGGCGCTGATCTCGACCCGCAACGCCCGCTCGAACAGCGTCGGTGCCATTCGCGCCGGTGCGGTCGCTGCCGCTTTGCCCGATCCGTGGCTCGTCGACATCAGCCGTCCCGGCCCGCGCTGCGTGCGCGAAGGCGAGACGCAGGTCTGGTGGCGTCCGGACTCGAAGGCGGCCGAAGACTTCACCGTCTATCCGGTCGACCGTTCGTGGACAGCCGATCTCGGCTGGGATGCCGGCGCGGACCGCATGGAAGCGCCCGAGCTCGCCGCCAAGTCGTCGACCTATATCGTCAAGAACGGCACGCAGGAAAATGCGATCACCGTCAATGTCATCCCCACGGCGATCGACAACGACATGGTCCTGACCTCGTGGATGCTGGAAAAGGGCTGCACGCAGCAGGCTGACGCCTATCTGCGCGTGATCCAGACGAAGACCGGCACCAACTGATCGCCTGACCTGCTTCGGCAGTTTTTGCCCCGGACATCGACCTGCGCGCAGGTTCATGTCCGGGGATTTGGCGTATAAGGGTGTTGGCAAATCCGGGTTGGGGAACCCGGCGACTTATTCGGGGGGTGTATGACGAAGGCTGATACCAAGCGGCTCGCAACGAGCTTTGTCATCTCGCTGCTGGCGGGTGCGCTCGCAGTCCTGATCGTCACCAATTTCGGCCCGCTCCGCCATCTCGAGATCGTCACGGGCGACATGCGTATCGCCGCGATGTCGCCGCCGTCCGAGCAATCCAAAGACATTGTCGTCGTCGCGATCGACGAAGGTACGCTGGCGCAATTCCCCTATCGTTCGCCCGTCGATCGCGAATTCGTCGCCAAGCTCATCCAGGCGATGGAACGCAAGGGTGCCAAGGTCATCGGCGTCGACATTCTGATGGACCAGGCAACCGAACCCGCCAAGGATGACCTGCTCCGCCAGACGATCCGTTCGACCAAGACGCCGCTGTTTTTCAGCTACTCCTCGCTGCCGGAAATCATGACGCCGGAACAGCTCGCCTACATCAACGACATGGTGCCGCCGCAGAACCGTGCCGAGGCCAATCTGGTCAAGGATCCGGACGACGACGCGATCCGCTGGATCAATCCGGGCGGCAACACGCCGCTGCACCCGCCCGGTTTCGTGCCGAAGGCGCTGACGCTGGCCGGTTATAAAGCACCGACGACACGCGAGGAAATCGCCTGGAAACCACGCACCTATGTCGATGTGCCGGTCTTCAAACAATATCCGGCCTCGGCGGCGGCGTTCCTCCCCGACGCCTGGTTCAAGGACAAGATCGTGCTGATCGGCGCGGTGCTGTCGATCACCGACCGCCACCGCACACCGCTCGCCGTCATCGACGAGGGCGATCAGGGCAATATGCCCGGCATCCTGACGATGGCGCAGGGCATCTCGCAGTTTATCGAGCACCGCACCTCAAATCGTCTCGGCCTCGGCTGGACAATCGGGATCACGCTGGCTTTCGCAATGCTTGGCTTCGCGATCAGCCAGCTCAAGAAGGGCATCGCGTTCAGCTTCGGCGTCGGCGGCATTCTCGTTGCCGCTTACTGGGCCTTCGCCTTCCTCGGCTTCCAGCGCGGCCTGCCTATCCTGCCCGTTCTCGCCCCGACGCTTGGCTTCGCGCTGTCGCTTTGGATGATGGACACGTTGATCGGCCGCGCCGAGCGCAAGCAACGCCAGTTCGTGCAGGGTGCCTTCTCACGCTACGTCTCGCCCGACGTCGTCGACCAGCTCGTCAACAACCCTGAGGCAATGTCGATCTCCGGCATCCGCCGCGAGGCGACCTTCATCTTCACCGACATCGCCGGCTTCACGACGCTGTCGGAACTGCTGAGTTCGGAGAAGCTGTCGGACGTGCTCAACGCCTATCTCGATGGCGCCTGCGGCATCATCCAGAAATATGGCGGGACGATCGACAAGTTCATCGGCGACGCGATCATGGCGATCTTCAACGCCCCGATCCCGATGCCCGACCATGCCGAACGTGCCGTCAAATGTGCCGTCGAGCTCGACGCCTATGCCGAAGCGTTCCGCAAGGATCAGAATGCCAAGGAGGTGCCGATCGGCATCACCCGCCTCGGCATCCACACCGGCATCGCAACGATCGGCAATTTCGGCTCGGCGTCGCGCATGGACTTCACTGCGCTCGGCGACACCGTCAACACCGCGGCACGCACCGAGGGCGTGAACAAATATTTCGGCACGCGCATCTGCGTCACGCAGGAAACCGTCGCGCTCTGCCCGAATATCCGCTTCCGGCCGATCGGCGACGTGGTGCTGAAGGGCAAGGTGCAGGCCGTCACGCTGTACAGCCCGGCGCTCGATGACGCCGATCAGGCGCTCTACGACGACTATCTCGTCGCCTTCGATCTTCTTCGCAAGGAAGACCCGTCTGCGGTCGATGCGATGAATTTGCTTGCAGGCAAGTACCCCGACGACTCTATTATCAAATTCCACCTCGGACGCATCGCCAAGGGGCTGGTGTCCGCGCGTGTGGTAATGGAAGACAAATAGCGCCATTGGCGATGTGTAGGGGTTGGTTTTGAGACGGGCAGTGGTTCTGCGCCTGCTGACGGCGAGCGTGCTCGCGTCGTCCGCCTCCATGGCGGACGGACAATCGGCTGCGCAGATCCCCAGCACCGCGGACATCTCGCGCCAGCGTGTGCCCGAGCGTCGCGCCCCTGCCGCCAAGTTCGACCTGCGCATCGAAAGCCCCGAAGCGACCGCCGTCCCCAAGGCTGTCGACCTCATCGAGTTCGAGGTTGCCGACATCCTTGTCAGCGGCGTCACCGCCTACCCGAAGTCGGAAGTCGATGTGTTCTTCAAGCCGCTGATCGGCACCAAGATCACGCTGGTGAAGCTCCGCGAAGTCGTCGCCAAGCTCGAAGCCAAATATCGGGCCGACGGCTATTTCCTGTCGCGCGCCTTCATTCCGGCGCAGCGGGTCCGTAAGGGCGCGCTCAAGGTGCAGGTCATCGAAGGCTATGTCAGCGACATTCAGGTCGATACCGACGATGAGTCGCTCAATCACCGGCTGACCAAGACGCTGAAGCCGATCCTCAATCACCGCCCGGTGCGCCTCGCCGATGTCGAGACGGCGCTGCTGCGCATCAACGACATGCCCGGCGTCGTCGCCACCTCGGTGCTGCGTCCCGGCACCGCGACCGGCGCATCGGAACTTGTGCTGACTGCCGCCAATGCGCCGCCGTCTTTCGGTGCCTCGCTGGGCAACACCTCCTCGAAAGAATTGGGTCCTTGGGTACTCGGCGGCAGCGCGGGGTTCAGCAACCCGTTCGGCCGCACCGGCGCGCTCGACCTGACCGCCGCGATCGGCGACGAGAAGCTCAACGAAATCAAGTCCGGCAGCGTCCGCTACACCGAGCCGCTTGGCCATTCGGGCGCGTCGGTCAGCATCGGCGCGCTCGTCGCTAAGGCCAACCCGGGCGGCAGCGTCAAGGCACTGGGCATCGACAGCTTCGTGACCTCCTTCTCGGGCAAGGTTCACACCCCCATCATCCGCACCCGTGCCAATTCACTGTTCTTCGATGTCGGCCTATCGGTGAACAGCACCCGCACCAAGGCGGCCGGCGTGCTGATCGGCCGCGACAAGACCACCGTCGGCGAACTGACCGCCTCCTATCAGCAGAATGGCTTCCTGAACGGCAGTACGACGATCACCGGCAGCGTCTTCCACCGCTTCGGCTTCTTCGGCGCGAACACCGCCAGCGCCCCCCTGCCCTCGGTCCAGGGCTTCGACGTGCGCTTTACGCGCTTCGCATATAGCCTGCAGCGCACCCAATATCTGCCGAAGCAGTTCAGCGCGTTACTGCAGATCCAGGGCCAATACAGCCGCGACAATCTGCTGTCGGGCGAGCTCATTTCCTTTGGTGGCCCATCGATCGGCCGCGGCTATGACCCGTCGCTGATCGCCGGCGATCGCGGCCTCGGCGGCCTGCTCGAGCTGCGTTACGACCCAAATTTCAAGATCGACAAGAAGTTCACCCGGCCGCAGCTCTATGTCTTCGCCGACGCGGCGCGGACCGCGACACTGGCAAACAGCTACCCGAACCCTACGAATCCGACCGGGCCGGTCATCGTCACGGCCAAGAGCACTGACAAACTCTATTCGGCCGGCGGCGGCGTGCGCTTCGACCTGTTCCAGCACGGCCATTTCGATGTGCAGTTCGCCGACGGGCTGCGCAAATTCGCCGGATCGAGCGCCCGCAACCCGCGCGTCACGCTGACGGCCAGCGTCGGCTTCTGAGGCTGTGTCCGACCTCGCGGCCTTCTTCTGCCGCGTAACGCCGCCCGAAACCCCTGCCCTTATCGTCCGTCGCACCGCGCTCGAGCACAACCTCGCGACGATGCAGGCCCCCTGCGATGCCGCCGGCGTCGGCCTCCGCGCCCATGGCAAGATGCACAAATGCGGGGCACTCGCCCGCCGCCAGATCGAAATCGGCGCGATCGGCCTCTGCTGCCAGACGGTCGGTGAGGCGGAAGCCTTTGCGCGCGCAGGCATCGCCGACCTCCTGATCACCGCGCCCGTACCCCTTGCAGATGCAGTGCGGGTCGCAGCCCTGACGCCCACCGCCCGCATCGCCGCCGTCGTCGATGACCCCGCGCAGATCGCCGCCTATGCCGCGACCTGTGCCAACTTGAACCTCGTCGTCGATATCGACCCCGGCCTGCACCGTGCCGGTTGTACGCCAGCCGAGGCCGTACCGCTCGCCCAACGCATCGCCGCCACCCCGCACCTGCGTTTCGATGGCATCCAGGCCTATGCGGGGCATCTGCAGCATGTCGGGGACCGCGCCGCCCGGGAAGCTGCCAATGCCGCCGTCACCGCCATGCTGACCGGCGTGATCGCCGACCTCAACGCCGCCGGACTGCCGCCCGCCCGTATCACCGGCGGCGGCACCGGCACCTTCGCCTATGACCTAGCGGGCGGCGTGTTCACCGAGCTGCAAGCCGGTTCCTACGCGTTCATGGACGTCGAATATACCGACTGCGGCGCACCCGCCGGCGACTGGCCGTTCGAGCCGGCGCTGTTCGTCGCGGCGACTGTCGTCTCTGCCCGCCACGCCACGCATGTCACCTGCAACGCCGGCCTCAAGGCGCTGTCAGTCGATGGCCCCGCGCCGCGCGTGACCTCGCACCCCGACTGTACCTGGCGCTCGATGGGCGACGAGCATGGCGCGATCATCGGCGAGACCCTCCCCGCGCTCGGCGAAATCGTCTGGCTCCAGCCCGGCCATATCGACCCGACGGTCAATCTCTATTCGCGGATGTTCGTCGCGGATGAGGAAGGCGCGATCGACCCTTGGCCGATCGACGCGCGCCGCTAAACCCCCGGCAACCGCAGCGTCACGGCAAGCCCGCCCAGATCCTCGGACTCGCCAAGCTCGACCGACCCGCCGTAAATCTCCGCAACATCGCGCACGATCGCCAGGCCAAGTCCCGTCCCCGGTAGTGCGGTATCGAGCCGCGCCCCGCGCTGGAAAAGTTCGCCGCGCCGGTCTTCGGGAATGCCCGCCCCGTCATCCTCGACGATGATGTCGATGCCCATGGCGGCCCGCGTCACCGTCACGAACACCCGTCCGCCGCCATATTTGGCGGCATTGTCGACGAGGTTGCCGAGCATCTCCTCAAGGTCCTGCCGCTCGCCGCGAAACGCTGCCTTGCGATCGCCCGCGATGTCGATGACCACCTCGCGCTCGCCGTGGATCTGGGTGATCGCGCGCTGCAACGCCTCAAGCGACGGCCAGACCTCGGCCCGCGCGCC
The DNA here is from genome assembly GCA_943370355.1 of Sphingomonas paucimobilis. Taxonomy (GTDB): domain Bacteria; phylum Pseudomonadota; class Alphaproteobacteria; order Sphingomonadales; family Sphingomonadaceae; genus JADCGM01. The sequence continues at coordinate 126,535 of CALRQP020000004.1, forward strand.
GACCGCCGCGCGCCGCCCGATCGCCCGGGCACGCGCGAGATGATGGTCGACATGCCGCTGCATCATCGCGGTTTCGCGCAATACGCTCTGCGGCAGGTCGGCGGCGCTGCTGCGCGCCTCGCCCATCAGCACGCTCATCGGCGTCTTCAGCGCATGCGCGAGATTGCCGGCATGCATGCGCGCCGCCTCGGCCTGCGCCTCGGTATGATCGAGCAGTGCGTTCAATTCACCGACCAGCGGCGCGATTTCGGGCGGAAAGTCGCTGAGCACCCGCGTCGTCGCACCCGACCGCACCCCGGCAATCGCCCGGCTGACCCGGCGCAGCGGCCACAATCCATAGGTCGCCTGCAGCGCCACGAGCGCAATCAGCCCCGCCCCCAGCGCCGACAGCGACCAGCCGAGCGTCGAGCGCAACCGGCCGATCTGCGCGTCGAGATCGGCCGTCGATTGCGCAACCTGAAAGCGGAAGCTGACCGGCGACCCGGGAATCGTCGCATTGCGCTCGACGATCCGCAGCGGCTCGTTCGTCAGTTCGTCACTGGTATAGGCATGCGGCCGCTTATCGGCGGGTTCAGTCAGATGCCCGTCAAGCGCGCGGTCCCACAGCGAGCGCGAGCGGAACGGCGGCAGACCCGGCGCGCTGACCTGCCAGTAGAGGCCCGAATAGGGTTCGAAGAAGCGCTGGTCGCCGAGCGGCCGGCTGAAGAACACCTCACCGTCGGGCCCGATCTCTGCCGACGACACCATCGCGGTCAGCGCATAATTGAGCTGCCCGTCGAAGTTGCGGAAGATCGTGCCCGTCATCGTGCGGTCGAGCGCATAGCCGCCGATCGCCAGCAGCGGGATGATCCACGCCGCAGCAACCAGCACCATGCGCCGCGTCAGCGACCCCGGCTGGAACAGCCAGAACCCGGCGCGTGGTGCCTCAGGCGGTGCGGGGGTCGTCGAGGCTGTAGCCAAGGCCGCGGATCGTGTTGATCAGCTCGGCACCGAGCTTCTTGCGGATACGCGTGATGAACACTTCGATGGTGTTCGAATCCCGGTCGAAATCCTGATCATAGATATGTTCGATAAGCTCGGTACGCGACACGACCTTGCCCTTGTGGTGCATCAGGTAGCTCAGCAGCTTGAACTCCTGCGCGGTCAACCGCACCGGCTCGCCGTCGAGCGTGACCCGGCCCGATCGCGTATCCAGCCGCACGCCGCCGGCAATCAGTTCGGACGACGCCTTGCCTGCCGCACGGCGGATCAGCGCCCGCAGCCGGGCGATCAATTCCTCCGTCTGGAACGGCTTGGCGAGATAATCGTCGGCACCCGCATCGAGGCCCGCGACCTTGTCCGACCAGCTGTCGCGTGCGGTCAGTACCAGCACGGGCGTCGTCTTGCCCTCCTTGCGCCAGCGGTCGAGCACGGTCAGGCCATCGACTTCCGGCAAGCCGAGATCGAGGATCACCGCGTCATAATTCTCGGTCGAGCCAAGGTAATGCCCATCCTCTCCGTCCGACGCCGTGTCGACCGCATAGCCGGCGCCCTCAAGCGCGGTGCGCAGCTGGCGCTGCAAATTGGGCTCGTCCTCGACGATCAACAGTCGCATGTCAGTTTCCCGATGTCCCGATGACCCGGCCCGTGCGCGCATCGACATCGATGAACCGGACCGTGCCATTCTGCATATATTTCAGCCGATAGGTCCGCGTTGCCGCATCATAGTCGCTGCCGATGAAATTCCCCGGCACACGGCCCGATACCTGCGCGATGATATCGCCGAGCGGCCGGATCTGGCCCGCCCGCGCCTGCGCGAACGCCTCGTCCTGGTCGCCGCGCTGCGCGAACGCCGGCATCGACGCGCCGAGCAGCATCGCGGCCCCGGCCATCGCCGTCCATCGCCTCGCCCAGTTTCTTTTCACGCAAACCATGGGATCACCCGTAAGCCCGTTGCACTGAACATCCTCTGAATGCGCGGTGCACCCGCCATTCAGCTTTCGCCCGCATCGACGATCGCGGTTGCCGCAAGATCCGAGGTCACATTGCCGACAGTGCGCCATAGATCGGGCAATATCTCGACCGCCAGCAGCAATGGCAACACACCGACCGGCACGCCCATTGCCAGGCAGGCTGGGACGATGACGACGAAGAAGGTACTGGCGCTCGCCACGCCGACCACGGCGAGGCTGCCGATCGCCGCGATGCCGATGCCAGCCGCATATTGCGCCAGCGTCGGCTGTACGCCCGACAGATGCGCGACGAAGATCACCACTGCGAGATTGCCCGCCGGACTGGTCGCCCGGTACAGCGCGACCGCGAGCGGCAGCACCAGCGCGCGCACCCGCTCCGAAATGCCCATCTCATGCGCGGCATCCAGCATCGCCGGCAGCGTCGCCAGCGACGATTGCGTGCCGAGCGCCACCGCCTGCGACGGCAGCGCCGCCTTGGCGAACCGCCACAGCCCGACCCGGCTCCAGATCGCCACCGACGGATAGGTGATGAGCAGCAACTGCAGGATCAGCACCATGCTGACGAGGATCACATATTGCAGGATCGCGCCGACCGCTGCGAAGCCGGTCCGGTAGCCAACCGAAAAGGCCAGCGCGAACACGCCGAGCGGGGCCAGCCACAGCACCCATCCGATGATGACGAACATCGCGTCGGAGACGGCGCGGAACAGCCCGAGCAGCCGTTCGCGCGGCTCTACATCCAGCCGCGTCACCGCGAAGCCGAGCACGACGCCGAACAGCACGATCGGCAGCATGTCGCCTGACGACAGCGCCGCGAAAATATTCGACGGCACGATCCCGGTCAGCGTTTCGGCTGTCGAGGGGATCGGCGGCACTGCGGACGGGTTGGCACCGGCGGTCAGCGCAGCGGCAACACCCGGCTCGATTGGCCACAGCCACAGGATCGCCTCGGACACCACCACCGCGAACACCGCGCCAACGACGACGAACAGCGCGAACCAGGCCAGCGCCCGCGCCGTCATTCCGCCGGATTTCGCCGCGTCGGCGGCCGAGGCGATACCGGTCACCAGCAACGCCAGCACCAGCGGGATGATCGTCATCTTCAGCGCATTGAGCCAGACCGCGCCCACTGGTTCGATCACCGCCGCCGCGCCTGGCGCAAACGCCGCGCCCGATGCCAGCAACAGCGCGCCAAGCGCCAGACCGGCAGCAAGACCAAGCAATATGCGCGACGTGTTCGACATCCGAGCTTTGTGGCCGGTCAGACGCGCCAAGGCAACTTGCGATGGGGAACCCGGCTTGGCGTGGGAGCCTCTCCCCCCGGCAACTGTCGGAATTCTTTACACCTACGAAACAGCTGGATTACTAAGTGCTTGATGCTGCTCACTTGGCACAATTCCTGCTTCGTTCCGCGAAAGCAACGACGCATCGTCGCTGCCGGGGAAAGGCTTTTTGTGCTGAAGACTGCTTTGAAGACTCTGTCCGTCGCTCTCCTGCTTGGTGGCAGCGCCCTCACCAGCGCCGCGACGATCACCGTGGTGCAGACGCTCGACCTGTCGCAGCTCGACCTCAGCAGCAGCGCCGCCACCTTCAATTCGAACTCGCTCGATAGCGGGCCGTTCAACGTGTTCGACGGTGACACCATCGACTTCACGCTGAAATTCGTCGGCAACCAGTCGCTGAAGGTGACCAATCTCAGCACCTTTTACGGCGTCGTCTACAATCCGAACGGCATCGGCGGCTCCGCCGGCGTCGGCACCGTCAACTTCCTGAACGCCACCGGTCCGATCAACAGCAGCTTCGGCGTCAATTACGGCAGCGCGTGCTGCCATCACCTTGGCCCGATCCTCCAGGCCAACCAGTTCATCACCGGCCCCGGCCAGGTCGAATTCTCCGGAATTCGCACCGTCGTCACCTACGGCGGTTTCGGCGGTACGACCATTTACGGCTTCCTGTTCGGCGCCTTCACCGACAACGGCAGCTTTGAAGCCGGCACCAACGGCGGCGAAGGCCCTGTCGATGCGCCGGAACCGGCAGCGCTCGTGCTGCTCGGCGGCGGCCTGCTCGGCCTCGCCGGCCTGCGCCGCCGCCGCGCCGCCTGATCCAGATCACTTCGACCGGGACAGCCCGCCGGCCCCAAAGCCGGCGGGCTTTTTCGTGTCAGCGCATGGCGACGCCGACGACATTGCCCGCCGGCCAATAGCGGCAGGCGAGATAGTCGTTGCCGCCGCCGCGTGCGACCGCGCAGCCGACCTCGCGCGTGCCCGGCCAGACCATCTGCGTGTAATGGCCGACATCGTGCCAGCTGCCGCTGTTGCTGACGTCGGGGAACACGCCCGGGCGGAAGAAATGCCGCTCCTCGTCGGCCCAGCTTCCGGCCATCTCCTCGAGGCTATAGGCCCCCGCCGTGCCCATCCACAGATTCTCGCCCTCGCTACGATTGGCCGGGTCGTGCTTCCACATGCGTCTGGCCGCGAGCTGCTTCGCCCAGACCTTGGCGTCAGCCGCGAGCCGGTTGTTCCACACCAGCGGCGCGGCGCCATAGTCGGCGCGCTCGCGGTTGTGGAGGGTGAGCAGGCGCCCCTCAAACGATGACGCAGCAGCGGATGAAGAGATGAGGAGGAAGGCAAGTGCGGCACAGAGTTTGCTCATCACCTCGCACTGTCAGGTTCTGCCTGAACGTCGGGTGACGCTTGGTCTGGCTTACGGAGCGGAAACGGGACCTTTGGTTGCGACGACGACATGCCAGGCCTTTCCGGCTTCAAATGGCAAGGCGGCCGGCTTCGCGACCCCGTCTACCTGCAGTTCAACGGATTCGGTGTCGTCGATCAGGATCACTGTGTAGCCCGCGGCGCTAAGCTGTAAAGCGGACGACTTGGCAGTTGCGGCGTCCCGGAACCCGCGTACGAATGTTGCCGTCATCGACGTTTCTCCCGACTAACTGTTGTTCCAGGCGGCGACCGCCGCGTTGAATTTGGTGCGATCGGCGCTGAAATTGCTGTCGTAGATGGCACTATCCTCGCGCAGCTTGTCGGCACATGACTTGGGACTGTCACAACGTTCCCAGAGTTTGAACGTAGCGCCGACGGCCGTCTCGAACTTCGAGAGTTCCCGGTCGATGATCGCCTTGCTCGGTGCGCTCGCGATCTTGTCGATCAGCGGTGACGCCGCTGCCTGATAATCCTTCACGTAGAGTTCGGCAGTCGCTCGCTCCGAGGGCGTCGACATCAGCGCCTGGATGGCCGAAGCTGACGGACGATTGTCGGCCGATGCCTCTGCCGCAGGCCCAACGGCAACAACCGACGCGCCGCCGTTCAGCGCGAGCATTTGCGCCGCAACGCCCGTCGCAAAATATTGCGCCAGCCCTACCCCGACGCTGACTTCGTCCTTCTTGCCAGATCCCTTTATGTTGGCACCGAAGCTCGCGAGCACCGAATAGGTGTCTTGCGAATCGCCATGCTGCCCGACGAGCAGGCAGGGATGTTTCAGAAACTTGGCGGAGCCCGTCACCGTCACGGGGGACGACACGTCACAGGGAATAAGCGATCCTCCCTTGCCGTCCGACCCTGCCTTGTTCGCCACCAGCGGCATCAGCACGGCCTCCTGCCGCGAATAGCCGACCGAGATTTCCGGCACGCTGGTCGCACTTGCCCCGACCCGCACGGCGAGCGAGGTGTTCGTGCCGAACACCATCATGTTGCTGTGCATCGGCATCGCACACCCCGCCGCCATCAGCGGCAGCAGCGTCAGGGCCGCAAGCTGCGGGTAAAATCGGCGACGCATGGTTTCTGTCCCTCCAGCGATTTAAGCACCTTCGCCGCATTTTCCGCTGCGGCCGGCGATTTGATCACAATAAGCAACTGACACTCGGACGGGTCGGCGGCGATCCAGTTTCCTGCCCGCCATCCGAGGAACGGGCCATTGTCCCAGCCCGCCCCCAGCGTCTTCACATCGACCGCCGTCAGCTTGCCCTGACGCGCCGGCAGATCGACCCGCACCACACCGACCAGCCAGCGAACGCCCGTCGCATCGTTGACGCCGACCGTCGTGCAACCGCCGAGCAGCAACAGCAGCAGTGGGACCCTGACGTTCAGACCACCCCCCGACCCCGCACGCGGCATCTTTCGCGTCGCAGAATTGCCCCAACCTCGCTCAGTCTAGCGTGACGGTCATCACGGACAAGAAACATTGTCCGTACGGGCAATCCCCGCCCCTCGCTTGCCCCCGCCGCTCCCCATCCCTACCTTGCAGCGTCCCCCGCGCCCCGCTTGCGCGCCAAGAACAAATCTGGAACAATCGCCCCCATGCTGTCCCACATCTCGATCCGCGGCGCGCGCGAGCATAATCTCAAAAATGTCGATATCGACCTGCCGCGCGACAAGCTGGTCGTGATCACCGGCCTGTCGGGCTCGGGCAAATCCTCGCTCGCCTTCGATACCATCTATGCCGAGGGGCAGCGCCGCTATGTCGAGTCGCTGTCGGCCTATGCGCGGCAGTTCCTCGAGCTCATGCAGAAGCCCGATGTCGATCATATCGAGGGCCTGTCCCCGGCGATCAGCATCGAGCAGAAGACGACGAGCCGCAACCCGCGCTCGACGGTCGGCACCGTCACCGAAATCTATGATTATATGCGCCTGCTCTGGGCGCGCATCGGCGTGCCCTATTCTCCTGCGACGGGCCTGCCGATCTCGGCGCAGCAGGTCAGCCAGATGGTCGACCGGGTGATGACCGAGCCCGAGGGCACGCGCCTCTACCTGCTCGCCCCCGTGGTGCGTGGCCGCAAGGGCGAATATCGCAAGGAATTCGCCGAGTGGAAGAAGGCGGGCTTCCAGCGCGTCAAGGTCAACGGTGAGTTCTACGATATCGACGAAGCCCCGGTGCTCGACAAGAAGTACAAGCAGGACATCGACGTCGTCGTCGACCGCCTCGTCGTCCGCCCCGACCTGCAGGCCCGCCTCGCCGACAGTTTCGAGACGGCGCTGCGCCTCGCCGAGGGGCTGGCGGTCATCGAATATGCCGACGCCCCCAATCCTCCCCCGCAGGGGGAGGGGGACCGCGAAGCGGTGGAGGGGCCCGAGCGCGCGCCGGCCCCTCCGTCAGGCCTGCGGCCTGCCACCTCCCCCTCCGGGGGAGGATCCAACCGCATCGTCTTCTCCGAGAAATTCGCCTGCCCCGTCTCGGGCTTCACCATAGCCGAGATCGAGCCGCGGCTGTTCTCGTTCAACTCCCCCCACGGCGCTTGTCCCTCCTGCGACGGCCTCGGCGAAAAGCAATATTTCGACCCCGAACTTATCGTCCCCAATGATGCGCTGTCGGTCGCGCAAGGCGCCGTGATGCCCTGGGCGAAGACCCAGCCGCCCTCGCCCTATTATATGCAGGTTCTGTCCAGCGTTCTCCGCCACTTCGGCGAGGGGGTGAAGACGCCGTGGAAGGAGCTGAAGCCCGAGACGCGCGCCGCGATCCTGCACGGCACCAACCGCGAGCCGATCGTGCTGCGCTTCGAGGATGGCCGCAAATCCTATGAGGTGAAGAAGGCGTTCGAAGGCGTCATTGCCAATGTCGAGAAGCGCTGGCGCGACACGGACAGCAATATGATCAAGGACGATCTCGGCCAGTATCAGTCCGCCCGCCCCTGCGAGGTCTGCCACGGCGCGCGGCTGAAGCCCGAAGCCCTCGCCGTCAAGATCGCCGGCGAAACCATCGCCGACGCGAGCCGCCGCCCCGTCTCGGACGCCTATCTCTGGGCGCGCGACCTCGCCCCGAAACTCTCGGCCAAGGACAATCAGATCGCCGAGCGCGTGCTGAAGGAAATCGTCGAGCGCCTCGGCTTCCTCAACAATGTCGGGCTCGACTATCTGAACCTCGACCGCAAGTCGGGCACGCTGTCGGGCGGCGAATCCCAGCGCATCCGCCTCGCCAGCCAGATCGGCTCGGGCCTGTCCGGCGTGCTCTACGTCCTCGACGAGCCCAGCATCGGCCTGCACCAGCGCGACAACGACCGGCTGCTCGAAACGCTCAAACGCCTGCGCGACCTCGGCAACACCGTCATCGTCGTCGAGCATGACGAGGATGCGATCCGCACCGCCGACCATGTCGTCGACATGGGCCCGGGGGCCGGCGCGCACGGCGGCCGCGTCATCGCCGAAGGCACGCTCGCCGACATCCTCGCCTCACCCGACAGCATCACCGGCGACTATCTCGCCGGCCGCCGCAGCGTCCCCGTCCCCGCCAAGCGCCGCAAGGGCAATGGCAAGAAGCTGACCGTGAAGGGCGCACGCTCGAACAATTTGCGCAATGTCAGCGCAAGCATCCCCCTGGGCACCTTCACCTGCATCACCGGCGTCTCCGGCTCGGGCAAGTCGACCTTCACGATCGACACGCTCTACGCCGCCGCCGCCAAGGCCTTGAACGGCGCGCGCCTGATCGCCGGCGCGCATGACAGCATCGACGGGCTGCAGCATCTCGACAAGGTCATCGACATCGACCAGTCGCCGATCGGCCGCACCCCGCGCTCCAACCCCGCCACCTACACCGGCGCCTTCACGCAGATCCGCGACTGGTTCGCGGGCCTCCCCGAAAGCCTCGCGCGCGGCTACAAGCCCGGCCGCTTCAGCTTCAACGTCAAGGGCGGCCGCTGCGAGGCCTGTCAGGGCGACGGCGTGCTGAAGATCGAGATGCACTTCCTGCCCGACGTCTATGTCCAGTGCGACGTGTGCAACGGCAAGCGCTACAACCGCGAAACGCTCGAGGTGCATTTCAAGGGCAAGTCGATCGCCGACGTACTCGACATGACCGTCGAGGATGCGGTGGAATTCTTCAAGGCCGTCCCCGGCATCCGCGACAAGATGGCGATGCTGCACGAAGTCGGCCTCGGCTATATCCATGTCGGACAACAAGCGACGACGCTGAGCGGCGGCGAGGCGCAGCGCGTCAAACTCGCCAAGGAACTGAGCCGCCGCGCGACCGGCCAGACGCTCTACATCCTCGATGAACCGACCACCGGCCTGCATTTCGAGGACGTCCGCAAACTCCTCGAAGTGCTGCACGCGCTCGTCGAGCAGGGCAACACCGTCGTGGTCATCGAGCATAATCTCGAGGTCATCAAGACGGCGGACTGGGTGATCGACCTGGGGCCGGAAGGCGGGACGCGCGGCGGCGAGATCGTCGCGGCGGGGACGCCGGAGCAGGTGGCGGCGGAGGCGCGGAGCTATACGGGGGGGTATTTGGCACCCTTGCTGAGGATGGGAACAGTGGCTCCATAAAGAGTGCACATTATAGACATTTCGTTCCAAGCGCGTACGTTGCACGAAATTTTGGGAGGCTATTTTGAATCCTGTAGTGCAGGCGCAGGTAAGTGACTTCGTCACTACGAATGCTATCGAAGGTCGATCTCAAAGCGAGCAGTTCGAGATTTACTCGATCTTTTCCGTTCTTAACGGAGGTCTTGGGGAGTCGATTGATCCTGTCGAAGCGCATCTGGCAGGTACAGAATTTGGATTAGATGGCGTCGCCATTCTAGTACAAGGTCGCCTGGTCACTAGCCGGAGTGATGCCGAGGAAGCAATTGAAGATATCAAGGGGCCAATATTAGACTTTCACTTTTTCCAATCGAAGACTGGTACAAACTTTGATTATGGTAATATGTAAAAGTTCTTTGATTCGATTTCCGGGTTCTTTGATGGGAGCATGAAGGGCGAGAGTCCGCAGTTGGATGAACTCCTGGATGCCAAGGATTTCCTGTATGATAAGGGGCTCGGGCGCAAGAATCCGGGTATACACGCCTATTATGTTTGCACAGGAAATTATGACAAGCCGGCAAGGCTCGAAAAACTGATTGATACTACTCGCACTCAATGGTCCGACTTAAATATATTTGACCCTGATCGCCAAAAGATCGAGATGGTTGGGGCTCGAGAACTCCAAAGATTATATCGAGCCGCTTCGAGCTCCGTCGAAGCTACCATCGATTTTCCGAGAAACGTTGTGCTTCCAGCTCATGAAAGTGTTGAGGAAGCATATATCGGATATTTGACCGCCGAACAGTTGCTGAACATTATTGGCCTCAAAGAAGAGGATGGATCGGTATCAGAAATTAACAAGTCGGTTTTTTTCGACAACATAGGAGACTTTGACCCAGACTCGAAGATTAACAAAGATATTTCGAATACTCTGCAATCCGGCGAAGGTAGTGACTTCGTCTTCCGAAACAATGGTATAACGGTAGTCGCGAAATCGATCGACAGGACCGGCGACAAGTTTAAGATTGAAGATTATCAAATAGTCAATGGCTGCCAGACCAGCAATATCGTATTCAACAATAGATTTGTTGCAGCAGAAGTGAATGTCCCATTTCGGCTTATAGGTACTAAAGACGACGACTTTATCTCCTCCATTATAGCTGGGACTAATCGCCAGAACTCTGTTCGAGAGGAGCAGTTTTGGGCGCTGCGGCCGTTTATGAAGAACTTTGAGGAATATTGCATATCGCTCGATGAAGATCATAAGATTTTCTTCGAGCGTCGAGAAAATCAATTTCGCGGTCAAAAGGTAGAGAAGGCGCGGATTGTCCAGCCCTCAACTCTTATGAAAGTCGTTGCGGCGACGATCCTGCACCAGCCTAACAGGTCTGCACGCGACTATCGTGGAATATCAGCTGAGTATCAGGATAGACTTTTTCAGGAGGATCATGACGTTCGATTATACTACGCCGCTTGCTACCTGAACTATAAGCTTGACTTTCTATGGCGCAATCAGCGGCTGGATAGCGGTCTTAAGATCTATCGATTTTATATTCTGTCAGGGATAGGATCAAAGGTCCTCGGATCCGGCGATGTATTTAGCAAGAAGAAATCGGACATCGAAAATGCAGCAAATTCGTTGATTCTTCTGTGCGACGACGAGAATCGACTCAAGGCGGCGATCAATAATGTTAGCGCAGTGGTAGAATCGCGCGTGAAGGCACTTGGCACGGAAACCTCACGCGAACGACTGCGTGACGCTATCCGCTCTGAGAGTTTTGCAAAGTTTTTTGAAAGCGAACTGTCCGCATCTAATTTTTCCATAAAGGCGGATTAGGCACTTTCCCTGATTACGGTAACAGTGAACTAATTGCGGTGGATTAGTGACAGACTGCCGATGCCGGGGCGCCCGCGCAGTTTGTAAACAAGGCGTGACGCTTATGTGGAGGGCGGGCCAAGACCATCCCTCCCCCGTCATCCCGGCGAACGCCGGGACCCAGGAGCAAAGCGAAGGATGCACGCGGGAGCGTGCGCGTGCTGCTGCACGCGTTTTTTGAGAGCTACTGGGTCCCGGCGTGCGCCGGGATGACGGGGGTGGGAATGTGCGAATTCTCCCCTCCCCGTCCGGTTGGCCGGGTGGGCAGCGGGCGGGGCGCTGGTAGCTTGGCGGCATGGGGAGAGGCGGCTGGACCTATATCCTCGCGAGCCGGCGGAATGGGACGCTCTATGTCGGCGTCACCAGCGACCTGGCGCGCCGGGTCTGGGAGCATCGCGAGGGGCTGATCGCCGGCTTCACGCGCCGCTACGGCGTGAAGCTGCTGGTCTGGTACGAGGGCTTCCCGGCGATCGAGGAGGCCATCGGCTGCGAAAAGCGGATCAAGGCGTGGCGGCGTTATTGGAAGATCAAGCTGATCGAGGAGAGGAATCCCGAATGGCGGGATTTGTATGAGGAGCTGGGGATGTGAGGGTGGCCGTTCCTACCCTACCCGTCATTCCGGCGAACGCCGGAACCTAGGAGCAAAAACAACAATGCACGCGGCAGCGTGCGCGTGCTCCCGCACGCGTTCTTTTGAGAGCTACTGGGTCCCGGCGTATGCCGGGATGACGAAGGACGCGTGATCGCAGGAACCGTGCCCCGCACACCCCGCCCTCGCATCCCCCGCGCGTTGCGCTACACTCCCGCCGATGCCCGCCGCCCCCGCCCCCTGGCGCCCCGCCTTCCTTGCCGCGCTGCGCCTGCTTGCGCGGGTCAGCGAGGCGATGGTGGCGCGGGGGTTTCGGCGGCCGATCCTCGTCGGCGGCGGGGCGGTGGAATTCTATAGCGGCTCGCTGGTGATGACCGGCGACCTCGACGTGACGACGCCGCGGCAGGCCGAACTGGAGGAGGAACTGCGACGGCTCGGCTTCACGCGCACCGGCGGTCCCGGCCATTCGCTGCACGGCGGCTGGCTGCATCCCGACCTCGCCCTCGGCTTCGAATGTGTCGCCGATGTACCGATGGACGGGAATTGCGATCCTGCGCGCGCCCGGCTGGTGCAGCCCATCGGCAGCGACGACCGGTTCCGCATCATCGCCGTTTAAGACCTCATTGCCGACCGTATGGGGCAGTTCGCCAGCCGGTCCGGCGGCAGCGCGGAAATGCGCACGCAGGCCGCCGATCTGCTCCGTCTTCACCCCGGAGCCGATCTCGCCTATCTTGATCGGCGCATCCGCGAGGAAACGGCAGGCGATCATGGCGTCGACGACATCCAAGGCTGACAGCGAGGCGCCGGTCATCGACATGGCCGCGTTCGGCGTCGAGCTTGCCGCGCGTCGTGCCGCGCTCGGCAATCCGGAACTACCCCGCAACAGCGGCCTGCGCCGCACCGAGAGCAAGAAGGCGTTGCTCGCCGCGATCAACGAGGCGGCGGCGAAACAGGGGTTCAGCTGGTAGGACGCGGGACCTGCGCGGATTGACTCTGCAGGCTGTTCCTGTTATGTTCAACATCCGCCCCGGCCCGCTCCTTGAACCCGTCAGACCCTGCACACACCCGTCGGCGGAGCTGACTCTCCGCTTTCCGAAAATTGCGCAAAACCGCCCGGCTGTGAAATGTGAACACAGATTGTCCGCGAAGTTTGCGAAGTTAAGCCGCTGCGGCGCCGCCCTCCCCGCCCCTGCGACTCGCCCCGATTAAAGCCCTGCCGACCTCCGCCGTTCTTCCCCTTGCGACGCCGCGCTTCGCTGGTCGCCGCGTGGCAGATGGGAAGAAGGACGAACCGATGACTGTGATCAATTCCAACCTCGGGGCGCTCCGCGCCCAGACCGGCGCGACGATGGCGCAGATGGCGCTGTCGACCGCGATGGAGCGGCTTTCTACGGGCAAGCGCATCAACTCGGCGAAGGACGACGCCGCCGGCCTCGCCGTCGCGCAGCGCATGACCTCGGACGTGCGCGGCCTCGCCGTCGCGATCCGCAACGCCGGCGACGGCCAGTCGCTCGCCTCGACCGCCGACAGCGCGCTCGGTGAAGTCACCAACATGCTGCAGCGCATGCGCGAACTGTCGGTCCAAGCCTCCAACGGCACGATCACCGGCGACGACCGCAAGGCGCTGCAGGCCGAGGTCAAGCAATTGATCGGCGAGATCGACTCGGTGTCGACACGCACCACCTTCAACGGCGTCCGCCTGCTTGACGGCACCGCCAAGGGGCTGAGCCTGCAGACCGGCTCGCGCGCCGGAGAGACAGTCAGTCTCGCGATCGGCTCGTCGCGCAGCTTCGATCTCGGCACCGGCTCCTCGCCCGGCCTGACCGCAACGGGCCAGTTCAATGCGACGACCGCCAACCTCAAGTCGCTCGCCGCCGGCGACCTCATCATCAACGGTACGACGGTCGGGGCCTCCTCTAGCCTCGACGACGGCCTGTCGTCGGTCGGCAAGTCGGCGAGCGCCGTCGCCAAGGCCGCCGCAATCAACCGCGTCGCGAGCCAGACCGGAGTCACCGCCGTCGTAGGCTCGACGACGATGACCGGCACCTCGATGACCGCCGCCGCGCTGACCGGCACCGTCACGGTCAACGGCGTCACCACGGCAAGCATCACCACGACCACCGATGCCGCCGCCAGCCGCAAGCTCGTCGTCGATGCGATCAACCTGCTGCAGGGCCAGACCGGCGTCGTCGCGACCGACAGCGGCGACGACAAGACGGGCATCACGCTGAAAGCCGCCGACGGCCGCAACATCGACGTGGTGTTCGCCACGCTGACCGCCGCCGCGACGGGTGCCAAGGCCGGCACGCAGACCGGCACTTACTCGCTGGTCTCGACCGGCGGCGCGGTGGCCCTGTCCTCCGGTGCCAGCGGCAGCATCCGCAACAGCGGCCTCTATGCGGGCAGCTTCGAACGCGGCGTCTCCGCCGTCACCACCGACAGCCGCGCCGCCGCCACCTCGGCAGCGACCGCCTATGCGCTCAACAACGGAGACCTGACGATCAACGGCATCGCGATCCGCGGCGCGACCGCCGACGACGATGTCACCTCCGACGACACCGCGCTCTCCAGCAAGAAGACCGGCAGCGGCATCGCGATCGCTGCAGCGATCAACGCGAAGTCGGCAGAAACCGGCGTGACCGCCACCGCCAATGCGCTGAAGCTGCAGGGCTCGACGACGACGGTGATCGGCGCAACGGCGACCGCGACGCTCGTCATCAACGGCGTGTCGATGGACATCACCCTCGACGCCGGCAACAGCGCGCAGCAGACCCGCGACAATGTCATCCAGCAGATCAACAGCTACTCCGGCCTGCACGGTGTTGTCGCCTCGGACGAGGGCAAGGGCGGCGTCTCGCTGACCGCAGCCGACGGGCGCAACGTCAGCGTCTGGTTCGACAGCGACGAGGGTGCGGCGGCGAACTTCGGCCTCGGCGGCGTCACCATCGCCGGCTCGGGCGCGACCTACGCGGTCACCGGCACCACCGACCCGACCGACATCTCGGCCGCCGCCGTCAACACCGCTTACTCCTCGGTCACGCTCTCGTCAGCGTCGAAGATCGACATCGGTGCCGGCAGCCTAGGCTTCGGCTCAGGCTCGAACTTCGGCAATATCGGCTTCGAGGCCGGCAGCTACGGCGCCAGCGGCGGCGGGCTGAAGGTCGCGGACATCGACATCTCGACGCAGGCCGGGGCGGAGGCCGCGCTGGCATCGCTTGACGAGGCGCTGTCCTCGGTCACCGTCGACCGCTCCAACCTCGGCGCGGTGCAGAACCGGCTCGAGACCACGGTCAACGCGCTGACCTCGCGCTCGACCAACCTCGTCGCAGCGCGCAGCCGCATCGAGGATGCCGACTTCTCCGCCGAAACCACCAATCTCGCCAAGGCACAGATCCTGTCGCAGGCCGCGACGGCGATGCTCGCCCAGGCCAATCAATCGCAGCAGAATGTCATGAGCCTGCTGCGCGGTTAGTTGCGTCCCGCGTTCCCCGGTCCCGGCGCGAGTGTCTCCCCTTGCAGCGCCGGGACACCCTGGCGGCCGGAGTGCGAATGCGCTCCGGCCGTTTTTTCGTCAGAACACCGCGTGATCGCCGCGTTCGGCTTTCGCCTCGCCGCTGATCAACTGAGCGTAATAGTCGAACAGCGTTTCCGACCCCGTTTCCGGCGTCGCGTCGGCGTCATAGCGGCCCGTGGCCGGGTCAAGTACCAGCATCGACTCGGTCGCATAATAGCGGCCGATGCGGGCGAGCTCGGCTTTGGCGGCGAGCGGCGGGGCGATGCGGCCGAGCGTCGCCAGCGTGCCAATGATGACATCGAGCATCCTGACCGGCACACGGCTGTAACGCGGCGGCTTGCCGAGCAGTGCGAAGATCGCCTCTCCCTGTTGCTTCGGCGTGATCGCCGGGCCGGGTCCGCCGATCGGCAGGATGCGGTTCCAGCGGGCCTCATCGGTCAGGCAGTCCGCAAGATAGGCCCCGAGATCGCCGTCGCTGATCGGCTTGCAGGCGGTCAGTTCGCCATTGCCGAACATAAGATAGGGCTTGCCGCGCCGCACCCGCTCGACCTGGCCCGACAGCGATTTGAAGAAGGCGGTCGGGCGCACGATCGACCAGCGCAGGCCGGACTCGATCAGCGCCGCCTCGAACGCGAGCTTGGCCTGCTGGAAGGCGAGCAGCGGCTTCTGCACGCAGATCGCCGACAGCAGCACGAAGTGCGGGATACCAGCCGCCTTGGCGACGTTCATCGCATCTAGATTGGCTCGATGATCGATCGCCCAGGCGTCCTTCGGCGCTCCGGTCCGCGAGGCGAGACAGGAGATCAGCGCATCGAACCGCTCGCCGCGAATTCCATCGCGCGAAAGCAAAACCGGATCGGTGACATCGCACGTCCGCACTTCAGCCCCAGACAGATCCCCGCCCCCGCTCATCCCGAGCGAAGTCGAGGAACGCACCGCGCACACCACTGCATGCCCGCGCGCCACCAGCGCCCTGACCGTCGCACGTCCAATCGTGCCCGTGGCGCCCAGCACCAGAACACGCAGCTGCTTCCCGGAAGGCTGCGGCCCGGTCAGCCCCAGACCTCGCCAAACAGCCGCGCGAAATTGCCGCCGATGAGCTTCTCTACCCGCGTCGTGCTCCAGCCGCGCGCGAGCAGGTCGCCCGCCAGCGTCTCGAAGCGGCGCGGCGAATTATATTCGGGTATGTAGAGAAACACGTCGGCTGTCTCGCCGGGTGCAGAGATACCCCGCTTCTGCCGCTCCGCGACAAATTCGGCGTGCTGCTTGCGCTCCCGCGCATCGAGCGTCAGCCCGGTGATCGTGCCGTCGGTGCCAAGGCCGACATGGTCCTCGCCCATGACATTCACCGCATGTTCGATATGCCGGATCAGGTCCTCGGCATGCGGTTGGCCGCTCGTGCGCAGAAACGGCATGAAATAGATGCCGGCAACCCCGCCCCGGTCGGCAAGCGTCTTCAGGACATCGTCATTGGTATTGCGCGGATTGTCGGCGATGGCGCGGCAACCGGTATGGGTGATCGCCATCGGGCCTTTGCAAGCCGCGATCGTTTCGGCCTGAGTGCGCGGCCCGGCATGGCTGGCATCGACGAGGATGCGCTTCGCGTTCAGTCGCGCAACGAGTTCGACCCCAAGGCGGCTGAGCCCGGCATTGCCGGGCTCAAGGCAGCCGTCGCCCATCAGGTTGCGGCGGTTATAAGTTGGCTGGCAGATGCGCAGGCCAAGGCTGTGGAACAGGTCGACCCTGTCGAGATCAGCCGCAAAGGCGGTCGAATCCTGAAAACCGAAAATCAGCCCCATGCGCTTCGACGTCTTGGCAGTCACAATATCCGCCTTGGTCAAAATCTGCATGAACAGGTCGGGATGCGCAGCGATCTGCTCCCGCGCCTGCGCGAAGCCGGCCACCGACTGTTCGAAGGCATCGGGCTGATTGCCGACGCTTCCAACGGTCAGGCTGACCAGTGTGACCCCTGACTGGCGCACATCGTCAAGATTGCGCGGCGTGAGCTCGGTCGCATCGGGCATCGTCGGATCGTAGCCGCCTGGCCCGCCCTGCCCTTCGACGACGATGGCGCGGTCATACAGCGCTTTCGTCGTAGCAGAGACGGCAGCGCGCGCTGGCAGCGAGACAGCAGCGGCGGCTCCTGCCAAGGCAGCAAGTGTACCGCGCCGATCGATCGTCAGTCCGGCCATGTCGGTCCCCCAATTGTACCAGTGCAGCATAATCCGGAATCGCGACACTGCCAGCGGGGGAATTCCAGGATCAGAGCCGCGTCTTCGCGTCGCGCTGTTCGCTCAAAAAGGCGGAGAGCGGATTGATGCTCAGTTTGGGCTCCTGCCCTGCCGCAAGTCGGCGCAGCTGGGTGTAATACCAGCCCATCGCAGCAAAGCCGTTGATCGCGCGGACCATCTTGATCGGCGAGTTGGGACCGAGCCAGCCCGGGCCAACGCGCAGCCCGGTTTCGAAGCGGGGCAGGCTGTCGATCGTGCCGCCGAGCAGCTCGCCGACCGAGTCCGGCGCGGCGCAGAGCGGACGCCCGACGCCGACCATCGCGATCCCCGCATCCACGGCCTGCTCCATCGCCGCCCGGCCGCGGAAGCCACCGGTGACGAGCAAAGGCGGCGTCTTCCCGGCCATCAGCGCCTTCGCCAGTTCGACGAAATAGGCCTCGCGCGCCGCCGTCGACGCCTGTTTCGGTGCATCGGGCGGGTCCATCCCCTCCATGTCCATCATTGCGGGCTGTTCATAGCTGCCGCCCGAAATCTCCAGAAGGTCGATGCCGAGGTCGGCGAGCCAGCCGGCGACGGTGATACATTCGTCGAAGGCGAAGCCGCCCTTCTGGAAGTCGGCGCTATTAAGTTTGACGCCGAGGCCGAAATCGCTGCCCGTTGCGGCGCGCACGGCCTTCACCGTCTCGATCAGGAAACGCGCGCGGTTTTCAAGGCTGCCGCCCCAGGCATCCGTCCGCCGGTTGGCGAGCGGCGACAGGAATTGCGAGATCAGATAGCCATGGGCGGCATGCACCTGCACGCCGGCAAAGCCCGCGTCGCGCGACACGACAGCGGCCTGTGCGAAGCGCGCGATCAGGTCGAGGATTTCCGCCTCGATCAGCGGTTCGGGCATGCCGAACATGCCGCCGGGCAGGTTGAGTTGCACCGCCGACGGTGCTTTCGGCGTCTTGTTGACATTGACCTGTGTCTGCCGCCCGGCGTGGCTGATCTGTACCCAGGCCTTGGTGCCTTCAAGGCTCGCCGCCGCTGCCCAGCGCGTCCAGGCGGCTTTGCCCTCGGTGGTCAGCGGTCCGTCGACGATGACATTGCCCGGCCGTTCGAGATGCTTGCGGTCGATCTGCACATTGCCGGTGATCAGCAGCCCGCAGCCGCCGCGCGCCCAGCGCTCGTAAAGCCGGACATGGTCGGCATTGGGCAGGCCGTCGCGCTCCGCAAGGCCTTCGGTCATCGCCGATTTGGCGATCCGGTTCTTGAACCCGATCCCCGACGGCAGCGTGAAGGGGGCGCCAAGCGCAGCAGTCATATCAGGCAGCCTCTCGCAGATCGCGCGGCCGTGGCAGCGCTGCGATGCGCCCGCAGGAGATCACCCCTTTTGAGAAGGTCATCGCAGCCCGTCCCCCGTGCCAATTTTCGGTAGTTCAATTTTCACGACTTGCCCGCTACCGATCCATTATGAGCCCGCGCCTGAGAATTGCCAGCGTTGTAATCCTCTCCGTGACGGGCACGCTGACCGGAATGTTCCTGCTGTCGCGGCTGCCCGGGATGGAGATACCATTCGGCTATTGGCTGTTCGGCGCGCTCTGTCCGGCGGTGCTCTCCTTCAGCATGTCGCTCTGGATGGCGCAGCAGAACGAGCGCACTCGCCGTCTGCACGACGAACTTCGGGAAGCCTATGACCTGCTCAAGGGCTTTGCCGAAATCGACCAGCTGACCAAGGTGCTCAATCGCACGACCTTTTTCGAGCGCGCAACCGCTGTCCATGCCGCAACGCCCGGCTGGATGCTGGTACTCGACATCGATCATTTCAAGTCCATCAACGACCGTTTCGGTCACGAGACCGGCGACCTGTCGCTGCGCGCCACGGCAAGGGCGCTGCTCGACGCCGTCCGTCCCGGCGATCTGGTCGGGCGCATCGGCGGGGAGGAGTTCGCAATTTACCTTGCCGGGGCCGACGAGGAGGTCGCGCACGCAGCTGCGGAACGCATCCGCATCCGCGTCGCCGACACCGCCGTCACCACGGCTTGTGGCGGAGCGGTGTCGGTGACCGTCAGCATCGGCCTTGCCAATGCCCGGCTTGCCGAGACGTTGCGCGACGGCCTGCGCATGGCCGATCTCGCCATGTACGGTGCCAAGACCGAGGGGCGAAACCGGGTGCGCCGCGCCGCCGATGCGGCGTAGCGCTACCGGTTAGGCAGCCTTCTTCAGCGCATTGCCGTAAAAGCTTTCGCCTTTGGCGGCCATGTCGCGCAGCAGCTGCGGCGGCGCGAAGCGTTCGCCGTGGCGCTGCGCAAGCCCGTCGAGGATCGCGACGACATTTGCCAGACCGACCGTATCCATCATGCTGAACGGCCCGCCGGTGTGCGGCGCGAAGCCCCAGCCGAAGATCGCACCGAGATCGCCGTCCTCGGGCGTCTCCAGCACGCCTTCGGCAAAGCAGCGCGCGCATTCGACGAGCTGGCGGTACAGCAGCCGCTCGCGCACCGCTTCCGGGGTCGGATCGCTATGTTCGCCCGGCGTCGCGACCGTCGCCGATAGTTCGGGCCAGAGATATTTCTTCCCAGCCTCTGGATAGACGTAAAAGCCCTTGGCATTCTTGCGGCCGAGCCGGCCGAGCTCGTGCATCGTCTCGATGACGCGCCCGCCCGGACCGGCATCATATTTGTCGCCGAGGTCCTTCTTGGTCTGCTGGCCGACCTTATAGGACAGGTCGAGCCCGACCTCGTCGTTGACCGCGAGCGGGCCGACCGGCATCCCGGCCATCTTGCCGACATTTTCGATGAGCGCCGGATTGACGCCCTCGCCGAGCAGCGTCAGCCCCTCCTGCACATAGGTGCCGAAGCAGCGCGAGGTGTAGAAGCCGCGGCTGTCGTTGACGACGATCGGCGTCTTCTTGATCTGCGCGACATAATCCAGAGCCTTGGCAATGGCTTCCGGCCCGGTCCTCTGACCGACAATGATCTCGACCAGCGGCATTTTCTCGACCGGCGAGAAGAAGTGGATGCCGATGAAATTGTCGGGCTTCGACCAGGCCTCAGCCAGGCCGGTGATGGGCAGAGTCGAGGTGTTGGAGCCGAAGATCGTGTCTGCGCCGACGACGGCCTCGGTCTTCTTCGTCACATCGGCCTTGATCTCGCGCGTCTCGAACACCGCCTCGATGATCAGGTCGCAGCCCTGCAGCGCGGCATAATCGGTCGTCGCATGGATGCGGTTCAGGATCGCATCGGCCTTGTCCTGCGGCATGCGCTTCTTGGCGAGCCGGTCGGCGGTGTATTGCTTGCCCTTGTCGGCAGCCTCCTGCGACTGGTCGAGCAGCACGACCTCGATCCCGGCCTGCGCCGACACCATCGCAATGCCCGCGCCCATCAGGCCCGCGCCCAACATGCCGACCTTCTTGGTCGGTGCCGGTGCCAGCCCCTTGGGACGCCGCGCGCCGCGCTCTGCGGCCTGCTTGTTGACGAACAGCGAGCGGATCATGTTTCCCGCCTGCGGATCGGCAACGAGCTTGGTGAAATATTTGCTCTCGACGCGGATCGCCGTGTCCATCGGCAGCTGCGCGCCTTCATAAACCGCCGACAGAATCGCGATCGGCGCGTTCATATTGTGCATGGTCTTGGACTGAACCATCGCATTGGCGCCGACGAAGGTCTGCATGAAATTGGGGTTCATCGCCCCTGCCCCGCCGGGGAATTTGAACGACTTCTCGTCCCACGGCTGCACCGCCTTGGTCGGATTGGCCTTCACCCAAGCCTTGGCGCGCGCGACGACCTCGGCGGCCGGCGCAAGTTCATGCACCACGCCGAAACCTTGTGCTTCCTGCGGCGACATATTCTTGCCCTGCGTCAGGTACATCAGCGCCGCCTGCACGCCCATCAGGCGCGGCAGCCGCTGCGTGCCACCGGCCCCCGGGAGCAACCCAACCATCACTTCAGGAAGCCCGACCACGATCTTCGGATTGTCAGCGCAAACGCGGTAATGGCAGGCGAGCGTGATCTCCAGCCCGCCGCCGAGCGCGAGGCCATTGATCGCCGCAGCCACCGGCTTGCCGCAGGTCTCCAGCCGCCGGAACAGCTTGTTGAGCGTGAACACGCCGTCGAACAGCGCCGCCATTCTCGACTTGCCCTCCGGTGCCGCGCCGCCGCTGGTCATGGCGCCCATGCCCTTGAGGTCGGCCCCGGCCATGAAGCCGGTCGCCTTGCCCGAGGTGATGACGGCGCCCTTGATCGCCGCATCGGTTGCGATGCGCTCGATCAGTTCGCCAAGGTCGCGCGTGAATTCGCCGGTGATAACGTTCATCGTCTGGCCCGGCACGTCGATGGTCAGCAGCGCGATGCCGTCGGCGTCCACATCGAATTTGATGGTCTCGGTCATGTCGCTGTTCCTTAAATCCGCTCGATGATCGTCGCGGTGCCCATGCCCGCGCCGACGCACAGGTTGATGAGTGCCGTGCCCTTGCCGGTGCGCTCAAGTTCGTCGAGCACCGTGCCGAGGATCATGCCGCCCGTCGCCCCCAACGGGTGCCCCATCGCGATCGCGCCGCCGTTGACGTTGATCTTGCTGTGATCGATCCCAAGCGCCTGCATGTAGCGCAGCACGACGGACGCGAACGCCTCGTTCAGCTCGAACAGATCGATGTCGCCGACATCCATCCCGGCGCGCTGCAACACCTTGCGGCTGACGAACTCAGGCCCGGTCAGCATGATCGCCGGCTCCGAGCCGATCGAGGCCATCTGCCGGATGCGGGCGCGGGGCTTCAGCCCGTACTTCTCGCCCATCTCGCGGTTGCCGATGAGAACGGCGCTCGCCCCATCGACGATGCCCGACGAATTGCCGGCATGGTGGACATGGTTGATCTTCTCGACCTCGGGATAGCGCTGCAGCGCGATCGCATCGAAGCCCGGCATCTGCTCGCCCATCGTCTGGAAGGCGGGCGACAGGCTCGCCATCGACTGCATATCGGCGGTGGGGCGCATATGCTCGTCATGTGCAAGCACGACTTCGCCGATCACGTCCTTGACGCCGATCACCGAATTCTTGAACCGGCCCTCGCTCCACGCCTGCGCGGCGCGCTTCTGGCTCTCGACCGCATAGGCGTCGACATCGTC
>CALRQP020000005.1:0-142979 GCA_943370355.1 Sphingomonas paucimobilis
GGGCGTGCGAGGGGGCGGGTAGAAGCTTGAGACAGCACCGCCGCTTCAAGCTTCTACCCGCCTCGGTCGGTTCGCCTGACGGCTCTCCGTCGCCCCGCCCTGCAAGGGCGGGGACGTATGCTACTTGATCTTCGCTTCCTTGAAATCGACATGCTTGCGCACGACGGGATCATATTTGCGGAAGGTCAGCTTCTCGGTCTGCGTGCGCGGGTTCTTCTTGGTGACATAGAAGAAGCCGGTGTCGGCACTGCTGACGAGCTTGATCTTGACGGTGGTCGGCTTTGCCATGACGCGGGCGTCCCTGAAATTCTCGGCTGAAACGAAAAACGCGGGCCGTTGCTGCCCGCGAACCGGGCGCTACTCGCAAAAGCGAAGCCTCAAGTCAAGGTCGCGGCTTGGCTGTGTAGACGATGTCCGGCCCGCCAAAGCGCTCGAGCAGCGGTTTGTACCCGCTGTATGTCGCCCAGTTGTCGATCTCGGCGAGCGTATAGCCGACCTTCCCGGCCGGCCCCACCACCGACGGCTCGTCCCACTTGCCGATATTCGCAAACCGCTTGCGCTCCGCATAGACATTCTCGGTCTTGGGCGAGGCAGGGTTAGGCGTGACCGGAAACGGCAGCAGATATTTGTCCCGCTCCGACGCGCGCCCGCAAACGAGAATCTCGTCCCCGGTCGGCGCCGGGCATTTGACCCCCGCCGCAATCGCGATTCGCTCCCGCGCCGCCTCGACGGGCGAGGTCAGCGCAGCGGCAAGTCCAAGGGTGGCCAGCAACATGCGCGCACTATCGTGCCGCAGCCGGTTCGACGCAAGCCGTCAGCGCTTGCGCCCCCGGCGCACGCCGGGCGGCGGCCCGCCCCGTTTTGGTCTGGTCCGGTCGTGCCGTTCGCGGTGCGGGCGGCGCTCCATCGGCGCGGCGTCAGGCAACTCGAAGCGCAGGCCGCCAGTGATCGGATTGGCTTCGGCCAAGCGCAGGTCGAGGCGCATGCCGGGGGAGAAAGCGGTGCCGGTTTCGATGCCTTCGAGGACCTTGGTGCCCTCGTCGAACACGAAGCGCTCGGCCCCGAGTGTCGAGACGGGGACGAGGCCGTCGCCGCCGATGCCTTCGACCGTCGCGAAGAAGCCGAATTTGGCGGTGCCGGTGATTCGCGTGGGGAGGACTTCGCCGACGCGGGTCGACAGGAAGGCGGCGACATAGCGGTCGATGGTATCGCGCTCGGCCTCCATCGCGCGGCGTTCGGTCAGCGAGATATGTTCGCCGGTTGCGGCCATTGCGGCGGCCTCCTCGTCGCCCAGGCCGCCCTCGCCGAGCTTGTAGGCGCGGACCAGCGCGCGGTGCACGACAAGGTCCGAGTAGCGCCGGATCGGCGAGGTGAAATGGCCATAGCTGCCGAGCGCGAGGCCGAAGTGGCCGCGATTCTCGGGGCTGTAATAGGCTTGGGTCTGCGTGCGGAGCACCTGCTCCATGATCTGCGGCCGCTCGGGCCGGTCGCCGACGCGCTTGAGCAGGTGGTTGAAGGTCTCCGGCCGGATCACCTGGCCCAGCGCGAACTCGATGTCGAAGGTCTCGAGATAGTCCTTGAGCGCGGTGAGCTTCTCGCGTCCCGGCGGCTCGTGGACGCGGTACATGCAGGGGGTGCGCTTCGCCTCCAGCGCCTTGGCGGCAGCGACGTTGGCGGCGATCATGAAATCCTCGATGAGCCGGTGCGCATCGAGCCGCTCGCGCACCGCGACCGAGACGATCTTGCCCGCCTCGTCGAGCACTACGCGGCGCTCGGGCAGGTCGAGTTCGAGCGGGTGCCGCCGGTCCCGCGCCTTCGCGAGCGCTGACCAGGCGCCCCAGAGCGGTTTCAGGATCGTATCGGTGAATGGCGAGTCGAGCTTGCCGTCGATTGCGCCCTGCGCCTCTTCGTAGGAGATATTCTCGACGATCCGGACTACCGCGCGGGTGAACACCCAATTTTCGATTTGGCCATCCGCCGAAATCTTTAACTTGCAGGCGAGGACGCCTTTGTCCTCGCCTGAGCGGAGCGAGCACGCATCGGCCGAAAGCGCCTCCGGCAGCATCGGCACAACGCGGTCAGGGAAATAGACCGAGTTGCCGCGCTTATGGGCTTCCTTGTCGAGCGCCGAGCCGGGACGGACGAACCAGGACACATCGGCAATGGCGACGACCGCATCCCAGCCGCCGTCGTCGCGTGCCGCCGCCCAGACCGCATCGTCGTGATCGCGCGCGTCGGCCGGATCGATGGTCAGGATCGGCAGATGCCGCAGATCCTCCCGCTCGCCAAGCGGCAGATGCGCGGCCTTGTCGGCCTCGCTCAGCGCGCCGTCGGGCAAGCGGTGCGGGATGCCCTTGGCGTGGATGGCGATCAGCGAGAAGCTCGTCGGCGCGAACGGATCGCCGAGCACTTCGACAATCTTCGCGAACTGGCGCGGCGGACGGCCATGCGGTTCGGCAAGCACGAGGTCGCCTGCCTTAGCCTCGCCGATATCGGAGACGGCAAGATCGCTGCGCGCTCGCTTGTCGACCGGCACCAGCCGCCACTGCCGCTCCTTGCCGCCCTTATGCTCGCGGACCTCCTCGCGCAGTATGCCGAGGATGAACTCGCTCGATTTGGCGAGCGCTTTCATCACATGCGCGCGGTAACCCGAGCCAGTTTCCTCGATCCGTGCCAGCACCCGGTCGCCCATCCCGAGCGCAGCATGCTTGCCGCGCTCGACGATGCGCACCTTCGGCGGAATGGTCCCCGCGTCCCAGCGATCGGGCACCGCAAACGTCCCATCGCCAACCTCAACGACGCGGAGCACCGTCACCTTCGGCAGCCCACCGCCCTTGTGAAACGTCCGCCCCGCGCTCGTCTCAAGCGCGCCGTCGTTCGCCATGTCGCGAAGCAGTGCCTTGAGCGCGATCTTGTCCGCGCCGTGCAGCCCAAACGCCTTGGCAATTTCGCGCTTGCCGACCGGCGTTGGCGAGTCGGCGACGAACTTGAGGATGTCCGAGGCAGTTGGCGGGCCGGGGGGAGGGGGTTTGGGCATATCAGCTCAAACGCTCGCGTAGCCAATTGGCAACCGCGTCTTCCGGGATGTCACCGGCCGCCAAGCCCATGACCATCCGGAATGCGTCTTCTCGATCGAAAGCGAGCGTGCCGCCATTCCGAGCGAGAAAGAAGCGCGCAGTCAGCCATGCGATCCGCTTGTTGCCATCAACAAATGCATGATTTCGCGCCAGTCCAAACGCGTAGCTTGCAGCTAGCGCCGCCAGATCGGGATCGCCGTAGACCACAAGGTTCTGAGGACGCGCGAGCGCGGAATCGAGCGCTCCCATGTCCCGCACGCCTGCCGGTCCTCCGAAGCGGGCCAGCTGTTCAGCGTGCGCCGCCAAAACCCGGTCGATGGATACCCATTTCCACTCGCTCATTTGGCGAGGGCGGCCAGCAAATCCCGATCCTCATGCATAATTTGCCGGATGAGCGTCATGTCCTTTTCAAATGCCGGATCATGGGCCCGAAGCTCGACCCCATTGGGGGTTTCGGTGGCGAACACGACATCCCCCTTCTCGACCCGCAAACGCGCGAGCAGTTCTTTGGGCAGGATGACAGCTGCCGAGTTGCCAACAGCTGTGATTTTGAGAGGCTTGTTCATAATCGAAATATAACATTCGTTATAACGCGAGGCAACAAGCAAAAATGCACTTGCCCAACCGTCTAATCCCTTATAAGGGATCTTCGGCTTATAAGGAATGGCGGCGATGGACTACAAGAACATCCGTATTGACGTGTCCGTACATGGAGCAATCGAAGCCCGCCGACAGTCATTTTCCGAAACGGAGAACGACATTTTACGCCGTGCGCTGCTGGGTACGACGGCCGAAATCGTAGAACCCGCGTCGCCTCCTGTATTGGCAACAGTTACAACTCGACGCCGAGGGCGATACGAAGTGATCCTTCCCTGGACGACCATTCCCGCCGAGAGCCTCAAGGAAGCCTACGGCTCTCTTCTAAAAGAGCTTGCATTGCGCGACGGCCGGTTTCTCGGGAAGTTCGCATTGCAGAGGTCACGAGGTCGACGCTTTGTCGCTCTGCGCAAAGAGGATCTCTACCTGAATTCTCGCCACTTGGTGCACAAGTACGCTGCCTTGCTCGTGGATGGCTATTGGTTCGACACTAACCTTTCTCGACAGCAAATTGAGGCGAGAGCTGCTGTTGCGTCGAAGGTCGCAGGCCTAGAATACGGTCGCGATGTGAAGATCGGCTAACCCTTTGCCAGCACTTTTTTTGCAACACGCTTAGCAGCGGGCTTCTTTGCAGCCGCCTTCTTCGGAGGCACCTTTCGTGCCGGTTTCTTGCCCTTGCTCGGGCCCGCCGCTGCGCGTGCGTCGATCAGTGCCGCTGCTTCTTCTAGCGTCAGCGTCTCGGCATTCGCCGTTTTCGGCAGTGTCGCATTGGTCGTGCCGTCGGTGACGTAATTGCCGTAGCGGCCTTCCATGAGGCGGATTTCGCCGCCCGACACTGGATGGGCACCAAGTTCGCGCAGCGCCTTCGGGCCGCGCCGTTCGCCCCGCGGTTCGGCCAGTTTGACCACGGCGGCGTTCATGCCGGTCTCGAACACCTCGGTGGTCGAGCCGAGGCGGGCATATTTGCCGTCGTGCATGAGGTACGGGCCGTATTTACCGATGCTCGCGAGGATCGGCAGGCCCGTTTCGGGATGCGTGCCGACGGTGCGCGGCAGGCTCAGCAGCCGCAGCGCCAGTTCGAGATCGACCGAATCGATCGCGACGTCCTTCGGGATGCTCGCCCGCGGCGGCTTCTCGCCGTCGCCGCGCTGGACATATTGACCGAACCGGCCGCTGCGCAGCGAGATCGGCTCGCCGGTTTCGGGGTCCTTGCCCAGCTCGCTTGGGCCGTCGTTCGCCGCGGCCGCCTCGCCGCTGCCGCCGAACTGCCGGGTGTAGCGGCACTCGGGATAGTTGGAGCAGGCGACGAACGCGCCGAATTTGCCGCCACGCAGCGACAGCCGGCCATTGCCGCACGACGGGCAGGTGCGCGGATCGCCATCGCCGGTGTCCGGGAACAGATAGGGCGCGAGGAACTCGTCGAGTGCCTGCGTGACCTCGGACGGCTTCAGTTCGGTGATCTCGACCGTCTTGGGTTTGAAATCCTCCCAGAAGGCGCGGAGCACGACCTTCCATTCGAGATCTCCGGCAGAAATGCCGTCGAGCTGATCCTCAAGCCCGGCGGTGAAATCATAGCCGACATATTTCTCGAAGAAACGCTCGAGGAAGGCGGTGACGAGACGGCCCGATTCCTCGGGGTGGAAGCGCGCCTTCTCGACGCGGACATAGGCGCGATCGCGCAGCGTCTGCAGGATCGAGGCATAGGTTGACGGGCGGCCGATGCCGAGTTCTTCGAGCCGCTTGACCAGCGAAGCTTCGGAGAAGCGCGGCGGCGGCTGGGTAAAATGCTGCTCGGCGCGCGCCGCCGACAGCTTGGGCGTGTCGCCCTGCGTCAGTTTTGGCAGCCGCTGGCCGTCCTCCTCGCCGCCATCGGCCACGTCGTCCTGCGTCTCGGTGTAAAGCGCGAGGAAGCCCGGGAAGAGTATGACCTGTCCGGTCGCGCGCAATGTGGCGCGGCGGTTGGCATCGACGAGATCGACAGCCGTGCGCTCCATCCGCGCCGACGCCATCTGGCTCGCAAGCGTGCGCTTCCAGATCAGTTCGTATAGCCGGGCATGTTCGCCCGACAGGCTGGCGCGGTCGGGGGCAAGGCTGAGGTCAGTTGGCCGGATCGCCTCATGCGCTTCCTGCGCGTTTTTCGCCTTCGACTGATAGATGCGCGGCTTGTCGGGCAGGTGGTTCGCGCCGAAGCGCTGCGCGATGACGTCGCGGGCCTGGGTGATCGCTTCGCCGGCAATGCTGACGCCGTCCGTGCGCATATAGGTGATCGCGCCCTGCTCGTAGAGCTGCTGGGCGGTGCGCATCGTCTGCGTCGCGGTCATGCCGAGCTTTCGCGCGGCTTCCTGCTGCAGCGTCGAGGTCGTAAACGGCGGGTAGGGGTTGCGCGTGACCGGCTTGGTCTCGACGGCGCTGACGCGGTAGTCGCCAGCGAGCACGTCGGCCTTTGCCTCATTGGCGAGCGCAGCGGCATTGAGGTCGAATTTGTCGAGCTTCTTGCCCTGCCATTCGACGAGCCGCGCGACGAACGGACGACCGTCATTCGCGGCGAAATCGCCTTCGACGGTCCAATATTCGCGGTTGCGGAACAGCTCGATTTCGCGCTCGCGGTCGACGATGAGGCGCAGCGCCACCGACTGCACGCGGCCTGCCGACTTGGCACCGGGGAGCTTGCGCCAAAGCACCGGCGACAGCGTGAAGCCGACCAGATAGTCGAGCGCCCGCCGCGCCAGATAGGCGTCGACGAGCTCCTGATCGATGGCGCGCGGATGGTCCATCGCCTTCAGGATCGCAGTCTTGGTGATCTCGTTGAACGCGACCCGCTGCGTGTCGGCGGGCAGCGCCTTCTTGGCCTTCAGATACTCATAGAGATGCCAGCTGATCGCCTCGCCCTCGCGGTCAGGGTCGGTCGCGAACACGACGCGGTCGGCCTTCTTCGCCTCGTCGGCAATCGCGCGCAGCTGCTTCGACCGGTCGGCCGAGACCTCCCAGTGCATCTTGAAATCAGCATCGGGTTCGACCGAACCATCCTTCGGCGGCAGGTCGCGGACATGGCCGTAGGAAGCGAGCACACGATAGTCGCGCCCCAGATATTTCTCGATGGTTTTCGCCTTGGCGGGCGATTCGACGATGACAAGCTGCATGAGTGGCGCGGTGTCCTTACGTGTACGCGCGATGGTGGGAAGGGTGCGGGGACGGCGTCAAGCGCCCTCAATCACCGATCGTCAGCGACACGCGCCCGCCCGCGTGCCGCGTCAGCCGACCAGCCAGTTCGAGTTCCAGCAGCACCATTTGCACGACAGCGGGCGGTAGTCCGGACAGCCGGATCAGTTCGTCAACCGGCACGGAGACCGGTCCTAGCAGGTCGGTGATTTCGTCGCGTTCATTGTCATTGGCCTCAGCAGGCGGCTCGCCGCCGCCGCTGAACAGGTCGCGCGGGGCCGAGGCGCGGGCGTTCATTGGGCGGATCGCTTCGAGAATGTCGGCGGCCGACTGAATAAGGGTCGCGCCGTCGCGGATCAGGCCGTTGCAGCCCTGGGCACGCGGGTCGAGCGGGGAGCCGGGGACGGCCATGACTTCGCGGCCCTGGTCTGCGGCGAGGCGCGCGGTGATCAGCGAACCGGATTTCGGCGCGGCCTCAACGATGACGGTGCCGAGTGCGAGACCCGAAATGATGCGATTGCGGCGCGGGAAGTGCCGGGCCTGCGGCTCGACCCCCATCGGCTGCTCCGCAACGACCAGGCCACGTTCGTAAAGCAGCGCGGTCAGATCGGCGTTCTCGGGCGGATAGATGACGTCGACGCCGCCCGCGACGACGGCGACAGTGCCGCCGTCCAGAGCGCCCTGATGTGCCGCCGCGTCGATTCCGCGCGCGAGGCCCGAAACCACAACGACATCCTCAATCGCCAGTTCGGTAGCCAATTGACGCGCAAAGCGGATCGCCGCTGCCGACGCGTTGCGCGCGCCGACCATTGCGACGGCGGGCTTGTCGAGCAGCGGGATATGGCCGCGCACCGACAAAACGGGCGGCGCATCCTCGATGCTTGCCAACAGGCTCGGGTAAGGCGGCAGACCCCAGAACAGCATGCGCCCGCCGAACTTCTCGACCGCCGCCACCTCGCGTTCGGCCTCTGCGAGACTTGCAATGCGGAGTTTGTCGCGCCCGCCGCGCCGGGCGATGTCTGGCAGCGCTTCGAGCGCGTTGCGGCCGTTGCCGAAGCGGGCGATCAATTGGTGGAAGGTAACGGGGCCGACATTTTCGGAGCGGATCAGCCGCAACCGCGCCAGCTGTTCGGCGTCAGCCATGCGACTTCGCGCCGATCTTCCCCTCGGTGCCTGCGCGCAGCCGCGCGATATTTTCCCGGTGTCGCCAGAGCACGAGCAGCGCCATCGCCCAGAAGATCGCCGCCGTATTCATGTCGCCGATCAGGATCGCCGCGATCGGTGCCGCGACCGCGCCCAGCATGCCGCCGAGTGATGAATAACGTGTTGCGAAGGCTGCGATCAGCCAGACCGCGGCGAACGCCAGTCCGGCCGGCCATAGCGCCGCGAGAGTCATGCCGAGCATGGTCGCGACCCCCTTGCCTCCCTTGAATTGAAGCCAGACGGGATAGAGGTGGCCTAGGAAAGCCGCAGCACCCGCCAGTGCTTCGATATTGTCGCCCGGCCCGAAATGCCGTGCTAGCAGCACCGCCGCCGCGCCCTTGCCGCCATCAAGAAGCAGGGTTGCCGCTGCTAAGCCCTTGCGGCCGGTCCGCAATACATTCGTCGCGCCGATATTGCCCGAACCGATCTGGCGCAGGTCCCCCGCGCCGCCGAGCTTCGTCAATATGATTCCGAACGGGATCGACCCCAGCAGATAGCCGGCGGCGAGCCAGACCCAGAGCGACGATAGCAGATTGTCCATGGCGATCAGGCTAGCCCCGGATGATCGCGCTGTCACCCGCCCGATCAGGCGGGCGCTTGTGCGCATACCGCCGCGACAATAGAAGGCGCGGCATGACCGACCGGCTCACTATCGTGCTGGCGCAGCTCAACCAGTCGGTGGGCGACCTGCGCGGCAATGCGGACGCGATGCTGGCGGTGCGCGCCTCGCACATGAGCGCCGACCTGATTGTGTATCCTGAGCTGCAACTGATCGGCTATCCGCCCGAGGATCTGGTGTTGAAGCCTGCGTTGCAGGATGCCGCGGATGCGGAACTCGCCCGGATGGCGGCGGTCACCGCCGATGGCGGACCGGCGATGCTGGTCGGCAGCTGTCATCGGCAGGACGGGCAGCTCTACAATGTCATGGCATTGCTCGATCGCGGCAAGGTCGAGGCGCGCACGCTCAAGCACGAACTGCCGAATTACGGCGTGTTCGATGAAAAACGCGTGTTCGCATCGGGGCCGCTGCCGGGGCCGATCACCGTTCGCGGCGTCCGCATCGGCATTCCGATTTGCGAGGACATGTGGTTCCCCGATGTCGCCGAATGCCTGGCAGAGACGGGCGCGGAACTGCTGATCTCCCCGAACGGCAGCCCCTATGAGCTGGGCAAGGACGACCGGCGGCTCGGGCATGGCGTCGGGCGGGTGACCGAGACCGGCCTGCCGCTGGCGATGCTTAACCGGGTTGGAGGTCAGGACGAACTGGCGTTCGACGGCGGCTCGTTCGTGCTGAATGCCGACCGCACATTGGCGCTGCAGATGCGCGAGTGGGACGAGGTTGTCGCGGCGACCGAATGGGAACGCACGTCCGCCGGCTGGCGCTGCCTGCCGGGCAAGGTCGTGCCGCAGGAAGACGATCTGACCAATATCTACCATGCGATGGTGGTTGGCCTGCGCGACTATGTGACCCGCAACCGCTTTCCCGGTGTTGTTCTCGGGCTGTCGGGCGGGATCGACAGTGCGCTGTCGGCGGCTGTCGCGGTCGACGCGCTGGGGGCCGACAAAGTCTGGTGCGTGATGATGCCGTCGCGCTTCACCTCGCAGGAGAGTCTCGACGATGCCGCCGAATGCGCGCGGTTGCTTGGCGTCCGGCTCGACAGCATTCCGATTGAGCCTGCAGTCGCCGCTTTCGACACGATGTTGGCTCCGGTGTTCGCGGGGCGCACGCGCGATCTAACCGAGGAGAATATCCAGTCGCGCATTCGCGGCGTGACGCTGATGGGCCTTTCGAACAAATTCGGGCACATGCTGCTGACCACCGGCAACAAGTCGGAGATGTCAGTCGGTTATGCGACGATCTACGGCGACATGGCGGGCGGCTATTCGGTCATCAAGGATGTCTACAAGATGACGGTGTTTGCGCTCTGCCGCTGGCGGAATGCGAACAAGCCGCGGCTTGGCCTCGGCCCCGATGGCCCGGTCATGCCGGAGCGTGTCATCACCAAGCCGCCGTCCGCCGAACTGCGCGACGATCAGAAGGACGAGGACAGCCTGCCGCCCTATCCGGTGCTCGACGCGATCCTGCAGGGGCTGGTCGAGGACGAGAAATCGGTTGCTGAAATCGCCGGCACGGGCATCGATTTCGACACCGTCGCGCGTATTGAGCGCTTGCTGCATATCGCCGAATATAAGCGGCGGCAGGCCCCGCCCGGCGTCAAGATCGGCCGCCGCAACTTCGGCCGCGACCGCCGCTATCCGATCACCCACGCCTTCCGGACGGTGTCGTGACCGTCACCCGTTTCGCGCCGTCACCGACGGGGCAGTTGCATGTCGGCAATGTGTTCACGGCGGTGCAGAATTTCCTGCTCGCGCGCCGGGATGGCGGGCGGTTCCTGCTGCGCATGGACGATACCGACCTCGCACGCTCGACCGAAGCCTATGCGCAGGGCATTCGTGACGATCTGGCCTGGCTCGGTTTGATGCCTGATGCGGAAGTCCGCCAGTCTGACCGCATTGCCGTCTACGATGCCGCGCTGGAGCGGCTTGCTGCGGCGGGTCGCGCCTATCCCTGTTTCGAGACAACCGAGGAACTCGACCTCAAGCGCAAGGTGCAGCTGTCGCGCGGCCTGCCGCCGGTCTACGACCGGGCGGCGCTGAAACTGACCGACGATGAGCGGGCCAAGCTGTTCGCCAGCGGTGTACAGCCGCACTGGCGGTTCCGCCTCGATCTTGAACCCGTCGCGTGGCGCGATCTCATCCGCGGGGATTGTCATGTCGATCCCGCGTCCTTGTCCGACCCGGTCGTGCGCCGCGCCGATGGCAGCTGGCTCTACATGCTGCCGTCAGTCATCGACGATATCGACATGGGTATTACCCATGTGATCCGGGGCGAGGACCATGTCACCAACTCGGGGGTGCAGCTGCAGATGTTTGCCGCACTTGGTGCGACGCCGCCGCAGCTGGGGCATTTCGGGCTATTGACCGCGACTGAGGGCGCGCTTTCGAAGCGACTGGGCTCAACGGGCATGGCAGAGTTCCGTGACGGCGGCATCGAGCCGATCGCGCTGGTTGCGCTGCTCGCGCGCATCGGCACGTCGCAGGCGATCGAACCCGTGCCGGACATTGCGGCACTCGTCCGGTCATTCGATCTTGCCCATCTTGGTCGGTCTCATCCTCGCTTTGACCCGATCGAACTCGCGCACCTCAATGCGCGCATTGTCCATCAGATGCCGTTCACCGCAGTCGCCGGGCGTGTGCCGCAGGGCATGGACGAAGCGGCCTGGATGGCGATTCGCCCGAACCTCACGACCGTCGCCGAAGCCGAGGATTGGTGGCAGGTGATTGAGGGGCCGGTGTCCGCTGAAGCCGACCCCGCCGATGCGGACTTTCTCGCTGCCGCAGCCGCTGCGCTGGCCGTCAGCGACTGGTCGGCGGATGTCTGGCGCGCCCTGACCGAAACCCTGAAAGCCTCGACCGGCCGCAAGGGCAAGCTGCTGTTCCTGCCGCTTCGCCGCGCCCTGACCGGCCGCGAGCACGGTCCGGAAATGGCCGCGCTGCTGCCCCTGATCGGGCGAGAGCGGGCACTGGAGCGGCTCGCAGGCAGGCACTAATCAACCTATCAAAAATGGTATAAGATGCTCGGGCACTGTTCGCCTGGGCGAATTTGGACGTGCCCGACGGGCGGCGCATCGACGACACCAACTTGGGAGGTCATCATGCTGCACTTTGCCACTGCGCGCCGCGACACCACCGGGCTTGCCCTCACCGCCGCAATCCACCTGTTGCTTGGCGCTGCCTTCATCGGCTTGGGCGTCATCCCGATCAGCGGAATTCGGGATGTGCCGCCGATCCGCACGTCCAACATCAAAGAGCCGCCGAAGGTCGTGCCGACGGTCGAGCCGGCGTTCGGCGACGAGACCCCAACAAACAATTTGGCACCGCCGCGGATCGACATCGTTGACACCGCAACCGATACCGACTTCCGCGTCGCGTCTCCGCCCGATGATGATTTCGGCGTCGGCGGGAGCGGCGTCGCCGATCCGGCGGACCCACCGCTGCCCGTCATTGTCGGCCCGCGTCTCGACCACCGATTCGCAGCGTCGTTCCAGCCGCCCTATCCGGAATCTGCCCGGCGCGCCGGAGAAGAAGGGCGGGTGATCCTGCGCGTGCTGGTCGGACCGGACGGGCGTCCGTCACGTGTCGAAATCGAACAGAGTAGTGGTCATGCCCGGCTCGATGAGGCCGCCATCCGGCATGCGTTGCGCGTCTGGCGATTCGTGCCCGGGACACGCGGCGATGTCGCGACTGAGATGTGGACGAAGATCCCCGTGCTGTTCCGGCTGGCCGAGCGCTAGGCGGTTTGGGATTCGGGCGGGAGGCGCTATATCGGACCAATGTTCCGAAAGCTCCTCCCGCTCGATGACCTGCGGTCCTTCCTGCAGACCCGTACCCGGAGCCAGCTCTGGGCTGCTGGTCTGGCGGTCGGGGTCACGCTGCTGGTCATGACCGGCTTCCTCATCGAAAATCGCTCAGGCTATATGAAGCCCGATCCGGTGCTGGTTTATGTGCAGAGCTGGCCGGCGACTCGCAGCGAGGCCGACGCCAGGGCCGATCAGGCCAAGGAAATGGCGGCACGCAACGCCGCAATCCGCGCGAAAAAGGCCGAGGACGCCGCGGCGAAGGCTGCCAGCAAGGCGTGAGCGCCGAAGACCAGCGCTGGATGGGCGCAGCGCTCGCGCTGGCGGAACGCGGTGTCGGGCAGACCGCGCCCAATCCGCCGGTCGGATGCGTAATTGTAAGCGGCGACAAAGTGGTTGGGCGGGGCTGGACCCAGCCCGGCGGACGCCCGCATGCCGAAGCGCTGGCGCTCGCGCAGGCCAGAGAGGCGGCGCGGGGCGCGACGGTGTATACGACGCTCGAGCCCTGCGCCCATGTCAGCGCGCGAGGACCGGCATGTAGCAATAGCCTGATATCGGCGGGTGTCGGTCGCGTGGTCGCGGCGGTTATCGATCCCGACGCGCGTACCGCTGGGCAGGGGCTAGCTCGCCTGTCAGCGGCGGGGATCTCGACGGGTAGTGGCGTGCGAGAGGCCGAGGCGCGGTCGGTTGCGGCGGGCTTCTTCTCGCGGCAGACGCTGGGGCGGGCCCGCATCACACTGAAATTGGCGATGTCTCTCGACGGACGGATCGCGCTGGCATCCGGCGAGAGCAAATGGATCACGGGCGCGGCGGCGCGTTACCATGCGCATTTGCTGCGCGCGCGGTCGGACATGATCGTGGTCGGCCGGGGGACCTGGGAGGCGGATTCGCCGTCGCTGGATGTGCGACTACCGGGCTTGGAAAGCCGGTCGCCGCGAGTCGCAGTGTTGAGTGGCACACTGGTCGAGGATCGCTGCGAGGTGTTGCGAAACAACGAGGCGCTGTGCGCGGTGGCAGACGCAAATGACATACTCGTCGAAGGTGGGGCGGGCGTGGCGGCGTCTCTGTTACGGGCCGACCTTGTCGATCGTCTCATCATCTACCGTGCGCCGATCCTGATCGGCTCCGGGCAAGGGTTGGAGGATATCGGGCTTGCAGACATCGCCGCCGCGCACGGCCGCTGGGCCGTCGTCGAAAATCGCCCGCTCGGTGTCGACCGGCTGGAAGTTTACGCGCGGACCCGATAGCGAGGACGGATGTTTACCGGGATCATCACCGACGTCGGGACCATCGACAGCGTCGAGCAGCGCGGCGATTTGCGCACGCGCATCGCGAGCAGCTATGACATGGCAACTGTCGCGATAGGTGCGTCGATCGCCTGCTCGGGCGCTTGCCTGACGGTCGTCGACAAGGGGCCGGGCTGGTTCGCCGTCGATATCTCTGCGGAGAGCGTGTCGAAGACCGCCGCCGGCATGTGGACCGCCGGTCACCGCCTCAACCTCGAACGAGCGCTCAAGGTCGGCGACGAATTGGGCGGCCATATCGTGACGGGGCATGTCGATGGGGTTGGCACCGTCGTCGGTATTTGCCCGGAAGGCGATTCGACGCGCATCGGCATTTCCGCGCCCGCCGCGCTTGCGCCCTATCTGGCAGCGAAAGGCTCGATCACCGTCGATGGCGTGTCGCTGACGGTCAATGAGATTGCCGACCAAAGCGACGGCAGCACGCATTTTTCGCTGAACATCATCCCGCACACCGCTGCCGTGACGACACTGGGCGGGCTCGAGACCGGCGATCCGGTCAATCTCGAAATCGATGTGCTCGCGCGCTACCTTGGGCGCATGCAGAACAGAGCGGTGTGATTATTACGGTTGCGGATCACACTGCAATGTGATTTAACCTCGGTATGAGCAGCCAGCTGATCGCCAAACTTCGCGCCCTCGTCAATGACGGCGGTATGTCTCGCTCGGGCCTCGCCCGCGCCGCCGGGCTTCACGCCAACACGTTGCGCGATCTCGACGATCCCAACTGGAACCCGACCGCCGACACGCTACGCAAACTCGAAACCTTCATCTTCGCGCAGGACGATACGCCTGCACTGGTCTCGATCGAGGAAATCATCGAGGAAGCGCGCAACGGCCGCATGTTCATCCTCGTCGACGACGAGGACCGGGAGAATGAGGGCGACCTCGTCATCCCCGCGCAGATGGCGACGCCTGACGCGATCAATTTCATGGCGAAACATGGCCGCGGCCTTATCTGCCTCGCGCTGTCGCGCGCCCGGGTCGAACAGCTCGGCCTGCCCCTGATGAGCCGCCAGAACGGTACGCGCCATGAGACGGCGTTCACGGTGTCGATCGAGGCGCGCGACGGCGTCACGACGGGCATTTCGGCGGGCGATCGGGCACGGACTGTCTCCGTTGCGATCGACGCCTCGAAGGGCCCCGAGCATATCGTGACACCGGGCCACGTTTTCCCCCTCGTGGCACGCGACGGCGGTGTTCTCGTCCGCGCCGGGCATACCGAAGCAGCCGTCGACGTGTCGCGGCTCGCCGGCCTCAACCCCTCGGGCGTGATCTGCGAGATCATGAACGAGGACGGCACGATGGCGCGCATGGACGACCTGATGGCGTTCGCGCAGCTGCACGGGCTCAAGATGGGCACGATCCGCGACTTGATCGCCTACCGCCGCCGCAACGACCATCTTGTGCAGAATATCGCCGAGACGACGATCAATTCGGTGTTTGGCGGCGAATGGCTGGTCAAGACCTTCATCAACCGCGCCGAATATGCCGAACATCTCGTGCTCCAGAAGGGCAAGCCGGTCCCCGGCAAGCCGACGCTGGTCCGGATGCACGGCCTGTCGATTTTTGATGACATGCTCGGCGAACTCAGCGGTCGCGACGGGCAGTTGCAGAAATCGATGCAGATGATCGGCGAGGAGGGCTCCGGCATCATCGTCGTGATCCGCGATACCAGCCCCGACCGGCTATCGAAGCAGATGCTGGCGCGCAGCAAGGCTCCGACCGGCGACATGGATCAGCGCGACTATGGCATCGGCGCACAGATTCTCGTCGACCTCGGCGTGCACGACATGATCCTGCTCACCAATTCGCACAAGACGTTCGTTGGTCTCGACGGCTATGGCCTGAACGTAGTCGAGGAACGGCGCATCCCGCCGTTCGAGCGGAGGCAATAGCATGTCCCATGTCCTGATCGTCGAAGCGCGTTTCTATGACGACCTCGCCGACGCGTTGCTCGATGGCGCGCGCACCGCGCTCGAGGCGGCGGGCGCGACGCATGAGACGGTGACGGTGCCCGGCGCGCTGGAAATCCCGGCGGCAATCTCGCTGGCCGCCGACAGCGGGCGCTTTGACGGGTTCGTCGCGCTCGGCGTGATTATTCGCGGCGAGACCTACCATTTCGAGGTGGTGTCGAACGAAAGTGCGCGCGGCGTCATGGCGCTGACTCTCGACGGCCTCGCCATCGGCAACGGTATCCTGACCTGCGAAAATGACGGTCAGGCCTGGGCACGCGCGAAGCGCAGCGAGAAGGACAAGGGCGGCGACGCCGCGCGGGCCGCGCTGGCGATGATGGCCTTGCGCGAGAAATTCGCGAGCTGAGCTTGGAAATCGCCGACCTGCGGCTCGACGAAATCGATGCTGCCGCCGCGCTATGGGCTGCGTGCGGCCTGACCCGGCCGTGGAACGATCCTCAGGCAGATGCACGGCTGGCGTTCGCGTCGCCATCATCGACTATCTTTGCGGGGCGCGCCGAAGGCGACCTCATCGCGACGGTCATGGCCGGTTTCGACGGGCACCGCGCCTGGGTCTATTACCTCGCCGTCGCACCGGATCGCCGTACGGCAGGCCTTGGTCGCGCCATGATGTCAGCCGCAGAGGCCTGGCTACGCGCGAAAGGCGCGACGCGCCTGAACCTCATGGTCCGCGCCGACAATGCCGAGGCGCGCGGCTTCTATGAATCGCTGGGCTACCAGCCGAGCGACGTCACGGTGTTCCAGCGCGACCTTTGAGTCCCGGCAGCAGCATCGCGACGCGTTCCTTGTAACGAACATAGTCGTCGCCAAAGGTCGTGATGAGGTCGCGCTCTTCATGTGCGACGCCGATCAGGATGTAGATGGTCATTCCGGCAGCGAGCAGCAGGCGCGACGCGGTCATGTCGGGCGTGAGCCAGAAGGCCATCAGGAAGCCCGTGTAGAGTGGATGCCGCACCCAGCGGTAGAAGAGCGGCGTGCGCATGACCGGTGCCCCTGCGTGCGCGGAGCCGCGCCAGACCTGCGCGAGGCCGAACAGGTCGAAATGGTTGAGCAGGAAGGTGCTCAGCAGAACGACACCCCACCCAAGCAGGCCAAGCGCGAGTAGCACGGTTCCGGCGATGCCGCCGACCGACCAGATCTGCCCCTCGATCGGCCGCCAGAAGGCGAACAGCACAATCAGAGCGAGGCTCGACACGAGCACATAGATGCTGCGTTCGAGTGCGGGCGGCACAAGCTTGGTCCATCCCGCCTTGAAGCCCGGCCGTGCCATGATGCTGTGCTGCAGGCCGAACAAAGCGATGAGTGCGACATCGATCGCGATCGCCACGCCCATTGGCGCTGCAGATCCGCGATTCACCGTGACAGCCATGAACGGCAAATCATCGGTGAAGCCGATCAGGTAGAGAAAAGTTGCGAAGAATACGCCGTAGCACGCCACACCGAACAGTAGCCGACCCGCACGTGCCATGGCCTGTCTCCCATCCCGTTACGGACAGGTTATGGATTTTGCCGCTCATACGCCAGTGCTGCGGGGTTCCGTTTGGCGGGCGCGGTCGCTAGAAGCCCGGCATGTCATCCGCCGCCCCCAAGAAGCATCGTGTCGGCAATGCCCGCTCCGCCGCCCGTCTCGCCGCCGTTCAGGCGTTGTATCAGCGCGATATGTCCGGCGTGCCCGTCGCGGTGGTGCTCAGCGAGTTTCACAATCACCGCCTCGGCGTCGAGGTCGAGGGTGAACTGATCCGCGACGCCGACGTCGATTTCTTCAATGACATCGTGAAAGGCGTCGACGCGCGCGATGCCGAGATCGATGCGCTGATCGGCAAGAATCTGGCGCGCGGCTGGAGCATGGACCGGCTCGACCGGCCGCTCCGCGCCATCCTGCGCGCCGGGTCCTATGAACTGCTCGCCCGGCCCGACGTACCGACCGCAACGGTTATCAATGAATATGTCGATGTCGCGCATGCCTTCTACGAGGCGACCGAATCGAAATTCGCGAACGGGTTGCTCGATTCGGTGGCGAAGCAGGTTCGTGGCTGAGCTTCCTTCCCATGTCGGGGAAGGAGCGCATGCTTGAACGCGACCTCATTGCCCGGCTGCTGAAGCCGCTCGCAGCACACCCTGCGGCCCGAGGGCTCACCGACGATGCCGCTGTTCTAACGCCACCGCTCGGGCGGGATCTGGTGTTCACGCATGATGTGCTCGCCTGCGGTGTGCATTACCTGCCTGGCGATCCGCCGTCCGACATTGCCTGGAAACTACTTGCGGTGAACCTATCCGACCTCGCCGCGATGGGCGCGCGGCCGGTTGGGGTGCTCATGGGGCTGGGGCTCAGCGCTGGGGAGGACGAGGCTTGGCTGACCGGGTTCACGGACGGCCTGCGGCGAGCACTGGATCGCTGGGACGTGGCGCTGCTCGGTGGCGACACGGTCAGCGGGCTTGCGCAGGCTGTGCTCGGACTAACAGCGATCGGACAGGTCGAGACCGGCCGGGCGCTGTCGCGGTCGGGCGCGCGGCCGGGCGACGCTCTCTATATCACCGGGACGATCGGCGACGCCGGGCTGGGACTGGCAATCGCCAAGGGCGAGGCAGAGCCTGACAAGGTTCTGCTCGCGCGCTACCGGCGGCCCGAGCCGCGTCTGGCGTTCGGGCAGGCGTGTGTCGGACTGGCGAGCGCCGCGATGGATGTGTCCGACGGCGTGTTGATCGATGCGCAGCGCCTCGCGGCGGCGAGCGGCGTCGCGATGACCGTCGAGTTGGCGCAGCTGCCACTATCCGACGCGGCGGCAATACGGACGCCGCGCACCGACGCCGCCCTGCTGGAGCGAGCGACTGCCGGGGACGACTATGAGCTGCTGTTTTCGGCTCCGCCTGAGGCTGAACCAGTTTTGATGGCTGCCGCTGAGGGAGCCCGGCTTCGCCTGACTTGCATCGGTTCGGTGGGGGAGGGCGCGGGGCTGACCGTGACCGGCCTCAGCGGCGATCACCTCACCCCCGCCCGGCTCGGCTATGAGCATGGCAGCTAGCAGCTTGCGCCTCACGCGCTTGCATCGCCTGCCCTCTTTTGCCACAAGCGCGCGCAATTACCGATCCGCCTGCAAGTGGCGGCGCAATTCAGGGGTTCTTCCGACATGATCGATCCGGTTCTGATCGCGATCCTGTGCGGCTTCGCGGCTGTACTCTACGGGATTTTGACATCGCAGCAGGTGCTCCGCGCACCGGCGGGCAACGCCCGCATGCAGGAGGTGGCGGCGGCCATCCAGGAGGGCGCGCGCGCCTATCTCGGCAAGCAATATTCGACGATTGCCATCGTCGGCGTCATCGTTGCGGTGCTCGTATTCCTGTTCCTCGGCGTCTATTCGGCGGTCGGTTTCGTGATCGGTGCCGTGCTGTCGGGCGTGACCGGCTTCATCGGCATGAACATCTCGGTCAAGGCCAATGTCCGCACGGCAGAAGCGGCGCGGCACGGGCTGCAGAGCGGCCTGACCATGGCGTTTCGCTCGGGCGCGGTCACCGGCATGCTCGTCGCCGGCCTCGCGCTGCTCGCCATCGCGGTCTATTATTATTATCTGACGGCGCTCGCGGGCTACAGCCTTGAGGACGCCGGCCAGCGCCGGGAGATCGTCAAGGCGCTCACCGGTCTCGCCTTCGGAGCCTCGCTGATCTCTATCTTCGCGCGTCTCGGCGGCGGCATCTTCACCAAGGCCGCTGACGTCGGCGCCGACATGGTCGGCAAGAACGAACTCGGCTTTGACGAGGACGACGACCGCAACCCGGGCGTCATCGCCGATAACGTCGGCGACAATGTCGGCGACTGCGCCGGTATGGCGGCCGACCTGTTCGAAACTTATGTCGTGACCATCGGTGCTACGATGGTGCTTGTCGCGCTGCTCGTGACCGGCGCGGATCGCGGCACGCTGATGAGCCTGCCGCTGCTCGCCGGCGGCGTCTGCATCCTGACGTCGATCATCGGCACCTATTTCGTCCGCCTCGGCGGCGGCTCGATCATGGGCGCGCTCTACAAGGGGTTCATCTGGACTGCCGTGCTGTCGATCCCGGCGCTTTACTGGGCGACCAGCTACCTGTTCCCCGACATGAACGCGATCATCGGCTCGGCGGCGGAAGCCACCAGTGCTGACACCGCACCGGCCGTCGCCGCGCACACCGCCTTCTCCGCCATGAACCTGTTCTGGTGCATGCTGGTCGGCCTCGGCGTGACCGGGCTCATCGTCTGGATCACCGAATATTACACCGGCACCGACTATCGCCCGGTGCAGTCGATCGCCAAGGCGTCCGATTCGGGCCACGGCACCAACGTCATCCAGGGTCTGGCCGTGTCGATGGAATCGACCGCGCTGCCGACGCTGGTCATCGTGACGGGGATCATCATCAGCTACCAACTCGCCGGTCTCATCGGCATCGCCTTCGCGGCGACCTCGATGCTGGCGCTCGCGGGTGTGGTTGTTGCACTTGATGCCTACGGTCCGGTCACCGACAATGCCGGCGGCATCGCCGAAATGTCGGGCTTGGAGGCTGACGTGCGCGAGCGCACCGACGCACTCGATGCGGTCGGCAACACCACCAAGGCCGTGACCAAGGGCTATGCGATCGGTTCGGCCGGTCTCGCAGCTCTCGTGCTGTTTGCGACCTACACCGAGGATCTGTCGCAGTTCTTCTCGAACGTGACGGTCAACTTCTCGCTGTCCAACCCCTATGTCGTCGTCGGGCTGCTGCTCGGCGCGCTGCTGCCCTACCTGTTCGGTGGCATGGCGATGACGGCGGTCGGCCGCACCGCCAGCGCGGTTGCGCAGGACATCCGTGCCCAGTTCAAGGAAAATGGCCCGGCGATCATCGCGCGCACCGCAAAGCCCAACTATGCGCGTACTGTGAGCCTCGTCACCGCCGGCGCGATCCGGGAAATGATCGTCCCGTCGCTGCTGCCGGTGCTCGCGCCGATCGTCGTCTACTTCGCCATCACCGCGGTCGCAGGGCAGGGCAATGGCTTTGCCGCGCTCGGCGCGCTGCTGATGGGGGTGATCGTCTCCGGCCTATTCGTCGCTATCTCGATGACCTCGGGCGGCGGCGCGTGGGACAATGCCAAGAAGGTGATCGAAGTCGGTGCTTACGGCGGCAAGGGCAGCCCCGCGCACCAAGCAGCCGTCACCGGCGACACCGTCGGCGATCCTTATAAGGACACGGCCGGTCCGGCAGTGAACCCGATGATCAAGATCACCAACCTCGTGGCACTGCTGCTGCTCGCGGCACTCGCGGGCCACTGAGCCCACCACTAAGGTGGATCGAACCAACCCCGCTCGGGCAACCGGGCGGGGTTTTTCGTGTCAGGCAACGACTTCGATGAAGCTGTCGAGGACGCGTTTGTGGCCGGCCTTTTCGAAGTCGATCTCGAGCTTGTTGCCGTCGATGGCGGTCACCGCGCCGTAGCCGAACTTGCTGTGGAAGACGCGGGTGCCGAGCGACACGTCGCTGCGCGCCTTCTGGCCGACGGTGACGGAGGTCGGGCGCGTGTCGATAAGCGCGCCGCCGCGCGTTTTCGGGATGCCGCCGCTCGCAGCGCGCTGCCAGCCCGGGCCGCGCCCGGTACCACGGTCGGCGACGCGAAACGGATCGCTTTCGAACAGTGCGGCGCGCCACAAGCTTGCGCCGCCCGACATCGTGCTCTCGCTCTCGACATGTGCCTCGGGCAATTCGCCGACGAAGCGCGACGGGATCGAGCTCGTCCACTGGCCGTAGATGCGCCGGTTGGCGGCGTGGACGATCGTCGCATTCTGCTTGGCGCGGGTCAGGCCGACGTAGGCGAGGCGGCGTTCCTCCTCGAGACCTGCGGTGCCTGTCTCGTCCAGCGTGCGCTGGCTCGGGAACACGCCTTCCTCCCAGCCGACGAGGAACACCTGATCGAACTCCAGCCCCTTGGCGGCATGCAGCGTCATGATCGTGACCTTTTCGGTCGCGTCGGACTGCTCATTTTCCATCACGAGCGCGACATGGTCGAGGAAGGCCGACAGCGTCTCGAACTCCTCCATCGCGCGGGTGAGTTCCTGGAGGTTTTCGAGCCGGCCGGCAGCTTCCGCCGAGCGGTCGGCCTGCCACATCGCGACATAGCCCGATTCCTCAAGGATCAGCCGCGCCAGCTCGGCATGCGGCAGCTCGGCCATCGCGTTCCGCCAGCGTGCGATGTCGCCGATCAGATTACCAAGCGCACGTCGTGCACCGCCGGGCAGTTCATCGGTTTCCAGCAGCTGTGCCGCGGCGGCCATCAGCGGCAGGCTGCGCAGGCGCGCCAGACTGTGCATGCGCTGCAATGTCTTGTCGCCAAGGCCGCGCTTCGGCGTGTTGACGATCCGCTCGAACGCCAGATCGTCGGCAGGCTGGCTCACGCAGCGCAGATAGGCCAGCGCATCGCGGATTTCAGCGCGCTCATAGAAGCGGAAGCCGCCGACGATGCGATAGGGCATGCCGATGGTGATGAAGCGATCCTCGAATTCGCGGGTCTGGAACTGCGCGCGCACGAGGATCGCGCAGTTGTTGAGCGAGCCGCCCCGGCGCTGCACCGATTCGAGCTTCTCGCCGATCA
The DNA here is from genome assembly GCA_943370355.1 of Sphingomonas paucimobilis. Lineage (GTDB taxonomy): Bacteria > Pseudomonadota > Alphaproteobacteria > Sphingomonadales > Sphingomonadaceae > JADCGM01. The sequence continues at coordinate 22,321 of CALRQP020000005.1, forward strand.
GCCGCGCTTCCTCGGGCCCGTCCCACACGCCGATGACCTGAACCTTTTCACCGCCATCCGCCTCGGTCCACAGCGTCTTGCCGAGCCGGCTGCTGTTCTTTGCAATGAGCCCGCCAGCTGCACCGAGGATGTGCGTCGTGGACCGGTAATTCTGTTCAAGCCGGATGATCTTCGCGCCCGGAAAATCCTGCTCGAAGCGCAGGATATTCGCGACCTCGGCCCCGCGCCAGCTGTAGATCGACTGATCGTCGTCGCCGACGCAGCAGATGTTCTTGCGCTCCTGCGCCAGCAGGCGGAGCCACAGATATTGGCTGACGTTGGTGTCCTGATATTCGTCGACGAGCACATATTTGAAGCGGCGCTGATAGTCGGCGAGCACGTCGGGATGTTTGCTGAAGATCGTCAGCATATGCAGCAGCAGGTCGCCGAAGTCGGCCGCATTGAGCGCAATGAGCCGCGCCTGATAGGCGGCGTAGAGTTCCGCGCCGCGCCCGTCGGCAAAGGCATGCGCTTCGTCTTTGCCGATGCGATCCGGGGTCCAGCCGCGATTCTTCCACCGGTCGATGACCGAGGCGAGTGCGCGCGCCGGCCAGCGCTTTTCGTCGATATCGGCGGCGATGATGACCTGCTTGAGCAGGCGCAGCTGATCGTCGGTGTCGAGAATGGTGAAGTTGGACTTCAGCCCAACCAACTCGGCGTGGCGGCGCAGCATCCGCGCGGCGACCGAGTGGAAGGTGCCAAGGAATGGCATGCCCTCGACAACATCGCCGAGCATTTGCCCGATGCGGTGCTGCATCTCCCGCGCCGCCTTGTTGGTGAAGGTCACCGCGAGGATTTCCGAAGGCCAGGCGCGGCGCGTCCAGATCAGGTGCGCGAGCCGTGCGGTGAGTGCCTTGGTCTTGCCGGTGCCAGCCCCGGCCAGCATCAGCACCGGCCCTTCCGAGGTCAGCACAGCCTCACGCTGCGGCGGGTTGAGGCCCGCCATATAGGGTGGCTCGGCGGAAACGGGCGCGGATACGGACATCGGTGAACAGTTAGGGAACGGAGAGCGTGGTGTGAAGGGTAATCTACATCCGCCCGTCATCCCGGCGAACGCCGGGACCCAGTAGCGTCAACAAACGCGCGCGGGAGCGCGCGCACGCTGCCGCGTGCGTTACAATTTGCTTCGGGGTCCCGGCGTTCGCCGGGATGACGGGGAAGAGGTCGCGCTTACCCTTTGCGACAGGGTGACTTGCTGCGCTGCAACCGATAGGCCAGCCTTATGTCAGATGCCTCCCTAGCTGCCGTCCTGCCGCCCGCCGATGGCGATGAGCTGCGCGGGCTCGCCTATCCGATGGGGCGCTGGATCCCCGAAGCGGGCAGGCTGCATCCGGTCGCCGAGGGGGTGTTCTGGATCAGGATGCCGCTGCCGTTCAGCCTCAACCACATCAATCTCTGGGTACTCGACGACGGCGACGGCTGGGCGATCGTCGATACCGGGCTGCGCGCCGAGAATTGCAAGGACATCTGGCGGCAGCTGTTCGACGGGCCGATGAAGGGTCGCCCGGTTAGCCGCGTCATCGTCACCCATTATCATCCCGACCATCTCGGCCTCGCCGGCTGGCTCACCCACAAATGGGGCGTGCCGCTGGAAATGACGCGCGGCGAATATCTGCTGGCGCGCACGCTGACGCTCGATGTGGCCGATGCGCCGCCGGCGGCTGCGATGGATTTCTACGCGCGCGCCGGCTGGACGGAGGAAGCGCTCGCCAAGATGCGGTCGTCGGGCTGGGGCCGGTTCGGGATGGTGGTGTCGCGCCTGCCGATCGGCTTCAAGCGCTTGCGCGACGGGCAGACGCTGACCATCGGCGGTCGCAGCTGGCGCATCGTGACGGGCAGCGGTCATTCGCCCGAACATGCCTGTCTCGTCTGCGACGAGGCCGGGCTGATGATCTCCGGCGATCAGGTGCTGCCGCGCATTACATCGAACGTCTCGGTCTATCCGACCGAACCCGATGGCGACCCCTTACGCGATTGGCTCGACAGCCTGACCAAGCTCGCGGCGCTCGACGAAAAGCTGCTGGTTTTGCCCGCGCACAATGAACCGTTCACCCGGCTGCATGTCAGGCTCGACCAGCTGCGCGCCGACCATATGCGCAAGCTCGAAGCGCTTGATGCCTTCTGCTCCGAGCCGCGCACCGTCCTCGAATGCTTTCCGAGCGTGTTCGGACGTCCGATCAAAGCCGATGAGATCATGATGGCCACCGGCGAGGCCCTCGCGCATCTGCACTGGCTGGAGAGCGAGGGGCGAGTCGTGCGGTTGCGTGATGGTGCGGTCGATCGGTTCGTGCGTCCCCGCCCTTGAGCGCGGGGCGGGTGAGCCTTCAAGATCGCACCGTCGCTGAGAGCTTCTACCCGCCCCCGTCGCGCTGCCCGCAGGCATCGCGTCGCCCCGCCATACAAGGGCGAGGACGCTTATCTCATGCGATCGCTCCTTAAGCGTTCGCTACTTCCTGCACTCTCCCGTGCGCCGGAATTCGCCCTTCATATCGAAGGGATCCTTGCCGGAAATGCCTTGCGCTTCGACGACGAACACGCCGGCCGCGTCGCGGCGGATGTCGGTCCGGCCGTAGCCCGAGCCCTTGCAGATATAGGTCACGATCGCGCGGTTGGGTGTGTCCTCGATGATCGTATGTTCGCAGGCGGCGCTCGCGGCCTTGTGGCCGGCGTGCACGATCATGTCCGGGGCGGTCAGGCACTGATTTTCGCCCGACCCGTTCCGCATCTTCGAATCCTCGTCGAGCGGCGTGATCTTCCACTGGCCGGCGGCGAACCCGCCAGCATTGAACAGCTGAAGCTGCGGCGTCGCGGCCGCAAGCAGGCCGAGCGCGGGCAGAACGAAGAGCAGGCGCAGGTATCGCACGCGGGTGTCCCCCTTGATGTCGAGCCGAATGTGCAGGGTCATTATGGCTGTTTCAAGGAATGGATGCTGAATGCGGCGTTATGCGCTGTTCATGTCGGCGGCGAAACTGTGGCGGCGGCTACACTGCAATCTTGAACGTCTTCGCGCAGAAGGCGCAGTCAACGCTGACGAGTCCGTCGTCGCCACGCATGTCGGCGCGGTCGGTTTCATTCATCCGGCCGAGTACCTCGGCGATGTAATCGGGCGAGCAGCGGCAACCGCGTGACAGCGGCACAGGGGGGAGCGTGCGAATCTCTTCCTCGTGGAACAGCCGCCACAGCAGGTCGTCAAGCGGCAGATCGGCATCGGTCAGCTCCGCCGGTTTCACCGTCTCGGCGAGCGCCAGCACATGCTGCCAGTCGGGGTCGTTGTCGCGCACCGACAGCCGCTCCTTGCCCAGTTCGCCCTCGGGCAGGTGCTGCACGAGCAGGCCACCCGCGACGTTGCTGCGCAGGTCTATGCCGGTGCGGATCATCGTCGGGATCTGCTCCGAGCTCGTGAAATATTGTTCTGCGGCATGGCAGAACGTGTCGCCCTCAAGCGGCACGATGCCCTGATAGCGTTCGGCGGCGAGCGTCTGGTCGAGCGTGATCGCCAGATAACCTTCGCCGAAAATGTCGCTCAGCAGCGATTTCCTGGTCAGCAGCGCCGCACCCTCGGCATCGGCAATGCGCAGATAGCCGCGCAGCTCCCCGCCCTTGTAATCGCAGACCAGCAGATCGACCGGGCCACCCTTGGCCTGCGCCTGCAGCGTCATCTGGCCTTCGTCGGGCCGCAGTGTCGATCCGACCAGCGCCGTCAGCACCAGCGCCTCGGCGAGCAGGCCTGCGAGCACCGGCGGATAGGCGTGCGCCGACAGGATCATGTCGAGCGTCGGCGCGAGGCGCAGCACGCGGCCGCGCGCATGCCGCCCCGGCACGGTGAAGCCGAGGACGGCGTCCCCGGTCATCCGATCTTGTTCAGGCACCACAGCAGCACGGCCTTCTGCGCGTGCAGCCGGTTCTCCGCCTCGTCCCACACCGCCGACTGCGCGCCGTCCATGACGGCATCGACAACTTCCTCATTCCGGTGCGCGGGCAGGCAGTGCAGGAACACCGCCGACGGATCGGCCCCGGCCATGAGTTGCGGCGTGACCTGATAGGGCATCAGCGCCTTCAGCTTGGCGGCGCTGCTGGTCTGCCCCATCGAGACCCAGGTGTCGGTGACGACGACATCGGCCCCGGCGACGGCATCGGCGGCGCTGCGCATCAGGTCGATGTCGCCGCCGCGGGCTTCCGCCAGCGCGACGATCGCCTGGTCGGGATCATAGCCATGCGGCGTTGCCGCGCGGACCTCGAAGCCGAGCAAGCTCGCCGCCTCGATGATCGAGTGCAGCACATTGTTGCCATCGCCGAGCCAGGCCCAGCGCGTGCCTTCGACAGGGCGGCCGAGCCGCTCCTCGACGGTCATCATGTCGGCAACGATCTGGCAGGGGTGTGACAGGTCGGTGAGGCCGTTGATGACGGGCACACTCGCGAAATTGGCGAGGTCCTGCACCGTCTGGTGCGCTGAACAGCGCAGCATCATTGCATCGACGTAGCGCGACATCACCCGCGCGGTGTCGGCAACGGTTTCGCCGCGCCCCAGCTGCATGTCGGTCGCCGAGAGCACCATGTTGGAGCCGCCGAGCTGGCGCATCGCCATGTCGAAGGACACGCGGGTGCGCGTCGACGGCTTCTCGAAGATCGAGGCGAGCGTGTGCCCGGCGAGCGGCGCATCGGCATCGACCGCACCCTTGGGCAGACCGGCCCGCCGCGCCTTGCGGGCATGCGCCTCGTCGAGAATCGCCCGCAGCCCCTCGCGGCCGGCGGTCGCGAGGTCGAGGAAGTGGCGGGTCACCTCAGGCGGCCTTGGGGACTTGATAGGCTGCGGCCGCTGCCGACAGCTTCTCGACGCATTCGCGGATCTCGGCCTCGCCGATGTTGAGTGGCGGCAGGATGCGCATGACGTTCATGCCGGCGGCGACGGTCAGGATGCCGTGATGGCGGGCATGGTTGACGAAGCTGCGGCTGTCCGACTTCATCTTGATGCCCATCATCAGGCCGACGCCGACGACGCCTTCGAACAGATCGTCATGGTTCGGGATCATCTGCTCAAGCGCGCCGCGCAGCCGTTCGGCGGTCTGTTTCACCTGCGCGAGAAATTCGGGCTCGGCGACGATGTCGAGCACCGCCTCGCACGCAGCCATCGCCAGCGGATTGCCGCCAAAGGTCGAGCCGTGCGTGCCGGCGACCATGCCGCTCGCCGCATGTTCAGTCGCAAGGCAGGCGCCGACCGGGAAGCCGCCGCCGATGCCCTTGGCGATCGCCATGATGTCGGGGGTCGCGCCGAGCTGCTCATAGGCGAACAGCGTGCCGGTCCGCGCGACGCCGCACTGGACCTCGTCGAAAATCAGCAGCCCGCCATGCTGGTCGGCGAGCTTGCGCAGGCCGGCGAGGAATTCCGCCGTCGCGGGACGGACGCCGCCTTCGCCCTGCACTGGCTCGATGAGAAAGCCTGCGAAATCGTCGCCGATCGCCGCTTCGGCAGCCGCGAGATCGCCGAACGGCAGCACGGTGAACCAGTCAGGCAGCGGCTCGAAGCCCGAGCGCAGCTTTTCCTGATCGGTCGCGGCGATCGTCGCGAGCGTCCGGCCATGGAAGGCGTTAGAAAAGGTCAGGATCCGGTGCCGCTGCGGATTACCGGCCGCATAATGGTGGCGGAAGCAGGTCTTGATCGCGCATTCCAGCGCTTCCGCGCCAGAGTTGGCGAAGAACACCGTGTCGGCAAAGGTCAGCGACACGAGCCGTTCGGCGAGGTGGCGCTGCTGCGGCGATCCGTAAAGGTTCGACGTGTGCATGAGTGTGGCGGCCTGCTTCTGGATCGCCTGCGTCAGATGCGGATGGCCGTGTCCGAGGATGTTGACGGCGATGCCGCTCGCGAAATCCAACCACTTGTTACCCTGGGCATCGAACAGATAGCTGCCCTCGCCGCGCACCGGCTCGACCTCGCAGCGGGGGTACACCGGCATCAGGGGCGTGATCGTCATCGTATCGGCCTTCCAACGGAAAAAGGCGGCCCGGCCGGACCGCCTTTCAGGGTTTGGCGGCGATTGCCGCCAAAGGGGCCGAAAGTCAATCGGGGAGGGTGACTCGCACGCCAGTCCGATCCATGCCCCGCCCGCATTGTCGTTGCAAAGTCGATACATTAGACCCCAGCTATGAAGCCTAAAATCCTGACGACGATGGCGAGTTATTCGCGCGGGCTGTTCGTGGCCGATGTCATCGCCGGCGCGACCGTCGCGATGGTGGCGATTCCCCTCGCCATCGCGATCGCCATCGCTTCGGGCGCAACTCCGGCGACGGGGTTGGTCACGGCCATCGTCGCGGGCTTCCTGATTTCGCTTCTGGGCGGCAGCCGGGTGCAGATCGGCGGGCCGACCGGGGCGTTCATCGTCGTCGTCGCAGGCGTCATTGCCCAGCACGGTTATGCCGGGTTGGTCACTGCGACCTTCATGGCGGGATTCATTCTCGTCGCGGCGGGGTTGCTGCGGGCTGGCAATCTCATCGCCTATGTGCCAGAGCCGGTCATCAACGGTTTCACGATCGGGATCGCGGTGATCATCGCGTCGAGCCAATTGAAGGATTTCCTCGGACTGACAATGGCGGCCGTTCCGGCGGACTTCCTGCCCAAGATGCAGGCGTTGTGGGCGGCCCGGGACAGTTTGAGCCTGCCGGCGCTCGGGATTGCGCTCGTGACGATGGTGCTGATCATTGTGTTCCGCCGCGCCGCGCCGAAGCTGCCGGGGCTCATCGTCGCTGTTGCGATTACGTCCGCAATCGCAGCCGCGCTAGCGCTGCCCGTAGATACCATATTCTCGCGCTACGGTGCCTTGCCCGACCATCTGCCGACGCCGGTGCTGCCGACATTGTCGATTGCCAAGATGATCGAGCTGCTGCCCTCGGCACTGGTCATCGCCTTTCTCGCGGGTGTCGAGTCGCTGCTGTCCGCGATGGTCGCCGACCGGATGATCGGCAGCAGCCACCGGCCCAATGCCGAGGTGTTGGCGCAGGGTGTCGCCAACATCGGCTCGGCGCTGTTCGGCGGGTTGCCTGCGACCGGCGCGATCGCGCGCACCGCGACGAACATCCGGGCCGGAGGCAAGACGCCGGTGGCGGGCATCGTGCATGCGCTGACCATCCTGCTCGTCATGGTGACGGTCGGCGCACTCGCGGGTTACATGGCGATGCCCGCGCTTGCGGCGCTGCTGATTCTGACCGCCTGGAATATGAGCGAGCCGCACAAATGGCGCAGTTATCTGTCGGCACCGATCGCGGACCGGTTGTTGCTGCTCATAACGCTGCTGCTGACCGTGCTGACCGATCTCACCATCGCGATTGCCGTCGGCATCGGGCTGGGTCTGATCATCCGCTTCCGGCGCGGCCACCCGGCCGACTGGACGACGCCCGAGCGCTGATCAGGCTTTCAGCCGCCAGCCGGTACGCAGCGCCCAATAATTGACCGCCCACAGCGCGATGTTGATCGCCAGCAGGTACAGCGCTCCGAAGGTCAAATTCCCGTCGGTCGCGCCGATGAAGCCGTAGCGGAAGCCGCTGATGACGGCGTGGAACGGATTATAGTGCGACAGAATCTGCCAGAAGCCCTGCAGCCGGTCGACGGTGTAGAAGGTGCCGGAGAGCAGCGACAGCGGCTGGACGATGAAATTGGTGATCGCGGCGGCATGATCGAACTTGTCCGCCCAAATGCCCGTCAAAATGCCGACGAGGCCGAGCATCACCGCCCCCATCGTGCCGAAATAGAAAATCGCCCAGGGGTGCAGCAGATGCACATGCACGTCGGGCCAGAGCAGCATCGCCAGCCACACCGCAGCGCCGACCAGCCACGCCCGGGTCAGCGCGCCTGCGACATAGGAGACGAGCAGTTCGCCCGCCGACAAGGGCGGCATCAGATTGTCGATGATCGTGCCCTGGATCTTGCCGATCAGGATCGACGACGAGCTGTTCGCAAAGCTGTTCTGGATCATCCCCATGACGATGAGGCCGGGCGCAAGGAAGTCGTTGAACGGCACGCCAAGCACCGTGCGGACCCCGCCCCGCCCGCCGAGCGCCAGTGTGAAAATCGCCAGAAACAGCATCGTCGTGATGGCCGGGGCCCACACCGTTTGCAGCTGCACCTTGAAGAAGCGGCGCACTTCCTTCACATAGAGCGTTGCCAATCCGCGCCAGTTGACGAAGGGGATGACAACCACCCCCGGTTCGGCGCGGCCGATGCCAATTTTCCCGTCGGTCATGGCGCTGCGGATAGAGTGTCGGCGTCCGCGCCGCAAGCCGCAGCCCTGACCGCATTTGTGACTGGATTTGCCGAATGTCGTGGACCGACGAGCGTATCGAGACCCTGAAGAGCCTGTGGGAAAGCGGCCTGACCGCGAGCCAGATCGCCGAAAAGCTGGGCGGCGGCATCAGCCGCAACGCCGTGATTGGCAAGGCGCACCGGCTTGAATTGAAGTCGCGTCCGTCGCCAGTGAAGGCCGGGGAAGAAGAGGCGGCTGCGGCACCGGCTCCGGCTGCTGCGGCTCCTGCTGCGAGCAAGCCTGCCGCGGCCGCCGCACCTGCGGCGACCGCAACTGCAGTCCCGGCTGCAAAGCCGGTTTTGCCCGAGATCACCCGCCCCCGGGCGGCACCGCGCGCCGTCGCGGTCCCGGCCAAGTCGGGGAAGACGACGCTGCTCGATCTCAGCGACAAGGTCTGCAAATGGCCGATCGGCCATCCCGGCGAAGCGGATTTCCACTTCTGCGGCAAGCCGTCGAACCCGAGCTTCCCTTATTGCCTCGAACATTGCGCGCAGGCCTATCAGGCGCAGCTGCCCCGCCGGGATCGTCCGGGCGGCGGCCGTCCGTTCCCCGGCCCGCCGGGCGTCCGCATCCGCTAGTCAGCGCCCTTTCGGCACCACGTCGAACGCGACGGTCAGCCGCTCGCCGTCGCTGAACGGGAGCGTGCCGTGCCACATTGTCGATGGGAACAGCACCAGCCGGCCGGGCTTGGGCTCGATCACATGCAGCGGCGGCAGGTCGAGGCCGAGTTCGACCGACGGCTGGCCGAGTGTCAGCCAACCCGCCGGATCGTTCGAGTCGCCGATGGTCGGTGGAAGCGACACGTAGAAGGCCGAGCTGATCCAGCCCTCACCGTGGAAATGGTTGATGTGGAAGCCTTGTGACCGCAGCCGCACCGACCATGATCCCTTGAAGCGGAAGCCGTCGCGACGCTCGCGCAGAGTCGGGTGCACCGGATCGTGCGGCGGCAGCCCGGCTATATGCTGGGCAACCGCCCCCTCCAACCCGGCACGAAGCTGCTGGATGACGGGATCGCTCCGCAGCAGCAGATGGCCGTCTGTTTGGGTGCCGCCGCGCAGCGACTGGTCGAACGGATGCGTCTTGGTCACATGCAGTTCGCGCAACCGGTCGGCCAACGGTGCGAGGTCGAGTCCCTCGATATCGATGACCGACAGTAGCCGCGGATCGTCGAGCCAATCGGCCCGCCGGTCGCCGACCAGCCGCCACGCGGTCGCCAGATGGGCCCAGAGTGAGCGGTCATCATAGGCCGATACCGCCTGCTCGCCGTGGCGTGCCGCCTCCGCAAAGCGCTTGGCGCGCAGCAGGAAGCGCAGCCGCGACAATTCGAAATTGGCATCGCCCGTATCGGGCGTGCGCGCGAAGATCGGTGCCGCGCGATCTAGATCGCCTGATTCGGCTGCTGACACGGCTTCGAATCGGCTGGCGAGCGCGGTTGCGTCGTCGCGGACCGCGAAATAGGTACGATCGCGATCGACGAGCGCCAGTGCATCGTCATATCGACCGGCTCGTTGCAGCGTCGAGAGGTAAGCGAGGCGGAGTTCGACATCCTGTGGGATGACAGACAGCGCCTCTTCGAAGCTCCGCGTGGATGCTTCCGCTTCGCCCATCTGCCAGCGGAACTGCGACAGCGTCAGATGTCCCATCTGCCACGCCGGAGCGCCGCGCAGCAGGCCGGCCAGATAGTCCGCACCCTCCGCCGGATCGCGGCGATACAACACGCCGGCGCGTTCGAGTGCGAGTTCGGGGTCGCCGGGCCGCAGCGCCGAGGCGCGGTCGAGCAGCGGTATCGCATCGCCGCCGCGCGCCGCTTCGACGGTGGCCCGTGCCTGCACTATGCCCGCATCGTTCGGCGCAATTTCATCCGCCTTGGCGAGCGCCTCCGCCGCTTCGTCGAGTTCGCCACCCTCGCGCAGATGCGCGCCAAGCGCCTGCCATGCCTTGGCATTTTGCGGGTCGAGCGCGGTCGCCCTGTGCAGCGCGTCCAGTCCCTCGTCATAGTAGGCAAGGCCCGCCGTCGTCCCCAAGTTGACCAATGCCTCGACGTAGCGCGGCTCCAGCGCGACGGCGCGTCGATAGGCGTCCATCGCCATATCGACCTGACCCAGCTTGGCAGCAAAGCTCCCGTAATTGTTGGCGACCTGCGGATCGTCGGGCAGTAGCCGCGCCGCCTCATCGAACCGCTCCGCGGCTTCGAGCCTATCGCCGTTCTGATCGGCGACCGCCGCAAGTAGATGATGCGCCTGCCCCATCTCGGGATCGACCGCGACCGCGCGCAATCCCCAATTCCGCGCGCCGGCCAGATCGCCACGCTGAAACGCCGCGACGGCCGCCGCGAAATCCGCATCACCTTTTGCCATGTCTAGATACGCACCTTCACATAACGGCCCGGAGCATCCTCGATCGCATTCTGCGGGACACGCGCCGGGACGCGCTCCCCCGATTGCGGGGCGAGCCAGACGATCCAGTCGGGCCACCAACTGCCCTTGTGCTCAGTCGCGCCGGAGCGGAATTCTTCCAGCGTTGGCGTCAGCTTGTCGTTGGTCCAATGCTGATATTTGCCTTGGCTCGGCGGATTGACGACGCCGGCGATATGCCCCGACCCCGCGAGCACGAAGCGCGTCGGGCCCTTGAAGTGGCGGGTCAGCTTGAACACGGACGGCAGCGGCGCAATGTGATCGTCCTTGCCAGCCTGGATATAGGCGGGCGTTTTGACCGTGGTCAGGTCGATCGGCGTGCCGAGGATCGATATGCCGCCGGGGGTCGCCAGTTTATTGTCGCGGTAAAGGTCGGCGAGATAGGCGCGGTGCCATTTGGCCGGCACATTGGTCGCGTCCGAATTCCAGTAGAGGAGGTCGAACGGCGCATAATCCTTGCCGAGCAGATAGTTGTTGACGACATAGCTCCAGATCAGGTCGTTCGAGCGGAGCATGTTGAACGTCGTCGCCATGCTGCGGCCGTCGAGATAGCCTTTCTCGCCCGCGAGGCTTTCGATCGTCTCCAGCTGCGTGTCGTCGATGAATAGTTTGAGATCGCCGGCATCCTCGAAATCGACCTGTGCGGTGAAGAAAGTGGCGCTGGCGACTTTGTCCGCATCGCCATGCGCAGCCATCAGCGCGAGGACGGCTGCGAGCGTCGTACCCGCCACGCAATAGCCGATCGTGTGCACCGACGGCACATCGCAGATCCGCCGCACCGTCTCGATTGCGGTGAGGAAGCCTTCCTCGACATAGCTGTCGAGCGTCACGTCCCTGAAGCTCGCATCGGGATTGGCCCAGGACACGACGAATACCGTCAGACCCTGAGCCACGGCCCAGCGGATGAAGCTTTTCTCGGGCGTCAGGTCGAGAATGTAGAATTTGTTGATCCAAGGCGGGAAGATCACCAGCGGCGTTGCGAACACCGTGTCGGTCGTCGGGCTATACTGGATGAGCTGGAACATCCGGTTCTCGAACACGACCTTGCCCGGCGTTGCCGCGACGTTGCGGCCGACTTCGAACGCCTGCTCGTCGACCATGGTCATGCGGCCGCGCTCGAGGTCGCCGAGCATATGTTCGAGCCCCTTGGCGAGATTCTCGCCGCCCGATTCCACTGTCGCTTTCATGACCTCAGGGTTGGTCAGCGCGAAGTTCGACGGGCTCATCGCATCGACGAACTGGCGGGCGTAGAACAGCGCCTTGCCCTTCTCATGCTCGTCGAGCCCTGCGAGCGTACCCATGCTTTCGAGCAGGTGCTGCGAGGCGATCAGATAGGATTGCCGCAGGAAGTCGAACGCGGGATTTTCGGTCCAGGCGGGGCCGGCAAAGCGCCGGTCCTTGGTGGCTGCCGCCGGACCCTCGGCGGGATTGCCGCTCAGGAACGCCTGCCAGAGCTTGATACTGTCCTGCCACAGCGCCGTCTGCGCCGCGAACAGCTTGCCGGGGTCGGCCATTGCAGCGGTCGCAGCCGCCTGCCACGACGCCATGATTCCGAACGGGTCGGCTCCAAGCGAGCCGTTCGACGACGTCAGTTTTTCCATCATCAGCAGCTGCGCGCGACCCATGAGGTCGGACCAGCGCTGAAATTGTTCGAGCGGTTGCGGCTCGGCTGCTTCGATCTCGGCCATCTTCCCCTCGCCAATCCGGCTGTGCGGCGCTTATAACGCGCGCGCAGCAAGGCTGCACTGCCGTACGAGAAAGTTTCAACCCATGTCCGAAGAATTCTACCGCATCCGCCGTCTGCCGCCTTATGTCATCGCCGAAGTCAACGCGATGCGGGCAGCAGCACGAGCGCGCGGCGAGGATATCATCGACCTAGGCATGGGCAATCCGGACCTGCCGCCGCCGCCGCATGTCATCGCTAAACTGTGCGAAGTCGCGGCCAAGCCCGATGCGCATGGTTATTCGGCCTCCAAGGGGATTCCGGGACTCAGGAAGGCGCAGGCCGGTTATTATGCGCGCCGCTTCGGGGTCGATCTTGATCCTGAGACCGAGGTCGTGGTCACGCTCGGATCGAAGGAGGGCCTGGCCAACCTTGCGCAGGCGATCACTGCGCCTGGCGATGTCGTGCTCGCGCCGAACCCGAGCTACCCGATCCACACCTTTGGCTTCTCGATTGTCGGCGCGACGATCCGCTCGATTCCGGCATCGCCGGGGCCGGGTTTTTTCGAATCGCTCGAACGCGCGATGAAGTTCACGGCGCCGAAGCCGACCGTGCTGGTGATGGGCTATCCGTCCAACCCGACCGCCGAGGTCGTCGACCATGACTTTTACGTGAAGGTCGTCGCCTTCGCGAAAGAATATGGGCTGCTGGTCATCTCGGATCTCGCCTATTCCGAACTCTATTATGACGGCATCCCGACGCCTTCGATCCTGCAGGTGCCGGGCGCGAAGGATGTGGCGGTCGAGTTCACCTCGATGTCGAAGACTTATTCGATGGCCGGCTGGCGCATCGGATTTGCTTGCGGCAACAAGCGCATGATTTCGGCGCTGACGCGGGTGAAATCCTATCTCGACTATGGTGCCTTTACGCCGATCCAGGCTGCGGCCGTCGCTGCGATCAACGGGCCGCAGGATATCGTCGAGTCGAACCGCCAGCTCTACAAGGCGCGCCGAGACGTGCTCGTCGAAAGCTTCGGCCGGGCGGGGTGGGAAATCCCGTCCCCGCGCGCCTCGATGTTCTGCTGGGCCCCGCTGCCCCCGGCACTTGCCCATATGGGCAGCCTCGAATTTTCGAAGCAGCTACTGACCCATGCCCAGGTCGCCGTCGCTCCGGGCGTGGGGTACGGCGAGGAAGGCGAGGGCTTCGTCCGCATCGCGATGGTCGAGAACGAACACCGCATCCGCCAGGCCGCGAGGAACGTGAAGCGGTATTTGCAGAGCATGGGCGTCAACACGCCGGCGATGAAAGCGTCGGGCTGATGACCACGCCACTCCGCGTCGGCCTCGCCGGTCTCGGAACGGTCGGGGCAGGCGTCGTCAAGCTGCTCGACGCCAATCGCGAATTGGTCGAGCGGCGGGCCAATCGCTCCATCGTCGTGACCGCCATTTCGGCGCGCGACCGGGGCCGGGAGCGCGGGGTCGATTTGTCCGCTTTTGCCTGGGTCGATGACGCGACCGAACTTGCGGCACGCGACGATGTCGATGTCGTTGTCGAACTGGTCGGCGGCGCAGATGGGCCGGCGCTGACGCTGGCGCGGCGCACGCTCGCGGCGGGCAAGGCGTTCGTTACCGCGAACAAGGCGATGCTCGCGCATCATGGGCTGGAACTCGCCGAGGCTGCCGAAAAGGCTGGAGCCGCGCTGAAATATGAAGCGGCCGTCGCGGGCGGCATCCCGGTCATCAAGGGCCTGCGCGAGGGCGCTGCCGCCAACGAACTGAGCCAAGTTTACGGCATCCTCAACGGCACCTGCAATTTCATTCTGACTGCGATGGAAAAGGACGGCCGCAGCTTCGCAGAGGTGCTCGGCGAAGCGCAAAGGCTCGGCTATGCCGAAGCCGATCCGACCTTCGACATCGACGGCATCGACGCCGCGCACAAGCTCGCGATCCTCGCCAGCCTGTCGTTCGGCGCGCGGCCCGACTTTGCCGGTGTCGCGACCCAGGGCATCCGCGAGGTCGATGCCGCAGATATCAGCCATGCCGCTGCACTCGGTTACCGCGTCAAGCTCGTGGGACTCGCGAAGCTCGAAGGCGGTGGTCTGTTCCAACGTGTGCATCCCTGTCTCGTGCCGCTCGCGCACCCGCTGGCGCATGTCGACGGATCGCTGAATGCCGTGGTTGCCGAGGGCAATTTTGTCGGCCGCCTATTCTTCCAGGGACGCGGTGCGGGCGAGGGACCGACGGCAAGCGCCGTTGTCGCCGATCTCATTGACGTGGCGCGCGGGGAGATCGGTCCGGCGTTTGCGATGCCGGCTGCCAAGCTCGCAGCACTCCCCGCCGCTTCGCAGGGCGATCATGTCGGGCGCTATTATCTGCGCCTGACCGTCGCCGATCTGCCCGGTGTGCTCGCGGAACTCACGGCAGCGCTCCGCGACGAAAGCGTCAGCATTGAAAGCCTGATCCAGCGCGGCGTCGCGGCCAATGGCGGCGTTTATGTCGTAATGGTCACGCATGAAGCGGCCGAAAGCGCGGTGCGCGCGGCGCTTGCGCGGATGACGGCAGGCGACAGCGTCATCGGCGCGCCGATGATGATGCATATTCTCGACTTCTAGCGGCGGCGGGGGTATCGCACCGCATCCCATCCCCGATCCGGAAGATTTCATGGTCCAAGCCAGCCAGACCCTCGACCGCGTGCTCGTGCTCGAGATGGTGCGCGTCACCGAATGCGCCGCAATCGCTGCCTCCAAGCTGATCGGCCGCGGCGACGAGAAGGCCGCCGACGCGGCCGCCGTCGATGCGATGCGCGGTGCGCTTAACGAACTCGATTTCGACGGCACCATCGTGATCGGCGAGGGCGAGCGCGACGAAGCCCCGATGCTCTACATCGGCGAGAAGGTCGGCCGCGCGATCGGCACAGGGCCGAAGATCGACATCGCGCTCGATCCGCTCGAAGGCACGACGATCACCGCAAAAGCGGGCCCTAACGCATTGGCAGTGCTCGCAATTGCTGAACAGGGTGGCCTGCTCAATGCGCCCGACGTTTACATGGACAAGATGGCGATCGGCCCCGGCTATCCAGCCGATGTCATCGACCTCAACCGCAGCGTTACAGACAACGTCTGTTCGCTCGCGAAGGCCAAGGGCGTTGGGCCCTCCGAGATCATCACCTGCGTGCTCGACCGCCCGCGCCACGAGAAACTCATCGCCGAACTGCGTTCGCTCGGCTGCGGCATCATGCTGATCCCGGACGGTGACGTGGCCGGTGTCATCGCAACGACCAATCCCGATACGAGCATTGATCTCTACCTGGGGTCGGGCGGCGCACCCGAAGGCGTGCTGGCGGCGGCCGCACTGCGCTGCGTCGGTGGGCAGTTCCAGGGTCGCCTGCTGTTCCGCAACGAGGATGAGCGCGGCCGCGCGCGCCGCTGGGGTATCGAAGACCTCGACCGCGTCTATCATCTCAACGACCTCGCCAAGGGCGACGTGATCTTCGCCGCGACCGGCGTCACTGACGGCTCGCTGCTGAAAGGCGTCAAGCGGCTGCGCGACCGTACCATCACCACTCAGTCAGTGGTGATGCGCGCCTCCAGCGGCACGGTCCGCTGGGTCAGCGGCGAGCACCGGCGCGAAGTCGTCAAGGACTGATGCGCCCATGACCGCCGTCTTCGGCGTCGAGCGGTCGATCCTTGGGCAGCCATGGCGGTGGCGGGGCGGGCGCGAGCGCGGGGTGGGCGCGGGAAGTGCGTCCGGCCTCGCCGACATGCTCGCCCAGCTCTATCTCGCACGCGGCGCCGATCTGGCCGATCTAGACCGGCTGCGCAGTCCGACGATCCGTGACTGGCTGCCAGACCCGTCGATCTTTCGCGGCATGGACGATGCAGCGGCGCGCGTGGTGAAAGCGATCCAGGCGCGCGAGCCCATCGTGGTATTCGGCGACTATGACGTCGACGGGGCGACAAGCGCGGCGGTGCTGATCCGCAATCTGCGCGCCTGCGGCGCGGACGCCGACCATTATATCCCCGACCGGCTCATGGAAGGCTATGGCCCCGGCGGCGATGCGCTGGAGATGCTTGCGGCCAAGGGCAAGAAGCTGGCGATCACCGTCGATTGCGGAACCCAGGCGTTCGAGGCACTGGCGCGAGCGAAGGCGGCGGGTCTCGATGTCGTGGTTGTCGATCATCACAAGGCGTCGACCGAGCTTCCCGGCTGTATTGCCGTCGTCAATCCGAACCGTCTCGACGAGAGTGCCGAGGCGGCAGGCTATGGTCACCTTGCAGCGGTTGGCATGGCGTTCATGCTCGCGGTTGCCGTCAACCGGCAGCTACGCGCCGAAGGCTGGTTCGCACAGCGGCCCGAGCCGAAGCTCATCGACCTGCTCGACCTCGTCGCGCTCGGGACGGTCGCCGATGTCGTATCGCTGACCGGGCTCAACCGCGCCTTCGTCGCGCAGGGCGTCAAGGTCATGGCGCAGCGCAAGAATATCGGCATGGCGGCGCTCATCGATGTGTCACGGCTCGACCGTGCGCCGCAAGCTGGCGACCTCGGCTTCCTGCTTGGCCCGCGCATCAATGCCGGCGGCCGGGTCGGCAAATCCGACCTCGGCGTGCGGCTGCTGACCACCGACAATGTCGAGGAAGCCAGGGCGCTTGCCGAGGAACTCGACCGGCTCAACATCGAGCGGCGCACCATCGAGACGCTGGTGACCGAAGCCGCGACCGAAGCGGCGGGCCGCTCGGCGAATGAGGCGGTGGCAGTGATCGCCGGGCATGGCTGGCATCCGGGCGTGATCGGCATCGTTGCGGGCCGGTTGAAGGAACGGCTCAACAAACCGGCCATCGTGATCGGCATCGATGCCGACGGCATCGGCAAGGGATCGGGCCGCTCGCTGCCGGGGGTCGATCTGGGCGGGGCGATCCTTGCCGCCAAGGATGAGGGGTTGCTCATTGCCGGCGGCGGTCATGCGATGGCGGCGGGTCTGACCGTTGATGCGGGTAAGATCGCTGCGCTGACCGAATATCTGAACGAGCGGCTGGCCGGTGACGTCGCGCGGTCGCGCGATTCGACGTCGTTGCAGCTCGACGCCGCGCTCACCGTCGGTGGCGTGTCGATCGACCTCGCCGAGGCGCTGGAAGGGGCGGGTCCTTATGGCATGGGCTGGCCGCAGCCGCGTGTCGCCGCCGGTCCCTGCTTCATTGTGGGCTGCGACCGCGTCGGCACCGATCACCTGCGGCTGATCCTGAGCTGCCCGGAGGGCGGCCGCCTCAAGGCGATGGCGTTCCGGCAAGCGGATTCGCCGCTCGGACAGGCGCTGGCCAACAGCCGGGGCCGCAAACTTTATGTCGCGGGACGCATCAAGCGCGACGACTGGGGCAGCAAACCGAAGGCGGAATTGCATCTCGAAGATGCGGCCTGGGCCGAGTAGCGGTTGACCCTCAAGCGCCCCGCCGCTAAGCCGCCGCTTCGCTTGAACGGTCCCATCGTCTAGCGGTCCAGGACGTCGCCCTTTCACGGCGAAGACACGGGTTCGATTCCCGTTGGGATCACCACAAGGCTCGGCGATTGCCGGGGGCAATCGCCGGCTTGTGGTGATGGCGAGCAAAGCGAGCCTCACCCAGCGATGGGGATGGCAAGCAAAGTGCCCACCCGCGACCTGCCGGAGCTTCCATGTCGAAACTCATCACGCTGAAGCTGACCGAAGACGAAGCCGCGATCATTGCCGAC
Organism: Sphingomonas paucimobilis; assembly: GCA_943370355.1. Lineage (GTDB taxonomy): Bacteria > Pseudomonadota > Alphaproteobacteria > Sphingomonadales > Sphingomonadaceae > JADCGM01. The sequence continues at coordinate 40,448 of CALRQP020000005.1, forward strand.
GCGCTCGAGACCGATGCCGACGGCTATGACGATTCGATCAAGGATGCCCGTGCCAACGGCCAGCGTGCCGACGTGGTGACCTTCACCGAAGCCGCCGGCCGCATCCGCGCGGTGCTGGCCAAGGTCCGCGCGCTGGTCGGGGACGAATAGCCTCCCCGAAATCGTCAGGCTTTCCGCCGCCGCTCCGGCTCGTCATGGTGCGCCCCTGTTGCAAAGGGAGCGCATGATGACCTCGCCAATTTTCGATCTTACCGGCAAAGCCGCCGTCGTGACCGGATCCTCGCGCGGGATCGGCAAGGCGATCGCGCACCGGCTCGCCGAACATGGTGCCAATGTCGTGGTGTCGAGCCGCAAGCTCGACGCCTGTCAGGCGGCCGTCGATGAGATCAACGCAGCCGTCGGGCGCGAGGCGGCGATTGCCGTTGCTGCGAACATTGCCTCGAAAGACGACCTCAAGGCGCTGATTGGCAGCGCTGAGGCGGCCTTCGGCAAGGTCGACATCCTCGTCTGCAATGCGGCGTCCAACCCCTATTTCGGGCCGATGGCGGATATCGCCGACGAGCAGCTCAACAAAATCCTGCACAATAATATCGTGTCGAACCATTGGCTGGTGCAGCTGACCGCGCCGCAGATGATCGCGCGCAAGACCGGGTCGATCATCGTGATCTCGTCGATCGGCGGCCTGCGCGCCTCGACGATGATCGGTGCCTATTGCATCTCGAAGGCAGCCGACCTGCAGCTGGTGCGCAATTACGCCGCCGAATATGGCCCGCATGGGGTTACGGTGAATGCGATCTGCCCGGGTCTCGTGCAGACCGATTTCGCCAAGGCGCTGTGGGACAATCCGGATATCCTGAAGCAGTCGACGGCGCATTCCTGCCTCAAGCGGATCGGCCAGCCCGATGAGATTGCCGGCATGGCGGTGTTCCTCGCCTCGAAGGCCGGGGCCTTCACGACGGGCCAAGGCTTCCCGATCGACGGCGGGGCGACCATCCTGTGATCCGGTCCCTCGCAACGCTGCTGGCGCTCGGCCTGATCGCCGCCGGTCCGCTTCCGACGATGACGCCGGATCGTCCGGCAAAATATGAGGCTCCCACCGACAGCGACGCCGCCGAACTGCGCGACGTGATGATCCCGATGCGCGACGGCGTGAAGCTGCACACCGTCATCGTGGTACCGAAAGGCGTCAAGAACGCGCCGATCATTTTTGTGCGCACGCCCTATGGCGCGAGCGATGCGGCCGAGAAAGCGGCGTTCCACACCGATGGCCCTGCCTATTGCGGCGTCGAGCCGATCCGCGACGGTTACATCTGCGCCTTCCAGGATGTGCGCGGCAAATATGGGTCGGAGGGCGACTATGTGATGACGCGGCCGCTGCGTGGCCCGATCAACAACACCGCGACCGATCATGCGACCGACAGCCATGACAGCGTCGACTGGCTGGTGAAGAATGTCCCCGAAACCAACGGGCGGGTCGGCCTGACCGGCGGCTCCTACGTCGGCTACACGACGCTGATGGGCACGATCGACGCCCATCCGGCGGTCAAGGTCGCGGTAGCGATCTCGCCGATGGTCGACGGCTGGCGCGGCGACGACTGGTTCCACAATGGCGCGTTCCGGCTGAACAGCTACGACTTTGTCAGTTCGCAGACCTCGGTCGCCGGATCGGGCGACGAGCCGCGGCGGTCCGCCAAAGACGACTATACTGAATTCCTCGAAGCCGGTTCGGCGAACGCCTATGCAAAGAGCCGGTTCGGCGGGCAGCTGCCGTTCGCGATCAAGCTCGCTGAGCACCCCGCCTATGACCAGTGGTGGCAGGAGCAGGCGGTCGACAAGCTGCTCGCGGCTCGGCCGATGGCGGTGCCGTTAATGCTGGTGACCAGCCAGTGGGACCAGGAGGACATCTACGGCGGCCAGGCGGTGTGGAAAGCGCTCAAGGATCGGCCTGAGGCGCAGGGCAAGCTGTTCCTCGTCATGGGGCCGTGGCACCATAACCAGATGATCCGCAAAGGTGCGGAACTGGGGCCGCTCAAATACCCGACTGACACCTCGCGCGAGTTCCGCGACACTTGGCTGAAGCCCTTCTTCGATCACTATCTGAAAGGGGCGCCCGATCCGGCGCAGCCGCGCGTGCTCGCCTATGAGACAGGGCCGGACCTGTGGCGCAAGCTCGATACCTGGCCGCTGAGCTGCGCGAGCGGCTGCGCATCGGTGTCGGAGGATTGGTATCTCGGGCCGAACGGAACGCTGTCAGCGACGGCTTCGAGCAAGCGCTCGGTCGCAAGCTACGTCAGCGATCCCGCGAAGCCCGTGCCCTACATCCGGCGACCCATCTCCTTCGCTGACGGTGCGGCATGGAGCCCGTGGCTGCTGAGCGACCAGCGGTCGGTGAGCGACCGGCCCGACGTGCTGAGCTTTACCTCGCCGGTGCTGGCGCAGCCGGTGCATATTGCCGGGCAGACCATTGCGAAGCTGGTCGCCGCGACAACCGGCAGCGACGGCGACTTCGTCGTCAAGCTCATCGACGTCTATCCCGACAGCGTGCCGTCGCGGCCAGAAATGGGCGGCTATCAGCTTGGCATCGCGATGGACATTTTCCGCGGCCGTTACCGCGAATCGTTTGCCGACGCGAAGCCCATCGCGCCGAACACGCCGCTCGAATATCGCTTCGCGCTGCCAAACGCCGATCATGTGTTTCTGCCGGGGCATCGCATCATGGTGCAGGTGCAGTCGAGCTGGTTCCCGCTCTACGACCGCAACCCGCAGACCTTCGTGCCGAACATCTTCGATGCGAAGCTGGGCGATTACAAAGCGGCGACGATTTCGGTGGAGACTGGCGGCACCAAGGTAAGTTCGGTCGAACTGCCCGTCGTGCGCTGAACGTCAGCGGCGGTCGTAGTAGAGGCGGCCCATCCGCTCAAACAGCGCCAGCGTATCGCGCGGAGAGTGGTCGCCGCTGAATTCGCGGTAGAGCGTGTCGACGTTGACGGCGATGCGTTCGGCGTCCGTCCAATGCGCGAAGCGGTCGAGACCGATGTCGCGCGCCGCGTCGTCGGCGGACAGTCCGGCATCGAACCGCAGCCGGGCTTCCGCTTCGATGTAGTGCAGATAGTCCTGCACGGCCAGGACGCCCGCCTTGTCGGTCAGAGGGCCGTGCCCCGGCACGATATGATCGACATCCATCGCGAGAATTAGGTCGCAGGCGGCGAGCCAGTTCGACACCGGCCCTTCCCACATGATCGGCGTGCCGTCGATGAACAGGATGTCGCCGGTGAACACGGTCCGGTCGCCCGGCACATGGACGAGCACATCGCCAGCGGTGTGGGCAGGGCCGACCTCAATCAGCGCGACATCCTTGTCGCCGACTCTGAGGTCGAGGCGGCCGTGGAAGGTGCGGGTCGGCGTTCGCCCGCGTGCGGCGGCGAAGTCGAAGGTGCCGAAGATGTCGGCGAAATAGCGCCCCGCCACACCGAGCTGTCCGGCCGCTCCCGCCGCCTTCATCTGGCCGAGCAGCGCAGGGGAAAAGGCCTCCATCTCGCGCGCCGAGGCTTCCGATGCGACGATTTCGGCATGCGGCAGCAGCGCATTGCCGTGCGTGTGATCGCCATTGGCATGGGTGTTGACGACCGTCCCGATATCGGTGGCGGCGAGGCCTGTCGCATCCGCCATCGCGGCGAGCATGTCGGCCGTCAGCGCTTCATCGAACAGCGTATCGACGAGTAGCGCCGCTTCGCCGTCGCGGATCAGCCCGGCGTTCGACCAGCCCCAGCCTCCGTCGGGCTGCATCCAGGCGTACAGGTCCCCGCCCAGCTCGACCAAACCGCGCTCATAGGATGCCATGCGCCCGTCCTCCCCGTTGGGACGGGATGCTAGCCTATTCGATCTCGAACACCATATTCACTGACACGGTTAGCGAAACCTCGCCAGCCGCGACCGGCGTGTCGGCTTGCTCCTTCATCATCACCTGCGCGCGGACCATCGGCATCGGATAGGGCGGCGATACGGTCCCGCCTTCCGAGATCGACAGGATGCGCTTGATGCGCACGCCGCTGGCCCTGGCATAGAGTTCGGCGCGCTGTTTCGCCTTGGCGACAGCCTCGGTGCGCGCGGCGTCGATCGCAGCATCGGGCTCATCGACGCGGAAGGTCGGGCCATTGATCTGGTTCGCCCCGCTGGCGACGAGCGCGTCGATCGAGCGGCCCATATTCTTCAGGTCGCGGACGCGGATGTTGACGCTGTTATTCGCCTGATAGCCAATGAGCTTCGGCTCCTCATTCTGCACATAGCGATATTGCGGCTGCAGGTTCAGACCCGACGTCTGGATGTCACGGTCGGCAAGGCCTGAACGCTTCAGCGATGCGACGACGGCGGTCATTTTGGTCGCGTTGAGCCGCATCGCCTCGGTCGCCGTCGCGGCGGTGGTGACGACGCCCGCCGACAGGTCGGCGACGTCCGGCGTGCGCTCGACCTTGCCCTCGGCACTCACCGACAAGGTCGCCGGCTGCCAGCCACTCGGTGCGCTTTGCGCGAGAACCGGCGCGGCGGTGAGCAGGGCGGCGAGCAGAAGCGGGCGAATCATCGATCAGGCACCTTCGTGAATTGCAATCCCGCGGTGCTAGACTGATTCGAATGTCGCGAACATGAACTGCATTAACGGCGTGCGTGGCGCAGTGTCAGTCCATAGGCGGATAGCAGCAGGAATGCGGTCGTGGCGGAGCACAACCAGCTGAGCGGAACACCGCTCGCAAGCGCCCATGCGCCATGGATGAAGCCACCGAGCAAAGCACCGGCAATGCCCACGAGTGACGCGACCACCGGTCCGCCCGGATTGCGCCGGAACGCCCAGGCGTCGGCGACGAGGCCGAGCAGGAACCCGATGACGATCCAGCCGATAATCTGCACGCCGATACTCCTGCGCGGTGGAAAACAAGTGCGCTCGCCAGAAGGCTAACGGCAAAAGGTGCACGAATCCCTACCGGTTGCGCGCGCGCAACAATTTACACGCGACTGTGAATCATTGCCGGAAATCATTGAGGAAATCGCTGTCCTATGCCATGGAGCCGCCGCGATTGGCTCCCATAGCGGCGGCACCGCTTGCAATGGGTGATGTATTTCGATAATACACCTAGGGCCGACCAAAGGGATCGAACGGATCATGAATATGCACAGCAGCTTCCGCGCCGATGACGCCGCGCCTTTCGATGCGGCGGAGGTCGGCTTCGTGCGGCGGAACCGCCGCTGGCTGATCGCGCTCGCGGTCATCGCTGTGGCGGCGCTTGCATATTTCGCGCTGCAGGGTGGCAAGGCTGAAGATAAGCCTGTCGCCGAGCAGGCCCCTACGGTGACGGTTATCGTTCCCGGCCAGGTCGATGTCGCGGCTACCGTAACCGCTTCCGGCTCGATCGGTGCGAAGCGCGAGATGCCGGTTGGCGTGCAGGGCGAAGGCGGCATGGTCACCGCTGTGCTTGTGGATGCCGGCGACTATGTTCGCGCGGGCCAGGTGCTCGCGCGTGTCGATCGGTCGGTTCAGACGCAGCAGCTCGCGCAGATGCAGGCGCAGGTCAATGTCGCCAAGGCCGATGCGCGGCTGGCGCAGGCAGAACTGGACCGTGCGCAGAGCCTCGTCGCCAAGGGGTTCATTTCGAAGGCCGATATCGACCGTCGGACCGCGACCCGTGATTCCGCAAATGCGCGGGCTGCGGCCGCGGCGGCACAGGCGCGCGAGATGTCGGCGCGCTTGAGCCGGCTCGATATCCGTGCCCCGTCAGCGGGACTCGTCCTGTCGCGCGCAATCGAGCCCGGCCAGATCGTCGGTGCTGGCGGCCAGCCGCTGTTCCGCATCGCCCAGAATGGCGCGATGGAGATGGAGGCGCGTGTTGCAGAGCAGGATATGCCCAAGCTGAAGGCCGGTGTTCCCGCTAAGGTGACGCCGGTCGGCGGCACCCGCGCTGTCGACGGTCAGATCTGGCTCGTCGAACCGACGATCGACGCGACGACGCGACAGGGCGTGGCGCGTATCCTGCTGCCGGCCGATCCGGCGATCCGCTCTGGCGGCTTTGCAAATGCGATGATTACGTCGGGCCGGACACTGATGCCCGTGTTACCGCAGTCGGCGGTGCTGGCAGACGTCAAAGGCAGCTTCGTCTTCGTCGTTGGCGCGGGCAACAAGATTGCGCGGCGCAATATCACGGTTGGTGAGGTGGGCGAGCAGGGCATTGCCATCGCTTCCGGCCTGACCGGTAACGAACGCGTCGTGCTCTCGGCGGGCGCGTTCCTCAACGACGGCGAAAAGATCGCGCCGATCCTCCAGAAAACACGCTGAATGACACAGCCGGAAGGTCACGGGCATGCGTAATATCTCAGCTTGGGCGATCCGCAATCCGGTCCCGCCGATCGTGCTGTTCATCGCGCTGACGCTGGCGGGGATCGTCGCGTTTGTCCGTCTCGACATCAACGCTCAGCCTGACGTCAGTTTTCCGTTCGTGCAGGTCGATGTCGCCCAGCCGGGCGCCGCGCCGACCGAGATGGAAACGCAGATCACGCAGCGAGTCGAAGCAGCCGTGCGGGGTGTTTCGGGCGTCGATGAGATCAGTTCCTATGTTCAGGAGGGCAACAGCCACACCAATATCCAGTTCGATATCGGGACGCCGGTCGACCGGGCGCTGAACGATGTCCGCAATGCCGTTGCGCAGATCCGCGGCGATCTTCCGGAAGGCATATTGGAACCGCAGGTTAGCCGCATCGACATCGACGGCGGGCCGCTCGGGATTTACTCGGCGGAATCGACCGACATGACGCTCGAGCAGTTGAGCTGGTTCGTGGACAATTCGGTCGCCAAGCGGTTGCTGTCGGTATCCGGTATGGCAGCTGTGAACCGCGGCGGCGGTGTCAGTCGCGAGATCCGCATTGTGCTCGATCCCGCGAGGCTTCAAGCGCAGGGCATCACGGCGGCGCAGGTCAATCAGCAGCTCCGTCTGGTTAATGTGAATGCGACCGGCGGGCGCACGGAGGTCGCGGGATCCGAACAGTCGGTTCGGGTGCTCGGCAATTCGCGCGACGCCTATTCGCTCGGCCAAACCCAGATTTCGGTCGGCGGCGGGCGGACGGTTCGCCTTGATGACATCGCAACGGTCACGGACGGCTCCGCCGAACAGCGGGCGATGACGAAGATGAACGGCCGCCAGGTCGTCAGCTTTCAGATCTCCCGCGCCAAGGGTGCGGCCGACGTAACTGTTTACAATGATGCCCAGAAAATCATCAAACAGATCGCCAAGGAGAATCCGAAGGTTCGCTTCGTCGAGCTGTATACTTCGGTGAACGACACCAAGACCGCCTATTCATCGGCCATCGAGGCGATGATCGAGGGTGCCCTGCTCGCAGTTCTGGTCGTCTGGCTGTTCCTGCGTGATTGGCGTGCGACAGTGATTTCCGCCATCGCCATTCCGCTGTCGGCCATTCCGGCCTTCTGGTTCATGGAGCTGCTCGGGTTCACGCTGAACTTCATCAGCCTGCTGGCATTAAGCCTCGTCGCCGGCGTGCTCGTGGACGATGCCATCGTCGAGATCGAAAATATCGTTCGGCACATGCGAATGGGCAAATCCGCCTATCAGGCTTCCATCGACGCGGCTGACGAGATCGGCCTCGCGGTTGTCGCGACGACGTTCTCGATTGTTGCGGTCTTCCTTCCGGTGGGCCTCATGCCCGGTATTTCAGGCCAGTTCTTCAAGCAGTTCGGCTTAACCGTCGTCGCGGCGGTGTTGATGAGTCTTTTGGTAGCCCGCCTCATCACGCCGATGATCGCGGCCTATTTCCTTCAGGCGCACGGCGAGGCCAAGCACGGCGAGAGCGGCTGGATGAACACCTACATGCGCATCCTGCGCTGGTCGCTTGATCGCAAGGACGCGATCGCTGCAAAATCTCGTGGGGGATGGACGGCGCGTTTCGCCTGGGCGCGCGATCACCGCTTCTGGATGATCGGGATCGGCGGATTGTCGTTCATCATGACGATAGTTGCCTATGGCACGCTGCCCGCCGCGTTCCAGCCGAGCCTGAATCAAGCCTACAGCATCGCCAGCATCGCGATGACGCCGGGGTCGACCCTGGCGCAGACCGAAGCCGTTTCCGACAAGGTTGTGGCACTTCTCAAGAAGCAGCAGGAAGTTCAGGACGCTTTTGCGGACATCAACATGACCGATGCGACGGTCTATATTCACCTAAAGGACGATCGCAAACGGACGAGCGTCGAGTTCGAACGCGCTCTCCAACCTGAACTCGCCAAAATTCCCGATGCGCGCATCAACTTCCAGTCGCAGCAGGGCGGTGGCCCGAGCAATCGCGACATCGTGCAGATGTTTGCAGGGGACGACCCCGACCAGCTTTATCGTACCGCGACGAAGATCGTCGAAGAGATGAAGACGGTGAAGGAGATCCGTGCCCCGCGCATCGAAGGCGACATGCGCAAACCTGAGATCACCATAACGCCGCGTCTCGATCTCGCGGCCGACCTCGGCGTGACGACGCAGGCGCTGAGCCAGACCATCCGGATCGCGACGATCGGCGATATCGACCAGAATGTCGCCAAATTCTCGCTGTCCGACCGGCAGATTCCGATTCGCGTGGTTATCGACAAGGCAGCGCGTCAGGATATCGCGACGATTGAAAACCTGCCTGTGCCGACGGTGAATGGTGGCTCGGTCCCGCTGAAGGTCGTTGCCGATGTTGGCTTCGGCTCTGGCCCGACGATCGTCCGGCGTTTCAACCAGAAGCGGCGCATCGTGCTTTCAGCTGACCTCGCACCGGGCAAGGTAACGAGCGATGCGACCAAACAGATCGACGCACTACCGACGGTCAAAAAGCTGCCACAAGGCGTAGAAAAGGTCGTGTTCGGTCAGCAAAAGATGCAGACGGAGATGGTGACGAACTTCTTCATTGCCGTCGTCTCCGGCGTGCTGCTGGTGTTCGCCGTGCTGGTGCTGCTCTACCGCAAATTCCTGCCGCCGTTCGTCAACATGGGATCGCTGTTGCTGGCGCCGCTAGGCGGGGCCATCGCGCTTCACCTGACCGGAAACATCGTGTCGATGCCCGTGTTCATTGGCATCTTGATGCTCCTCGGCATCGTCGCGAAAAACTCGATCCTGCTGATCGATTTCGCGCTCGAGGAAATCAACAAGGGGATCGACAAGACGACTGCGATTATCGACGCCGGACACAAGCGCGCCCAGCCGATTGTCATGACGACGGTGGCGATGGTCGCCGGCATGATTCCGACGGCGGTCGCGGTATCCGGCGACGCCGCCTGGCGTGCTCCGATGGGTGTGACGGTGATCGGCGGTCTTATCCTGTCGACGCTGCTTACCTTGCTCATCGTGCCGGCCGGGTTCAGTCTTGCCGACGACTTTGAACGCTGGCTCGCGCCAAAGTTCGGCAAGCTGCTGACCTACAAGTCCGGCGACGATCGTCCGGTCCCGCAACCGGCCGAGTAGGGCGGGCGTTGGGCGACAGGTGAGGTTAGACGCTCTCGACCTGGCGGCCCATCCCGCGCGCGGTATGAAGATCATCGCGACGAGCCTGCTCGTCGCGATGGCCTGCATTTTTCTTGCAGCGAGCTATAGCCAGGCGGCGTATCCCTGGCTGGGTTATGTCCGCGCCTTCGCAGAGGCGTCGATGGTCGGCGGGCTTGCTGATTGGTTCGCGGTCACCGCGCTGTTTCGTCATCCGCTCGGCTTGCCAATTCCGCACACTGCGATCATCCCGCGCAACAAGGACCGGATTGGCAACGCACTTGCGAGCTTCCTGAAGTCCAACTTCCTGACACCGCGGATCGTCGCGCGCCGCCTGGAGCAATTCGACATGGCAGGTGCCGTCGGCCGCTGGCTCGCCGCACCGGCGCGCTCGGCGCATTCGCGGCGCAGCTTCGCGCGGCTCGCGTCGCAGACGATCGAGGCACTCGATAGCGAGGCGATCGGCGGCATGGTAAAACAGGCGGCCGCAAACCGGTTGCGCGCGCTTGAAGTCTCACCCCTGCTGGGCGCGGGGTTGGAAGCCGCGATCGAGGGCGAGCGTCACGAACCGCTGATCGACGCAGCGCTCGTCTGGGCGAGCCGGGCCCTGGACGCGAACGAGCACATGATCCGCGACGCGGTGTCGGAGCGTACGACATGGCTTTTGCGCGTCGCCAATCTCGACGACAGCATTGCGAATCGTATCATCGATGCGATCCACGCGCTCGTGAACGAAGTCGCCGGCGACCGTTATCACCCGCTTCGCCGCCGCGTGACCAAGGCCTTGCAGGACTTGGCTTTCGATTTCCGCCACATGCCGGAAACGCGCGAAAAGGTGGAGGCGCTCAAGAACGAGCTGCTCGATCATCCGGAAGTCGGCAAATATCTGAGCGGTTTATGGGCCAGCATAAAAGACGGGCTGCTCAAAGCCGCCAATGATCCGGAACAGGCGCTGTCAGGCAAGCTGGGTGATGCGGCGCGCCAGCTGGGCGAAACGCTCGAGCGGGACGCGCGGCTCCGCGCGGCCCTGAACCTTTATGCGCGCCGCGCCATCGTCGGTCTGGTCGCCGAATATGGGGACGAGATCGTCAGGCTGGTATCCGATACGATCCGGAGCTGGGATGCCCGAACCGTGACCGATCGCGTGGAAAATGCTGTCGGCCGGGACCTGCAGTATATCCGCATCAACGGCACGCTGATCGGCGGCCTGGTCGGCCTTGCGATCCATGCGGCGATCGACTTGATGTAAGTTCACCCTGGCTCGGTTGCGGTAGCGCAACGGTCTGGCTCGCCCTTGCGGACGGGAGTAAGCTCGTCCGCGATGACCGTCATTGCCGCCTATCAATATCGCCACGGCGAGCGAATCCGCACCGTCTCCATCGACGAAAAGGTCGATTGCGCGGAGACAAAATCCGAATTCGTGTGGATCGGTGTCGCAGATCCCACCGCTGAGGAGATGCAAGCCCTCCGCAAGACTTACGGCTTGCACCCACTGGCAATCGAGGATGCGGTCAACGCCAATCAGCTACCCAAGGTCGATGTCTATGGCGACCAGCTGTTCGTGGTCGCCCGCACCGCGCAGCTTGAGGATGGCGAGATCCACTACGGCGAGACTGCGATCTTCGTCGGCCACAGCCACATCATCAGCGTCCGCCACGGCTCGGACCGGGCCCATAGCGCGCTGCGACGTGATCTGGAGGCAGTGCCCTCGCTGCTCGATCATGGGGTCGACTATGTGCTGCACGCTATCCTCGACTTCATTGTCGATGGCTATTTCCCCGTTATCGAGGCGATCGAGGACGAGGTTATCCAGATGGAGGAGCGGGCGATCGACAATTTCCTCGGCCGTGACGAGGTTACCCGCATCTTCGCGCTCCGCCGCGAACTGATCCGCTTCCAGCGAGTCCTCGCGCCGATGAGCGAAGTCGCCAACAAGCTGGTGCGCATTGAACTGCCCTGCATCGATGCAGAGTCCCGGCCTTATTTCAGTGACGTGTCCGACCATGTCCACCGCGTGCAGACGATGGTCGATGATCTGCGGCAGGTGCTGACGTCCGTGTTCGAATTCAGCAATCTGCTCGAACAGCAGCGCACCGGCGTGATCACCCGCCAGCTCGCTGCCTGGGCCGCGATCCTTGCAGTTCCGACCGCAATTGCCGGAATTTACGGGATGAACTTCAAGCATATGCCGGAGCTCGACACGCAGGACGGCTATTTCGTGGTCATCGCCTCGATCGTGGTGATCTGCACGCTGCTATACTGGCAGTTCAAGCGAGTGCGATGGCTGTAGCGGCTACCTAACTGCCGCGCACGCCCGCTGGATGCGCCGGCAGGCCTCTTCCAGTGCCTCTGTCGAGGTTGCGTAGCTGATTCGGAACGCCGGGCTGCCGCCAAAAGCTGCGCCGTGGACAACGGCGACCCCCTCGCTGTCGAGCAGGTAGGTCGCGACCGCTTCGTCATTGCCGAGCACTGCGCCGTCCGGCGTCGTCTTGCCGATCAGGCCCGCGCAGTCGGGATAGACGTAGAAGGCTCCCTCGGGCTTCGCACAGCGCAGGCCATTGGCCTGGTTGAGCATCGACACGACGAGGTCGCGGCGCGATTCGAACGCGGCATTGCGTTCGGCGAGGAAGTCCTGCGGGCCGTTGAGCGCCGCGACGACCGCCGCCTGCGCGATAGAGCAGGGGTTCGAGGTCGACTGCGACTGGATTTTGGCCATTGCCTTTATGAGCGGAGCAGGCCCGCCGGCAAAGCCGATGCGCCATCCGGTCATCGCATAGGCCTTGGACGCGCCATTGACGGTCAGCGTGCGCTCGTAAAGCGCCGGCACGACCTCGGCGATCGTCGCGAATTTGAATTCACCGTAGACAATATGCTCATACATATCGTCGGTGAGCACCCAGACATGCGGATGGCGGAGCAGCACCTGGCCCAGCGCCTTGAGCTCGCCAGCCGAATAGGCCGCGCCGGTTGGGTTCGACGGCGAGTTGAGGATCAGCCAGCGCGTCTTCGGCGTGATCGCCGCGTCAAGCTGGGCGGGGGTGATCTTGAAGCCCGTTTCGATGCCCGCAGGCACGGTCACCGGCGTCGCGCCGCAGAAGGCGACGATGTCGGGATAGCTGACCCAATAGGGTGCCGGGATGATCACCTCATCGCCCGGATTGAGCGTCGCGACCAGTGCGTTGAAGATCGTCTGCTTGCCGCCGACGTTCACGGTGATCTGGTCGAGTCCGTAGTCGAGGCTGTTGTCGCGCTTGAACTTGGCGCGGATCGCTTCCTTCAGCTCGCGCGTGCCGTCAACGGCGGTGTATTTCGTCGCGCCGCGACGGATCGCCTCGATCGCGGCTTCCTTGACGAAGTCCGGCGTGTCGAAGTCGGGCTCGCCCGCGCCGAGGCTGATGATATCGCGCCCTGCCGCTTTCAGGTCGGCCGCCTTGCCAGTGACAGCGAGAGTGGCGGACGGCTGGATGCGCTGGATGGCGGCGGACAGGAAGGCCATGGGAGATGCGACTCCGGTAATGCTGCGGTGCGGCGTCGCTATAGCGGGGGGGTCAGGATGTGACCAGCCGAGCACGTAACAATCCGCGCAGCGAGTTGCCGATGAGAAAGTCCTGCGAAAGGTCGGCTGGCGTCAGCGGGGCCTCAATGGCCCGGCCGCCGGCGAGCAGTTCGGCACGCAACACGCCCGGAATCAGGCCATGGTCGAGCGGAGGCGTCAGCAGCTTGTCGTTGCGCTCCACGAAGATGTTGGTGAAACTGCCTTCGGTGACGTGACCGTCGGCGGACACGAACGCGACTTCGAAGCTGTTGCCACGCGCATCGTCGTAGAAGGCGCGGTCGGTGGTTTTGTGCGCGAGACGCATATCATTGGCAGCGACCGGCAGTGTTGCGAGGCGAACGGATACAGGTTCCGCGGGTGTGTCAGGCGCAGCGGATGTGTGCGCTGCCATCTCGCCGCTTGCCGACAGAAGCAGGCGGACCCGCAACGCGCCGGGCTGGCCGCCCACGGCTTGCTGCAATAGATTGCCGAAGACGTGCGCGTCGAACGGGAAGCCGTGGTAACGTGCGGAGGCCTTGAGGCGGGCCAAATGCAGGTCGAGCCGCAGCAATCCCTCGCCGGGTTCCCAGCGCATCGTTTCGATGAGATCGAACGGGCGGGCCGCGCGGTCGAGAAAGGCACCCTTGGCGAGGCATTCGGCCCATTCCGAAGCGGCATCGCTGTCCGCGACGACGCCGGATCCGAGGCCGATTCTTGCCTCGCCGCTGCCGTCTGTTGTCAGGGTGCGGATCGCGACATTGAACATGGCGTCGCCCGATGGCGCGATGAAGCCGATCGATCCCGTGTAAAGACCGCGTGGTTGCGGTTCGAGGTCGGCGATGACTTCCATCGCCCGGATTTTCGGCGCGCCCGTCACGGACCCGCAGGGGAACAGTTTCGACAGCACGTCGACGGGGCCGATGCCGCCGCGTAGGCGCGCAGTCACCGTCGATGTCATCTGGTGAACGGTCGGATAACTTTCGACCTCGAAGAGCGCAGGGGTATCGACCGATCCAGCCTCGGCAACTCGTGACAGATCGTTGCGCAGCAGGTCGACGATCATCAGATTTTCGGCGCGGTTCTTCTTGTCGGCCGCCAGCGCGCGGGCGGCAGCGCGGTCGGCTTCGGGGCGCGACTCGCGGGCCGCAGTGCCTTTCATCGGCTGGGCTTTGAGCACCCCATCCTGGAGCGTGAAGAAAATTTCGGGCGACAGGCAAAGGTACCAATCGCTGCCGGTGAGGATTAGCGCGCTGTACGGAGCCTGCTGCGCCTGCCGAAGCCTGCCGTAGAGCGCCATCGGGTGGCCATCGTAGCGAACCTGCGTCGGAAAGGTCAGATTGACCTGATAGATGTCGCCCGCTGCGATCAGCTCTTGGGCGCGAGCCAACGCCGCGGCGTAGTCGGATTCCTGAGTGGCGGGTGACCAACCCGTGATGCTGGCACGTCCGGCCGTCAGATCGCGCACCTCATTGCCGGTCAGCAGCTGGCGGCGCTCGAACAGGCCGAACCAAAGAAGCGGCGTCCGGGGTTGGCGCAGGCGTGGGAGCAGCCTCGGCTCTAGCGCATAGCCCAGTTCGAACGCCGCAAATCCTGCCGCCCACAGCCCACGCTTCGCAGCACCGCGAATCCGTTCGAGCGCGGCGGGCACTTGATCGGGCGTGTCAGCCTGCACGATCTCGACCGGCGCGCTGAACAGTTTCGAAGGCTTGGCACCAACCGATCGGGCGTCGTCAAGCAGAAGGAAAGGCTGCAACGGATCGAAGGCCATGGTCAGCCGCCGATCGCCTTCAGGTCGGCAGGCGTGTCGACATCGGCAAAAATCGCATCGCCATCGACCTCGACTTCGATGACATGATCGGCAAGTTCGCCGAGCAGCGCCTTGCCGCCGACATCGCCCTCAAGCGCGGCGAGCCGGGCGATATGGGCACGGCCCCAAAGCACGGGATTGCCGCGCTTGCCTGACGAGGTCGGGACGACAATCCCGTCGTCGGACTTGAGAGCCGCCGTAAGCGCGCGAAGGATCGCAGGCGTGATGCGCGGCATGTCGCCGAGGCAGACCAGCGCCGCACGCCAGTCGGGCGGGACCGTTAGTGCACCGGCCCTGAGCGAGCGGCTGAGGCCCTCGGCGAAGTCCGGGGCGTGGACGAAAGCCGCGTCGGTTGCGGCCAGCGCATGTTCAACGGCTTCGGGCGAATTGCCGGTGACGACGATCAAAGGCAGCTTGGCATCGGTGATCGCGCGGGCCGCGTGCGCAACCAGCGGACGGCCTTCGAGGTCCGCGACCAGTTTGTTCGCGCCGCCCATGCGCGTCGACTTGCCCGCGGCAAGCAGGATCGCCCCGATCGGCCCGGTTTGCGCCCGGCTGCGGCTGCGCGGTTCGGGCCGTTCGCCGAGATCGGCGAGCAGGCCGCCGACGCCCATCGCGGCGATGTCGTCGGAGGTGACGGGCAGGCCCGCAAACAGGCGTTCGAGCACGAGATCGACGCCATTGCGCTTGGGCGATCGCGCACAACCCGGCAGGCCGAGCACGGGGCGGTGGCCGATCTCGCCAAGGACGAGGAGGTTACCGGGATCGACGGGCATGCCGACGCGGACGACCTCGCCACCGGCGAGGCGGATCGCGGCCGGAACAATATCGTCCGAGTCCACGGTGGCGGCCGCCCCCGCGATGAGGACGAGGTCGCTGTCCGCACCGCGAATGGCTGCGGCGATCTCGGCCGCGTCATGCCCGCACGTGCAACGGCCGCTGATCGTGCCGCCAAGCATGGTCAGGCGTGCCTGTGTGACAGTCATCGTCTTGGCCAGCAGCTTGTCCGTCTGATCGGGGAGTCGGGTCTGGATCAGATACGCGCGACGCGGGCGGAAGGATGACACCGACAGAAGGGCCTTAGTCGCCGCGTCCAGCGCAGCCGACAGCACGGCACCCAGCACGGCATAGGGGATGACTTTGATTGTCGCGACGATTTCGCCGGCGGCGACGCGGGTCGCGGGGAGGGTGGTACCGACGGTCAGGCTCTGGTCGATGCGGTTGAGCGCGAACAGCGCCTGCGCGTCGAACTGCAGCAGCCCGGCGCTGTCGGCGGCGAGATTGACGCGGCCATGAACGGGCGGAAGCGCGGCGACACCAGACCCAGCGAGCGCCTTGCCGATCGCGGCGGCCGCTTCCGCCTCACCAACATCGCCGGGGTCGAGCACGGCGACGGTCAGATAGTCGAGGCCGGCCGCTGCGGCGTCGGCGATGTCAGCTTCGGTCAGCCGGTGGCCCTTGGCGAGCCGCCGGCCGCCGATGGTGCGCGAATGCGCCAGCAGCGCGCCGGTGCAGGCTGCGAGAGGCCGGTCGCCGAACTGCATGGGTCAGCTCCGCTCCGCCCGCCATGCCGCGACCATCTGCGCGGCGACCGACAGCGCAATCTCGGGAGGATTGGCTGCCCTGATGTCGAGGCCTGCGGGGCCGTGGATACGTGCAAGATCGGTGTCGCCGAACCCCGCCGCGCGAAGCCGCTCCAGCCGCGCCGCATGCGTTTTCCGCGAGCCCAGCGCCCCGATGTAGAAGGCCGGCGACTGCAGTGCCGCGATCAGCGCCGGGTCGTCGAGCTTCGGGTCGTGCGTCAGCGTGACGACGGCGCTCGCGGCGCTGAGGCCCCAGTCGGCGAGCGCTTCGTCGGGCCAGCGGGGATCGACATCCAGTCCGGCAAAGCGTTCGGCGGCGGCGAACATGCCGCGCGGATCGACGACGCGCACGTCATAGCCGAGCGACACGGCGAGCGGCACCAGCGCCTGTGCGATGTGCACGGCACCGACGATCGCGAGCTTGAGCGGCGGCTCATAGACATTGACGAAATCGCCAGCCGCAGCCTCGGCGGAGTGGCCCGTTGCGAGATCGGTCGCAACGCTGACGCGCGCGCCCGCCTGCCGTGCCGACAGGATGCGATCCAGCAGTGCGGGGGGAAAGCGACTGTCGTCCACCGCCTGCACGAGCACGGAAATGCGCCCGCCGCATGCGAGGCCGACCTCCCACGCTTGCGCATCCGCGACGCCGTAATCGAGCTGCGCGAAACCCTTGGTGCCGATCAGGTCGATGGCCTGGGAGATCACATCGCCTTCGACGCAGCCTCCGCTGACCGAGCCTTCGAACAGCCCGTCATCGCGCACGGCGAGATGGGCACCTTTGCGACGTGGCGCCGATCCCCAAGTCTGGATCACCGTCGCGAGCGCGACGCCGTGCCCGGCGGCATTCCAGTCGCGTGCCGCTGTCAGGACATGGTCGAGGTCGTCGCTCACGACATCATCAGCAGCGCGATCACCAGCGCCGCTGACAGGGCCGCAACCATGAGCCCCCAAGCGAGCGGTGACAGCCCGTCGCTATCGGCGCGCCTCGGCGTTGCCGAATCGGTTGCGGACACGGCTGCCGCGGCAGCGACCGTTTCGCCGGCATCGGAGCCGATCCCGACGTTCGGCGCCCCCACCTGCGGCGGAATGTCGCGGCTCGAAGTGCCCTCGAGTTCGGCCTTGAGCTTCGCGAAGAAGCTCTCGGCGTAGCTTTTGGCCGTGCCCTCGATCAGCCGCGCGCCGAGCTGCGCGAGCTTGCCACCGACCGTCGATTTTGCGTGGTAGGTCAGCAGCGTGGCGGGCGCACCGCCTTCGCTGGTCGCATCGGCGAGCACCACTTCCGCCGCGCCCTTGGCAAAGCCGGCGACGCCTCCCTTGCCCTCGCCGACGAGCGTATATCCGTTTGGCGGGTCGAGATTCTCCAGCGTAACGGCCCCCGTGAAGGTCGCGCGCACCGGGCCGACCTTCGCGTTCATTTTGCCCTCGAAGCGGTTGTCGCCGCTGCGGGTCAGCGTCTCGACACCGTCGATGCAACGCGCGAGCACATCGGGATCGTTGAGTGCGGCCCATACCGACTCACGCGGTGCCGCGATCAGGGTTTCGCCTTTCAGCTCCATGAATGCTCCTTGCGAGTCCGTTGAAAGCCAGCCGTGATAACGGCTTAGAATGGCGACGGGTCAACCGGTGCACTTCCGCAACAGTTTTCTTTCGCCAATATGAACGAATGTGATAGCAAGGTGCCGGGGCAGACAACAAGGTTGCGTGGGAGGCAGTATGCCAGAGCACGCGTTGCTTAAGCGCGACGACGATTCCGGGGTGGCAGGGGCTGACGACGTACAGGTGTGCGGCGCGGTCAAATGGTTCGACGCGGTTCGCGGTTACGGTTTTATCGTACCCGACGACGGCAGCGGCGATGTGCTCGTGCATTTCACGGTCTTGCGCGAAGTCGGGCGGCGCACGCTGCCCGAAGGCGCGATGGTCACCTGCCTTGCCGTGCAGCGCGATCGTGGGCGGCAGGCCCGAAAAATCCTCGGTCTCGATCTGACCACCGCGATCGGTCCCGACCCCGAGGCGGCGATGCAGCGCGCGGCGAGCCGCAGCGATCCGCTCGACCTGCTGGACAGCGCCGGCGAGTTTGAATCGGTCACCGTCAAATGGTTCAATCGTCTCAAAGGCTATGGCTTCGTGTCGCGCAGCCCTGATGGCGCCGACATTTTCGTGCACATGGAAACGGTGCGCCGGGCGGGTCTCGTCGAGCTGATGCCGGGTCAGGCCTTGCGCGCGCGCATCGCGCCGGGCCAGAAGGGGCCATTGGCCATCGTCATCGAGACCGTGTGATGCAGATTTTGCGGGCCCGCAGCAGCCGGGCAGTCGTGGCGGCTCTTGCGGCGGTCGCCGTGTTCGGATCGGTCGCGTGCAGCGAAGCGCGCGTACAGGCCGCTCCAGCCGCTGTTTCGAAACTCGCACTGACCACTGTCACCGCGCGCCCGAGCAGCGGCAAAGCGCACCGCTACCGGGTGGAAATCGCCGCGACGGAAGCCGAACAGGCACGTGGCCTGATGTTCCGAAAGACGATGCCACGCGATGCCGGGATGATCTTCCCGATGAAGCCGCCGCGCTTCGCCTCCTTCTGGATGGAGAATACCTACCTGCCGCTCGACATCATCTTCATCGCAGCGGACGGCAAGGTGCTGAATATCGTGCACGGCGAACCGAAATCGCGAACGCCGCTCTATTCGGTGGGGCCGGCGGCGGCGGTGCTGGAACTGAACGCGGGTGAATGCGAGCGGATCGGACTCGAACCGGGCGATGCCATCGACGGGGCGGTTTAGGCAGGCGCGCATCCGGCAGCTTTTGGGTGGAAAGCGCCCGGTCTGCTTTCAAGCATGTAAACGCAGAAGGCGGGCCTATGCCTTGCCCTGGGCTAACATCGCTGACATTTCTCGAAAGCCTGAAGGCGCGTCCTTCCAAAACCCCGATATTTTTGCTGGGAACCGCGCTTGTATGTCGGCGAGGATCAGAGCCGCGTCCAGTTCATGCAATCGCGCGATCCAGCGGTCTAACGGCATTCCGGCTCGCGCCGCGCCGCACAGCACGCTTTCAGCTTCCGTGCCGATCCAGCCGTCATCCGCCTCGCTTAAGTCGCTTACAAGCGCGCGTTCAAACCAAGCATCGACAAATGCCTCGACCACCTGTTGCCTATCGAGCGACCAAGACCGCCACCCCGCGAGCTTGAGTTTGCCCAAGACGATTTCAGGACCGTTTGAGTTTCCGGGGTCGGTCACCGACACGTCAAGAATACGGGGCAGCAGATACCGGAAGTCGTGCTCGTCCCCGACCGTCAGAAAAACTCCCGACACATACCGCCAAAGCGCTTGGCCCGTAAGCTCCCGCAATGGTGTAGTAAGCAAAATGTCTGTACCGCGCGTTGACATGCAGCACGGGCAACCTTCGATTATCGCCGGAACAGGGGCATTGAACTCCCGATAGACCGCCTCTAACGCCTCGCGAAGGCGCTCGTCGGGCATGAGAGGAAGGGCGTCGCTCATTGGCAGACAATGTCGATAGAACAGCTTCTCGGCAACGTCGCAAAGTCATTTACACGTCCGGAATCCGGAATCTGCAGGCCGCGCGCATGTGACGGCAATGGAGTCGTGAGCGGACGCTCTGCCTATCTTCCTCGAGCCGCTTTGGCTGGCCGTGACTCGGCCGCGCCACCGCAAGCAGGAACAAGAACAAGCCTCGAGCCCTCGTCTCAGCTGGCGGCCTCGCATGTCAGCAGGTCATTGTGGCCATCGTCCGCTTTGAGTTTCCGCGGGGCGCACCGTCGAAAAGCCGACGCTGGCGAAACGACTTTGCTGGATGTAAGCTCGCCCCAGCTACGCTTGGGAGGGTGACATGGCTCGACGTGCCGGCATCGCAATTCTCGCCGCGACGATCCTTCTGGGGGTTTCGCAGGTCGCGATCGCGTCGGGGGGCGGCGGCGGGGGTGGTGGCATGGAGATGCCGAGTTCCTCCGAGCCGCAATATGACCCGGCGGTCGAATATCGCGACGGCGTCGAGGCGTTGAAGGCCGGCAGCTATGCACAGGCCGCGCGCAACTTCGCACATGTGCTGGCGGTGACGCCGAAGGCTGCGAACGTCCATTATCTGATGGGTATGGCGAAGGCCGGGGGCGGGGACTGGAAGGCGGCGGTCAAATCCTACGCCAAGGCGGTGAAGTTCGACGATACGATGATCGTTGCGCATCGCGAGCTCGGTGTCGCGCTCGCCAAAACCGGCGAGATGGACAAGGCCAAGGCAGAATTGGAGGCGCTGAAGGCGCGCGATACCGCCTGTGCGGGGACCTGTCCGCAGGCGGCGGACCTGAAGAGCGCGGTGGCCGCCGTGTCGCTGGCGCTCGGCCAGCCATCCGCCGCCGTCGAGACGCGGCCGAGCCTGTTGTTCGCCGACGCGAAGGGTGGCGACAGCGCCTATCTGGCTGCGGTCGGCCTTATCAATGAGCATCGCTATGCCGAGGCGATCGCCGCGCTGAAGCGCGCTGAGGCGGCCTTTGGCGCGCATCCCGACGTGCTGACCTATCTTGGCTTCGCCAACCGTAAGCTTGGGCAATATGACGTGGCGGAGGGCTATTATCTTGCCGCGCTGCACATTGCGCCGAACCACAGGGGCGCGACCGAATATTATGGCGAGCTGAAGGTCGAGCGCGGCGATCTCGCGGGCGCGCGCTCGATGCTTGCGAAGCTCGATGGCATCTGCGGCTTCGGATGCGCCGAGGCGGACGAATTGCGGCGATGGGTCGACGCAGCCTCGCACTCCTGATCCTGTTGGCGGCGGCCGGCCCCGCGCATGACATCCCGCTTCGCGCCGCGCGCTGGATCGCGCCCGACCGCGATGCCGTGGCGTTGTTGACCAGCGAGCCCTCCGAATGTCTGCGGCTGCCGAAAGAGCCGGGACAAGCGCTGTCGGTCGAGATCGGCCGCGCGGCGTTCCGCGACCCGCTGCTGCTGGGCGGGCAGGCGGCGCGGCAGGGCTTGTCGTGCAATGCCTGCCACCGCAGCGGGCGCGGCAATCCGGATTTCGTGTTTCCCGGGCTGTCGGGCGCACCGGGCACCGTCGATGTCACCTCATCGCTGATGAGTTCGCACCGCGGCGACGGTATCGACAACCCCAAGCCGATTCCGGACCTCAGCGGCCCGCGTGAGCGGCTGCGGGTTCGGCAGGGTGTCGACGGGTTTGTGCACGGTCTGATCGCTGAGGAGTTTGACGGCGCGGACCCGCCGCCGCGCGTTGTTGCCGGCTTGGTCGCCTATGTCGGTGCGCTCGGACCTGCCAACTGCCCAGCGGAGGTCAGCGTGCCGACGACGCTGGCAGCGCGTCTTGACGATGTGCGCCGCGCGGTGCGGGCAGCCGATGGGGCGCTGTTCCTCGGCGATGCCGCTGCGGCACGGTCGATGCTGTCGGCAGCGCGGTCGATGCTGGGCGGCATCGACGAACGCTATGCCGGCGACGGGCTGTCGGAGCATCGCGCGGCGGTGCGCATCGCCAGCCTGGCGCTGGCTGCGATCCCGCTCGCCAAGCCCGACGAGGCCCATGCGCGGATCGCCGCCTGGCTGGCGAGCGAACCGGGCTGGACCGAGCCGCTCGGCCGCTATGAGGCGCGGTCGCTGTTCAATCCGGTCCGGCTGCGCGCGACGGTCAGTCGATCAGACCCAGCACGGTAATGCCGATGAGGAAGATCGCGAGCGACAGGAACGAGAAGATCAGCAACCAGAAGGTCCGCCAGAGCGCACCCAGCCAGCCCAATTGGTAGGTCCCCTTCAGCTGCGCGAACATGTGCAGCGGCACCGCGAACCAGAGCATGCTTGTGATGCTCGTCAGCCACGGCGGCCCCTGCATCGTCAGAGCAAAGACGATGACCAGCAGCGACATGAACGACAGCGAATAGAGCGCGAACACCGTGTGGTCGTACATGTTGACGTTGCGGCGGAAGGGGAAGAGCAGCCACAGGAAGGGCAGCGACAGCGGCACCAGCAGGAAGCTCAGTTTATAGGCTTTCTGCTCGACCTTGTAGAGTGCGAGGTCGGGGTTTTCGAGCGCGTGGCGGACCCGCTTGTTGAGCTCGGGAGAGCCGAGGTTGACGGTGCTGTCGTCGCTTTTGGCGAACTCCTGGACGCGCTGCTGCCAGGTCATTTTCTCAGGCGCCTTGCGGACCTTGGTCGGTGCAGCCTTGGCCCGCTTCAGCGCTTCCTCGGCAGTCATGACGCCGGCCTGCGACGCCGCGACTTTTCCGGCGAAGGTTCCGGCAAGCCCGGGCGGCGAATCGGGGTCGGCCTTGGCCTCGGCGAGTTCGGCCTGCGCGTCCTTGAGCTCTTCGCGCGCCTCGTTGAGATTGTCCTGCGCATCGGACACGTTCACCGGCGAGCCGTCGAACTGCATGACTTTGTTCGAATCGATCGAGTCGGCGATGAAACCGAACACGAAAAACATCAGGAAAATCGTGAACAGGAACAGGGCGAGCGGCGCGATGTAACGCGCGCGTTTGCCGTGGATATATTCGCGGGTCAGTTTGCCGGGCTGGAATATGAGGCGGGGCAGCGTCCGCCATGCCTTGGTATCGACATGCAGGATGCCGTGGGTGAATTCCTCGACGAGATGCCCGACGGTGCGGTGAACATGCGCCGACTGGCCACAATTCGCGCAGAAATTGCCGGTGAGTGGCGCGTCACAATTTGCGCAATTGGCTTGAGCGTCGCCGGCATGGCCTTCGGACCGGTCGATGACAGACGCCGCAAGCCCCGCCGTCGCCAACCCGCCGAATGCTTCGATTTCACCGACCATATCGCCCCCGATAACCCGCAGGAGAGGGTGGCGGAATTGCTGCGCCGCCGCAAGACGGTCGGTTGAAGCGCGGCGCAGCCCGCTCTATCTAGGCGTGGTCACGCACAGGAGATTCCATGACCACCTTCGACGGCCGCGAACAGGCGTTTGAGAACAAGTTCGCGCATGATGCCGAGCTTGAGTTCAAGATCACCGTTCGGCGCAACAAGCTGCTCGGCGAATGGGCTGCAGCGCAACTCGGGCTGTCGGCTGTTGATACGGAGGTCTATGCCAAGGCTGTCGTGCAATCCGATTTTATCGAGGTTGGCGACGATGATGTCATCGGCAAGGTGCTTGGCGACCTGATCGCCGCCGGGATCGACGCTAGCGAGCAGGGCGTTCGCAAGGCGCTCTCCGACGCAGCCGCCGAGGCGCGCCGCCAGATCATGGCCGCCTGAGATGGCAATGGCCGCGGCCGATATCGAGGCGATGATCCGCGCTGCGCTTCCCGATGCGACGATCGAGATCACCGACCTTGCCGGCGACGGCGACCATTATCAGGCGCGCGTCGTATCAAAATCCTTTGCCGGGCTGCCGCGCATCCGCCAGCATCAGCTGGTCTATGGCGCGCTTGGCGGACGCATGGGCAATGAATTGCACGCGCTGGCGCTGACCACCGCCGTGCCGCAGGAGTAAAGATATGGCGATTCAAGACATGATCCGCGAGCAGCTCAGCGCCAATGACGTGGTGCTGTTCATGAAGGGCACGCCGCTGTTCCCGCAGTGCGGCTTTTCGAGCCGGGCGGTGGCGATCCTCGATCATCTCGGCGTCGATTATGCGTCGGCCGATGTGCTCGCCGACCCTGAGCTTCGTCAGGGCATCAAGGATTATTCGAACTGGCCGACGGTGCCGCAGCTCTACATCAAGGGCGAGCTGGTCGGCGGGTCGGACATCATGATGGAAATGTACGAGGCAGGCGAACTCCAGGCACTGCTCGCCGAAAAGGGTATCGAGCGGGCGGCCTGAGCATGGCCGAGGGGGACCAGCGCGGCCGACTGACAGTCGCCGGTCTCTGGACCGAAGGGATCGCCTTGGTGCGGATGCACTCGGCGTCGCTTCTGTGGGTCGCGGCCATGTTCCTGTTCCTGCCGCAGCTGGCACTCGACCTGTTCGCCCCCGCCAAGGCTGGCGCGGCGATGGCGACCCGGCCGGCATTCGGATCGCTTCTGGCGGCGCTTATCGCCATCTATGGACAGATCGCGATCGCGGGCATTCTTTTGGGCGGGGCGAACGGGCCGCAGACGGTCGGCGATGCGCTGCGCCGCGCCTTCCATCTGGTCCCGCGCATCCTGCTCGCACTGCTGATGATCATCGGGATTTTGATCCCGGTTGCCTTTGTCGCTGCCCTGCTGGCCGCGTCGCTCGGCGGCGCGCCGACGGCGGCGCAGATGGCGAAGCCAACGCCCGCGATGCTGACATTGGTGTTGCCGTTTGTCGTCGGGGCGCTCTACGTGGCCGCGCGTATTTCGACGCTGATCCCGACCCTGTTCGCCGAGGAACGCAGTGCGTGGCGTACTCTTGCACGGGCCTGGGGAATGACCTCGGGGTCAACATTGCCGTTGCTGGGGTTTCTGTTCACGCTGGGCTTCGCGGTAGTGTTCACGACCGGGTTGATCAAGTTGGTCGGCGACGTGCTTGTCTCGCTGGTCTTTGGTAAGGCGGCCATCGCCAGCCTGTTGCTGTCGACACTGCTCGCCTTGGTCAGCACAGGCTTCAGTCTGATCAGCCAGGGCGCAGGTGTGGTCGCCTACCGCAAGCTATCCCAATAGCGGCACATGCGGCGCGCAATCGCGCGGCAAATGGCCGGTGAGACGCGGATCGACGAAGGTTTCGATCGCGCGGGCATAGGGCGTGAAGCCGTGCCGCTGATAAAAGGCGAGCGCGGATGGATGATCGAGCGTGCAGGTGTGGACCCACACCCGTTCGATTCCCTCCCGCCAGGCAAGCCGCAGCGCATGCTGCATGAGCCAGCCGCCGACACCCCGTCCCGTCATGTCCGGGGTCAGTCCGAAGAATGACAATTCGCACTCGCCAGCCACGCGATAATCGAGTTCGAGTATGCCAACCGCGGTTCCGTCGCGGCGGCACGCCGCGTGAACCGTGACGTCGGGTGAGCCGAGGATCGCAGCCAAGTCTGCATCGGCCATGACAAGACGGCTGAACCACAGCCACGGCGTACCAACAGCGCGATAGAGCTCCCGGTAGCGATCCAGGTCGGGGTCACGCCACCGCTCCAGCTTCAGCGCAGACATCGCCGGCGCGCCCGGCGCTGGCCGCTTGTGCATCTCGAGCGACGTGACGATCGTCGCGATCTGGCCCGCCGGGACGGGGGTCAGCGACATATTACTCCCAGGTGGCGAGCGGCGGCAGGCTCATCAGGATCGCCTCGATATTGCCGCCCGTCTTCAACCCGAACAGCGTCCCCCGGTCGTAGACAAGATTGAACTCGGCATAGAGGCCCCGATAGGCGAGCTGACGCGCCCGGTCCTCTGTCGAGGCCGCGTGCCGCATCCGCTTCCGCACCAGGCGCGGATAGGCATCGAGGAAGGCAAGTCCGACGTCCTGCGTGAAGGAGAAATCCGCCGCATGGTCGCCGCTGTTCAGATGATCGTAGAAAATGCCGCCGACACCCCGGCTGACATTCCGGTGCTTGATGAAGAAATAATCGTCGCACCAGGCGGAAAAGCGGTCCCAATAATCCGCGCCATGCGCATCGCAGGCCTGCTTGAGCCGCGTCTTGAAGGCAGCGGTGTCCTCGTCCTGCGGCAGCGCGGGATTGAGGTCGGCGCCGCCGCCGAACCAGCGCTTGGTCGTGACCAGGAAGCGCGTATTCATATGCACCGCGGGCACATGCGGATTGACCGGATGCGCGACGAGGCTGATGCCGGTCGCGAAGAAGCGCGGATCTTCGGCCGCACCGTTGATCGACTTGGCGAACTCCGGGTCGAACGCCCCACCGACCGTCGAGATGTTGACACCAACCTTTTCGAACACGCGCCCGCGCATCACCGACATGACGCCGCCGCCGCCCGGTGCGCCGCTGTGATCGACCCGGTCCCAGGCGGTCCGCTCGAACCGCCCCGCCGGCCTGTCGCCACCGAGCTCGTCCTCGATCGCCTCGAATTCGGCGCAGATGCTGTCGCGGAGCGAGCGGAACCAGGTCTGGGCAGCGGTCTGGTCGTCGTCGAGCTCGATCATTCTGCGAATCCCCCCGTTTGCCGCAGTGCTTCTCCCGCCACCATCGCGGCTGCGACGGCGACATTCAAGGACCGCAGGCCCGGCCGCATCGGAATGCGGATCCGCAGGCCTGCAGCGGCATGAACCTCCTTGGGCACGCCGGCGCTTTCCTGTCCGACGAGCAGGATGTCGTCCGGCAGGAATTGCGCTTCGGTATACGGAAGGCTGCCGCGCGTGGTCAGCAGCACCAGCCGTTCCGGCCGCGCCAATCGGAACGCCGCCCAGTCCGCATGTGTCGTGATCTCGCCGCTCTCCAGATAGTCCATTCCCGACCGCCGCAGCGCGCGGGGCGAGAAGGCGAAGCCGCAGGGCTCGATGATTTCGACGGGCACGCCGAGGCAGGCCCCGAGCCGGATCAGCGTGCCGACATTGCCGGCGATATCCGGCTGGAAAAGCGCAAGACGCATGGCAGGCGACTAGCGTGCCGAACGCTTCGCGTCACCTGCAGCTGTGTGCAGAGCGCGCCTTGGCGAAAATGCTTATTGTGGCGGGGGAGGCCGCTCGCTATCAGGCGCACAACTTCATGAACGGGCCACGGCCCGTCAACGGTGGTTCAGGAACGACACTATGGCGAGTGTGGACGAGGGCACGGGCGAAGACGGCGTTCGCCGCCGCGATTTCATCTATGTCGCAACCGGGGCGTTTGCCGCCGCGGGTGCTGCGACGGTGGTGTGGCCGCTGGTCAATCAGATGAACCCGTCGGCGGACGTGCTCGCGCTGTCGTCGATCGAGGTCGATCTGGCTCCGGTTGCAGCCGGTCAGGCGATCAAGGTGTCCTGGCGCGGCAAGCCGGTGTTCGTGCGCAACCTGACGCCCGCCGAGCAGGTTGCGGCCAACAAGGTGCCGGTCAGTGAACTGCGCGATCCGCAGACGCTCGCCGATCGCACCAAGCCGGGACACAGCAACTGGCTGATCACACTCGGTGTCTGCACCCATCTCGGCTGTGTGCCGCTGGGTGCGGGCGAGGGTGAGAATCGCGGCGATTTCGGCGGTTATTTCTGCCCGTGCCACGGCTCGTCCTACGACACCGCCGCACGTATCCGCAAAGGTCCGGCCCCGAAGAATCTCGAGGTGCCGGAATATGCCTTCATGACGCCGACGCGCGTCAAGATCGGTTGAGGACCAAGCGATGAGCTTCCCCTGGGCCAAGCATTACGAGCCGAAGAACAGCTTCATGGTCTGGATGGACCAGCGGCTGCCGCTGCCGCGGTTCGTCTATAACGCGGTCGGTGCCGGCTATCCGGTGCCGAAGAACCTCAACTATCTCTGGAATTTCGGCGTGCTGTCGGGCTTCGCGCTCGTCGTGCAGATCGTCACCGGTATCGTGCTGGCGATGCACTTCGCACCCAATTCCGCGCTGGCCTTCGACTCGGTCGAGCATATCATGCGCGACGTGAACGGCGGCTGGATGCTGCGCTATGCGCATGCGACCGGCGCGAGCTTCTTCTTCATCGTCGTCTACGTCCACATTTTCCGCGGCCTCTATTACGGATCGTACAAGCCGCCGCGCGAGATGGTCTGGCTGCTCGGTATCGTCATCCTGCTGCTGATGATGGCAACCGCGTTCATGGGCTATGTGTTGCCGTGGGGTCAGATGAGCTTCTGGGGCGCAACCGTCATCACCAACCTGTTTTCGGCGATCCCGATCGTCGGCGAGCCGATCCATACCTGGCTGCTCGGCGGCTTCTCGCCTGACAATGCGACGCTCAACCGCTTCTTCTCGCTCCATTACCTGCTGCCGTTCGTCATCCTCGGCGTGGTGATCCTGAAGATCTGGGCGCTGCACATCCCGGGTTCGTCAAACCCGACCGGCGTCGAAGTGAAGGGTCCGCAGGACACGATCCCGTTCCACCCCTATTTCACGGCGAAGGACGGCTTCGGTCTGGGTGTCTACCTGCTGCTGTTCTGCGCGGTGCTGTTCTTCGCGCCGAACGCGCTGGGCGATCCCGTCAACTACATGCCGGCCAACCCGCTTTCGACGCCGCCGCACATCGTGCCCGAATGGTATTTCTGGCCCTTCTACGGCATCCTGCGCGCCTTCACGGTGAACTTCCTGTGGATCCCGGCGAAGCTCTGGGGCGTGCTGGCGATGTTCGCCTCCATCCTTCTGCTGTTCTTCCTGCCGTGGCTCGACCGCTCACCGGTCCGCTCGTCGAAGTACCGGCCCGCGATGAAGTGGATGTTCCTCGCGCTGCTCGTCGATGTCGCGATCCTCGCTTACTGCGGCGGCAAGCCGGCTGAGGAGCCGTTCGTGCGGCTGAGCCAGATCGCCTCGGCCTATTATTTCATCCACTTCCTGATCCTGATGCCGCTGGTGTCGTCCTTCGAGAAGCCATTGCCGCTGCCGAAGTCGATCAGCGAGGCGGTGCTGACCGGCGACAGCCATGGCGGCGCACCCGCCGGCATCGCGCAGCCGGCCGAATAAGGGGCACATCCGATGGTTCGTCTGATCGCCTTTTTCGCCGGCCTGACCTTCGCGGTCGCGCTCCTCGTCGCCGCCTTCATGCCGCGCGACACCCCGACGCCTGACCTGGTGAAGAAATATCACCTGGCGCCGGCCGAGGTGTCCTTCAGCTTCGAAGGGCCGTTCGGCACCTATGACAAGGCGCAGCTCCAGCGTGGCCTTAAGGTGTTCAAGGAAGTCTGCTCGGCCTGCCATGGCCTGAAGCAGGTGTCGTTCCGCTCGCTGGCCGACCTCGGCTACAGCGAGGCGCAGATCAAGGTTATCGCCAAGGAATGGACCAACAAGATTCCGGCGATCGACGACAAGACCGGCGAGGCGATCACGCGTGACGCGCTGCCGTTCGACAAGATGGTCGGGCCGTTCCTCAACGACACCGCCGCACGCGCTGCCAACAACAATGCGCTGCCGCCGGACCTGTCGTTGATGGCGAAGGGCCGCGAGGAAGGCTCGCACTATATCCACTCGCTGGTGTCGGGCTATGGCAAGACGCCGCCGAAGGATTGGGAGACGCCGGACGGGCTCTACTACAATCCCTATTTCGCGAACCTCAACATCGCGATGCCGCCGCCGCTCGCTGCCGACGACCAGGTCACCTATGACGATGGCACCAAGGCTACCGTCAACCAGATGGCGACCGACGTTGCGGCCTTCCTGACCTGGGCCGCCGAGCCCAAGCTCGAAGCGCGGCACCGGACGGGCACGGCTGTCCTGATCTTCCTGCTGATCATGACCGGCCTGTCCTACCTGACCTACCGGCGCGTCTGGGCCGACATCAAGTACAAGCGTCCCGCGACAACCGCCGCCTGAGCCACCCCACTCGCAATCGAGCGCCGTCATGCTAGTGTGACGGCGCTCGTTCATTGCGGTCATTGGGGGACAGATAGGATGCGATTGGGTCTCTTGATGAGGGTGCTCGTTGTCGCCCTGTTTGCGGCAGCGCGCCCGCTTGCGGCGACGCCCCTTACAGCTGAAACGCAGGTCACGACCCCCGCCGGAGCGACCTTCACGGCCCCCGCCGGATGGTCGTTGGATACGACTCAGCCGGTACGCATCCTTGCAGCGCCCGAGGGCGATGCGCGCATCGCGGTCATCGACGGGATTACGGCAGCCGACCCCGCTGCGGCCACTGCCGAAGCCTGGCATCGCTATCGCCCGGACTTCCGCCGCGCTGCCAAACTGACCACGCCCCGCGCGCCGCGCGACGGCTGGGACACGCGGGCGATCGTGGATTACGAAACGTCGCCGAATGAAAAGCTGACGCTCTTCGCCTATGCGGTCCGGGCGTCCGGTCTCTGGACGGTCGCCTTGATCGAGTCGTCCGATGCGACGATGGACAAGCGTGCCGCGGCCGTTAGTCTGGTCACCCGCAGCCTGCGCGCGCCCGGCTATTCGCGCGAGACCTTCGCCGGACGCACGCCGCAAAAGCTCGACCCGCCGCGCGTCGCCGCCTTGCTCGATTTCGTCCGCGACGGCATGCGGCAACTCGACGTGCCGGGGGTCGGGATCGCGCTGATTCAGGACGGCAAGGTCGTTTACGAGGGCGGGCTGGGGGTCAAGCGGCTCGGCTCACCCGAGCCGGTCGATGCGCATAGCCGCTTCATGATTGCGTCGAACACCAAGGGCATGTCGACACTGATGCTCGCGACGCTTGTCGATGACGGCAAGCTGGCGTGGGACCGGCCGGTGGTCGAAATCTACCCGGCGTTCCGGCTCGGTGACGATGCGACCACACGCAAGGTCCTGCTGCGGCATCTCGTCTGTGCCTGCACCGGCCTGCCGCGCAAGGACTACGACTGGATTTTTAACACCCGGCGCGACACCAAGCCGGGGAATGTGTTCAAGCTTCTGGCCGGCACCCAGCCGACCAGCGGCTTTGGCGAGGTGTTCCAATACAACAATCTGATCACCACCGCCGGTGGCCTTATCGGCGGATTGACGGCCTATCCGGGCTTGGAGCCGGGGGCAGCCTATGACCGGGCGATGCGCGAGCGCATCTTCGGGCCTCTCGGGATGGCCGATACGACCTTCTCGTTTGAGACGGCGATCGCCGGCAACCATGCCTCGCCGCACGGCTATGACGCCAACGGGAAGGTCGCCGTGTCGAGCCACGATCTCGCTTGGTCGATCGTTCCCTACCGCCCGGCCGGCGGGGCTTGGTCGTCGGCGCATGACGTGGCGCGCTATGCAATGCTCGAACTCAGCCAGGGCGTTTTGCCGGATGGCCGCCGGGTCGTGTCAGCCGCCAATCTGCTCGAACGCAGACGCCACGGCGTCCCGACCGGCGAGGATGTCTGGTACGGGATGGGGCTGTTCGAGGACCGGGGGACCGGCGTTGCCGTCGTCGAGCACGGTGGCTCGATGCCCGGCTATATGTCCAACTTCTATGTTGTGCCCGATGCGGGCGTTGCCGCCGTGCTGCTGACCAATTCCGACAGCGGCAACACCTTGCTCGCGCCGTTCAAGCGGCGGCTGCTGGAACTCCTGTATGACGGCAAGCCGGAAGCCGCAGCGCAAGTCGCGGCGGCCGCTGCCGCCAACAAGGCGCTTCGCGACGAGGACCGGACGCATCTGACGCTGCCGCCCGATGCGAAAGCGGTGAACGCACTGGCCTCAGGCTACACCAATGCTGATCTGGGACGCATCCGGGTCACGCGGAGCGGCGGGTCGGTGCGTTTCGAGTTCACCGACTGGTCGAGCGCAATGGCGACGCGCGCCAATGAGGACGGAACGCTGTCGTTCGTGACCGTCGACCCGTCGATTGACGGTATCCCCTTTGTCGTCGGCATGAAGGACGGCAAGCGCACGCTGTCGACCCGTGACAGCCAGCATGATTATCTGTTCGTGGAAGCGGCGCAATGAAGCTTGGCATCCTTGGCGGGAGCGGGCTGTACCAGCTTGCGGCACTCACTGACGCCGAGTGGCGCGCGGTCGATACGCCTTGGGGCGCGCCCTCGGACGAATTGCTCACCGGTCGCATCGGCGAGATCGACGTTGTCTTTTTGCCGCGCCATGGCAGGGGTCACCGGCTGAGCCCGTCCGAGATCAATTACCGAGCCAATATCGCGGCGCTGAAGATGGCTGGCTGCACCGAGGTGCTGTCGATCTCGGCGTGCGGGTCGTTCAAGGAAGAGCTGCCGCCAGGGACGTTCGTGCTCGTCGACCAGTTCGTCGACCGGACGCGCGGGCGGACGAAGAGCTTCTTCGGGGAGGGGGTCGTCGCGCATGTGTCCTTCGCCGACCCGACCTGCTCGCGGCTCGCCACCATTGCCGAGGAGTCGCTCGCCGCGTGCGAAATCCCGTACGGGCGCGGCGGCTGCTATCTCGCGATGGAGGGCCCGCAATTCTCGACACGCGCCGAATCGCGGCTGTACCGGGCGGCAGGGCTCGACGTGATCGGCATGACGAACATGCCCGAAGCGGCGCTGGCACGGGAAGCCGAGCTCTGCTTCCTGACCGTCGCGATGGTCACCGATTTCGATGCCTGGCACAGCGACCGGGAGGCCGTCGATGTCGCGCAGGTCATCGAAGTGCTGCACGCCAATGCCGAGAACGCGCGCCGGCTGGTGCTGCAGGTCGCATCGCGGCTGGCGCGCCACCGCGAACAGTGCGCCGAAGGCTGTGACCGCGCGCTGGAACATGCCGTGATGACCGCCAAGGAACTGCGCCCGGCCGCGACAGTCGAAAAGCTGCGCGCTATTGCGGGCAGGGTGCTCTGAGGCGTTGCGTGAGCGGGGCAGGGTGCAAGCCTCCGTCACCGCTTTGAGAATGTTCAGCTAAGTCGAGGACCAGCGCGCGAAGATCGCGGTCGGCAGCAGCCGCCCGCTCGTCTCTTCGCGGATCGTCATCTCGCCGCAGTCGATCTGGCCGCCGAGGTCGCCGCAGACTTCGGTCATCAGATTGCCGATGGCGATCGCCGACATGCGGATCGCGTAGACGGTCAGCACGAGGAAGGACGAATTGGCGTCGAGCAGCTTGCGGCAATCGGCGAGCAGGCGCGGCAGGCCTTCCTCGATATGCCAGACCTCGCCCTCGGGCCCGCGGCCGAAGCGCGGCGGGTCGAGCATGATCCCGTTATAGCGCTTGCCGCGCCGCACTTCGCGCGCGGTGAACTTGCTCGCATCGTCGACAATCCAGCGGATCGGCCTGTCGGCCATGCCGCTGAGTTTCTGGTTCTCCGCCGCCGCACCAATCGACTTTTTCGACGCATCGACATGCGTGATGCGGGCACCCTCGGCCGCGCACATCAGGCTGCCGACGCCGGTATAGCCGAACAAGTTGAGTATCTCGGCACCCGGCTTGGTCCGTTCGCGCATCCAGTCCCACTGCGGGGCCATGTCGGGGAAAAAGGCGATATGGCGGAACGGCGTATTGGACGCCCAGAAGCGCACATCGCCGCGCGCCAGCGGCCAGGCTTGCGGCACGCGCGGGGTCAGGTTCCAGCGGCCGCCGCCGTCTTCGTCCGAGCCGCCGACGAATTCGCCGTCGGCGCTCCAGTCGTCGCTCGCCGGTTGCCACAGCGCCTGCATCTCGGGCCGGATGAAGCGGTACGGGCCGTAGCGCTCGAGCTTTCGGCCGTTGCCGGAATCGACCAGCGCGAAGTCGGGCCAGGGTTCGGCGATGATGGTTTGCAGCTCCATCAGGCGGCTTTGAGCTTCGGCGCTCCGATCTGCGCCGCCGCGCGCGGGCCCGACAGCACGCGCCGTCCAGCCGCGCGCACCTGCTCGACAGTGATCGCATCGAGTTCGGCGATGAGCTGCGACGGCGGCATGAGCCGGCCATAGATGGCGAGGCCGCGCGCCCAGAAATCCGCCTGACCCTGCGCCGATTCGAGGCTCATCAGCAGACCCGCCTTCGCTTGCGCGCGGGCACGATTCACTTCGCGCTCGTCGAGCGTCTCGACGCATTCGCCCATGACTCGGTCGACCAACGCCAGCGCCCGCGCCGCATCGCGTCGCGCCGTCGCGAGGTAGATGGTGAACAGCCCGGTGTCGTCATAATGGGTCTCGGAACTGTAGATGCTGTAGGCGAGCCCGCGTTCCTCGCGCAGCTCCTGGAACAGCCGCGACGACATCCCGCCGCCCAGCGCCTCGGAGAAGAGTCGCAGCGGCAATTGATCGGGGTCGCGCACCGCCACGCCTTCGAAGCCGAGCGTCAGATGCGCTTGTTCGAAGCGTCGCGAGTCGAGGTGGATGCTGCCGCCGAATTGCGCCCGCTTGGCCTCGGGCCTTCGCCCAGGGACGAGATCGCCGAACAATCGCTCGGCGAGCGCGACGACCGCATCATGATCGACCTTGCCGGCGGCGCTCAGGATCAGCGAGCCGGGGCGATATTGCGTCTCGATCCAGCGGCGCAGGGAGCCGGTATCCAACCCTGCAATGCTCGCCTCGTCGCCAAGGATCGAGCGGCCGAGCGCCTGATCGGGGAAGGCGACCGACTGAAGATTGTCGAACACGATATCGTCCGGCGTGTCCTTGGCCTCGCCGAGCTCGGACAGCACGACGCCCTTCTCGCGCTCGAGCTCATCGGCATCGAAGCGCGCGTTGCGCACCAGATCGGCGATCATTTCGATGCCGAGCGGCAGGTCGCCCGCGAGTAGGCGGGCGTGGAAGGTCGTGCCGTCGCGCGACGTATAGGCGTTGAGCGCCCCGCCGACATCTTCGATCTGCTCCGCGATCTGACGGGCGGAGCGGCTGCGCGTGCCCTTGAACACCATATGCTCGACCATATGCGCAACACCGTTTTCGGCCGCCGTTTCATGCCGGGAACCGCTCTCGGCGTGCAGTCCGACCGCGACGGTTTCCAGCGCCGGCATCGCCACGGTGACGATGCGCAGGCCGTTGGCGAGCGTGGTGAGTTCAGCGCTCAACGCGCAACCACCCGCTCGAGCACATAGGCCTCGATCGCCGCGAGATCGGCGGGTAGCGTGTCATAGCGCTCGGCGCGGTCGTGCAGCCCGGCAATGCGCTGCGGCAGCGGCGGGCGCACGCCGGTGGCGCGTTCGACGGCGTCGCGAAACTTCGCGGGGTGCGCGGTCGCGAGCGTCACGATGGGGATGCCGGCGGGCAGGTCGGCGCGGCGCGCGGCCATGAGGCCGATCGCAGTATGCGGATCGATGACTTCGCCGCAGTCGCTCTGGGCCCAGCGCATCGCCATCGCCATGCCATCCTCGCCGATGCGGGCGCTGTCGAAGAGCGACGCCCCGGCGAGCAGGTTCGGCGAGATGGTCATGCGCTTGCTTGTTTCGAATTCGCGCATGGCGGCGGCATTGGCGGCGCCGTCGCGGCCGTGCAGCTCGAACAGCAACCGTTCGAAATTGGAGCTGACCTGGATGTCCATCGACGGGGCGGCGGTTGCGGTCACGCTGCCCGTCGAATAGTCGCCACTGGTCAGCGCGCGGTGCAGGATGTCGTTGACGTTGGTCGCGACGATGAGCTTGGCGATGGGCAGGCCCATCTTCGCCGCGACATAGCCGGCGAACACGTCGCCGAAATTGCCGGTCGGCACCGAAAAGGCCACCGGCCGCTCCGGCGCGCCGAGGCGGACGGCGGCGTAGAAATAATAGACCACCTGCGCCATCAGCCGGGCCCAGTTGATCGAATTGACCGCAGACAGGTTCAGCTTCGCCGCGAACGTCGCGTCGTTGAACATCGCTTTCACGAGCGCCTGCGCGTCGTCGAAATTGCCGTGGATCGCGATATTGTGGACGTTCGGCGACATCACCGTCGTCATCTGCCGCCGCTGCACTTCCGACACGCGGCCTTGCGGGTGCAGCATGAAGATGTCGACCTTGTCACGGCCCGCAAGCGCCTGGATCGCCGCCGAACCGGTATCGCCCGACGTCGCGCCGACGACGGTCAGGTGATCGCTGCGCCGCGACAGGAAGCGTTCGAACAGCAGCCCGAGCAGCTGCAGCGCGACATCCTTGAAGGCGAGCGTCGGGCCGTGGAACAGTTCGAGCAGCCAATGCGTCGCGTCGAGCTGTTTGAGCGGCGTGACGGCGGCATGGGCGAAGCTGCCATAAGCCTCGGTGCACAGCGCGCGAAGTTCGGCTTCGGTCAGCGCGTCGCCCACAAAGGGCCGCATGACCCGCACGGCGGTCTCGACATAGCTGAGCCCCGCCAGCCCCGCGATCTCGTCGCGCGTCATCGCGGGCCAGCTTTCGGGCACATACAGCCCGCCGTCCGCGGCAAGTCCCGCCAGCGTCACCGCTTCGAAATCGAGAACCGGAGCCGCGCCCCGCGTGCTGATATAGCGCATCGGCAGCGGCTTAGCGTTCGGGCGGCAAGACCGCAACTGCGGCCAATTTCTGCCAGCGGCGGACATAGATGACGTAGATGATGCTCAAGGTGACCGCGAACGCCCACCATTGGATGCCATAGGAGCGGTGGCTGTTCGAGATTGTGTCGATGCCCGGCGGGGTTTCTGCCGCCAGAGGTGGCACCGGATGCTCGCTGACCAGCAGATAGGCCGGCGATCCGCTGCGCGGGACGAGGCGGCCGGTGAAAGCTCCGCTGGCCGGTGTTGCCACGGTCAGCTTCGGATCGCGTGCGACGCCGAGCGAGACGAGGACCGGCTCTCCGGCCGGCGGCTGGCACAACGCCAGATGCCGGAACCCGACCGCACCGCCGGTACCTTCGGCTGCGCCGCCGATGCCCTGCGCCTTCAGTCGCGTGCAGTCGGCCCGAACCAGGCGAAAGGCGTCGCGCTCAGTCAGCTGCGCCGGTAGGGCCACGACAGGCGCGGAGGCGTTGGCCGCCAGCTGTGCCAGCAGCGCTTCCTTCCAGGGCGCCCGCACGAACCATTGCCAATAGCCGAGTGCCAGCATGACCGGCACGGCGATGGCCACGAACAGCGTCGGCGCGAGGGGCAGGCCGCGCTTCATGCGCCGGTGTCGATGCGTCCCTCGGCAGCCTCATGCTTATATTCGAGGCCGAGCATGATGCCCTTGCTGACACGCAGCGACAGGATCGCCGATACTACTGTCAGCGGCAGCCACAGGATCACATGCAGCCACCATGGCGGCGACACCGACAGCTCAAGCCACATCGCAAGGCCGACGACGATCGCGCCGATGAAGAAGATCAGGAACGCCGCCGCGCCGTCGCCGACGTTGAACGCGCCGATATCCAACCCGCAATTCGAACAGCGGTCGGTCAGCGACAGCAGCCCCTTGTAGATGCGCCCCCGGCCGCAGCGCGGGCAGCAGCCCTTCGCCCCGGCCCGGACCGGATCGGTCATCCCGCGTGCGGGAGAACCGCCGCGCCGAAATGGCTGCCCCAGATGTACACGGCGAGGAACAGGAACAGCCAGACCACGTCGACGAAATGCCAATACCAGGCCGCCGCCTCGAACCCGAAATGATGGGTCGGGGTGAAGTCACCATTGTAGGCGCGCTTCAGGCAGACGGCGAGGAAGATGGTGCCGACGAGCACATGGAAGCCGTGGAAGCCGGTCGCCATGTAGAAGGTCGAACCATAGATGTTGCCGGCAAAGCCGAACGCCGCATGGCTATATTCATAGGCCTGGATCGTCGTGAAGGTCATGCCGAGCAGGATAGTCAGCCACAGCCCGCGCTTCAGATTTTCGCGGTCGCCGTGGATGAGCGCATGATGCGCCCAGGTGACCGTCGTCCCCGACAGCAGCAGGATCAGCGTGTTCATCAGCGGGAATTCGAACGGATCGAGCACCTCGATGCCCTTCGGCGGCCAGACGCCGCCCACGGCTTCGGCAGCGGACGGGAACAGCGAGGCGCTAAAATAGGCCCAGAACCAGGCGACGAAGAACATCACCTCGGACGCGATGAACAGGATCATCCCGTAGCGGTGGTGCAGCTGCACAACGGGCGTATGATCACCGGTGTTGGCTTCGTGCACGACGTCGGTCCACCACGACCAGAAGACGAACAGCACGCCCGCGAGCCCTGCAAAGAACACCCAGGGCCCGAACGCCTGCTTGTGCATCCAGCCGATGCCGCCGGCGGCCATCGCCAGCGCCGAGAAGGCGCCGATCAGCGGCCAGGGGCTGGCAGGCAGGATATGATAATCGTGGGTCTTGGCGGAGGCCATATGCTTACCCTTGTTTCGGCTGGGCGGTTTGACTTGCCTTCTGCCCGGCAGCCTGCGGCTTGTCCACGGGATAGAAGGTGTAACTGAGCGTGATTTCCTCGATGCGATTGGCATCGGGGTCCTTCACGAGGTCCGGGTTGACGAAATAGACGACAGGCATCTCGACCGTCTGATGCGGCTGCAGCGTCTGCTCGGTGAAGCAGAAGCATTGAATCTTCGAGAAATAGGCCCCCGCCGTCTCCGGCGAAACATTGTAGGAGGCGGCGCCGGTAACCGGCACGTCGCTATTGTTGGTGGCGCGGAAGAAGGCGATGCGCTTCTCCCCGAGCTTGACCGTTTCGCTGTTCTTGTCCGGGCCGAACGTCCAGGGAATGCCGTTGACATTGCCGTCGAAGCGCACGCTGACCGTGCGGCCGGCAACCGCGCCGGGTGCCTGTTCCGCGCGCTGCGTCGTGCCCTGAAAGCCCGTGGCCTGGCAGAACAGCCGGTAGAGCGGCACCGCCGCATAGGCTGCACCGACCATCGAGGCCGCAAAGGTCGCTGCCATCAGGCCGACGCGGGTGTTTGCGGCAATTGCCATCACATCAGCTTCGCGATGGTGATCGCGAAGAACAGGATCGCGAGACCACCGAGCACCAGCCCGATCGCATTGTTGCGCGACCGCCGCTTGGCGAGAAACAGCTCATAGGGGGTCATGCGAACATCCGATCGACGACGAGCGCCGCGAACAGCGCGAACAGATACAGGATCGAATAGGCGAACAGCCGCTTCTCGGGCTTCATCTGTGCCGGCTCGCTCGCATGCGACCGCCATACCGCGACGGCGAGCCACAGGAAGATCGCGCCGAGCACGGCCGCAGAGATTCCGAAGAAGGTTCCGGTCAGGCCGAGCGCGGTCGGCAGCAGCGTGACCGCGACGAGCGGCAGCGAGTAAATGAGCACCTGCCGCCGTGTCTCGCGACGCCCGGCGGTCACCGGTAGCATCGGCACACCGGCTGCCGCATAGTCGCTCTTCATGAACAGCGCGAGCGCCCAGAAGTGCGGCGGGGTCCACAGGAAAATGATCGCGAACAGCAGGACGGGGAGCAGCGTTACGTCACCCGTCGCCGCCGCCCAGCCGATCATCGGCGGGAAGGCTCCGGCCGCGCCGCCGATCACGATATTCTGCGGGGTCCGGCGCTTGAGCCAGACCGTGTAGATCAGCACGTAGAACAGGATCGACGCCGCGAGCAGTGCCGCCGCCGTCCAGTTGACCCCGACACCCATGACGAACACGCTGAAGATCGACATTGTGACGCCGAACGCCAGGGCCGAACCCCGGTCCATACGGCCGCCGG
Organism: Sphingomonas paucimobilis; assembly: GCA_943370355.1. Lineage (GTDB taxonomy): Bacteria > Pseudomonadota > Alphaproteobacteria > Sphingomonadales > Sphingomonadaceae > JADCGM01. Next base: position 79,795 of record CALRQP020000005.1, read on the forward strand.
GCAGCGGGCGATTGCGCGTCCGCTTCATCAGCGCGTCGATGTCCGCCTCGTACCACATGTTCAGCGCACCGGCGGCACCGGCTGCGACTGCGATGCACAGGATGGCCGTCGCGGCGATCACCGGATGGATCGGCACCGGGGCAGCCAGCAGTCCGCACGCGCCCGTGAATACCACGAGGCGGATCACGCCGGGCTTCATCAGCGCGACATAGTCGCGCCAATCGGCACCCGCCGCTGGAACGGCCAAACTGCTCTCGGTGACGTTCATAAGCCTTACTTGATGATCGGCAGCGTCTCGAACTGGTGGTGCGGCGGCGGCGACGACAGCGTCCACTCGAGCGTGGTCGCGCCTTCACCCCAATAATTGCCTTCCGCCTTGCGCCCGGCCGCGAGCGACCAGAACACATTGATGAAGAACACCAGCATGCCGACCGCCATGATCGCATAGCCGTAGCTCGCGATCAGGTTCCAGTGCGCATAGGCATCCGGATAGTCGGGAATGCGGCGCGGCATGCCGTCCTGGCCGAGGAAGTGCATCGGGAAGAACAGGATATTCACGCCGATGAAGAAGATCCAGAAGTGCAGCTTGCCGAGGAACTCATTGTAGTGGCGGCCCCACATTTTGGCGAACCAGTAGTAGAAGCCCGCGAACAGGCCGAACACCGCGCCGAGCGACAGCACATAGTGGAAGTGCGCCACGACGTAATAGGTGTCGTGATAGATGGTATCGACACCGGCGCTCGACAGGATGACGCCCGTCACGCCGCCGACGGTGAACATGAAGATGAAGCCGATCGCCCAGAGCATCGGGGTCTTGAAGCTGATCGAGCCGCCCCACATCGTCGCGATCCACGAGAAGATCTTGATGCCGGTGGGCACCGCGATGATCATCGTCGCCGCCGTGAAGTACATCTTCGTGTTCACGTCGAGGCCCACGGTGTACATATGGTGTGCCCAGACGATGAAGCCGATGAAGCCGATCGCGACCATCGCGTAAGCCATGCCGAGATAGCCGAACACCGGCTTCTTCGAGAAGGTCGACACGATCTGGCTGATCATGCCGAAGCCCGGCAGGATCATGATGTAGACTTCGGGGTGGCCGAAGAACCAGAACAGATGCTCATAGAGCAGCGGATCGCCGCCGCCGGCCGGATCGAAGAAGGTCGTCCCGAAATTGCGGTCGGTCAGCAGCATGGTGATCGCGCCTGCGAGCACCGGCAGCGCCAGCAGCAGCAGGAAGGCGGTCACGAGGATCGACCAGACGAACAGCGGCATCTTGTGCAGGGTCATGCCCGGTGCACGCATGTTGAAGATCGTCGTGATGAAGTTGATCGCGCCGAGGATCGACGACGCACCGGCAAGGTGCAGCGACAGGATCGCCATGTCGACGGCCGGCCCCGGGTGACCCGAGGTCGACAGCGGCGCATAGACGGTCCAACCCGTGCCCGCGCCCTTGAAGCCTGCCGGGCCCTCGACGAACTGCGACCCGAGCAGCAGCAGGAAGGACGGCACCAGCAGCCAGAAGGAGATGTTGTTCATGCGCGGGAAGGCCATGTCCGGCGCCCCGATCATGATCGGCACGAACCAGTTGCCGAACCCGCCGATCATCGCCGGCATGACCATGAAGAACACCATGATCAGGCCGTGCGCGGTGATGAACACGTTCCACATATGGTAGGATGCATCGACGTTGCCGTTGGTCATCCAGGTCAGATACTGGATGCCAGGATGCGCGAGCTCGGCGCGCATGATGCCCGAAATCGCGCCGCCGATGATGCCCGCGATGATCGCGAAGATCAGGTAGAGCGTCCCGATGTCCTTATGATTGGTCGACAGGAACCAGCGCGCGAAGAACCCCGGAAGGTGATCGTCGTGCCCATGGTCGTCGTGACCGGCGGCGTGTGCGTCTGCGGTATGTGCCATGATCTGTATCTCGCTTAGAGGGCGGCCGGAGCGGGCGTTGCCGCCGCCGGTGCCGCCGCGATGCGGGTGAGTTTGCCCTTTGCGTCCGCCGTGAAGCGCGGACCGGCGCTGCTGCCGCCGTTATCGGCTTCCTTCTTGGCGACCCAGGCGTTGAACTGCGCTGCCGGGACCACCTCGATGGCGATCGGCATGAAGCCATGCTTGGTGCCGCACAGCTCCGAGCACTGCCCGAAGTAAACGCCCGGACGATCGACCTTGAACCAGGTCTCGTTGATGCGGCCCGGAACGGCGTCCATCTTGAGCCAGAAAGCCGGCATCGCGAAGCTGTGGATCACATCGGCACCGGTGGTCAGCACCTTCACGGTGGCACCGGCCGGCACGACGATCCGGTTGTCGACATCGAGCAGGCGCGGCGACCCTTGGGCGGCCGATTCCGCGTCGGTCAGCATCACCGAGTCGAAGCTGAACCCGCCATAGTCGGGATATTCATATTCCCAATACCATTGATGCCCTGTTGCCTTGATCGTCAGGTCGGGCTTGGGCGGATCATATTGATTGGCGAGCAGGCGGAAGGACGGCACCGCGACGACGACGAGGATGAGCACGGGAACGACGGTCCAGATCACCTCGACCAGCGTATTGTGCGAGGTCTTCGACGGAACCGGATTGGCGCTTTCGCGGAAGCGGATCATCACATAGCCGAGCAGGCCGAGCACAATCAGGACGACAACGCCCATGATCGGCAGCAGCAGGTCGTTGTTGAGCCAGCGGCCATATTCGCCGATTTTCGTAACGGCCGGCTGCAGGTCCGTACCACCGGGGATTGGCTGGCCGATGCCCGGCGTCGGGGCGACGCGAACTTCGGGAACATCGGTGTTCGCAGCGCGCGTCGCTGAGGTTGAGCCCATGCCGTCGCCCGAATTGGCAGCAACGCCCGGCGCGAGCAGCGTCGAGCCCGGTTCGCTCGGTTTGGCGACGGTCGCCGCTTCGGCTTGCGCATTCGCGCCTGCGGCCGGTGCCGCAGCCGGTGTTTGCGCCTGCGAAACCGCCGGAAGCAGCATCATCGCAACAGCGATCGCCCAGGTAGTCGTTCGTGCCATCATGCCCTCAATGGTCAACGCGCCGGATCGGAGCCCCGGCCAGAGTCTCGCGGCTTATAGGGAGCGCGCCACAGCGTCACAAGCACGGAGATGCGTCTATGTTCACCCGGCCTTCAGGTTCTGGAATTCTGCCGGTTGCCGGGACATCTGCGCCGTGATCGCAATCCGGGAGTCGTCGCCCGGAAGCATCGCCGCATTCCACAGCGCGACATATTCGAGGCCCTCCTCGATCGTGCGGCCGCGCCCGTGATTGAGCACCTGCTTGATGCCTGCGACCGCCATCGGCGACTTGCCCGCGATCTCCTTTGCCATCGCCAACGCGGCATCTACCGCGTTCGCCTGGCTGTCGAGCACGCTGTTGAGGAAGCCGTGCCGCAGCGCCTCCTCGGCCCCGAACCGCCGGCCGGTATAGGCGAGTTCGCGGATCAGCCCCTGCGGCAGCAGTGTCGGGATGCGCTGCAGGGTGCCGACGTCGGCGACGATGCCGACATTGATCTCCTGGATCGTGAAGAAACAATTGGCGGTGCCGATGCGGATGTCGCAGGCAGTCACCAGATCGACGCCGCCGCCGATGCAGCCGCCCTGCACGACCGCGATGACCGGGACGCGGCAGCGGTCGATGACGTTGAAGCTCTCCTGCATCTTGAGAACCTTGCGGCGGAAATGCTCGCGCAGGCGCGCGGTCTCGCCGTCGCGGTTGGCGAGCCCGTCCTCGGCCGCCCATTGCAGGTCGAGCCCGGCCGTGAAATGTTTCCCGCTTGAGGACAGCACCACCGCGCGCACCGATCCGTCGGCGGCGATCGTGTCGAACACGTCGATCATCTCGGTCCAGAAGGCGGCGTTCATCGTGTTGAGCGCCTCGCCGCGCGTCAGCCGCACATGCGCGACATGGTCGGCGACCTCGAGGCTCAATGTCTGCATTTCCATCACGCGGCTCCTTCGGCTAGTCTCCGTCGCATGACTCGCTTCACCGTCAACGGCAACCCCGTACAATATCAGCTTCCGCCCGAAACCCCGCTGCTGTGGGCGCTTCGCGACGCGTCAAACCTGACCGGCACGAAGTTCGGTTGCGGGGCGGGGCTCTGCGGCGCCTGCACCGTCCATATCGACGGCGTCGCGCAGCGCAGTTGCCAGGTCACGATCGGCAGTATCGAGGGAACCTTCGTCACGACGATCGAGGGATTGAGCGACGACCGTTCGCATCCGTTGCAGCAGGCGTGGATTGCCGAGCAGGTGCCGCAATGCGGCTATTGCCAGTCCGGCATGATCATGGCCGCCGCCGCGCTGCTCAAGCAGAAACGCCACCCGAGCGCCGACGACATTCGCGAGACGATCACCAACCTCTGCCGCTGCGGAACTTACCCACGCATCCAGAAGGCGATTCTGCGTGCAGCCGAAGGCGGGGTGGCGACCGATGTGGCTGTTCCCGGCACCACGGTGGAACAGGCAGCCGAGCGCGTGCCGGCGATGGTCGAACCTCGCTAAAAAGCCGTCATCCCGGCGAACGCCGGGATGACGGGTCATAACCCTTACATCGCCCGATGCGCAGGGTAGCTTGCCACGAGATTGGCTTTCAGCTTCGGCAAACGCCGCAGCGTCGCTTCGGCCTCGGCCAAGGTGCGCCGCACGATTTCCGCGCAGGACAGGATCTCGCGCACGCCACCGCCGCCCTGCCCCGCCGCGAGGCACTGCGTCGCGGCATCCACGTCCAAAATGCCGCTGATCGGCCCGAGCCGGTTCTTCTGCACCGATTCCATGACCTGTAGCGGGAAGGGCTTCGCCGTCCGGTCGTCGAAGTCGCGATTGCTGTCATTGGCGATGGCGCGCAGCGTCTTGCCGGTGAACACGCGGCTGACCAGCGTGTCGGCTTCGCTCATCGCGACGATCGCGTCTTTATAGGGCTGCCCGGCATGCGCCTCGGTGCTCGCGATGAAGCGCGTGCCCATCCAGACGCCCTGACAGCCAAACGCCAGCGCCGCCGCAAGGCCGCGCCCGTCGAACAGGCCGCCCGCTGCGATGACCGGAATGTCGACCGCATCGACGACCTGCGGCCACAGCGCCACCGACGCGACGCTGCCGGTATGCCCGCCGCCTTCGGTCCCCTGCGCGATCACGACATCGCAGCCGGCCTCCGCCGCCTTCACGGCGTGCCGGACAGTCCCGCACATGCTCATGACGATGATGCCGGCGGCATGCAGCTTCTCGATAATCGCGCTCGGCACGCCGAGACCGGCGATGAACGCCGTCGCGCCTTCCTCGATGATGATGTCGACGCTGGCGGTCAGCGACTCGGGTTGGGCTGCGAGCAGGTCGACCCCGAACGGCTTGTTCGTCAGCGATTTCACCTGCTGCATCTGCTCGCGGATCTTGTGCGGCGGCATGCCGGCCATGCCGAGCGAGCCGAACCCGCCCGCCTCGCTGACCGCTGCGCAGACCTCGGCATAGGACACCCCGCCCATCCCTGCGAGCAGGATCGGATGCTCGACGCCGAGCAGGTCGCAGATCGGAGTACGGATGGTCATGATGGGATTTGCCTCCAGATCGATCAGGCTGGCCGTGCAGCCGGGGTGCGCCGCCAGGCGACAGCAAAGAGCAGCATGAGCAGGCCGTCAATCATCCCCCCGACGAACGCGCCATCAATCGGCAACCGTCCGGCGGCGTAGAGCCACAAACAGGGAATGAAGAACGCGGCCTTTTCAAGCATGGCGACCGGCATGAGCCAGCGGCAGCCGACGGGATCACGCGCGACCAGGACAAAAAGCAGCTGCCAGACAAGCGCCGATCCATAGAAACCGTAGTAGAACTCGGGATGGGGTATCGGGCCGGGCCCGACCAAATGCTCGGCGAAAAGTCCCGGCACGAGAACCGCGAAGCCATAGGCAGCGGCGACGCCGAAGGCGATTCGCGCGAAGCGCGCGCCGGATGAAGCGCCTCTATGCTGGGGGTCGGTCATGACGGGATCGCTTATCGCTGCCCCGGCCTTGCGCGGCCGACCCGCGCTTCTGCCAACCAGCGGGCGTGCGCCAAGGGCAGGATCGGATGCTGGACGCCGAGCAGGTCGCAGATCGGGGTCTTCAGGGTCATCGCGTCGCTCCGGGATTGGCGTCAATCCGCGCTTTATGGCCGGTTCCCGCGCCCGCGCCAATCTCGCGCTTATGGTAAGCGCGCAAGCCAGATGTGATGACGTGCGCCGCTCCGGCCCGTGGCGCGGACGGGCACTTCCTCGACGTCGAACCCGGCCTGCCGCAAGCGGCGCGTGAACCCGGCGTCCGCCCCCGACGACCAGACCGACAGGATACCCCCGGGGCGCAGGGCGCGACCGATGCGCTGAAGCCCGGCCGGGTCGTACAATCGGTCGTTTTCGGCGCGTGTCAGCCCGTCCGGGCCATTGTCCACATCGAGAAGAATCGCGTCATAGGCGGCGTCGGCACCCGCAATGACATCGACCGCATCGGCCTCGACGATCGCGACGCGCGGATCGGACAGCGAGCCGCCGTGCACCGCCGCCATCGGCCCGCGCGCCCAGGCGACAACCTCGGGGACCAGCTCGACGACGGTCACGCGTGCCGTCGCCGGCAGCGCGGCCAACGCCGCGCGGAGCGTGAACCCCATACCGAGGCCACCGATCAACAAGCTCGGCAACGCGCCCGTCGCCAGCCGCGCGCAGGTCAGCGTCGCAAGCGCTTGCTCGGACCCGCTCAACCGGCTGTTCATGAGCTCGTTTGCACCGAGCATGATCGAGAAATCGCCGCCGCGCTCGAACAGCCGCAGCTGGCCGCCGCCCGGAATGTCGGCGCTGTCGATCAGCAATCTCGGCTTCATCGTCCTGCTCCGGCGTCGCTATCGAGGCGACAGTGGCGCGGCTTGCCGCTACGGACCAGCGAAAGAATGGAGATTGGCCGTGAGCGACGACGACTATGTCTATGACGAAGCGAGCGGCGAATGGATCAGCGCCGCCGACGCCGCCGCGAAACCGGCGAGCGGCAGTGTCGAAGTGCGCGATTCGAACGGCAACCTCCTCGCCGATGGCGACAGCGTCACGCTGATCAAGGACCTGACTGTCAAAGGCGCCGGCCAGACGCTGCGCCGCGGCACCGTCATCAAGTCGATCCGCCTGACCGGCGACTCGCAGGAAATCGACTGCCGTTACGAGGGCATCAAGGGGCTGGTTCTGCGCGCCGAGTTTGTGAAGAAGCGGTAGCTACTCCGCCGCCGACTTGGCCTCATATCCAAGCACCGCCTTGGTCTCGAGGAATTCGGCGAAGGCGTGGTCGCCCCATTCGCGGCCGTTACCCGACTGTTTGTAGCCGCCGAACGGGGCCATGAAGTCGGGGCCTGCGCCGTTGATGTTGACCTGTCCGGCGCGTAGCTGCTTGGCGACGGCGCGGGCATGCTCGCGTTCGCCCTGCACATAGGCGGCGAGGCCGTAGACGGTGTCGTTGCCGACCGCGATGGCTTCCGCCTCATCCTTATAGCCGAGGATGGTTACCACGGGTCCGAAGATTTCCTCGCGCGCGATGGTCATGTCGTTGGTCACGTCGGCGAAGACGGTTGGCTTCACATAATAGCCGGTCTCCAGCCCCTCGGGCTTGCCGGGGCCGCCGGCGACGAGCGTCGCGCCTTCCTTGATGCCCGCCTCGATGAGGCTCTGTATCTTGTTATATTGGGTTTCCGACACGACCGGGCCGATCGTCGCATTGCCGTTCGGATCGCCGGGGATCGTCGCGTCGGCAGCGGCTTTGGCGATCTGCTTGACCTCGGCCATGCTGGCGCCGGGCACGAGCATGCGCGTCGGCGCGTTGCACGACTGACCCGAGTTCATCATCACCGCCTTGACGCCGGCGGTGACGGCAGCGGTCAGATCGGCATCTTCCAGCACGATGTTCGGCGACTTGCCGCCCAGTTCCTGATGCACGCGCTTGACGGTCGGCGCGGCGGCTTTGGCGACTTCGACGCCGGCACGCGTCGAGCCGGTGAAGCTGACCATGTCGACATCGGGATGCGCCGACAGCGCCGCACCGACGCCCGGGCCGTCGCCGTTGACGAGGTTGAACACGCCCTTGGGCACGCCTGCCGCATGCAAGATCTCGGTCCAGATATAGGCGCTGAACGGCGCAATTTCGGACGGCTTCAGCACCATCGTGCAACCGACCGCGAGCGCCGGGGCGACCTTGCAGGCGATCTGGTTCATCGGCCAGTTCCACGGCGTGATGAACGCGCAGACGCCGATCGGCTCCTTCGAGATCATCGTCGTGCCGCGCAGCTCGTCGAACTTGTAATCCTTGAGCACGGCCATCGCGGTCTGCAGATGCGCCATCCCCATCGGGGCCTGCGCCGCCTTGGCGAGCCAGGCCGGGGCACCCATTTCCTCGGTGATCGCCTCGGCCATGTCGCTGAAGCGCTTTTGATATTCGCCGAGGATTGCGCCGAGCAGGTCGAGCCGGTCCTTGACGCTCAGCTGCGAATAGCCCGGGAAGGCCGCCTTCGCCGCGGCGACCGCCGTATCGACATCGGCCTGCGCGCCGAGGCTGATCTGCCCCGCCACCGCCTCGGTCGCGGGATTGATCACATCGAGTGTCTTCGGTGCAGCCGGCGCGACCCAGGCGCCATCGATGTAGAATTGCGTGTAGTTGCGCATGGCCGACTCCCAAGGATGATTTGCGCCATCCTTAGCATGCCCTTCTCACGCCACGCCTAGCGTTATGAGGGGTTCGCGCCCTTGCCGATCACGCTCATCGCCGCGGCCTGCATCGCATCGACCGCCGTGGCGATCGTCGGGCCGGGATCGGGCGCGAATTTGCTGCTGTGCAGGCCGGGCAGCTTGCGGGGGTCGCCGTTGGCAGCGTCCCACTTCGCCTGCGGCTGTGCGCCGACCCAGAACATCACGCTCTCGACCCCGGCATAGCCGCGCGCGAACGCGCCGAAATCCTCGGCGGCCATCGAGGGGAGGACGCGGATCACTCGATCCCTGCCAAGCGCCGCGTCGAGCGCCGTTGTAATCCGCTTCGTGCCCGCCGGCGTGTTGAAGGTCGATTCGCTGCCTTCTTCCTGTGTGACCACCGGCAGCAGGTCGTCGGGAACGCCCGCCGCTTCGGCTTCCGCCTTGGCGACGCGCCGGATGCTCGCGACGAGCCGCTGTCGGACGACGGGGTCGTAGCTGCGGATGGTCAGCTCGAGCTTTGCCTCGTTCGAGATGATGTTGCGCTTGGTCCCGGCATGGAAGCTGCCGACAGTGACCACGGCGGGCTGGCGGGGATCATTCTCGCGGCTGACCAGAGTCTGCAGCGTCCCCACGATGCGCGCACCGATGACGATGGGATCGATGCCATTCTGCGGCTCCGAGCCATGGCTGCCGATGCCGCGCACGAGGATGTCGACCGAATCGACATTGGCGAGCGCATAGCCGTCGGTGATCCCGACCTGTCCCGCCGGCAGGCTCGCCGAATCGTGTAAGGCCAGCGCGAAATTGGGTTTGGGGAAGCGCGTGTAGAGATTGTCGGCGAGCATCGCCTTCGCGCCGCCGACGCCCTCTTCCGCCGGCTGGCCGATCAGCATGACCGTGCCGGACCATTTGTCCCGCGTTGCCGCAAGCCGCCGCGCGAGCCCGACCCACGACGACATGTGGATGTCGTGCCCGCAGGCGTGCATCGTTGGCACCGGCTTGCCGTCGGCCCCGAGCCCCGTCGCACGGCTCGCATAGGCCAGTCCGGTTTCCTCGGCCACGGGCAGCGCGTCCATGTCGGTTCGGATGAGCAGCACCGGGCCGAGGCCGTTCTTCATGACCGCGACGATCCCGGTCTTGCCGACACCCGTCGTCACCTCATAGCCGAGCCCGGCGATCTCCTTGACCAGCCGCGCCGAGGTCGCGACTTCCTGAAAGCCAAGTTCGGGATGCGCATGCAGGTCCCTGTAGAGCGCGACGAGCTTCGCATTTTCATCCGGCGCGGGCGCGGCCCCCACCAAGCTTGCCAGCAGCAGCGGCGCGATCAGTCGGCGCATTCCCGTCTCCCCGTTGAACATGGGGAGCCTAGGCCAATTGCGAACCGGTCGGCAACTTGCGGATTCGCTTGCCCGTTGCGGTAGACGACGCCGTTCGAACACCCAGTCCGGTTGAGCGAACATCCGAGCCAAGGGGCGGGACCATGTGCTTTCCACACCGATCCCGCCCCTCAATCCCAGCAGCGCAGGCCTCATTCCTTGCAGGTCGAGACCAGGGCCGCCTTACTTCTCCGGCATCGCGGAGGAGTGCAGGTGGTCGATCTTCCACGCCCCATCCTCGTAGCGGTAGATGAACGAGTAGCGCGCCTTGACGTCGGTCTTCACGCCCGTCTCCGGATTGGTGAGCGCCACGGTCCACGTACCGACGCGCGAGGCGGTCTTGCAGTCGATCTCCACGGTCGATGTGTTGATCGTCCCGACCGGATTGTTCTTCAGGAAGGAGACGAAATAGTCGCGAACCTCGGCCGGTGTGGTCCGCGGCTTGTTGGACACGGTCGCCAGCAGCACCGGCTCCTTGGTGAACAGCGCCGTGACGGCGTCGGGATTCTTGGTCGCCCAAGCGTCGTTGAACTGGGCGAACTGCGCCTCAACGGCTGCCGGGGTCGCTGCTGGGCAGCCCTTTGCGCCGGCTTTGTGATTATGGGCCTGCGCGGCGGTGGCGGTCATGGCCAAGGCGGTCGCGGCGAAAATGGCAGTCTTCATCTCTGTTTTCCTCGTATTCGGTGAAAGTATGAACCGGATACAGGACGGGGCGGCGGGGACCGGGCAGGCCACGACGGCATCGGCATGTATCCGATGCGGTCCGACATCACGATGCGACCATAAAAGTCGGCATCGCCAGAGGGGCCCGGCCCGCTGAGCGCGGATTTGGTAAGCCTCCGTAACGAATTCAAGAGGGCGGCAGAATTCAACCGGCAGCTGAAGTCGTTCAAGGCGAGGTAACGCCGCTCGTCAGTCGCCGTCGAACGCCATCAGGGCTTCGACCTTGATCCCGGCATCGCGCAGGCGCGCAGCGCCACCGAGGTCAGGCAAGTCGATCACAAAGGCTGCCGTGTCCACCACCGCACCCGCCTGCCGTAGCAGCTGAACTCCAGCCAGCGCGGTCCCTCCCGTTGCGATCAAATCGTCGATGAGCAGCACCCGCGCGCCCGGTGTGCAGGCATCGGCATGCATCTCGATCCGGTCCTGCCCATATTCGAGCGCATAATTCACGCCAATCGTCGTGCCGGGCAGCTTGTTCTTCTTGCGCAGCAGCAGCACGCCCAAGCCCAGCCGGTGCGCGAGTGCCGCGCCGAATACGAACCCGCGTGCCTCGACCCCGGCGATCAGGTCGAGATTACCGGCATCGACCCGCTCGGCCAGCCGCTCGATGGTCAGCCCGAAGCCTTTGCCGTCGAGCAGCAGCGTCGTGATGTCGCGAAATGCGATGCCCGGTTTGGGATAATCGTGGATGGTGCGGATCAGCGCCGCGAGATCGCTGTTGTCGCTGGTCATCGTGCGCGCTGACGCATCAGCCGCGCTTGGCGCCCTTGGTCTCGACCTCGGCCGTCTGAGCGCCGCCGGCGCGGACGCGCTTCAGGCGGCCCATTTCGGCCTTGAAGCGGCCGAGCTCGCCACCGGCCAGCTGCGTGCCTGCCGCAAACTTTGCGCCGCGCGGGTCGATGGCGTTGCCGTTCTGCCAGACTTCGTAGTGGAGGTGCGGACCCGTTGACATACCGGTCGATCCGACGAGACCGACGCGCTCGCCCTGGCCGATACGCTCGCCGACGCGGACGTTGATGCGGCTCAGATGGGCATAGGCGGTGGCCAAGCCCTTACCATGGTCGATCATGACATAATTGCCGTGGCCGCCGTGCCAGCCCGCGAATTTCACCGTGCCGCCGGCTGCGGCCATGACCGGCGCGCCCATGCCGGCCCCGAAGTCGACACCCTTGTGCAGTCGCGAATAGCCGAGGATCGGGTGCATGCGGAAGCCGAAGCCCGAGGTCAGGTGCGCGCCATCGACGGGCGTGCGCATCAGGCCCTTGCGGGCGCTGGTGCCGTCCGACAGGAAGAATTGCGATTTGCCGCCGCTGAGCGGCCAGCGCATGACGGCGGCATCCTTGCGGCCATCGACGGCGGCATACAGCAGCTGGCCGGTCTCGGTCTCACCCGTCTCGGCGCGGCGATGTGCGACGATGAGGTCGAAGCGGTCGGAGCCGCGCACGTCACGGCTGATGTCGAGCCGGTAGCTCAGCGCCTTGATCGCCTCGGCAACGACATTGCCGGGCAGGCCAGCCCCGCGCGCGGCGCGATAGAGGCTGGAGCCGACGCGGCCGCTGATCCGCAGCGGCGTGTTGTCGACAGCGATCGGAATACGCTTGAGCGCCAGCGAACCATCCTCGGCGCGGTTGACCTCGACCTTGAGGTCAAACGCGGCGCGGAAGGCAAGACTCTCGAGCGGGCGCGGCATGCTCTTGTTGTCGCGGCGGCCGAGCACGACGTCGAAGCTGGTGCCCGGTCGAACGCTCTTCAGCGGTACCGCGCTGGCGAGCATGTCGGTGAGCGTATGAACTTCGCTCGCGCCGACGCCGGCCCGGCGCAGTGCACCGCCGACGCTGTCAGAAGCGCGCAGGCGGGCGGTGACTTCGACGCGCGGGCGCTCGGGCGCCTCGGCAAGGCGGAGGACGCGATTGGTCGGGGCGGTTTCAGCGCCCGTGGTGCCGCCGAGCGCCAGCGGCTGGATTTCATCGGGGGCGCTGAGCGCGAGTTGCGACGGCAGCAGGGCAGGGTGGACGGCGGTCGGCAGGCTGACGGGGTGCAGTCCCAGCGTGATCGCGCCGTAGGACAGTGCCGCCAGCGTCGCGAGGCCGCGCCACCAGGTGCGCGAGCCAATGGCATTGCCCAGATCGACGGCCAGCTCGACATCGGCCAGTGCCGCGAGATCGACGGCGGGAAGCGAGGCAATCCGGCTCCGGACTGCGGGAAGAGGACCGACATAGGCAAGTGCGCCGTCGAATGCGCGCAATGCTGGTTGAAACACTGTTTTGAAGCCCCCGCCCCGAAAAACCGCCCAGAAAACTAGGGAAGTGCGACCCGCCCCGTTGCGAAACTGAAACTGTCTGCCGGTCAGGTTAATGTCAATTAAACGACGCGGTGATTTGCCGGGGATTGCGGCGAAGCGAAGGGGTTAGCTGGGTGAGTTGAGTCCCGGTTTTGGAAAGGTGCCTCAGGTTACGCAAAAGGAAGCGGACTCTCGTGCGTCGCACCGACCGTTTCGCCCCCGTCCAGGGCCACCGCTTCGCCCCATATTTTGTGTCCTGACATCCATCCACCACATAGTCTTGAATCCGTCATGCAAACATGCAACGTTTGCGTCGGGTCGCCCGTTGTGGGGGGTGCGATGAAGCGTCGGGATCAACGCTTGTTCTGTGGGGCAGCCGTCCCCAAGTCGAGGCCATGAGCGGTCTCGCCCCAGCTTCGCTGACCGCCGTTCTCGGCCCCACAAACACGGGCAAGACGCATCTCGCCGTCGAACGGATGTGCGGTCACAGCTCCGGCATGATCGGCTTCCCGCTGCGGCTGCTCGCCCGCGAAGTCTATGACCGCGTCGTCAAGATCAAGGGTGCGGCGCAGGTGGCGTTGATCACCGGCGAAGAGAAGATCCTGCCCGACAGCGCCCGCTATTTCCTGTGCACGGCGGAATCGATGCCGAGCGACCGGCAGGTGTCCTTCCTCGCGCTTGATGAGGCGCAGACCGGCGCCGATCTCGAACGCGGCCATGTGTTCACCGACCGGCTGCTGCACATGCGCGGCTATTCGGAAACGATGCTACTGGGCTCGGAGACGCTGCGGCCGCTGATCCGCCGCTTGCTGCCCGATGCTGATATCGTCACGCGCCCGCGCTTTTCGACGCTGTCCTATGCGGGGCCGAAGAAACTGTCGCGACTGCCCAAGCGGTCGGCGATCGTCGCCTTCACCGCGCAGGATGTCTATGCGCTCGCCGAGATGCTGCGCCGTCACAAGGGCGGGGCCGCCGTCGTGATGGGCGGCCTGTCTCCGCGCACCCGCAACGCGCAGGTCGAAATGTATCAGTCGGGCGAGGTGGATTATCTCGTCGCGACCGATGCGATCGGCATGGGCCTCAACATGGACATCGGCCATGTCGCCTTCGCGTCGCTCAGCAAATATGACGGCAGCCGGCATCGCCGCCTGACCACGGCTGAAATGGCGCAGATCGCGGGCCGGGCCGGGCGCTACCAGAAGGATGGCAGCTTCGGGATCGTCCAGCTCGGCAAGGAAGAGGCGCGGGGCTTCGAGCCCGAAGAGATTGAGGCGATCGAGGGGCACAGCTTCCCGCCGCTGACCCAGCTCGTATGGCGCAACGCCCGGCTTGATTTCGGCTCGCTGGTGCGGCTGCTCGGCTCGCTCGACGAACGGCCGCGCTCGCCGGACTTGGTTCGCGCCGGCGACGCGATCGACCATGCCGTGCTCAAGCGGCTCGCGAGCGACGACGAGATCGCCGGCCGCGTCTGCACGCCGGGGCGGCTGCAACGCCTGTGGGCGGCGTGCAGCCTGCCGGACTATCGCAAGACCGGGCCGGAGCAGCATGCCCGGCTGGTCGGGCGCATCTTCCGGCATCTGTCGGAAGGCGACGGCACCATTCCGCCCGAATGGATCAATGCCGAGGTCACCCAGCTCGACAATGTGAATGGCGACATCGCAACGCTCAGCGACCGGATTGCTGCCGCCCGCACCTGGACCTATGCCGCGCACCGCGGCGACTGGCTTGCCGATGCGCGCCATTGGGCGGAGCGTACCCGGGCGCTCGAGGACAAATTGTCGGACGCCCTGCACCAGCGTCTGACCCAGCGCTTCGTCGACCGCCGCACGGCTGTGCTGCTCAAGGATCTGAAGGCGCGCGACCGCGACCTCGGCGTCGACATCGATGCCGATGGATCGGTCTTCGTCGAAGGCGAGGCCATCGGCACCCTCGCGGGCTTCCGCTTCATGGCGGATCCGTCGGCAAAGGCTGGCGAGAAGCGCATGCTGCTCGCCGCCGCCGAGCGCCGCCTGGCCAGCGAATTCGCGCGCCGCGCCAAATTGCTCGCGGCATCGGCGGACTCTTCGTTCGCGCTGGTGTTTGACGGGACAATGCCGCCGCGCATCACCTGGAACGGTGCCCGGATCGGTCTGCTCGCGCAGGGCCGCGATGCGTTGCATGCGAAGGTCACGCTGGACCGTAGTTTGGCGGTGCTGACGGCTGCCGACCGGGTGCTCGTGACGGCGCGGCTTGCCGCATGGCTGGAGGCGCAGGAGGAACGGCACCTTGCCCCCCTAGTACGCGTGGCAACACTTGCCGGCCTCAACATTGTGCGCGTCCCCTCCCCGCCGGGGAGGGGCAGGGGTGGGGACATCGAAGCGAGTTCCACGTCGAGCGACGAATGCGCCGTCATCCCCACCCCTACCCCTCCCCAGAGGGGAGGGGACGCAAAGCCCTCGCCTCTCTCCCCCGCCGCACGCGGCCTCGTCGTCCAGCTCGTCGAAAATCTCGGCTGCCTCGTGCGCGAGCGCGTCGCCGCGCAGATCGAGGCGCTGACCCGCGCCGACCGCAAGGCGCTTGCCGACGGCGGCGTGAAGCTCGGCGTCGCGCATGCCTTTATCCCCGCGCTGCTCCGGCCCGAGCCGACGCGCTGGCGGCTCGCGCTCTGGGCGGTGCACCGCGGCGTGCTCGCCGCACCGCCGCCGCCTGCGCCGGGCCGCGTGTCGGTCGAGGTGCTGCCTGACGCGCCGGCTAATTTCTACGACGTCGCCGGCTTCTGGCCGGTCGGGGCCGAGGCGGTTCGTATCGACATTGTCGAGCGCTTGGCCCGCGCGATGCACGAAAAGCGCGACGGGAAAGCCGCCTTCGTGCCCGATATCATGTGGCAGACGAGCGCCGGTCTCAGCCGCGAGGGCTTTGCCCGGCTGATGCGGGCGCTCGGTTACAAATTGCGGGTGGTCGACGGCACGCCCGCCTTCGAGTGGCGCGGGCTCAGGCGGGAGCAGATTCGCCCGCCCCGCGTTAACGACGCATCGCCCTTTGCTGTCCTTGCGAGCATCAGGAGGTAACGCCTTTGGTCTACGGTCCCGGACTTCGTCTCGACAAATGGTTGTGGTTTGCCCGGCTGACGAAGAGCCGGACCAAGGCACAGGAACTGGCGGAAAGCCGCCATCTGAGACTGGACGGGAGGGTGATCGACCGGGCGTCCGCACTGGTCCGCCCCGGATCGGTAATCAGTTTTCCGCAGGGCGACGCGGTCAGGGTCGTTCGCGTCGAGGCACTTGGCGACCGTCGCGGGCCTGCCGAACAGACCTGGCATCTCTACAGCGATCTCTCCAAGCCGCAGTTTGCGTTGACGGCCTCCGCCGCCTGACGCTAGCAAGGCGGGGACGAGATTTTCAGCTAAGGGTGGGATTGCGCCGATGACCTATGTGGTGACCGAGGCCTGCATCAAGTGCAAATATATGGACTGCGTCGAGGTCTGCCCCGTGGACTGTTTCTACGAGGGCGAGAATATGGTCGTCATCAACCCGAATGAGTGCATCGACTGCGGCGTCTGCGAACCCGAATGCCCGGCCGAGGCGATCCTGCCCGACACCGAGAGCGGTCTCGAAAAGTGGCTCGAGCTCAACAACACCTATTCGACCCAGTGGCCGAACATCACGGTGAAAGGCACCACGCCCGCCGATGCCGACGAGCACAAGGGCGAGGAGGGCAAGTTCGCCAAATATTTCTCGGCTGAGCCGGGCACCGACGGGCAGTAGGCCTTAACCCGGATGGGCTGGGGCTCCGAGCCAGTCCGCGAGCCTCGGCGCGCGGGGCAGCACCAGCCGGTCGAACAGCCAGAGCGCGGCCAGCGACAGCGCCAGCAGCGGCAACAACGCGGCCAGCACGAACAGGATCGTGGCGACGCCGCCGATCCGTGCCGGCATCGCTGACCGGCGCGGCGCGCCGAGTTCGCCATCCGGCCGCCGCCGTCGCCACTGGACGAATCCGGACACGGCCAGCACGATCAGCGCGACAGCGGTGATCACACCGACCAGCTGATTGATCCAGCCGAACAGGGCGCCCTCGTGCCAGGCGATCCCGACATTGACGATGCGGTCGATGATGTGACGGTCGCCGAAGCTGGTGCGGGAGACTTCCGCACCGGTCGCCGGGTCGAACGAGATTGACCGGCCAAGGGTGCGGTTTTGCGCTTCGGACTTGATCGTCCACAGCTGCGATGTCTTGCCGCCGCGCTCGGCCGCGCCCGGCGGCTTGACCAGCGCCGGAAAGGCCAGCTGCTCGGCCTCCGCCCGGCGGACCAACTGAGGAAGTAGCGCCATCGCCGATGGCGGTGCGTGCCCCGCCATCATCATCTCAGCATGGTCATGCGCGGCATGTTCGGGACGCGCCGCGCCGACCTTCCAGTCCTGCGGCCCTTTCATCAGCCCGAATTCGGCCCGCACGGCCTTGAAGGCACCTCCCCAGGTTCCGGCCCAGGGCAGGCCGCTGGCCAGCATGACCAGCGCGAGGCCGGCGACCCAGAAGCCCGTCACCGCATGCAGGTCGCGCCACATCGCCTGTTTGCCGCGACCGAGGCGCGGCCACACCACGCCTGCCAGCCCACCGCCGCGCGGCCACCAGAGGTAGAGGCCGCTCAGGATCATCACGATCGCCCAGCTCGCCGCCAGTTCGACGAGCTTGTCGCCGATCGGCCCGATCAGCAGCGAGCCGTGGATTTTGGCGATGACGACCGGAATACGCCGCTCGGGATCGAGGCTGCCGAGCACGCGGCCCTGCGGCGAGACGAACACGTCGCGCATCGTCTGGCCATCGGCGAGCGCCAGATGCAGCATCGGCGCGTCGCTGGGCCGCTCGGGCAGCCGGTAGCTGTCGAGCCGCGCTCCCGGAAAAGCGGCCAATGCCGCGTTGAGCTGCACGCCCGGGGACACCGCACCGGCGATGGGCAGGGCCTGGAACGCCCGTTCCTCCCACCGGTCGATCTGCGGCTTGAACAGATAGATCGCGCCGGTCAGCGACAGCAGCAGCACGAACGGCATGACGAACAGCCCGGCATAGAAATGCCAGCGCCAGATCGTGCGATGGAGACTGGTACGGTCCATCGCCTAGAGCTTCACATTCACTTGCGCCGTGACCGAGCGCTGCGGGAAAGGATGAAACAGGAAATATTTGTCGTTGTTGAGGTTATCGATTCCGACTGCGACATCGACGTGCTGGTTGACCCGATATGTCGCCCGCGCATCGACGACGAAATATTTGTAGAAGCCCTGATAGGTCTGGCCGACGAAATCGGCGTTGTCGATCTGGCCATAGTTGCGGCTGGTGAAGCGCGCAGCTGTCGTGAGCGTGACGGCATCGGTCGCCCGCCAGCTGAGCACTGCCGATCCCTTCCAGTGCGGCACGCTCGGCAGTAGCTTGCCGACCGAGGCGGGTACGCCCGGGTTCTTGGTTATGACCGCATCGGCATAGGTCAGGCTGCCGGTCACATCGATCCCGGGCAGGATATCGCGCCGTTCGACCGCGAGCTCCGCGCCGCGGGCGCGGGTCTGCGGAATGTTCTGGACGAAGTTCACGGACGTCCCGCCCAGCAGGCCGGTCTGCGAGATCAGCGCGTCGCGGATCACCTCGTTGAACAGCGACACACGCACGCTGCCGTCGGCCGTGCGCCGTTCGACCGCCAGTTCGATCGACCGGGCGCGCTCCGGCCGCAGGTCCGGGTTCGGCGACGACAGGGTGCTGCCGGTGGTGATCGCCTGATACAGTTCGCCGACCGTCGGGAAGCGGTAAGCCTGCCCTGTCGACAGCCGCACCGACCAGTCGGGTGCCGCAATCCATTCGACCGACGCTTTGGGCGAAAACCCATGCGCTGTGCGAGGCGGTTGCGCGAGGTTGAGCGCCGGCGTGGTCGAGAAATTGAACCCGTCAGAGGCGCGCCACCATTCGTAGCGCCCGCCAAGCGTCAGCGTCACGTTGGGGACGATTGTCACTGCATCCTGCACCCATAGCGCGCTGGTGCGCGTCCGGCCGCGTGATGCCTGATTCAGCGCGCCCTGCAGCGCAGCGGTCCAGTCTGTCGTGCTGTAGCGGTTGGAGTTGATCCGGTACCGGTCCCAGTGACCGCCAAAGCTCAGCAGATGAGCGTCGCCCTGGCCGAGCTTGAGGCTCGCCTTGGCATCGACGGTGCGCCAGCCGGTGCCGTCGAGCCGCACCACATTGCCCGCCCCGCCGGTGAAGGCGGCCGGCAGTGCGCCGGTCGGGCTGCGCTGGATGTCCGTGGCGAATTCATAGCTGGTGCCGATGACCTGCCAGGCCAGCGGCCCGCTCGCACCGTCGAACGACAGCGCGTGCGACCAGTGGCGCGCGTCCTTGGCATAGACGCCGTTCGAAAAGCTGCTCGCCCCGATAGTGTAACTGTAGCCGCCGAGGTTGACCGATCCGGTGTAGACCGGCAGCCCGGTCGCGCTGTTGGTCAGATAGGTCTCCGCAGTCGCGCTGCTGTCGTCGGTCCACAGCGCCCCGACATAGGTCAGGCGTACGGAGTCGGACACATCGAGCTTTGCCTTAAGCTTGTAGATGTCCTGGCTATGGTGATCGATATCGCCCGCGCCAATGTTGCGGATCGCCGCGCCGGTGCGGTTGCGGCCGTCGAAGCCCCCCGATGCCGCAGTACCGCTGCTGGAAGGTGCCGCCGGGCGCGTAGCCGTCACGATCGCGACCGGCTGGCCCTTGCTGTCGGTGCGCGTCGCGCTGAAGAACAGGCTCAGCGGGCCGAACCTGTCGCCGACCGATCCGGAATATTGGGTGCTCAAATAGGTGTCCTGGGTGCCATACAGCGAGAAATCCTGCACATTGACGAGCACGGTGCCGCGAGCCTCCAGCTTCTCGGGCATGCGCGTGGTGATGTTCACCACCGCCCCGATGCTGTTACCCGAATAGGCGGCGGCGAAGGGCCCGTAGAGCACATCGATCCGCGCAACCTCCTCGGGGGCGACGATATTCCAGCGCGGGCTGGCATTGCCGTTGTTGTTGCCGATCAGCGCCGAGAGCAGCACGCCGTCGGCATAGATCAGGCTGCGCGCGCTGGAGCCGAGTCCCGAGGTCCGTGTCGCGAGCGGCGCGAAATTGTCGCCGATATGCCGCTTCCGCACAACGAGGCTCGGCAGATATTTGACCGCATCCTCGATGTTGACCGCGTTGACGGTGGTCGCGATGCGCGCCGCGTCCAGCGTGACGCTCGTTGATGGCGCGTTTTCGATGCTGGCGTTGCGGGGTTGCGCCGTGACGACAATCTCGCTGTCCGCGTACTCCTCAGCACGCGCCGGGAGTGCGAAAATGGCGGTGGAAGCGAGAAGCGAGACGGTAAAAGCGCGGCGCAGGCGCGCGCGGAAAACAGGCATGGGTGATCCATTCGACTGACAGGCTGGCGACCGGACGTGCGGGTCCGGCAGGTGGCGTCAGGCGAGGAGGGGCGGGCCGGTCTTGGGCGGCGGCGGGGCCGCGAGGCCGAGGCCGGGGCGCATCGCGGACCCCGAGGGCTGATCGATCGCCGCAAAGGCGATCGGGTCCGTTGCGACCGTCGAGGTATCGGGCGTCGCCAGCGCCTGCGTCGCCGACGCAAACGCGCAGTGATCAGAACTGTCGGGCTTGGCCGGCGCATGCTCGCCCGGCATCGGGAGCTTGAGTATGCCGTCGCCCGTGCAGATCACCATCGTCGGCAATCCGCCGCCCTGCGTTGACGACAGCATGAAGCCCGACGGCACCACGACGCGCACGGCGAGCGCCAGCGCGGTCAGCACGACAGCGAAGCGCGCGAAAGCGGAGGGCAGGCGGCGGGTCACGGCCCGCGCGCTTTACGGTTTGGCGGGCAGGGCGTCCAGCACCGCTTTCGCGAAGCGCGCATCGTCGAACGGTGGCTTGCCTGCCGCGTCGAAGCCGCGCCGCACGATGACCACACTCCGCGATGGCACGATGACGACCGACTGACCACGATTGCCGACCATCGCATAGGCGTCGAGGGGCAGTCCGGCGACGCCGCCATAGGTCCAGAAGAAGGCGCCATAGCCGCGCGTCGTGCCGGGCTTGGCGCCTTGCGGTTGCGCCGGTGCGGGCGTCGCGACAAACGCCGACCAGCCTTCGGGCAGCAGCTGCAGATCGCCCCATTTGCCGTCGGCGAGATAGAGCAGGCCGAGACGCCCGAGGTCGCGCGCCGTCGTCCAGACCTGGCTCGACAGCACATAATTGCCGCGCCAGTCGGTTTCCGGCGTGGTCCGCGTCATGCCGATGCGCCAGAACAGTTCGGAAAACGGGAATTCGAGGCTCTTTCGCCCGCCGCCCGTCGCCCAGCGCAGCGCGCGCGCCGCGAGCAGCGTATCGTTGTTGGCATAGTTGAACCGCGTGCCCGGCGCGGCTTCGATCGGGGCGACTGCGGCCGTCTCCTCGACGCTCGCGCCGCCGATATAGAGTGCGTCGGTGCGGTTGCCGGGGCCGTCGGTCCACAGCCCGCTCGACATATGCATGAGCTGGGTCAGCGTGATGTCGGCGCGCGGGTCGCCGATCGTCTGCCACTCGGGGATCGGCGCGGGGGCATTGAGGTCGAGCAGGTGCATCTGCACCGCGCGTCCGATCAGCGTCCCTGTAATGCTCTTCGCCACCGACCAGGTGCGCTGCGGCACGTGCGGTCCATAGCCGTCGCGGTAGCGCTCGCCGGCGATGCGGCCGTCAGCGATGACGACGACGCCGGTTGTCTCGGTCCCCGCCCCGAAGCTCGCATGGTCGAACGCGGTGCCGAGCACGGCGTCGAGTTTCGCCTGCACGGGTTTCGGGAGTTTCGCCACCGCGCCCGCCTCGCCGAGCGGCCAGGGCTGTGCATCGAGGTCGGGCGCGATGATGCTGTCCAGCCGCGGCAGGTCGGCGGCGTTGCTCGCCGGCGCGCCGACCGGCAGCTGGGTACAGCCGAGGCGCGGCCGCCAGGCCGCGACGCGCGGCGGCAGTTTCGCGTCGAACGGCACGCTGACCGTCATCGCCGCCCGGTCCACCGTCGCCGTTAACGTCGGCACGATCGCCGCATATTCGGGATAGATGCCGGTCAGGTCGTCTGCCGCCACCTGCGCCTCAGTCTGCCCCGCCGTGAAGATCCCGCTGCACAGGAAGGCTGCCTTGTAGCCGGCCGCAAGCGCGCGGGTATGCGCATCGGGCTCGGCCTGCGCGGCAGCGGCGAGGGAAAGGGCGGCGAGGGCGGCAATCATTTTCATGACTCCATCCTATCCGTAGGCCCTGAGCTTGTCGAAGGGTCTGCGGATGGGATCGCGACGGGCCATGCTGCGCCGCGTCAAGATGACCGTGGCGAATCCTTCACATTTATGTTATGAACATCCTCGAACCCGCAGAAAAGGCGGGGGTTGACGATGGTTCGGTCCCGCTCGCGTCCTGCCAGAGTTGGATCGTCTGACCGGGATCGTTGTGCAGGACGTCCACCATTTCCGTCCAGTCCGCTTTTGCGGCGCGGGCAGCTTTTGCTCCGGGCGGCACTAACAAGGAAGAAACCAGCTATGACAGCACAGAGCCTCAGCTTCGTCGTCGGCGATCATGTCGTTTATCCCAAGCACGGTGTTGGCCGTGTGACCGAGGTGCAAAGCTCGGAAATCGCCGGGATGCCGCTGGAACTCTATGTCCTGCGCTTCGAGAAGGAGCGCATGACGCTCCGCGTCCCGACCAACAAGGCCGAGAGCGTCGGCATGCGCAAACTGTCGTCGAATGCGACGCTGCAGGAGGCTCTGACCACGCTCAAGGGCAAGCCGCGCATCAAGCGCACGATGTGGTCGCGCCGCGCGCAGGAATATGAAGCGAAGATCAATTCGGGCGACCTCGTGTCGATCGCCGAAGTCGTCCGCGACCTCCACCGCGCCGAGGATCAGCCCGAGCAGAGCTACTCCGAGCGGCAGATCTACGAAGCCGCCGTCAGCCGCCTGGCGCGCGAACTGGCCGCGATGGAGAATATCGACGAGCCGGCAGCTCAGGCGAAGATCGAGAGCGTGCTAAAGGCAGCGTAAGCGCTTTAGCAGAGCCAAGAAATAAACCCCGCCCGGCCAACCGGGCGGGGTTTTTCTTTACGCGGAGTGCGATAATCTGTCTCCGAATTTGCGGAGTGGGGGATCGGGATGCGTTGGATTTTGGCTGCCACTTTGCTGGCATCGTCGGCATTTGCAGGCGAAGTCGCGCCGCCGCCCAGATATCCCGCCGAAGCCTTTGGTGAGTTACCGCTCATCGAGGATGGCGAATTGTCGCCCGATGGGACGATGATCGCGGCCAAGATATCGGTGGCGGGTACGCAGCGGCTGCTCATCCGATCGCTGGTCGACGCTGCGGCGAAGCCGGTCCTGATGGGTCTTGGTACGCTCGATATGAGCTGGTTCTCTTGGGCAAATAACGACCGGCTGTTGGTGAGCATTGCCACAACGGATCATATCGAGGGTGATCCGATTCGCATCACGCGCCTTCTTTCGGTGCCCAGGCAGGGCGGCGAGCCCCTCAAGCTTGACTGGGAATCCGGTGCGCAGATTGGCGACGATGTCATTTGGCGGCCACGCGGCGGCGGGCCCAATATTCTGCTTTCGACCCGGACAACGATTTACTCGAATCTGGAGGGGTTCTGGCCCCGCGTCGATCAGGTCGATGTCGCAACTGGAAAGATCAAACATGTTCTGAGGCCGCGCGACGGCATCAACTATTGGTTTGCGGATACGGGCGGGACGGTCCGCTTTGGCATTGGCTACAATCAAGGCCAGAACCGCGCATCATTGATCTATCGCGGCTCTGACGGGGATTCGTTCCGCACGCTGGACCGCGCCAACTTCGGCAAGGGCGAGACGCTGCTGTCTCCTGTGGCCTTCCACACCGACCCGAACCGGATCATCGTCAGCAGCAGTCACGAAGGGCGTGACGGCTATTATGACTATGATGTCCAGAAGGGTGAATTCGGCAAGGCGCTCTTTCTGAACGACCGCTATGATGCGGGAGGGTTCGTCCTGTCGCTGGACGGGCTTTCGATCGCGGGCGTGAGCTATATCGACGATCGGCCACGTGTCGAATGGTTCGATCCGGAGATGAAACAGCTGCAGGCCGATCTCGATAAGTCGGTTCCTGGCCGGGTGGCCAATATCGTCAGCAAGAGCGCGGACTGGAACCGTCTCCTCGTCACCGTCAGCAGTCCGACCGCACCGCCCAGCTGGTGGCTCATGGACCGCGCGACGGGCAGGATGAACCGGATAGCCTATTCGCAGCCCGCGTTGACTGGGGCCACGCTCGCCCCCATGACAGCCGTCACCTACAAAGCGAGGGACGGGCTGGACATCCCTGCCTATCTGACGCTGCCGGTTGGCCGCCCGCCGAAGAATTTGCCGCTGATCGTCCTGCCGCACGGTGGTCCGTGGGTCCGCGATTCGCTCGACTATGATCATTGGGTGCAGTTTCTCGCCAATCGCGGCTATGCCGTGCTCCAGCCGAATTATCGCGGTTCGTCGGGCTATGGCACCGCCTTCAGCGACAAGGGCGATGGCCAGTGGGGCCTCGCGATGCAGGACGATGTGACCGACGGCGTCAAATGGGCCGTCGCGCAAGGGACAGTCGATCCCAAGCGCGTGTGCATCATGGGTGGCTCCTACGGCGGTTATGCCGCGCTGCAGGGCGTCGTCCGCGATCCCGACCTGTATCGCTGCGCGATCTCGTTTGCGGGCGTGTCCGATCTCGCCATGCAGACGCGCTATTACGGAAACTTCCTGTACGGCGCCAAATATCGAGGCGACGTGAAACGCGCCGCGGTTGATTTTGACGCGGTGTCACCTGCCAAACATGCAGCGGAGACTAAGGCGCCCGTCCTGCTCGTCCACGGCAAGAATGATCTGACGGTGCCCTATGAGCAATCGACGAAAATGTACAAGGCGCTGATCGCCAGCGGGAAAACGGTGGAGTTCATTACCCAGCCTCTGGGCGATCATCACCTCAGCCGCCAGGCCGACCGGATCGAACTTCTGCAGCGTGTCGAGGCCTTTTTGGCTCGCTACAACCCCGCCAGCTAATCGTTAACGACCTTTACAGTCTGTTAACCTTTGTCAACGTAAACGGAGAGGGTTAACGGTTTGCGGCGTCTGCCGTTACCGGTGGGACGAACGGGGTGAGGGGTAGGACCATGCGGGTATTGCTGATCGAGGACGACGCACCGACGGCCAAGAGCATCGAACTGATGCTGGGCTCGGAAGGTTTCAACGTCTATGCGACCGACTTGGGCGAAGAGGGTTTGGATCTCGCCAAACTCTATGATTACGACATCGTGCTGCTCGACCTGAACCTGCCCGACATGCACGGGTTCGACGTGCTCAAGAAGCTGCGCCAGGCGCGCATCACAACGCCGACGCTGATCCTGTCGGGCTCTTCCGAAACCGAAGCTAAGGTGCGCGGCTTCGGCTTCGGTGCCGACGATTATGTGACCAAGCCCTTCCACCGCGAGGAGCTGGTCGCGCGCATCCAGGCGGTGATCCGCCGCTCCAAGGGCCATTCGCAGTCGATCATCCGGACCGGCAAGCTGTCGGTCAACCTTGACGCCAAGACGACCGAGATCGACGGCAACCGGGTCCATCTGACCGGCAAGGAATATGCGATGCTCGAGCTGTTGAGCCTTAGGAAGGGCACGACGCTCACCAAGGAAATGTTCCTGAACCATCTCTATGGCGGGATGGACGAGCCCGAGCTCAAGATCATCGACGTGTTCATCTGCAAGCTGCGCAAGAAGCTGTCGTCGGCGTGCAATGGCGACAATTATATCGAGACCGTCTGGGGCCGCGGCTATGTGCTGCGCGATCCCGAGGATGTCATCCACCCGGTTCCGGTGGCGGCTGCCGCCTAGGTTCGCGAAGCGGGGCGACGATGCGGGCGGTCCGGCGACGGCCCGCCCGTTTTCGATTCGAACTTTATCCCAACCGGTCGTACAGCGCGCGATAATGCTGGACGCGCGTCACGCGCAGGCCCGGCATGCCGCTGCGATCGACGGCCTGCTGCCAACCGGCGAACTCCTCCGCGGTGAGCCCATAACGCGCACAGGCATCCTCCGCCGACAGCAGCCCGCCCTTCACGGCGGCGACCACTTCGGCCTTGCGCCGTACCACCCAGCGGGTCGTACCGGGCGGTGGCAGTGTGTCGAGCGTCAGCGGCTCGCCCAGCGGACCGATCACCGATGCCGGCCGAAAGGATTGATTTTCAAGCATCGCCATCCCCACGCGAGTCAGAACATATGGCAGGCTTGTGACACCGAGACCCTTACGGAACCCCTAAAGCCGAGGGTAAAAATCGACAGATCGTGGTCGCGATTGGAAAAAATGCGCTGAAGCGTCTAAGGGCGCGCGATGCTCGACATGGATCTCCCCCCGCCCGCCAAGGGCCGGCGCGTCGTCGTCGCCATGTCGGGCGGCGTCGATTCGTCGGTGGTTGCGGCGCTGTGCGCCGAGGCGGGTTATGAGACGATCGGCATCACGCTGCAGCTCTACGATCATGGTGCCTCGGTCAGCCGCAAGGGGGCCTGCTGCGCCGGCTCCGACATTCATGACGCACGCCGCGTCGCCGAACAGCTCAGCATCGCCCATTATGTGCTCGATCATGAGAGCGCCTTCCGCGCCAGCGTCATCGACGACTTCGCCGACAGCTATGTGCGCGGCGAGACGCCGATCCCCTGCGTGCGCTGCAACCAGACGGTGAAGTTCCGCGACCTGCTTCAGGTCGCGCGCGACCTCGGTGCCGACTGTCTCGCGACCGGCCATTATGTGCGCCGCGTAGTCGGCCCGGGCGGCCCCGAACTGCACCGCGCCGCCGATACCGCGCGCGACCAGAGCTACTTCCTGTTCGCGACGACTCCGGACCAGCTCGACTATCTGCGCTTCCCGCTCGGTGGCATGCCGAAGCCCGACGTGCGTGCGCATGCCGAGCGGTTCAACCTGCCCGTCGCTGCCAAGCCCGACAGCCAGGACATCTGCTTCGTACCGAACGGCGATTATGCGTCAGTGGTGCGTAAGCTGCGGCCCGAAGCGGGCGAGCCCGGTGAGATCGTCGACATGGCCGGCCGGGTGATCGGCCAGCATCGCGGGCTCATCCACTATACCGTCGGCCAGCGGCGCGGCATCGAGATCGGCGGGCTGGACGAGCCCGTCTATGTGATCGGCCTCGATGCGGCGGCCCGGCGGCTCGTGGTCGGCCCACGTTCCGCGCTGGCGGTTGGTGCGCTCGAACTCGGTGACCCGACCTGGCTTGGCGCGCCGGATGGCCCGGTTGAGATCAAGGTCCGTTCGACGTCGCTTCCGATGCCGGGGCGCGTTGAGGGCAGCCGCGTGCGGTTCGATCGCCCCGAATATGGCGTCGCGCCGGGTCAGGCCTGCGTCGTCTATCGCGGCGACCGCGTACTCGGCGGCGGCTGGATCCGCCGCACCGAGCGCCTACAGCCGGAAAATCCCCTCGATCACCGTCACGCAATTGCCGCCGAGGATCGCGCGGTCGCCTGACAGGCGGCAGGCGACATGGCCACCGCGCGGGCTCGCCTGATAGGCGCTGAAGCTGTCCCGGCCGAAGCGCTTGGCCCAATAGGGCGTCAGCAGGCAATGCGCCGACCCGGTCACCGGGTCTTCGTCGATGCCCGCGCCGGGCGCGAACACGCGGCTCACCACATCGGTGCGGCTGCCGGGCGCGGTCGCGATGTACAGGATGTCGCCCGGATCAATGGCCGTCAGCGATTTGAAGTCGGGCCGGAGCGCCAGTACTTCGGCCTCGCTGCCGTAAACCAGTAGCGAATAGCCGCCGTCGCGCCAGTGCGTTTCGACCGGCGACCCGCCGACATGCTGGACGATATCTGGGCGGGGCGTGGGCGACATCTGCCACGCCGGTAAGTCGAGCTCATATCCCACTGCGGCCCGGCGCACCTCGAGCACGCCCGCCTTGCGCGTCCGGAATCGCACGCGATCGCCGCCGTCACGCGTCAGCAGAAAATGCCCGCTCGCGAGCGTTGCATGCCCACACAGTGCCACCTCGACGGCCGGCGTGAACCAGCGCAGCTCATAATCGGCGTCGCCCGACGTCGGGATCAGGAACGCCGTTTCGGCAAGATTATTCTCCTCGGCAATCGCCTGCAGCGTCGCATCATCGAGCCATTCGGTCAGCGGCATCACGGCTGCCGGATTGCCGGTGAAGGGCCGGTCGGCAAAGGCATCGATCTGATGGACAACATAGTCACGCGGCACTGGCTGGCTCCTTTGCCATCGCGTTGAAATAGCGTTCCGAATGTCCAGCCGGATCGACATGGATCAGCACTTCGGCCCCGGGGAATTCCGCGAGCACCGCATCTTCCAGATCGTCCATCACGTCATGCGCACGCATGACCGTCATGTCGCCATCGACCCAGACGTGGAACTGGATGAAGTCGGTCGCGCCGCTCGTGCGGGTCTTGAGTTCGTGGATGCCATGCACATTGGGATCAGCCGCAACAATCGCCTTGATTCGCTCGCGCCGCGCGTCGTCCCACTCCTTGTCCATGAGCATGTCGACGGCATGCCGCGCCGCGCCGAACGCGCCCCAGGCCAGATAGCCGGCAATGGCGAGGCCGAACGCGGCATCCGCGCCGAGCAGGCCAAGGTAACGCTCAAACCCCAGCGCCGCGATCACCGCGCCGTTGAGCAGCAGGTCGGACTGATAATGCAGTTGATCGGTCTGGATCGCGATCGAGCCGGTGCGCTTCACGGCACGGCGCTGATAGGCGACAAGCGCCAGCGTCGCAGCCATCGCGACAAGCGACACCCCGATGCCAAGCTCCGGCGCTTCGGGCGCGACGGGGGCCTGCAATCGCAGCGCCGCCCGCCAGGCAATACCGACGGCGGATACGGCGATCAGCATGGTCTGGAACAGCGCGGCCAGCGCCTCGGCCTTGCCGTGACCGAAGCGGTGGTCGCTGTCAGCGGGCTGCGCGGCGACCCACACGCCGAACAACGTGACCAGCGACGCGACCAGATCGAGCGCGGTGTCGGCGAGCGAGCCGAGCATCGCGACCGAGCCTGTCGATAGCGTCGCCCAGATTTTCAGGCCGAGTAGGCTCGCCGCCATCGCGACCGAGGCCATCGCCGCACGCGCCGCGACCTTGCCGCGCGCTGCAAGGGCCACGCCGGCACTCACGGGTAGAGAAGCCCTGTCGACCAGCCGGACTCGTCGCGCGTGTAGACGAGCCGGTCGTGCAGGCGGTTCGGGCGATCCTGCCAATATTCGATGCGCGACGGGGTAACGCGCCAGCCCGACCAATGCGGTGGCCGCGCGACGTCGCCGCCCTCGAACCGCTGCCGCGCTTCGGCAAAGCGCGCTTCGAACGCCGCCCGGTCGGGCATCGGTCGCGACTGGTCCGACGCCCAGGCTCCAAGCTGTGAATCGCGCGGGCGGCTGGCGAAATACATGTCGGCCTCGGCATCGCCGACAACTTCGGCCGTGCCGTCGATGCGCACCTGCCGCTTCAGCGACTTCCAGTGGAAATCCATATGCACATGCGGATTGGCTGCCAGCTCGCGGCCCTTGCGGCTATGCTGGTTCGAATAGAAGACGAACCCGCGCTCGTCCCAATCCTTCATGAGCACGATCCGCGTCGAGGGGCGGCCGTCGGGCGTCGCCGTTGCGAGCGCGAACGCATTGGGGTCAGCGGACTCGCTCTCGCTCGCCTCGGCGAACCAGCGGGCGAACAGGTCGAAGGGGTTGGCGGCGGGCTCGATCATGCGCCCGTCTCTAGCGACCTATCGAAGGTGGAGCCAGCCACCATGCGCCGCTATAAGGGCCGCCATGTTGCGCTCCGCCGTCCTCGCCGCCGCCCTCCTGCTCACCGCCTGCGATGCGCGGTCGGCTGACGACAGCGTCTATGGTGCGAGCGCCCCGGCTTCCGCTTTCCCCAAACCCAAGCGCCCCGTCGCCGGCATCGTCAGCGACCAATTCTCCGACGAGGACAGCCGCGACAAGGCCGGCGAGGCCGAGACGGTGATGGACCTTATCGGCATCAAGCCCGGCATGACCATCGCCGACATCGGCGCAGGCAATGGCTATTATACCGTCCGCCTCGCCCGCCGCGTCGGCGCGCAAGGTCATGTGCTCGCCGAGGATATCGTCCCCTCCTATGTCGCGCGCCTCAAGGGTCGCGTCGAGGCGGAAAGGCTCAGGAATGTCGACGTCTCGCTCGGCCTGCCGCACGACCCGAAGCTGCCGATGGGCGAGGCGGACATCGGCCTCATGGTGCACATGTATCATGAGATCGAACAGCCATTCGGGCTGATCTGGCATTTGCACGGCACGCTGAAGCCCGGTGCGCGGCTGGCGATCGTCGATTCCGACCGGCCGACCAACCGCCACGGCACCCCGCCGGCGCTGCTCCGCTGCGAGCTCGCCGCCGTTGGCTACCGTCAGGCTGCCTTCCACGCCATTCCCGGCTCCGACGCCTATCTGGCGATCTTCGAAACACATGAGCCGCGCCCAATGCCGTCGGCGATCAAGCCCTGCAGCTGATCTGTTGCATCCGGGACAGCGCGGCGCCCGTAACTATGGATAATACGCTTTTAACCATGTGAGCTGCGTTTGGGGGTAGGGGCAGATCGGCAGGAGGGCCGCGTGCGCATGTCGCGCGCGCTTTGTGCTGCGCTCATACTGCTGCTCGGCGTGATCTCCGCCCCCGCTTCCGCCTTCTCCTACGATGTCCGCGACCATCTCTGCTTCGCGGTCACCGATAACGAGGTCAAACCCGCCGACCTCACCAATCTCAAATATGACTGCGATTCCGACCCGCAGAATTACCAGAAGCGCTGGCTCTGGCTGCGCGTCGACGATCCCGCCGCCCTGTCCGCCGTTTCGGGTGACTGGCATTTGCTCGTCGACCAGTCGCGCTTCGAGCGGATCGTCGTCGTCGTCGACACCGTCGACGGCCGCGTCCGCTCGAACAAGGGCACTACCGGCGATCTCGGCGACAATTGGGCCCCCGGCGGCCACCTGCGCTTCGATTTCTCGACCGCCAGCCCGCCCGTCACCGATGTGTTCATCGGCTTCTACCGGCTCGACCACCTGCCGATCATGCGCAAGGTGCGCCTGATCTCGCACGACGCGCTCGAGCTGCAGGACCGCAACTGGCTGCTGCTCATGGGCATTTTCGCCGGCGCGGTTGCCTCCAGCCTGCTCTACAATCTCGCGCTCTATTCCGGCCTCGGCGCGCGGCTGCGGCAATTTTACGGCGGCTGGGCGCTGTCCGTGCTGCTCTACGGCCTGTTCTGGTCGAACCTCGCCTTCTACCGCTTCCCGAACCTCGCCGGCGAATGGGGCGTCCGCATCAACATGTGGCTGGTCAGTTCGAGCATCGCGCTCGGCCTTGCCTTCTTCGTCGCCTATCTCGAGCCCGAGTCACTGCCCCGTACCCTGCGCCGCGTCATCCACGGCATCGCCATCGCCACGCTCGCCGTCGGCCTGCTTGCCTCCTTCGATCAGCTCGGCTTCGCTGGCCCGACCGACAATCTGTTCACGATTGTCGCGCTTGCCGGCATCCTTGCGATCGGCGTCGGGCTCAGCATCGCGCTGCAGCGCGGCAGCCGCGCCGCGCGCTATTATGCGCTGGCCTGGTTCCTGCCGATCACGGTGATCCTGTTCCGGCTCGCCCGCAATCTCGGCCTGATGGCGCAGACCGACTTCATCGACTATGCGACCTTCGGCGCGATGGCGGTGCAGGCGGTGCTGCTGTCGATCGGCATCGGCGACCGCTTCCGCATGATGCAGGTAGAGGGCGACCGCGCCGCGCTCGAACGCGACCGCGCCTCGCTCGAACGCGACTCCGCCGCCGCCGAGCGCGAGGACCTGCGCCGCCTCGCCGAAACCGACACGCTGACCGGCCTTTACAACCGCCGCGGCTTCGTACAGCGCGCGCAGGCGATGCTCGGCCGCCACGGCGCGCTCGCGATCATCGACCTCGACCATTTCAAGGAGATCAACGACAGCTTCGGCCATGACGTCGGCGACGCTGTGCTCGCCCGCGTCGCGGCAACGCTCGCCAAAGTCGCGGGCGAGGGCGGCATGGCCGCGCGCCTCGGCGGCGAGGAATTCGCACTGATCGCGCCGTTGGAGGCGGGCGAGACCGCGCGCGTCGCTGTCGAAAATCTCGACGTTTCGGACCTGCTCGGCCCCAACCGCCGCATTACCTTGAGCGCCGGCGTGGCGACCGGCGCTGTCCACTACGAGGAACTCTTCGTCGCCGCCGACCGCGCGCTGTACCGCGCCAAGCAGGACGGCCGGAATTGCGTGGTGGTCGCGGGGACCGTCGCGCCGGTTCGGCCGATTAGGTACCCGGCGGCTTAAGAGCCTACCGGGCGGCTGCTTCGCGCTCAGTTCAAGTCGTCAAGGTACCAAATAGCGATCTCCAAAAGCGGACGTGACTTGTTGCGGAAGCCTCAAGCGCCTCGGCCAGTTCGAATCCTTCCGTGGGCACCAAACGCTGCGGGTGCCGTCCTATCACGCCTTGGGGGCCGCTGCTGCGCGTTTAGGGCAGGCGCGGATATTGTATTGGGCACGGCGGCCGGGTGCCCTGGTCCGGCCTGCTCTGGCGACGGCAGTGCTTCGACCAGACAGGCGGCGCAGAGCAACACCTGCCTGTTCATATCAGGACTTTGCCTTGGTTCGTGCCGTCGCGAGCAGCTGACGGATCTCGCCGCGCCGCCCTTGATCGGCGACCTCGCGGCCCGGACGCGGGGCGGCCTGCAGCGCCTTCTCAAGCACCTTGACCGCAGCGGCGTAGTCGCCCTGCTGGACGAGGAAATCGCCGTAGAAATAATTGGCATCGATGCCGGTCGGATTGATCGCAAGCCCGCGTACGAGATGCTCCTTGGCCTTGCCCGTGCTGCCGAAGCCGATCGGGAAACCCGGCACCTGATAATAGAGCGATCCGAGCGAGGTTTCCGCCGATCCCTCGAGGGCGCGGGGGTCGATCTTTTCGGCCCGCTCAAGCAGGCTCTTCGCGGTCTTGACCAGTCCGAGCGCGCCGAGCCCACCTTTCATGCCGCCTTCTGTGCTCGTGATGATGCCGTCCCAGATCAGCGGCTCGGCCTTGCCTGGCATGGCCGAAACCAGCGCATCCGCCTGCGCCTGCAATTTTTGCATCTGCGCAAGCTGGGCGTCGGCGTCGCGCACTTGATATTTGATCCGTGCCCATTCCGACTGAAGCGCGACGACGCGCGGGTCGACGGCGGTATCGGCATGGGCCGGGGCCAGCGGCAACGCGGTGGCGAACAGAAGGGCGAGAGCGATTTTCTTCATCGGAAGTCTTTCCATGTCAGGAAGCAAAAAGGGTTGCGGCTTTGCGGTCATTGGCCGCGAGCGCGCGGTCGACGACGCCGGGCAGCAGCGCGTTGACGCGCACGAACAGCTTTTCGGGGAAGCCGATCACGACATCGCGCTCGCGGCCGTCGATGGCTGCGCAGATGCGCTTTGCGACCAACTCCGGCGCGTCCATCGCCATCTTGGTCAGTTCAGCGAACTGCATGACCTTGGCCGAATTGAGCGGCGTGCGGACGGCGCGCGGCGCGATGTGGGTAACGGTGATCTCCGTTCCGGCGACTTCGCGCCGCAGCGCTTCGCTGAAGCCGCGGAGCCCCGCCTTTGCGCTCGAATAAGTGACGAAATGCGCGAAGTTGATCGCGCCGAACACCGATCCGATGTTGACGATCTGCCCTTTGTTTGCCGCCCGCATGCCGGGCAGCACAGCTTGCGCCAGCAAAACCGGGGCGACGAGGTTGACCATATAGCCGTTCACGACGGCGGCCGGGTCCTGCGCCTCGAACGGCCCGAAAAATTGCACGCCGGCGAGGTTGACGAGCACATCGACCGGGCGGTTCAGCAGCTCGGCTGCGACCTTGGCGACGCCTTCGGCGGTCGACAGGTCGCCCCGGATATAGTCGGCCGCAAATGGCACGGACTCAACCCGGTCGATCACCGTGACATGCGCGCCGCGTTCGATCAGGTTGGCGGCGATCAGAGCCCCCATGCCACCGGCACCGCCGGTGACGACGACGGATTTGTGCTTAAGTGGCATCTGAAAGCTCCTCGGTCAGGGGGATGCCACGGAACATGTCGGCAAACAGGCCGAACATGGCCTTGGCCATGTCGATCACCGCGCGACGGTCGTCGGGATCGTCGAGACGGTTCACTAGCGTCTCGAAGAATTTCATATGGTCAAGATCGAGCGCGCCGTGCGACGTCAGGTAGCTGAAGCAATTCGCCGGTAGGCCAAGAGCCTCCTGAACCGCCGTCGCCCCACGCGTCGCCAGCATCGTGCTGGTGCCCTCAAGTACATAGACCATGCCGAAGAAGCCTGCCGGATTGACGTCGCGGATGAACGCATAGGCATGATCGACCATCGCCTGCGTCGCGCGATTGGGCTGACCGTTACGCACCGCCTCGGCATTGCCGCCAGCGTTACGGATGTCGCTCAGGATCCAGTGCTCATGCCCGGTTTCCTCGGCAATATACTCGTCGAGCGCTCTGATCAGAAAGGATTTGCCCTCGGGTAACCGCGCACGTGCGGCCTGCATGAGTGGCACGGTATGCTTCACGTGATGATAGGCCTCGCCAAGATAGGCGATGTAGGCGGAGCGGGAGATGGTGCCGGTCAGGCCCGCCTGGATCTGCGGGACCATGAACAGTGCCGCTTGCTCCGCCTGCGTCTCAAGCCGCAGCCGGTCGAAGAAGGGAAGCGTTCCGGCATTTGAGACCGGGTCGACGAGTTCGGCCCACGCCTTGAGAATGGGCTCACGGCGTGGGCGACCGTTTCCGGTCAGCAATCCGCGATCCGCCGTAAACGGCGGGACCCGCGACCACCGGTCGATCTGGGCGTAGGCAGGCAACCGCCCATTCACCCGGCCCACGGCCAGCACAAGATCGCTCTGCCGGACCGTTGCCGACGACGGCACGAGCAGTGCGCCGAGCGCTGCCTGACCGTCCCCAAACGCGAGCGCCTGGCCGATGGCCGGTTCGGCGAGCAGCTCGCTTTCGATCCACTCGGGCGAAACATTGCGTCCGAAGCCGGTGATGAGCAGGTTGGACTTGCGGCCCTCGATGAAGAGATAGCCGTCGCTATCGATCCGGCCGATGTCGCCGGTGGCGAGCGGACCGGCGGGCCGCGTGACGCCCACTGTGCCAAGCATGACCGGACCTTGCACGATGATTTCGCCGTCGCTGGCGATCTCGACTTTCAGGTGCGGGAGCACACGGCCAACGCTACCGATGCGGTCGCTCAACGGTGTGTTGAGCGCCACCACCGATGCGCATTCGCTGAGGCCGTAACCCTGCCGCACCGGCAGGCCGATGGCCTGCGCGGCCTGCAGCAAGGCCGGTGACAGTTTGGACCCACCGACGGCCAGCAGCTGCATGTCGGGAAGCCCACAGCCCGTGGCCCGAAGCGCACCGATCAGGCCGCGCAGCAGTTCGGGAACGAGGATCGCGCTGGTCGCGTGGCCTTCGGCGAGCTGCCGCGCAAGTGTTGGGAAATCGGGCCGGAAGGCGTCTGCCAGTCCGAGGTCGGCTGCGCACGGCACATCATAGTGTCCGCCGGCCAGGATTACGGTGTACAGACCTGCGACATTCTCAAGCAGCACGCCGAGCGGCAGTACCGCCACATGGCGTCCGGCATAGCTTGCACCGATTACATCGACGAGCGAGGCCGCCACCTGTTCAAGATGGGCAAGCGACAGACAGATGCCTTTCGGGCTCGCGGTCGAACCCGATGTGTAGGTAATTTTCGCGGTGCCTTCGGGAAGGTCGGCGCGGGAGAGGCCGGTCGTAGCAAGGCGGATTGCTACACGACCGGCCATGACACAGTCGCCGTCGACGAAATCGCCGCCGATAATGGCTGCCGCCCCGGCGTCCGCGAGCGCCGCAGTGCGTTGCTCAGGCGTGAAGAACTGCGGCAGCGGGAGAGATGGACGGCCCAGCTTGATCAGCGCGAGGTCTGCGATCACCCATTCGATGCCGTTCGGAAGATCGATGGCCACGGGCTGGGCTGAATCAATGCCAACCAGCTTGCTTGCCAGTTCGTCCGCCAAAGTGGCGACACCGTTAGCGAAGGACCGCCAGGACAGGATGGTGTCGCCGCTGCTCAATGCGATTGCATTGGGAGTTTCGGCCGCCCGCGCCGCCAGTGCGGAGAGGATCGCACTCATGCGACCGCTCCCACTGTCGCAAAGCGGCCGTTGGCAAATGAGTCGAGTCGTTTGCGCGTATCCGCAATGCGCCCGGCCAGCACGACCGGCTTGCTGTCATAATAGCGGCCCCAGGCTGCTCCGGCATCCGGCAATCGCGCCGCGTCCGCGACCGCAAGCGGGGCGCTTGCGAACCCCATCAGCGCAAATGCGCGTCTAAGCTTCGCAGTGGCTGTGACGACGGCATAGTCAAAGCCATCGCTGTCGAGCAGCTGCGCAACTTTGACGAACAGCGCGACGAGCGGGGCACGCCCCGTCGCAGCCAAGCTGCCAATCTCGACGATCCGGTCGCGGCGTACGGTCGTCCCGGCGACATCCGACACGATGGATTCGATGGGCCGGTCGAGATAGGTTTCAAGAAAGAGTGGGGTTTCGCCCGCAACGCGACGCCCTGCTGCGGCAACAATGCCACCTGATGGGCTGCGGAGGGACGATAGTAGCGGATAATGCGCCATCCGAGCCACGCCATGACAACGGGCAAAGGCAGCTTCGACAAAAGTTTCGACTTCGGGCCGGTCGGCAGTGCCGACCTGATGCTCGAAGATCAACCGATCGGATTTCATGCAGTCTCCCGCCAAACAGCAGTTGGGTTACGGAGGGGAGACGCTGGAGGCTGACCCGAACCTCAGTGCTGGCGCAGATCAAACGCGCCGAATTTGATCCGAAATGGTGCATTCTCGGCAAGCAATGCAGCTTGAGGTTGTCACGACAACGCATGCCGTTCGGCGGCTTCACAAGAAAACAAAGGTTATGTGTGCCGGGTCCTGGGGGATGCTGAACCACCCTTGGACTGGTGCTGACCTACTCTGCGACGCAACTGTGCGTCCGCGCTTGGTCGTCTGAAGGGCAAGGTTCGACGCCCGCCAGCGGCCTTTCAGCTGCCGGCCGCATAGCGGCCAATGTAATGAACCTTACCCGATGCTGGCCAAGCTTTGGCCAACGCTCAGTCGCATGGGCATCTCTTCAATTACCCCCCATAGCCACTCAACCGTCCGCCCTTTTCCGCCAGCTCCACCAGCAACGCCGACGGCGCGAAATCGTCGCCCGGCTGGCCGCCCTGGTAATGCCGCAGGCGCTCGACGACATGCGCTAACCCCACCGTGTCGGCATAGAACATCGGGCCGCCGCGATAGACCGGCCAGCCATAGCCGTTGATCCAGACGATATCGATGTCGGAGCCGCGATAGGCCTTGCCCTCGGCGAGGATTTTCGCGCCCTCGTTGATCATCGGATAGATGAGCCGTTCGAGGATCTCGTCGTCGGCGATCGGGCGGCGGTTGACGCCTTTCTCGGCGGCGAAATCGAGGATCATTTTCTCGACGACCGGGGAGGGGGTGCGGTTGCGCTGCGCGTCATAGTCGTAGAAGCCGGCACCGGTCTTCTGGCCGCGCCGGTCGAGCTCGCACAGCCGGTCCCTGAGGGTCTCGCCCTTCGATTTGGCGGGGTCCCAGCCGATGTCGAGCCCGGCGAGGTCGGACATCTGGAACGGGCCCATCGGCATGCCGAAGTCGGTCAGCACGCGGTCGATGTCCCACGGCATCGCGCCTTCCATGATGAGCTTGTTGGCCTCGCGCTGGCGCGGGCTCAGCATGCGATTTCCGATGAATCCGTGGCAAACGCCGGCAACAACCGCGATTTTTCCGATTTTTTTGGCAAGATCCATTGCGGTCGCAAGCACGTCCGGCGCAGTCTTGTCGCCGCGCACGACTTCGAGCAAGCGCATGACATTGGCGGGAGAAAAGAAGTGCAGGCCGAGCACGTCCTGCGGCCGGCTGGTGCAGGCCGCGATCTCGTCGACGTTCAGATAGCTGGTGTTGGACGCGAGGATCGCGCCGGGCTTGCAGATGCGGTCAAGCTTGCCGAACACATCCTTCTTGATCTCCATGAGCTCGAACACCGCCTCGATGACAAGGTCGCAGTCGGCGAGGTCCTCAAGCGCGAGCGAGGGGGTGAGGCGCGCCATATTGGCCTCGACGGCCTCGGGCTTGATGCGGCCCTTCGCGGCGGTATTTTCGTAATTTTTGCGGATGATACCGGTGCCGCGGTCGAGCGCGTCCTGTTTCATCTCGACGATGGTGACGGGGATGCCGGCCGACAGGAAGTTCATCGCGATGCCGCCGCCCATCGTGCCCGCGCCGATGATGCCGACCTTTTTGATCGGGCGCAGCTGCGTGTCGGCAGGCAGGCCGGGGATTTTCGCGGCCTGGCGCTCGGCGAAAAAGACGTAGCGCTGCGCGGCCGACTGGACGCCTTGCATGAGGCCCATGAACAGCTTGCGCTCGACCTTGATGCCCTCGTCGAAGGGCAGGGTGGCCGCGGCCTCGATGCACTGGATATTCGCCTCCGGCGCGTCGAACCCCTTGAATTTCTTGGCATTTGCCTTGCGGAACTCCGCGAACAGCTCGGGCGTCCCGCCCTCGACCTTGAGGTCCCGCACCTTCTTCAGCGGCCGCCCCTCGGCGACCACCTTCCGGGCAAAGCTGATCGCGCCCTGGCGCAGATTCC
Source organism: Sphingomonas paucimobilis (assembly GCA_943370355.1). Lineage (GTDB taxonomy): Bacteria > Pseudomonadota > Alphaproteobacteria > Sphingomonadales > Sphingomonadaceae > JADCGM01. The sequence continues at coordinate 118,629 of CALRQP020000005.1, forward strand.
CCTCCTCGACTAACTCATCGACTAACCCGGTGTCCAAGGCGACCTTGGCGCTGACCGGCGTCCCGCTCGTCACCATCTCCAGCGCCTTCGCCGCCCCGACGATCCGCGGCAGCCGCTGCGTCCCGCCCGCGCCGGGGAGCAGGCCCAGCTTGACCTCCGGCAGCCCCAGCTTCGCCGACGGCACCGCGACCCTGTAGTTGCAGGTCAGCGCCACCTCGAGCCCGCCGCCGAGCGCCGTGCCGTGGATCGCCGCGACCAGCGGCTTCGACGAATTCTCCATCTGCTCCAGCACCTCGAGCAGCGACGCGCCCTGCGGCGGCTTGCCGAACTCGGAGATGTCGGCCCCCGCGATGAAGGTCCGACCGGCGCAGATCAGCACGATCGCCCTCACCGCCGGATCACCCAGCGCCTTCGGCATCGCCGCCGCAATCCCGTCGCGCACCCCCGCCGACAGCGCATTCACCGGCGGCGAATCAAGCGTGACGATGCCGATCCCGTCCTCGACGACATAGTCGGTGACTGCGTTGATATTGCCCATGCGATGCTCCCCGGTTCAGCTTTGCGGCCCGGGATACACGAACGGCCAGGTGGCGGAAGCCCTCGCTGATGGGAGGGCGGGGCACTAATGTCTGCAAGCCTACGATAATTCGGACTTAATCGCGCGTCCTGTGCTATGCGGAACAGACTCGCGTCCATGGACCGGTTCACGCGACTCGCGCGTTCTTGCTGAACATTGCTGTCGGGTATGGCTTTCGCTCCGCGAGCCTCCGTTTTCGGAAAAGGGCCATTCATGGCTCCTGAGACACCACCTCGTCCCGAAGTCGCGCTCAGCCTCGCCTTGGCGGTCGTCGCCGCGTCGGATGCGCCGCTGCTGCTCCTCGATGGTGATCTGCTTGTGATCGGCGCGAGTGCGTCCTTCTGCCGGGCCTTCCAGCTCGAGGTAGACGCCGTTGTTGGCCGGTCCGTTTTTGCGATCGGCGCAGGAGAGTGGGATCTGCCGCGGCTTCGCTCGCTGCTCGGTGCGACGGTGTCCGGTGCTGCCGAAGTCCCGGCCTATGAACTCGACCTCAAGAGCGTGCGCTACGGGATGCGCAAGCTCGTGCTCAACGCGCATATCCTCGATTATGCCGACGCGGATCATATCCGGTTGCTGCTCAGCGTTGCCGACGTCACCGACGCGCGGGTCGCCGAAAAGCTGAAGGACGACCTCCTCGCCGAAAAGGCGGTTCTGTGGCAGGAAGTCCAGCACCGCGTTGCCAACAGCCTGCAGATCATCGCCAGCGTGCTCATGCAGAGCGCGCGCAAGGTGCAGTCCGAGGAAACGCGCGGTCATTTGAGCGATGCGCACAACCGTGTCATGTCGATCGCTGCCGTCCAGCAGCAGCTCGCTGCGTCGCGCATCGGCGATGTCGCGCTCCGCGCCTATTTCACCAAATTATGCGACAGCCTCGGGGCGTCGATGATCCAGGATCATGACACGCAATCGATCGTCGTCGATGCGGAAGACCGCAGCGTTCGCGCGGATGTCTCGGTCAGCCTTGGCCTTATCGTTACCGAACTGGTGATCAACGCACTGAAGCACGCCTTTCCGGACCAGCGGCCCGGCAAGATCGTCGTCGGCTATCATGGCGAGGGTAGCGACTGGACGCTGTCAATCAGTGACAACGGCATCGGTATGCCCGCCAACCCCTCGCAAGCGAAGCCCGGCCTTGGCACCAGCATTGTCGAAGCCCTGGCACGCCAGCTGCATGCGCGAATTGAGGTTGGCGCGGCGTCGCCGGGCACCAAAGTGTCGGTGATCCATACGCCCGCAGCGCGCGGTGATGCCGGGGACGATGTACCAGTCGGCCACGCGGTCTAGGTTTCTGACAGAACCAGAAGGGCCGGCTCACCATTTGGTGGGCCGGCCCTTCGTGAATCTGGCTCCCCGGGTAGGATTCGAACCTACGACCGTCCGATTAACAGTCGGATGCTCTACCACTGAGCTACCGAGGAAAGCGGAGGCGGCTATAGCAACGGCTTCCGGCGCTGCCAACGTCTAATCCGCTGCTTCAGTTTTCGAACTGCTCCATGAAGATGCGATCGTCGAGCGCATATTCCGGATCGAACAGCAGATCGAGATATTGCGAGCGGTCGGTGCGGACCGAGACATAGGCGACATCGCGCACCTCGACCTGATCCGCCACGGCGCTAACCGGGCGCTTTGCCGCCTCCAGGATACGGAATTCGACCATCGACGACGCCGGGATCAGCGCGCCGCGCCAGCGGCGGGGGCGGAAGGGGCTGATCGGCGTGACCGCAAGCATATCGCTGGTCAGCGGCAGGATCGGGCCCGAGGCGGACAGGTTGTAGGCGGTCGACCCGGCCGGCGTCGCGACGAGCACGCCGTCGCAGGCCAGTTCCTCCATGCGCACCTTGCCGTCGATGGCGATCTCGATTTTCGCGACCTGCCGCGTTTCGCGCAGCAGCGACACTTCGTTGATCGCCGGGCACACGACATGCCGGCCCCCGACGGTGCGCGCTTCCATGCAAAGCGGATGCAACGTGAATTTCTTCGCCTTGGCGAGCCGCTCGCGCAGGCCAAAGGGCTCGAAGCTGTTCATCAGGAACCCGACGGTGCCGAGGTTCATCCCGTAGACGGGCAGCGGCGCCTTGCGGCCGAGCATTTCGTGCAGTGTCTGCAGCATGAAGCCGTCGCCACCGAGCGCGACAATGACATCGGCATCACGCGGCTCGACCCATTTGTAGAGGCTGCGCAGCTCGTCAGCCGCCTCCTGCGCCTGCTCGGTCGGCGACACGAGCAGGGTCATGCTCGGAAAATGGTTCATCCGCCGGTGACGCTCATGTGCCGCGCAACTGCGGGCGCATGGCCGCGCCGGTCTATGACGAAGTCATGCCCCTTTGGTTTGCGCGAAATGGCTTCGTCGATCGCAGCGTCAAGGTTCGCGTCGTCGGCGGTCGCGCGGACAACAGCGCGCAGGTCGGCGGCATCGTCCTGGCCCAAGCACATGTAGAGCGTGCCGGTCGCGGTCAGCCGGACGCGGTTGCAGCTTTCGCAGAAATTATGGGTCAGCGGCGTGATGAACCCGAGCCGTTGGCCGGTTTCGCGAATCCGGACATAGCGCGCGGGGCCGCCCGTCGAATCGGGCAGGTCGTCGAGCGTCCAGCGCTGCGCAAGATCGGCGCGCACGCGGGACAGCGGCAGATAACGGTCGGTCCGGTCTTCGGCGACCTCGCCCAGCGGCATCGTCTCGATGAGCGTCAGGTCATGCCCCTCGCGGCCGCACCAACGCAGCATCGAATCGATCTCGTCCTCATTGATGCCGGCAAGCGCGACCATGTTGATCTTGACCGCGAGGCCCGCGTGCTTCGCCGCGCGGATGCCGTCGAGCACCTGCTCCAGCCGGCCCCAGCGCGTGATGGCCGTGAATTTCACCGGATCGAGCGTGTCGATGCTGACGTTGATCCGCTTGACGCCAGCAGCCTTGAGATCGCTCGCGAATTTCGCAAGCTGGCTGCCGTTCGTCGTCAGCGTGAGTTCGTCGAGACCGCGGCCGAGATGCTGCCCGAGCGAGTGCACCAAGTCTATGATCCCGCGCCGCACCAGCGGTTCGCCGCCAGTCAGCCGTAGCTTGCGCACCCCTCGCCGCACGAAGGCCGACGCCAGCCGGTCGATCTCCTCAAGGCTCAGGACCTCCGCCTTGGGCAGGAAGGTCATATGCTCCGACATGCAATAGACGCAGCGGAAGTCGCAGCGATCGGTGACCGAGACGCGCAGATAGTCGATGCGCCGCCCATAGGGATCGACGAGCGGTGCGCTCGCGTCGCGCGTCAGTCCGCCGGGGTGCAGCATGCCCATGCGCGGATATGTGCGGTCAGACAGCGCCGCTGTCCAGCTTCCCTCTTGCAGTGGCCCGGCTTCCCCTCTCTATTCAGGGCAAAGGGGAGCCGCATGATGATCGAAAACAGGTTCCGATTGCCGCTGCGCCGTCGCGGGTTGTTGCAGGCCGGGCTGGCCGGTGCGGCGCTGCTGACGCCGGCGCGCCTGCTGGCGAAGGACGCCTATGTCGATGTGCGCAAGGCGATCGCCGCCGGCCATGACGCGGCGGTTAAACGATTGCAGGACTGGATCCGCCTGCCGTCGATCGCAGCCGAGAACCGCGCGATGCCGGAAGGGGCTGCCTATATGGCCCAGCTGGCGCGCGATGCCGGGTTTCAGAAGGCGGAGATCGTGCCGACGAGCGGGCATCCCGGCGTTTTCGCCACGCTCGATGCCGGCGCGAAAAAGACCATGGGCATCTACTTCATGTATGATGTGAAGCAGTTCGACCCATCCGAATGGTCATCGCCGCCGCTGGAAGCGCGGCTCGTCGACAAGCCGGGGTTCGGCAAGGTGGTCGTGGGGCGCGGTGCGGTCAACCAGAAGGGGCCGGAGGCGACCTTCCTCGCCGCCCTCCACGCGATGCGCGCGGCGGGGCGTAAACTGCCGGTCAATCTGGTGCTTGTCGCCGAGGGCGAAGAAGAGATCGGCTCGCCCCATTTCTCCGAAATCGTCCGGCGGCCCGATGTGCTCGCAGCGCTCCGGAAATGCGTCGGCGTGATCATTCCGACCGGCTGGCAAAGTCCGGCGACGGGCGGCGTGTCGGTCAATCTCGGCGCGAAGGGCGTGATTGAACTCGAACTTGTCGCATCGGGCAAGAGCTGGGGTCGCGGACCGCTGACCGATATCCACTCCAGCGAGAAGGCCCGCATCGACAGCCCGGCCTGGCGGCTCGTCGCCGCGCTGTCGACATTGGTCAGCCCCGACGGCAACACGCCGCTCATCGATGGTTTCGCCGACAAGGCGCGGCCGCTCACCCCGCGCGAGCGCCAGCTGCTGGTCGAGGCCGCCAAGTCGCTCGACGAGGCCGATGCGAAGCGCGCGCTGGGCATCACCCACTGGATCGACGACCTGCCGTGGCAGCAGTCGCTCGAACGGCTCGCGGCGGCGCCGACGGTCAATATCGAAGGGCTGGTCGCGGGCTATACCGGGCCCGGCGGCAAAACCATCCTGCCGGGCCATGCGGTTGCCAAGATTGACATGCGAATCGTGCCCGACATGACGAAGGACGACACTGTCGCCAAGCTCAAGGCGCATCTTGCCAAGCGGGGGTTCGGCGACATCGAGGTCAATGTCTCCGGTGGCTATGACCCGACCGAAACGCCCGAAAACAGTGCGCTCGTCCGCGCCGAACTCGCGACCTACCGCCGCGCCGGTGTGGCGACGACCATCTATCCGCGCCTTGCCGGGTCATGGCCCGGCGTCGTGTTCACGGGTGCACCGGTAAGCCTTCCGGCCGGTCAATTCGGTCTCGGCCATGGCAATGGCGCGCACGCGCCGAACGAATATTTCGTGATCGACAGCAGCAATCCCAAGGTCGCGGGCATGGACGATGCGGCGCTGGGCTTTGTGGATTTCCTGTACGAGATCGCTGCCAGCGGGTGATCTTTGCTGGCGTTTAACCGCGTTCGGGGCCAAATCGGTCATGACACTCGGGTAGGTTCGTTCGCTCAGATGAATCGGGTTGAAACGATCGACACTTTGCTGACGGAGGCCGCCTCCGGGGAGCCGTTTGCCGGAGCGCCCGGCGAACTGGCTTCGGTTTTCCTTATCTCGCCGCGCTACCGTCAGGAGTTGGCGGCGGCGGTCGAATCATCCGGGCGCATCGTTCGTCTGACACGGCGCATCGAGGATGCGGCGAGGCGATTCGCTGAGTCACCGGCGCTAATCGCGGTCGTCGATGCGCGGGGCGCGCTCGGGCGCGGACTCGAAACAGCGCGCGGCCTGTCGCAGGCGGTCGAGGAGAGACGGGGCGCGATGCTCGTGTTGCTGTCGCGCGGCGACGGCGATGCGCTTGCTGAGGTGTATGCGAGCGGCGCAACGCATTTTCTGATCAGCCCGTTCACCACCGTCGAGTTCGGCGACGCGCTGCGCTTCGCCGACCGCTACGTCGCGCGGATGCGCCGAAGCGGCGCCAACGAAGCGCTGGTCTCGGCGCAAGCGGCGCTGGCGGGCAGTGCGCGCTGGGAGTGGCGGCGCGGCGACGATGATGTCGTTATTTCGCCTGCGCTGGCGGCGCTGCTTGGTGAGCCGATGTTGCGGCGCATCGGAGCGCTGTCGGCGATTTCCCGGCTCGCACCGCCCGAACGGCGCCGGATCGGGCTCGGACTGCGGCGCCTGCTCCTGACCAACACCGCCGGCGACGTCGACCATATGATGGCGGTCGATGGCACGCCTCACCGGCTTGTTCACCACGTCCGCGTGTTGCGCGGTGCCGATGACAAGATCGCCGGACTGTCAGCCACGGTGGAGGACATCGATACGCTGCTGCTCGACCGAAGGCTTGCTCAGCATTTCGATGCCCAGACCGGGCTCGCCAATCAAGATTATGCGCGCACTTGGGTGGACCAGCTGCTTGGGGGGCGGAGCGAATTCGATCCGGCCTGCATCGTCGTGCTGCTGTCGATCAGCCGGTTCGAACAGGTCAACGTCAGCTATGGCCGCGGCGTTGCCGACGCATTGCTGCAGGCGGTGGCGCGGCGGTTGCGCCGGGTGGCCGGCGAGGATGCGACGCCCGACAAGGTGCTCATCGCCCGCCTTGCCGGTGCTGAGTTCGCGGTCGCATTCGCAGGGCCAGTGCTGCTCAACGACGCGATCCGCTTCAGCCAGCAGCTTGGCGATTCCTTCGAGCGGCCATTCGTTATCGGCGGCCGGGTCATCCATCTCGCGTGCCGCATGGGAATCGCGGCCGCCGCCAACGATCTCGACAGCGCCGATACGCTGTTCCGTCAGGCGGGCACCGCGCTCGCGCATGCCAAGACTGCCGAGCCCAACAGTTTTCAGGTGTTCCTGCCCGGCACCGACGATGACAGTGCCTGGCGCATGGCCGTGCTGCAGGCAGACCTGCGCCGTGCCCTCGATGAAGGCGAGCTTGAGATCCTGTTCCAGCCGCAGGTCGAAATCGTATCGGGCCGTATCACAGGCGTTGAGGCGTTGGTGCGTTGGCAGCATCCGCTGCTCGGTACGCTATCGGCACAGATACTTCTCGAGGTTGCTGAGCGCGCCGAATTGTCCGCGCGGGTTGGCGAACACATTATCGCTCGTGCGCTCGCGGAGGCAGCGAGATGGCCGGTGTCACTGGGCGGCGTCCGATTGTCGGTTAACGTAACAGCGGAAGATGTGCAGCGGCCGGGATTCGCCAACACGCTGGAAGGCTTGGTAGAAGCGAGCGAGTTTTCGCATGAGCGACTCACTGTCGAAGTAACGGAAAGCGGGCTTGTCGAAAATCTCGAAGTTGCCGCCATCGCGCTCGCCGACATTCGCGGCAGTGGCGTCCGGGTGGCGATCGACGATTTCGGCACTGGCTATTCGTCGCTTGCCTATCTCAAGGCGCTGCCGCTCGATTATTTGAAGGTCGACAAGAGTTTGGTCACCGATATCGGAGGGTCGATGCGCGACCGTGTTGTCGTGCACGGCGTTGTTGACATGGCGCGCTCGCTGGGGCTGGGCGTCATCGCCGAAGGGGTGGAGACGATCGACCAGCTGGAGCCGCTCGTGCGCGCCGGGTGTAACTGGTATCAGGGCTATCTCTGTTCGCCGCCGCTCGCCGCGGGCGAACTCGCCGACTTCGTCCTGATCTGGAACGCCGCGCACCGGGTATCGCTCTGATGCATATCGACAAGTTCAGCGACTTTGTTTGCCCCTGGTGCTGGATCGGCAAACGCAACCTCGATGCATTCGCGGTGGAGCGGCCGCTGACGCGAAGCTATTGGCCCTACTATCTGCACCCCGACTTGCCGCCCGAAGGCGTTGACCGGGCCGAAATGTCGATCGCCAAGTTCGGCAGCCTCGAGCGGGCGCGGGAGCTGGGCCGGGCGGTTGAGGCCGCTGCGGCGGACGTAGGGCTGGACATGCGGCTTGGCAGTATCAAACGAGTGCCGAACACGCGCGACGCCCACCGGCTGATGCGCTGGGGGGCTGGGCAGGGGGTTGCCGATGACCTCGCCGAACGATTGTTCTCCGCGCATTTCGCGCATGGGCGCGACATTGGCGACACTGCGACGTTGATCGAGCTTGGTGCAGCTGCCGGGCTCGACGCGGCCTTGCTGAGCGACCTGCTTGCGGGTGACGCCGACCGCGACCTCGTCGATGGCCAGGCAGCGCATGCGCGGGACATGGGGATCAGCGGCGTTCCGACAGTGGTGCTCGATCGCAAGGTCAGCGTCGTGGGCGCGCAACCCGTTGCAGCACTCCGCGCTGCCGCCGCGCGAGCCGATACCCGCGCGCCGCGGGAGATGAACTTCTAACCCCTCTCGCTTCGGGGGAGAAGGGACTAGCGCTTCGACTTGAAGATGCCGATCGGCGGCTTGGGCTTGAGCGGCACCGCCACTTTCGGTGCTGCCTTGAGCACCGCGCCCTGCGCAACCTTCGCCAAACCCTTCGAAAGTTGCAGCGCGCCGTTCAGCCGCGCCTCCGGCCCGTTCCAATCGCGCGTGATCACGAACTTCTGATCAGGCCGCAGCTTGGCCGTGCCTTTCAGCCGGTGGATATAGTCGAAAAGACCGTGCGGCTCAGGAAAGCTGTCGTTCTGGAAGGTGACGATCGCGCCCTTCGCGCCGGTCTCGATCTTGGCGATGCAGGCGATCTTGCAGTTGAGCTTGGTCTCGATAACCACCAGCAGATTCTTGAGCTCGGGCGGCAGTTCGCCGAACCGGTCGATGAGTTCGGCGGCGAAGGAATCGATCGACGGGCGATCCTCCAGCTCGTTCATGCGGCGATAGAGCGCCATGCGCAGGTTCAAGTCCGGGACATAGTCGTCGGGGATCAGGATCGGCGCATCGACGGCGATGGTCGGGCTGAACGCCTCCTCGGGCGGCTTGAGTCCCTGGCTGGTCGCCCGCGCGGTCAGGATCGCGTCCTCGAGCATCTGCTGGTAAAGTTCGAACCCGATCTCGCGGATATGCCCCGATTGTTCGTCGCCAAGCAGATTGCCGGCGCCGCGAATGTCGAGATCGTGGCTCGCGAGCTGGAACCCCGCACCGAGCGAGTCGAGGCTCGACAGAACCTGCAGCCGTTTCTCCGCCGTCTCGGTGATCGACTGGTTTTCGGGTGTCGTCATGTACGCATAAGCGCGGATCTTGGCGCGGCCGACCCGGCCCCTGAGCTGATAGAGCTGCGCGAGCCCGAACATGTCGGCGCGGTGAACGATCAGTGTGTTGGCGCTCGGGATGTCGAGCCCGCTTTCGACGATCGTCGTGGAGAGCAGCACGTCATATTTGCGGTCGTAAAAGGCGGACATCCGCTCCTCGACCTCGGTCGGCGACATCTGCCCGTGCGCGACGACATATTTCACCTCTGGCACCGATTCCCGCAGGAATTGTTCGATGTCCGGCAGGTCGGAGAGTCGCGGCACGACGAAGAAGCTCTGCCCGCCGCGATAATGTTCGCGCAGCAGCGCCTCGCGCATCACCACGTCGTCCCACGGCATGACATAGGTTCGGACCGCCAGCCGGTCGACCGGGGGCGTCGCGATCACCGACAGCTCGCGCAGGCCCGACATCGCCATCTGCAGCGTGCGCGGGATCGGCGTCGCGGTCAGCGTGAGGACATGCACGTCATTCTTCAGCGCCTTCAGCCGCTCCTTGTGCACGACTCCGAACCGCTGCTCCTCGTCGACGACCGCGAGCCCGAGGCGCTTGAACTCGACGCTCTTGGCGAGCACGGCATGCGTCCCGACAACGATGTCGATCGTGCCGTCGGCGAGTCCCTCGCGGGTCTTCTTCGCCTCTGCCGCCGTCACCAGCCGTGACAGCTGGCGCACCTCTATCGGGAATCCGGCGAAGCGGTCTCGGAAATTGGCGAAATGCTGGCGGGCGAGCAGCGTGGTCGGGCAGATGACCGCGACCTGCATGCCCTCGATCGCGGCAGCAAAGGCGGCGCGGAGCGCGACCTCGGTCTTGCCGAACCCGACATCGCCGCATACCAGCCGGTCCATCGGCTTGCCCGAGGCCAGGTCGGCAAGCACATCCTCAACCGTCTTCGCCTGATCCTCGGTTTCCGAATAAGGAAAACGGTCGACGAACGCGCCCATATCGTGCGCCGACGGGGCAGCAGCAGGCGCTTCGCGGGTCGCACGGGCGGCGGCGACTTCGAGGAGTTCGCCAGCAATCTCCCGGATCCGCTCCTTCATCCTTGCCTTGCGGTTCTGCCACGCGACGCCGCCGAGCTTGTCGAGCGACACGCCGTCGCTCTCGCTGCCATAGCGTGACAGCACGTCGATATTCTCGACGGGCACATAGAGTTTGTCGCCGCCGTCATAGACGAGCATCACGCAGTCGTGCGGCGACTTGGCGACGGGGATCTGCGTCAGCCCTTCGTAGCGGCCGATGCCATGTTCGGCATGGACGACAAGGTCGCCCGGCGTCAGCATCGACAGCTCGGCCATGAACGCGTCGGCCTTGCGTGCCGAGCGGCGGCGGCGCACGAGCCGGTCGCCGAGCATATCCTGTTCGGTCAGGACCGCGATGTCGTCGACGCTAAAACCATGATCGAGCGCCAGCACCGCGAGCGCGACATTGCCCTCGGCCGCAGTCCCAAGCGCCTCCTGCCACGAGTCCACGGGCTTCAGCCGGGTCACGCCCTCGTCGGCGAGCAGCCCGCGCAGCCGCTCGCGCGCGCCGCCGGTGTAGCTGGCGAGAATCACCCGCTGCTTGGTCCGCCGCAGCGTGTCGATATGCTTTTTGACTGCCTCATAGACATTCTGGTTCGCGGCCCGCTCGGGCGCGAAGTCGCGTGCCGGCTGCGCACCCAGCTCGACGGTCTTTGCCGTCCCCTCGGGCGCGTGAAACACCGAGGTGAGATGCGCGCGTGATTTGGCGAGCTGGTCCCGCCACTCCTCCTGCGACAGGTACAGCCGCTCGGGCGCAAGCGGCCGGTAACTGCCGCGCGAAGTCGCCAGCGCCGCCTTGCGATTGTCGAAATAGTCGGCAATCGACTCGAACCGGTCCTCTGCTGCTTTCTCCCCACCGCCGTCGCGGACAATCACGTCATGGGGCGACAGATAGTCGAACAGCGTGGCCAGAGTTGGCTCGAACAGCGGCAGCCAATGTTCCATGCCCGCGAGCCGCCGGCCATCGCTGATCGCCTGATAAAGTGCGTCGCCGGTGGCCGTCGCGCCGAACGTTTCGACATAGCCTTTGCGGAAGGTGCGCACCGCCTCTTCGGTCAGCAGCACCTCCGACACCGGCAGCAGCGTGAAGCCGGGGCTGGTCTCGATCGTGCGCTGCGTTGCCGGATCGAAGCGGCGCACCGTCTCGATCTCATCACCGAAAAAGTCGAGCCGCAGCGCACTGCTCTCGCCGGCCGGAAACAAGTCGAGCAGCCCGCCGCGCACCGCAAATTCGCCGGCATCGACGACGGTGTCGGTGCGGACATAGCCATTGGACTGGAGAATCGCCGCCAGCCTGTCACGGTCGATGCGCTCGCCCGGCGCGATGCGCGCGGTCAGACCCGCGATCCGCGACGGCGGCAGCGTGCGCTGTGTCGCGGCGTTCACCGTCGTCACGAGCAGCTGCGCCTTGCCGGTCGGCGCACTGAGCGCGGCAAGCGCCGCCAACCGGTCGGCGGTGACGCGCAGGCTTGGCGATGCGCGGTCGTAGGGCAGGCAGTCCCAGGCCGGTAGCGAGATCGTCTCCAGTTCCGGCGCGAAGAAATGCGCCGCGTCGAGCAGTGCGCGCGCGGCTGAATCGTCCGACGCGATGAATACCGCCCGGCCCTTTGCCGCCCGCGCCAGGTCGGCCATCAGCCACGGCTCGTAACCGGCCGGACATCCGGTCAGCGTCAGCGATTCCGTGGCGGTGACGAGATTGCGCGGATCGATCACTTGGCAACCCCGACATAATCCAGCTTCATCAGCGCATCGAGCAGCGGTCCGGCGAAGCGCGATGGTGGCTCGCCGCGGCCGAAGGCCCAGGCGATGATATCGACATCCTGCTCGGCAAGCAGATCCTCGAACCAGTCGAGCTCCGCCGCGCCAAAGCCTGCCAGATAACGGTCGGAAAAGCCGCCGATCAGGAAGTCCGCCTCGCGCGTGCCGCGGTGCCAGGCGCGGAAATGGATTCGGCGCTGGCGGATGTCGTCGGTCATGCCGGGCTTTCTGCAACAGGCGATTGCGCCGGCACGGTGGAACCGGCCAGCGTCATCGCCTAACGTGGCAGCCGAATAGCCCATGCGCCCAACCATCCTCAACCCATTGTTCGCCGAAGCGACCGCGCTGCCGGGCGTCGGCCCTGCGGTTGGCAAGGCATTGGCGCGGCTGGGGCTGAACCGTGCGGTTGATCTGCTGTTCCATCTGCCGGTCTCGGCGATCGAGCGCTTTCCGATCGAGGAGCTGTCGCCCGCCTGGGTCGACCGCGTCGTGACGATCGAAGTCGTGGTGCTCAACCATCTCGAAGGCCGCGGCAAAGTGCCGACGCGGGTCGCCTGCGTGGACCGCAACCATACGCCGCTGACGCTGGTCTATTTCGCCGACCGGGGCGGCTATGCGAAGAAAATCCTGCCCCCCGGCGAGCGCCGCCTGATCAGCGGCCGGCTCGAAGCCTATGGCTCGATTTTGCAGATGGTCCATCCGGACCATGTCCTGCCGGTCGGCGGCGGCGCGGCGATCCCCGAGCGCGAGCCGGTCTATGGCCTCACCGAGGGCATAACAAACAAGCGCATGGGCAGCCTCGTCGCGCTGGCCCGCGACCGCGCGCCGGACCTTCCCGAATGGATCGAGCCAAGCGTGCTTTCAACGCGAAACTGGCCGGGATGGAAGACGGCAACCGAGGCGGCGCACACCCTCTCGCCCGCTCATCCTGAGCTTGTCGAAGGAGCGCGGGATCGTCTCGCCTATGATGAGCTGCTCGCGAACCAGCTCGCGCTCATGCTGGTCCGCGCCGACACGCGACGTCGCAAGGGACGCGCGCTGCCGGGGACCGGGAAACTGACCTCGGCGCTGACCGGCAGCCTGCCCTGGCCGATGACGGGCGCGCAGCGGCGCGTGGCGGGCGAAATCGCCGGCGACCTCGCCCAATCCGCACCGATGCTGCGCCTGCTGCAAGGCGATGTCGGATCGGGCAAGACGCTGGTCGCGCTGCTTGCGCTGCTGACGGCTGTTGAGAGCGGCGCGCAGGGTGCCTTCCTCGCCCCGACCGAAATTCTTGCCCGCCAGCACTTCGCCAATCTGACCGCAATGCTCGGCGGCCTGCCGGTGCGCGTCGCCATCCTCACCGGCCGGGAGAAGGGCCGGGCGCGCGCCGATACGCTCGCTGCGCTCGCTGCGCATGAGATCGACATATTGGTGGGCACGCATGCGATCTTTCAGGACGCTGTCGGTTACCGCGACCTCGGCCTCGTCGTCATCGACGAGCAGCATAAATTCGGCGTGCATCAGCGCATGCTCATGCAGGCCAAGGCGGTGCGCCCGCCGCATATGCTCGTGATGACCGCGACCCCGATCCCGCGCACGCTCACGCTGACCGTCTATGGCGAGATGGACGTCTCCCGGCTCGACGAAATGCCGCCCGGCCGCCAGCCGATCGACACGCGCGTCGTTGGGCTGGAACGGCTACTGGAAATTTACGAGGCGCTCGGCCGGCATGTGGCAGCGGGCGGTCAGGCTTATTGGGTGTGCCCGCTCGTCGAGGAGTCGGAAACCGGCGATCTCGCCGCCGCCGAGGCCCGTGCGGCGAGCCTGCGCGAGCGCTTCGGTCCTGCCATCGGCCTCGTGCACGGTCGCATGAAAGGGCCCGACAAGGACGCCGCAATGGCGGCGTTTCAGGCGGGTGAGACGCGCGTCCTTGTCGCGACGACGGTCATCGAGGTCGGCGTCGATGTGCCCAATGCGACGCTGATCATCGTCGAACAGGCCGAACGCTTCGGCCTCGCGCAACTGCACCAGCTGCGCGGCCGCGTCGGCCGGGGGAGTGGCAAGTCAGTCTGCCTGCTGCTGCGCGCACCGAGCGTGTCGGAAACCGCCAAGGCGCGCCTGGGCCTCATGCGCGAAACCAACGATGGCTTCCGCATCGCTGAGGAGGACCTCAAATTGCGCGGCGCGGGCGAAATCCTCGGCACCAAGCAAAGCGGCGACGTCGAATTCCGCATCGCCGATCCGGCCCAGATCGCCGACCTGCTGCCGATGGCAAGGGACGACGCCCGCCTCCTCGTCGACCGCGACGGCGGCCTGGCCAGCGAGCGAGGCCAAGCGGCACGCACGCTGCTGTACCTGTTCGAGCGGGATGCGGCAGTGGGGTTGTTGAAGGCAGGGTAAGTTCCCCTCTCCCCTCAAGGGAGAGGGGTCAGGATGCCGTGACGCTTCTTCCCTGCCGAAATGCGCGCGCCCGCAGACACCATCGCGGCGTCGCTCGCGACGGACTCGCCGTCGATGCGTGCGCCGCCGCCCGCAACCAGTCGTCGGGCCTCGCCCTTCGAGCTTGCGAAGCCGAGACCGACGAGCGCATCGAGAATGGAAATCGGCCCGGCTACTGCGAAGCTTGGAAGGTCTTGGCCCGCGCCGCCGGCGAAGGTCGACGCGGCCGTGCTGGCCGCCGCCGCTGCGGCTTCGGCACCCCGGCACAGCGTCGTCGCAGCATTGGCGAGCTCGATCTTCGCCGCGTTGATCTCGGCGCCCTGCAGCGCCTCCAACCGTGCAATTTCATCCAGCGGCATATCAGTAAACAGTCGCAGGAATTTGCCGACATCGCGGTCGTCGGTGTTGCGCCAGAATTGCCAGTAATCCCAAGTCGGCAGGCTGTCCTCGTGCAGCCAGACCGCGCCGGCGGCGGTCTTTCCCATTTTGGCGCCATCGGCGGTGGTGATCAGCGGTGTGGTCACGCCGAACACGTCGGCCCCAGCCATGCGCCGGGTGAGGTCGGTCCCGCCGACGATATTGCCCCATTGGTCCGAGCCGCCCATTTGGAGCCGGCAATTCTCGCGGCGGAACAGTTCGAGGAAATCATAGGCTTGCAGGATCATGTAGTTGAACTCGAGGAAGCTCAGATTCTGCTCGCGCTCGAGGCGCAGCCGCACCGAATCGCGGGTCAGCATCGCGTTGACCGAGAAATGCCGTCCGACGTCGCGCAGGAATGGGATGTAGGCGAGCCCTGCCAGCCACTCGTCATTGTCGAGCATGATCGCATCCGACGGCCCGTCGCCGAAGGTCAGGAAGCGTTCGAAAATGCGCTTGATCGAGGCCTTGTTGGCATCGAGCGTCGGCTGATCGAGCAGGGTGCGGCTCGCGTCCTTGCCGCTCGGATCGCCGACCTTCGACGTGCCGCCGCCCATCAGCACAATGGGGCGGTGCCCGGTCTGCTGCATACGGCGCAGCAGCATGATCGAGACAAGATTGCCGACGTGCAGGCTCGGCGCGGTGCAGTCGAAGCCGATATAGCCGGTCACCGGCTCCTTGATGGCGAGCGCATCGAGCGCCGCCGGATCGGTGATCTGGTGGACATAGCCGCGCTCGTCTAGGAGGCGGAGGAAGTCGGATTTATGCGCGCTCATGGCGCGGCGCTTAGCATGGAGGCCGGAGAGTGGGTAGGGACCGGCTGGCGATCGGCCTGATGTCGGGGACGTCGATGGACGGCATCGATGCCGCGCTCATCGAAACCGATGGCGAGGGGCTGGCGCGGCCGCTCGATTTCCTGTTCCGGCCCTATGACGAAGCAATGCGTGGGCAACTGCGCCGAGCGATCGAAATCGCGCTGGCGATGGAGGCACCGGGGCCGCATCGCGAGATCGATGCCACCGCGCTCGACCTGACCGTCGCGCATGATGAGGCGGTGTCGGCGCTGCTGGAGCAGGCGGGAGTCGGACCCGACGATATCGAACTGATCGGCTTCCACGGCCAAACCATTGCGCACCGGCCAGACCGCGGCTGGACCTGGCAGATCGGCGACGGTGAATTGCTGGCGAAGCTGAGCGGCATCGCGGTGGTCAATGATTTCCGCTCGGCCGATGTTGCGGCGGGGGGGCAGGGCGCACCGCTCGTCCCCCTGTACCACGGCGCGCTGATAGAGCCGTTGCGCGAAGTGGGCGATCTCGGCTGCCGTCAGGCGGTGGCGGTGCTCAACCTGGGCGGCGTCGGCAATTTGACCTGGTTCGGCAGTCGCGACGGCGACATCCTCGCGTTCGACACCGGGCCCGGCAATGCACTGATCGACGATTGGGTGCGTGCGCATGGCGCAGGCGACCGCGACGAAGGCGGGGCACTCGCAGCGTCGGGCACCGTGCATCATGACGTGCTTACCGCAATGTGCGACTTGCCCTGGTTCGACCTGCCGCCGCCCAAATCGCTCGATCGGCATGATTTTTCGACCCAGCCGGCGCGCGGCCTGTCGGCCGCTGATGGCGCGGCGACCTTGACGGCCTTTACGGCGGAGACGGTGCGCCTCGCGCTCGGTCATGCGCCCGAACCGACGGCGCGGCTGCTCGTGACCGGCGGCGGGCGGCACAATGCGACGCTGATGCGAATGCTGCGCGAGCGACTGAACATGCCCGTCGAGCCGGTCGAGGCGGTCGGCTGGAATGGCGATGGTCTAGAGGCGGAGGCCTTTGCCTATCTGGCGGTGCGTGCCGCCGAGCGACTGCCGACAAGTCTGCCGGGGACGACTGGTGTCAGGGAACCAACCAGCGGCGGGCGGCTTCATCGTCCATGAAGATGGTCATTCTCGCGGGATTGCTGCTGTCCGCGCCAGCATATGCCTCGTCGCCTGCAGCTTGGGCCGAACTGGACAATCGAGCCAAAAAAGCTTGCGCACAGGCCAGCGGCTTCAGGGAGCCGCTGGTGTCGCCCGCCACGGTCCGGTTCAGCGATACGCTTGGACTCGATATGCGGCTCGTTGCCGGCATCTATCCGCAACCGCACATGAAGGGCGCGCGAGGACAGGTGCTGTGCGCCTATAACCGCCGCACTGGGGCGACCGAAGTCCAGGACGCGGACGCGTGGCGGCCTCGCACCAAATAGCATTTCTGTCTTGACATTTACGAACCAATATGGTTCAATACAACTCGATCTTTCTCATCGTCGAGTCGCAAGGAACGGACGTCAGCGGCCGCTGGCGAGGCGCATGTCGAGGTAGCGGTCCATCGAACCCTGCAGCTGGTCCATCTCATGCTCGAAGAAGTGATTCGCGCCTTCGATCACGTCATAATCGATGACGATGTGCCGCTGGGTGCGCAGCTTGTCGACGAGCTTCTGGACGCCGCCGATCGTGACGACCTCGTCCGCCGAGCCCTGCACGATGATGCCCGACGATGGGCAGGGGGCGAGGAAGCCAAAGTCGTACATGTTTGCGGGCGGGGCGACCGAGATGAAGCCCTTGATCTCCGGCCGGCGCATCAGCAGCTGCATGCCGATCCACGCGCCAAAGCTGAAGCCGCCGACCCAGACGAAGGGTGCTTCGGGGTTGATCTGCTGCATCCAGTCGAGCGCCGAGGCGGCGTCCGAAAGCTCGCCGATGCCGTTGTCGAACACGCCTTGGCTCCGGCCGACGCCGCGGAAGTTGAAGCGCAGCGTCGCGAAGCCGCGCTTCACGAACATCTGGTACATGCCCTGCACGATGCGGTTGTTCATCGTGCCGCCGCCCTGCGGATGCGGGTGCAGGATCAGCGCGAGCGGGGCACGCGGCCGCGAGGCGGGCTGGTAGCGGCCTTCGAGGCGGCCCTCGGGACCGGCGAAAATGACTTCGGGCATGGGCGGTTCTGCTCTCGTGTCGGGTATGCGCTGGGAAGCGGCGGTCTATATATGGGCGGGACAACCACTTGCAACCGGAACGAGGCCGAGTGACCCGCGCCGCCGCCTATCTCGACTGGAACGCCACCGCGCCGATGGAGTCGGCGGCGGTTGCCGCGATGGCCGAGGCCGCGCGCGACTGGGCCAATCCGTCGAGCATCCATGCGGCGGGCCGGAAGGCGCGGGGGCTGGTCGAGAGTGCGCGGGACTCGGTCGCTCGGTCGCTGGGGTGCGTCGCCGGGCAGATCGTGTTCACCGGTGGCGGGACCGAGGCGCTGGGGCTGGCATTGGGCGGCGTGGCTGCGCCGCGCCGGTTGATCAGTGCCGTCGAGCATGATGCGGTGCGGGCGCAGGCGGATGGGGCAGGGCCCATCCCTGTCGATGGCGAGGGTGTCGTCGACCTGGCGGCGCTGGCGGCGATGCTGGCGGAGGGGCCGGCGCTGGTCGCGGTGATGCATGTCAACAACGAGACCGGGGTGATCCAGCCGATCGCCGAGATCGCGCGCATCGTGCGGGAGGCCGGCGGCCAGCTGCTCGTCGATGCGGTGCAGTCGGCTGGGAAGCTGGCGCTGCCCGACGGGGATTTCGTCGCGGTGTCGGCGCACAAGCTCGGCGGGCCGCCGGGGGTCGGGGCACTGATCGTGCGTTGCGCCGACGGGATCGAGGCGGTGCAGAAGGGCGGCGGGCAGGAGCGGGGCTTGCGGGCTGGCACCGAGAATTTGCCGGGCATCGCCGGGTTTGCGGCGGCGCTTCGGGAGCGAGCCAATCGCGAATGGCTCGGGAAAGTAGAGCGGCTGCGGGATGGGCTGGAGGCCAGGTTGCTCACAGGTGGGGCGGAGGTGTTTGGCAGCGGCGCACCGCGCATCGGGACGACCAGTTCGATCCGCATGCCGGGGGTGGCGGCATCGACCCAGGTGATGGCGCTCGACCTCGCCGGTTTCGCGGTGTCGAGCGGGGCGGCCTGCTCGTCGGGCAAGGTCAAGACCAGCCATGTGCTGACCGCAATGGGCGCGAGCGCCGCGGCGGCGGGGGAGACGATCCGTGTGAGTCTCGGCTGGCGGACGACAGCGGCGGAGGTTGAATCTTTCGGCGATGCTTGGATTGAACTGGCCGGGCGGCTGTCGCGGCGGGCGGCGTAAGGAAAGGCCCACCCCTACCCCTCCCCAAGGGGAGGGGACGCAGGTTTCTAAGGATGGCGTCCCCTCCCCTTGGGGAGGGGTAGGGGTGGGGCCACACAGCGCAGGATGACGGTGCCGCGCACCGCATGCTAAACCCCACCCCATGCCCGCGCCGATCTATCTCGATTATCAGGCGACGACCCCGCTCTGTGCCGAGGCGCGGGCGGCGATGGCACCCTATCTCGATGCGAAGTTCGGTAATCCGCATTCGGAGCACCGCTATGGCTGGGAGGCCGATGCCGGGGTCGAGGTCGCGCGCAGCCAGGTCGCCTCGCTGATCGGTGTCGCGCCGGAGACGGTGATCTTCACCAGCGGCGCAACCGAGGCGGCGAACCTTGCGCTGAAGGGCGTCCTGTCCGCCTCGCCGCGCCGCCGCATCGTCACATTGGCGACCGAGCATAGCTGCGTGCTGGAAAGCGCGCGCTGGCTGGAGTCGGTCGGGGCGGAGCTGACCTTGCTCGGCGTGGATGTCGATGGGCTGGTGCGGCTGGACGAGCTGGCAGCGGCGCTCGGCGACGATGTTGCGCTGGTCGCGGTCGCGGCGGTCAACAATGAGATCGGGGTGATCCAGCCACTGGCCGAGATCGCGGAGCTGGCGAAGGCGGCAGGCGCGCTGACCTTCGTCGATGCGGCGCAGGCGGCGGGCAAGATCGCGCTCGATGCGCGCGGCTTTGACCTCGTCTCGCTGTCAGCGCACAAGCTGTATGGGCCCAAGGGCATCGGTGCGCTCTATGTGAAGCCGGGCACCCCCCTCGCCCCGCAGATGCATGGCGGCGGGCAGGAGGGGGACGGCCTGCGTTCGGGCACGCTGTCGCCGGCACTGTGCGCGGGGTTCGGCGCGGCAGCGGCGCTGGCAGGCGCGCGGATGGCGAAGGATGCCGCGCATGCCGCAGCGCTGTGGGACCGCATGGTCGCCGGACTGCCGCCGCACCGTATCAACGGCTCGACCACGCACCGCTGGCACGGCAATGTCAATGTGAGTTTCGAGGGCGTCGACGGCGCGCGGCTGCTCTCCGATGTGCTGCGCAGTGTCGCGCTGTCGTCGGGCGCAGCCTGTGCGGCGGCGAAGGGCAAGCCGAGCCATGTGCTCGCGGCGCTGGGACTGTCCGAGGGATTGGCGCGCGCGACGCTGCGTATGGGCTGGGGCCGCGAAACCAGCGCCGCCGACATCGATGCCGCCGCCGCCGCGATCCGCGGTGCGGTCGCCGCACAGGGGAGATAGGCCGCATGACCAGGGTGCGCTTCGTGTCGGCCGACGGCCGCAGCTCGGTCGATACCGAGGGCGCCCCCGGCACGCGGCTGCTCGAACTGGCGCAGGCCAAGGGCCAGCCGCTGGAGGGCACCTGCGAAGGCGCGATGGCCTGTTCGACCTGCCATGTCATCGTCGCCGAAGCCGATTTCGCCAAACTGCCCCCGGCGAGCGGCGACGAGGAGGATATGCTCGACTTCGCCTATGGCGTGACGCGCACCAGCCGGCTGGCGTGTCAGATCATGCTGGGGGAGAGCCTCGACAGCATCGAGGTGCGGATGCCGGGGGGCAGTGCGAATATGCAGGGTCGGTGATCGCCGAAGATCACCCGTCATCCTGACGAACGTCAGGATCTCCTTGAGAGTAGCGGCTACCCGGAGGGAGATCCTGACTTTCGTCAGAATGACGAGGGACGGTAGGGCCCGGCTTCAATAATGGTAGCGGCACTGCGCGATTTCGAGGCGCTGGGCGTCGTCCTTGCCGGTGACGCGATAGACAAGCCGATGCTCAGCCGTGATGCGCCGCGACCACCAGCCCGACCAATCGCCCTTGAGCGGCTCCGGCTTGCCCGTGCCCTTGAACGGCGTTCGGAGGCACTCGTTGATCAGCTCGGCAAGCCGCCCCGCGACCTTGGGTTCGTGCTGCTGGAAATGGAGAAGCTCGTCCCACGCCGCGCGGTCGATCAGCAGCTTCACAGCAATGCCGGGTCGACTTCGATCCCTTCGCCCGCGTCGAGCCGCGCGATCGCGGCGTCGAGCGCCCGCGCGTTGGCCGGGCTGGCGCGCAGATAGGCCGTCGCGTCGAGCCGGTCATATTCGCTCTGCGGTATCATCACCATCGGCGGATGCCCCTGCCGCGTGACGAGCAGCGGCACGGCGTCATCGACGGCGCGATCCATCCAGTGGGCAAGGTTTTTGCGGAGGTCGGTGGCGGATACGTGCAGCATGATGTACATCATAACGTGCGTTTGCAAGGAAGGCAAGGAGCGTCTGTCTAGCCATGCCGAGGGGCAGTGCGAATATGCAGGGGCGGTCATGTGGTCCCTCTCGCTGGCGCGAGAGGGGGCTGTATGCGAGGTCCGACTGTCCCGACGAACGCGACAACCAATATTCTGGGTCGCCATTTCTATGCTTAGTTCCGGCGGCGAGAGCTCCTCTGGTGATCGCCAGCAACGAAGCGCGCGGACGCGGTATCCCAAGAACCGTGACTGGGCGCACCCTTGGGCCGGACTTTGGTCCGCAAGATTTCCAGCATCTTGCCCGGTTCCTCGATCATCGGGAGGTGAGCACTGTTCTCGAACCAGACGGCGGTCTTTGACGGTGCCTTGAGACGCTGCAGCCAAGTGGACGCGATTTCCGGCGGCGTCGTCGTATCGTGGCGGCCGAGCAGCAGAATGATCGGCACGTCTAATGTCCGAAGGTCATCGAAGGAGATTTCAGCGAGCTTCGGCCACAGTGTCTTCATCGTGAAGTCGCTGCTTGCGTCCCACGCCTTTCGGTCAGCAAGGCCGTATTCGGGCGATAGGCGTCCCAGATGGGTATAGAAATCACCGTCTCGGCGGCCTGCGGCCAGACCGCCGTAATAGACCGACCATTTTCGTTCGATCGCGGTCTTTGCGACATCCAAGTCTCCCGATCCGGGGTAAGGTGCGATTGCCTCAAGCTCGCGGACGGCAGGCGCATTGCGGTCCCGTCGCGCTTGATCGAGTACGGTCGCATAGCTGGCCCGCTCATTCTCGCGAAAGTTTATGAGCTGACCCATCCCGATGTAGGCATATAGCAAATCCGGTCTCTTGGCCGCGACCGATAGGCCAACCACCGACCCCCAGCTGTGGCCGAGAAGGAATATCTTCCTCTGGCCATAGCGCTTGCGCAGCAGATCGATCAGTTCGATTGCGTCATCGCGATAGCGGTCCGGCGTGAGCGTTGGCCCTACTAGGGCGGGATCGTTGAGCAGGAAGGATTTCCCCGCGGCGCGCTGGTCCCATTGCACCACAGTGAAGAAGTCCTCCCATGATCGCTGGAACGACCAAGAAATGGGGAGTTCGACCGAAGCCGGTCCCCCGTGCACGTACAGCAGGATCGGATTGCGCCGATCCACACCACGCACGCTCACATATTGGCGTGCGCCGCCCAGCGTCGCGATGAAGCTTTCCTGCACGCCGTTGGGGCTGACGATTCTATTCAGATCGGCAACGAGTGCGCGCCCTGGCGAATAGGAATCGACCGGAATCTCGCTGGTGACCGGCTCCACTTGAAGCGTTTGTGCGGAGACCGGGCTCAGGAACGCCAAGACTGCGATTGTGAGAATCCCACGGAACGACATTCTGACACTCCCAAGCGATCAGCACATGGACATGAAATACCAATCGCGTCACATCAAAGCTATGACCCGGTCCCCGAGCTTTGACGGCTTCAGCCCAAATCCGCCATCTCAAGCACCGGCCGTATCTCAATCTCGCTTGGGCCGGGCATCGGGTTGGGACAGCGATTGGCCCAGGCGATGGCTTCGTCCATGTCCTTGACGTCCCAGAGCCAGAAACCGGCGACGAGTTCGTTCGGGTGGGCGAAGGGGCCGTCGATGACGGTCCGCGATGCGCCGTCGAAGGCGATGCGCTTGCCCTCGGAGGAGGGGGTGAGGCCGTCGGCCATGACGAAGACGCCGGCGGCTTCGAGTTCGTCGTTGAAGCGGCCCATCGCTTCCATCATCGCAGCGGTTTCGGGGGTGTGGACGAAGCCGCGCTCGCTGTCGGCGGTGGCTTTGACGAGGACGAGGACGCGCATGGTTGGGGTTTCCTTTCGTCGTGCTTTGCTCTGAACGTTTGCCGCGTCGCGCTGTGCACCCTCTCCCGCTCGCAGCCTGAAGGCTGCGAGTCGCCTCTCCCTCACGGGCGCGGCGGAGTTGGCCCGTTGTTGCCGCTTCCGCCGCTTTGCGGAACAGGGTGGGGAGGCCGGTTTCGGGCAAATCTTCGATCGGATGCCAGGTTCCTGCAACCGCGGGGCGCTTCGCGACCTGCGCCACCGCGAGGTCGAGTAGGAGTTCGAAATGCGTGAAGCCGTGGCGGACGGCGGCGGGGGTGATTTGCCAGTTGGCGTCGGCGGGGGCGTCTTTGAGGCCGGGATGGGTTTGGTCCCAGGGGCCGGTCGGCAGGGCGAGCATGCCGCCGAGCAGGCCCTTGGCGGGGCGGGTGACCAGCAGGATGTGGCCGTCATGTTCGAGCCAGAACACGCTGCCGCGTTTGAGGGGGCGGAGCGGTTTGGGCGCTTTGACGGGGTAGGCTTCGGGATTGCCGGCGGCGAAGGCGGCACAGCTGGCGCTGAGCGGGCAGACGGTGCAGGCAGGGTTTCTGGGCGTGCAGATCGCGCTGCCGAGATCCATCATCGCCTGCGCGAAGTCGCCGGGGCGATCGGGCGGGGTCAGCGTGTCGACCTCGGCGCGGATTGCCGGCTTGGCTTGCGGCAGCGGTGCGGCGATCGCGAACAGTCGGGTGACGACACGCTCGATGTTGCCGTCGACGACGGCGGTGCGCTCGTTGAAGGCGATGCTGGCGATGGCGGCGGCGGTGTAGGGGCCGATGCCGGGGAGGGTGCGCAAGCCCGCCTCGGTCGCGGGGAAGGCACCGAGCGCGGCAACTGCGCGCGCGGCGGCGAGCAGGTTGCGGGCGCGGGCGTAATAGCCGAGGCCTGCCCAGGCGGCCATGACCTCGGCATCCTCGGCAGCGGCGAGGGCTTGGACGGTTGGCCAGCGCGTGGTGAAGCGGGTGAAATAGGGGATGACGGCGGTGACGGTCGTCTGCTGCAGCATGATCTCCGACAGCCAGACGCGGTAGGGATCGGGGGCGTGGCGCGAACCTGGGGGTTCGCGCCAGGGGAGGCTGCGGGCGTTGCTGTCGTACCAGGTGAGGAGGGGGGTGGAGATGGCGGTCACGGCCTGCCCTCGGCCGTCATCCCGGCGAACGCCGGGACCCAGCAGCACAGCACCAACGCCGCGCGCCAGCGCGCCACGTCTTCCTCTGCGCCTCCGCGTCTCCGCATGAGAAAAATGATTTCACGCGGAGACGCGGAGGCGCAGAGACGCAAGGATGCTGCGCCTGCGGCGGGCACCATCTCCACCC
>CALRQP020000006.1:0-140808 GCA_943370355.1 Sphingomonas paucimobilis
CGGCTTGACTGGCACCGCGAACCGTCCGAGAGGCTGCGCGCATGAGTAAGAGCGCCACAGATGTAATGCAGGACCTGTTGTCCGCCGCCGTGACCGACGCGATCGGCGCGCTGAAAACCGCGTCGGGCGGCATGCCCAATGCGCTGATCCGCGATATCGGTGCGATCCATGCGAACACCGCGCATGCCGACCTGCCCGACGCCGTGCGCGCCTCGATCACCGCCAATGTGCGTCTGGCATTCCAGCGGTTGCTCAAAGAGGGCTACACCGTCGCCCCCAACGACGCCCCGCCCCCCCGCCCGCGCCCCGCGCCGACAGTGGTCCCCCGCGGCCAGTTCAAGCCGCCCGCCGGCCGCCCGCAGCGCCCCGGCCCCGGCGGCCCCGGTGGTCCAAGAAAGCCGCAGCGCCCGCGTTAGCGGATCAGGCGGACGTCAACCCCGACATCGAGCGCTGCCCAGGCTTGGTCGGCGGTCACTGCAACTGCGCTCAATTCGAGCGCCAGGGCGAGGCAGAACCTGTCACCAAGCGACAGCCCATACGTCTTCGTCGCGCGACGCAACTTGCCGGCTGTCTCGGCCTGAGTCTTGGAATAAGGAGCGACGCTCAGCGGCAGCGGCGACATGACGAGCGCAATCTGGCTATCGCTATGACCGAGGTCCTGCAGCCGCGCGATGACCTCGCTGTAGTTCACCGCACTCATGACCGAACTGCGCAAGATGTCGCGAACATGATCTGCGCCCGGCTCATCCAGCAACAAGGCCAGCAGTGCCGAAGAGTCGAGGACGTCGGTCACTCGCGCGCCGCTTCG
The DNA here is from genome assembly GCA_943370355.1 of Sphingomonas paucimobilis. Lineage (GTDB taxonomy): Bacteria > Pseudomonadota > Alphaproteobacteria > Sphingomonadales > Sphingomonadaceae > JADCGM01. The sequence goes on from CALRQP020000006.1 coordinate 809, forward strand.
CGCCGCCGGTCGGCGATGAAATCATCGACCGTCGACGGGTTGGTCGTGAACTCGCGCACCAGACGCTGCGCCTCCTTGATCGTCGCGTCATAGGAGCGAATCCGCATCCCGCCGCCGCTCAGGTCGACAATGACATCATCGCCGTCCTTGATCCCCAGCTCGCGTCGCAAGGGCGCGGGAAGGACCAGCTTGCCGCCCTTCACGACTTTCGCCTGATAGGTCACATCGCCCTCCATCAAGACCCAAATTGCATTTTAGGTCCTGATGGTCGCTTACGCAACCTGAAGCACCACCTTGCCCTTGGCCTTGCGGTCCATCATCCAGCGGATGGCCTTGGGGCCATCATCGAGGCTGAAATGCTCGCTGACATGAGGCTTGAGCTTGCCTGCCGCATACCATTCGAGCAGCTCGCGCATATTCTCGGCATGCACCTTCGGCTCGTGCATCGTGAACGCGCCCCAGAACACGCCGACGATGCTCGCGCCCTTGATGAGCGGCAGGTTCATCGGCAGCTTCGGAATCTCGCCCGCCGCGAAACCGATGACGAGATATCGGCCATTCCAGCCGATCGAACGGAACGCCGGCTCGAAATATTTGTCGCCGACCGGATCGTAGATGACGTCGGGCCCGTCCCCGCAGGTGCGCTTGATCCCCTCGCGCAGATCCTCCGTCGCATAGTTGATCGTGTCATCGGCCCCATAGTGGCGGCACAGCGCCAGCTTGTCGTCCGACGACGCCGCAGCCACGACACGCGCGCCCATCGCCTTGGCGAGCTCGACCGCCGTCAGCCCGACGCCGCCAGCGGCCCCCAGCACGAGCACCGTCTCGCCCGCCTTCAGCTGCGCGCGCTGCTTCAACGCATGATGCGAGGTGCCGTAGGTCATCGTGAACCCTGCGGCGACATCGAACGGCATGCCATCCGCCATCGGAATGGCGCGTATCGCGTCAACAATGACATATTCGGCCATCGAGCCATGCCCGGTCATCGCGATGACCCGGTCGCCAAGCTTGACCGACGTCACGCCCTCGCCGAGCGCATCGACAACGCCCGACGCCTCGCCGCCCGGCGAAAAGGGACGCGGCGGCTTCGACTGATATTTGTCCTGAATGATCAGCACGTCGGGGAAGTTGACGCCGACCGCATGGACCTTGACCCGGATCTGGCCCTTGCCGGGCTCCGGCGTCGGGACCTCACGCACCACGAGACTTTCGGGCAGGCCCGCCACATCGGAAACAACAGCTTTCATCAACGACTCCCCAAATGTCACATGCGCTGGCAAGGATAGCGCCGACGGCGCGGGGGGAACAATGGACGAGACTGCTAGCCCGAAGATCGCCGTGCTCGGGGCCGGCCTGATCGGTGTCTATGTCGGCGGGCTGCTCGCGGCGGCAGGCGCCGATGTCACGCTGATCGGCCGTGCCCGCGTGCTCGACGAAGTCCGCGAGAATGGTCTGCGCGTCACCGATTTGACCGGTGCGGATGTTACGGTTCCGGCTGAGCGCCTGACGCTGTCCGCCCATCCCGAGGGGCTGCGCGGGGCAGATCTCGTGATCCTCACCGTCAAAAGCCTTGGGACCGACGAGGCGGCCTTGGAGATCGACAAGTTCGCCAAGGCGGGTGCGGTCGTCCTCAGCCTGCAAAACGGCGTCTCAAATGCCGAGCATTTGCGCGCCGCGCTGCCGCATTTCCGCATCGTTGCCGGAATGGTGCCATTCAACGTCGCGCAACCGGGACCCGGCCATTATCATCGCGGCACCGGCGGCGATATTTATGCCGACGCCGGCAGCGCCATCGAGCCGTACCGCGCGCTGTTCGCCGCGGCGGGCCTGCCGCTCTCCCTGTCGGACGACATGCCGGGCGTGATGTGGGGCAAGCTCGTTATCAACCTCAACAATGCGATCAACGTGCTGTCGGGCCTGCCGCTCGCCGCGCAATTCGCGAGCTGGGACTTCCGCCGCGCGCTCGCGCTCTGTCAGAAGGAAGCGCTGTCGATGCTTCGCGAGGCGGGCATCAAGCCTGCGACGGTGATGCAGATCCCGACTCCGCTTTTCCCCTATATGATCTCGCTGCCCGACACGCTTTACCGACGGCTGTCGGCGCGGTCGAAGGCCCCGCGCATCGACCGCCACGCCCGGTCCTCGATGGCCGACGATCTCGCCAAGGGCCGCAAGACCGAGATCGACTATTTGAACGGCGAGGTCGTCGCGCTCGCCGAGCAGCTCGGTCGCCGCGCACCCGTCAATGCGCGCGTCATCGAACTCGTCCATGCTGCCGAAGGCGGTGCCGCCCCTTGGTCCGGCCCCGCCCTGCTCGCCGACCTACGTCGCGCGCGGTCAGCGTAGCGCCGGGATATCCGGCGCGCAGGACGAACTGAACGGCCCCGCTGCCGAATTCGGACCGAACATCGTGCCGCAGAAATCGCGTGACCCCGGCGTCACCGGCGAGGCGGGAAACAGCCCGACAGGCTCGAAATTGCCGCGAAGCGGGGCTGCGAACAGCCGGGTCGACACCGGCTTCAGCAGGGCCGCGCGCCACTGGCTGAACACGTCGCTGTCACTGGTCGCGCTCGCCCCCCGCCAGGTCATCATGCGCCCATCGAAGATATTGCCCGACATCTTCATCGAGGTCGTGTCAAAGCGCGCATCGATCCCGCGTGTCGCAGCAAGCAAATTGCGCTCGATATGTGCATCCGCCGCCCGGCGCAGATAGATGCCGACATCGCTGCAGCCGAGGATGACATTGCTGCGAATGATGCCCCCACGGTCCTCGATCTTGCATGACCCGCCGACGCAATAGCGATCGGCCGTGCCGCCACCGCCGAGCGACAGGCCGATGCGCGACCCGCCCTTGTGCATCCATTCGCAGATCACGAGGTTTCGCTCGAACCGGTTGCGGCTGCCGCCCCCCTTCGAGAAGGCCCCATAGCTGCGCTGATCGGCACCTTCCTTGGCAAAATCAGCGATAACATTGCCGGTGACTGTCAGTCCGCTCGCCCGCACCGAGTCGACCTTCGTCACAGGATTGCCGGTCTTTCGCGGACGGCTGTCGATGAAATTATTGTGATCGATAAGCACATCGTCGGGCACGCTGCTGTTGTCGGGCGCGGCGTTGATCTTCACCTGCGCATTGAAGTCGGAAATCCGGTTGTTTCGGATCACCGTCCCGCGCGCATCGCGCGACAGGTGGAACGCATGTTCGCAAGCGCTGTCGGCCTCGCAGACGCCGCGAATGTCGAGATTCTCGAACACCCAATAGGGCGACTGGACCGCGAACCCTTCCGCCATATCCAATTCGAGATGCACATCGCCGAGCCGTGCGGCGCGCAGCACGATCGGCGCGTCGGCGCGGCCGACCGGCAGCACATACATGCCGTTGCCCTTCAGCCGGTACGTCCCAGGCATGATTTCATAGGCGACACCCGGCTGCGCCGTCTTGAGCACGGCAACAAGCCGCTCCGTGCTGTCGATAAACTGCGTCGATGGAATGCGGCGGCAGTCGGCCTCACCGCCTTCGTCCGTGGGCACGGGGTGCCCATCCGAATTGTAGCAAAGCGCTGCCCCTGACCGGCCTTCGCTTGCGCCGGCCGGCCCGAAATCAGTGCTGCGACGGCCTTGCGCGAGATAGGCGCGCCCCGTCTGCTTGAACTCGGCCGATGGCTCGGCGCCCGCGCGCGATGCCATCCAGCTATTGAACGCGGTCACGGCATCCTGCTGCGTGATATATTGCAGCCCGAGCGCAGCGGCTGCCGTGCCGAGCAGCCCAAGCACGACCACCGCGATAATCCAGAACCGCATCAGACTCCCCCCTCGCCGCCTTGATGCCCGCGCGGCGTCAGTGCGGCAAGGGCTTCGCCAGCGCGACCGCCCACAGCCGGGCCGCCGCGATCTGACCGGTTTCGCGGAAGTGGCAGCGTTCGTAGCGCTGAGACGGCGCAATCGCATCGAGGTCAGGTCCGGCAAGCATCCCGGGTTGGCGATCCGCAGCAAGCTGTGCGGCGCGAATCGCAGCGCTGCGGCTCGGCCCGCAGACGCTCGACACCGCGACAGTCATCGGCACCGAAACGCCTTGCTGGCGAAGCCCGGCCGCCAACCGATCGAGTTCCGCTGCATAATGTGCCCCGCTGGTACCGAGTTGCGCATCGCTCTCGCCGTGGCTCCACAGCACCCGCGTCACGCGCAGCCCGCTCCGTCGCAACCCACTGACAGCAGCAACCACCCGGCCGAACAGAGCGCGGCCCGGCTGCCACTGCGCAATCGTCGTCGACTCCTCAGCGCGCGAGACGATCAGCACGCGATTGGCCCGGCCCTCGGCAATCCAGTGCGCAGCCAGCGGCACCCACACGCTGCCGCCTTGCCCGCTCGCGCCCGGCAGCGGATCTCGTGCGGGCAAACAACTATGCACGTCGAAGGCAAACACGCCACGCGCTGCGCCAAACCGCTGCTCGCCATGATTGGCCGCATTCGACTGGCCGATCGTAAGCCACACCTCGCTGCCCGGCGCCGCAAAAATCGCGCAGGCGGGATCGGGCCTCAGCCACCACGCAAGGCCGGCCAGCAAGGCCACAGGAATCATCCACCGCCACACGCCGCATCTGTCGCATAACCCGGCAATCGCGCCAATTCCGTCGCCATGTCCCGCGCTGGCAACGGCTCGTCGTTCCCGATTCGACCGAAATGCCGCCCCGGCGTTGAGGACCTTGCAGGGGTGTTCGGGGGCGCTTTTCAGGAGTTACCATGTTCAAGACCACAACCACGGTCGCCACGGCGGCCATGCTTTCCCTGGCGCTGATGGCAGCGCCGGCCCACGCCAAGAAGAAGAAGGTGACGCCGCCGGCCGAGCAATCGACCGACGTCAACGCGGCGACGTCGACGACCACCGATGCCGGCATGGGCACTGCCGCAGTGGACACCACGACCGGCACGACGTCGGACAGTAACACCAGCATGTCAGTGACGCCGCCCACGACGCCCGGTACCGCTCCGGCTGGTGCGACCACGCCGCCAATCAACCCGGCGACGCCACCGGCAACGACACCGGGGCCGAACGACACGACGGCCAAGTCGCCGACCTCGCCGCAGTAGGGTGAGATGACAGGCCGCCGGGCATGCGACGCCCGGCGGCCTTGTCATGTCAGTGGAGATTTGGCCGCAGCCATTGCTCGGCCTGTTCGATGCTGGCGCCCCGCCGCGCCGCATAGTCGGCGACCTGGTCCGGCCCGATCCGCGCCACGCCGAAATAGGCGGCGTCGGGATGCGCGAAATAATAGCCCGACACGCTGGCAGTCGGCAGCATCGCGAAACTCTCGGTCAGCGTCATCCCCGCTGCTTCGCTCGCACCGAGCAGGCGGAACAGATCGGGCTTCACCGAATGGTCGGGACAGGCCGGATAGCCCGGCGCGGGCCGGATGCCATGATATCTCTCGCGGATTAGGTCCTCGGTCGAAAGCGCCTCGTCCGCCGCATAGCCCCACAGCTCCCGCCGCACCTTCAGATGCATATATTCGGCCATCGCCTCGGCGAGCCGGTCGGCCAGCGCCTTGAGCAAAATGTCCGAATAATCGTCATGTGCCGCCTTGAATCGCGCCAGATGCGGCTCGATGCCGAGCCCTGCCGTCACCGCAAATCCGCCGAGCCAATCCGTCTCGGGCGATACGAAATCGGCGAGGCACATGTTCGCCCGCCCCTCGCGCTTTTCGACCTGCTGGCGAAGGAAGGGCACGCGCGCCAGCACTTCGCCGCGATTGTCGCTGGTGAACAGCAGCACATCGTCGCCATCGCGCTTGGCCGGCCAGAAACCGACCACGGCCTTCGCCTGCAGCCACTCTTCAGCAACGATTTTCTCAAGCATCGCCTTGGCGTCGGCGAACAGCCCGCTCGCGCTCTCGCCGACCACCGGATCGGTCAGGATCGCCGGATAGTTGCCCGCCAGCTCCCATGATCGGAAGAAGGGAGTCCAGTCGATATAGGGGATCAGCTCGGCGATCGGCACGTCGAACGCCCGCGTCCCCGTGAACGACGGGCGCACCGGCGGATGCGCGGCGAAGTCGGCGACGAATGCGTTGGCGCGCGCCGTCTCCAAACTCGACAGCTTCGACTCGCCCTTGTTGGCGCGCGCGATACGGATGTCGGCATATTCGCCGCGCGTCCGCTCGACGAGCTCGTCCTTCATCGTGTCCGACGTCAGCGCCGAAGCAACACCGACCGCACGGCTCGCATCGAGCACATGGATCACCGGACCTTCATAGGCCGGTTCGATCCGCAGCGCGGTGTGCACCCGGCTCGTCGTCGCGCCGCCGATGAGCAGCGGCATCGTCATGCCGGTGCGCTGCATTTCGGCGGCGACCGTGACCATCTCGTCGAGCGACGGCGTGATCAGACCGCTCAGCCCGATCATGTCGGCATCATGCTCGCGCGCCGCCGCCAAAATCGTCTGGAACGGCACCATCACGCCAAGGTCGATGACCTCGAAATTGTTGCACTGGAGCACGACGCCGACGATATTCTTGCCGATGTCGTGCACGTCGCCCTTGACGGTCGCCATGACGATCCGCCCCTTGGTCTGCGCGCCTTCCGCCTTCTCGGCCTCGATAAACGGCAGCAAATGCGCGACAGCCTTCTTCATGACGCGCGCCGATTTCACCACCTGCGGCAGGAACATCTTGCCCGCGCCGAACAGGTCGCCGACGACGTTCATGCCGGCCATCAGCGGCCCTTCGATGACATCGATCGGCCGCTTGGCGAGCAACCGTGCCTCCTCGGTATCGGTCACGACGTCGGCGTCGAGACCCTTGACCAGCGCATGCTCGAGCCGCTTCTCGACCGGCCAGCCGCGCCACTCGGCGGCGATCTTGTCCTCGGCCGGGCTGCTGCCCTTATAGCGCTCGGCGAGCGCGATCAGCCGCTCGGTCGAATCCTCGCGCCGGTTGAGGATGACATCCTCGCAGGCCTCGCGCAGTTCGGGGTCGATCGCGTCATAGACGTCCAATTGCCCGGCATTGACGATGCCCATGTCAAGCCCGGCCTGGATCGCATGGTACAGAAACACTGAGTGCATCGCCCGCCGCACCGGCTCGTTGCCGCGGAAGCTGAACGACAGGTTGGAGACGCCGCCCGAGATATGCGCATGCGGGCAGCGGACACGGATTTCGCGGCACGCCTCGATGAAGTCGACGCCGTAGTTGTTATGCTCCTCGATCCCCGTCGCGACCGCAAAGATATTGGGATCGAAGATGATGTCCTCGGGCGGGAAGCCGATGCCGGTCAGCAGCTTGTAGGCGCGCTCGCAAATCTCGACCTTGCGCTTGGCCGTGTCGGCCTGCCCGACCTCGTCGAACGCCATCACGACGACGGCCGCGCCATAGCGCATGACCTTGCGCGCCGCGTCGAGGAACGGCGCCTCGCCTTCCTTCATGCTGATCGAATTGACGATCGGCTTGCCCGACACGCACTTCAGCCCGGCCTCAATCACCGACCATTTCGACGAATCGACCATGACCGGCACCCGGGCGATGTCGGGCTCGGCGGCGATGAGCTTCAGGAAGGTCGTCATCGCGACTTCGGAGTCGAGCAGCCCCTCGTCCATGTTGACGTCGATGACCTGCGCGCCATTGTCGACCTGCTGCCGCGCCACTTCGACCGCAGCGGTATAGTCGCCGGCCATGATCAGCTTCTTGAACACCGCCGACCCGGTGACATTGGTGCGCTCGCCAACGTTGACGAAGGTCGCGCGCGCCGGAACGGGCGCGCTGTCGGCATCGCTCTCGACGAGCCGGGCTGCACTGCTTGCGGACATGGAAAACCTAGGCTGCGAGGATCATGGGGTCGAGCCCGGCGAGCCGGGTGACAGGTGTCAGCTTCGGCACGGTGCGCGGCGGATAGGGTGCCACGGCCTTGCCGATCGCCGCGATATGCGCCGGCGTGGTGCCGCAGCAGCCGCCGACGATGTTGATCAGGCCGCTCTTCGCCCAATCCTCGATCAGCGAACCCGTCTGCGCCGGCACCTCGTCATATTCGCCGAGGTCGTTCGGCAAGCCGGCATTGGGATAGGCCATCAGCAGCGTGTCGGCGATCCCCGACAGCGCCTGCACATGCGGCCGCAGCAGGTCGGCCCCGAACGAGCAGTTCAGCCCGATCGTCAGCGGCTTCGCATGCCGCACCGCCCACCAGAAGGCATCGATCGCATGGCCGGACAGGTTGCGCCCCGACATGTCGGTGATCGTCATCGAAATCATGATCGGCAGTTCGCGGCCCAGCCGGTCCTGTTCCTCGAGCGTCGCCATGATCGCCGCCTTGGCGTTCAGCGTGTCGAAGATCGTCTCGATCAGAATGAAATCGACGCCGCCCTCGACAAGCCCCGCGACCTGCTCGGCATAGATCGCTTTCATCTGGTCGAAATCGACCTCGCGAAAGCCCGGGTCATTGACGTCGGGCGACAGCGACAGCGTCTTGTTGGTCGGCCCGAGAGCGCCTGCAACAAAGCGCGGCCGGCCGTCCTTCGCCTCAGCCGCATCGGCGGCCTTGCGGGCGATCTGCGCAGCGGCGACGTTCAGGTCGCGCACCAGATGTTCGGCACCATAGTCGCCCTGGCTGATCGTCGTCGAACTGAAGGTGTTGGTCGACACAATGTCCGACCCGGCGTCGAGATAAGCTTGGGTGATCGCTCCGATGATGTCGGGCCGCGTCAGGCAGAGCATGTCGTTATTGCCCTTCTGGTCGCGCGACAGCCCGAGCGACCCGGCATAATCGCCCTCGCACAGACCGAAGGTCTGGATCATCGTGCCCCACGCCCCGTCGGTCAGCAGGATACGCTTGGCAGCCTCGGCCCGGAGCCGAACGGCGGCTTGAGACGCGATCATACCCCTCTCCCTTGAGGGGAGAGGCGACTCGCGACCGTCATGGTCGCGAGCGGGTGAGGGTGGAATCCAGTGCAATGATGAGGGGGCGCCGCTTCCACCCTCACCCCGCTCGTGCTGCCGCGCGAGTCGCCCTCTCCCCTCAAGGGAGAGGGGGAAGTGATGCTCTCAATCACGCCGCAATCTCCTGAGCGGCCACAGCCGGACGCACGCCGAGAAGATGGCAGATCGCGTAGGACAGCTCCGCCCGGTTCAGCGTGTAAAAATGAAACTGCCGCACCCCGCCCGCATAGAGGCGGCGGCACAGTTCGGCCGCGACCGTTGCCGCCACGAGCTGACGCGCTGCCGGCTTGTCGTCGAGCCCGTCGAACAGCCGCCCCATCCACGCCGGGATCGCCGTGTTGCAACTCGCGGCCATCTTGCGCAGCTGCGCGAAATTGCTGACCGGCAGGATGCCCGGCACCAGTTCGGCGGTGATCCCGCGCGCCGCCGCCGCATCGCGGAAGCGGAAGAAGGTGTCGGGCTCGAAGAAGAATTGCGTGATCCCGCGTACTGCGCCCGCGTCCAACTTGCGCGCCAGATGGTCGAGATCATTGCCATGACCCGTCGAATCGGGATGCGGCTCAGGGTAAGCGCCCACCGAAATCTCGAAGTCGGCGACCTTGCGCAGCCCTGCGACCAGTTCGGCCGCGCTACCATAGCCATCGGGCCGCGCCGCAAACTTCTCGCCCGCGCGGGGCGGATCGCCGCGCAGCGCGACGATGTGGCGGATGCCCGCCTCCCAATAGCTGCGCGCGACCGCATCGATCTCGTCGCGGCTCGCATCGACACAGGTCAGATGCGCCGCCGGCTCGATCCCCGTCTCGCGACGGATCCGCGCGACCGTCGCATGCGTGCGCTCGCGCGTCGAACCACCCGCGCCATAGGTCACCGACACGAAGCGCGGCCCCAGCGGTTCCAGCGTCTTCACCGACTCCCAGAGCGTGGTCTCCATCGTCTCGGTCTTCGGCGGGAAGAATTCGAACGACACCGCGATGTCGCCCGCCAGGTCGGCGAACAGCGGCGGGCTGACCGCGCGGGCGGCCTCGTTCATCTGGGCAAGCGACAGCGTCATGCGGCCTCCGCACGGGCAAGCGGCGCGCGCTCCCCGAGCCATAAAGTAACAGTCAGATCGCCCGGCAGGCTCGCGGCAACGCGGGCCTCGAGCCCTTGCGCTGCCATCCAGCCGATCACGGCGGCATCCTCGAACCCCAACCGCGCATGCGCCTGATGCAGGCGCAGTTCTTCGCGATCATGCGGCGCGAAATCGACGACGAGCAGCCGTCCGCCCGGCGCGAGTACTCGCGCCGCTTCTTCGATTGCCTCGGCGGGCTGCTGTGCGAAATGCAGCACCTGATGCAAAACCACGGTGTCCGCGTCGCCATCGCCGACCGGCAGCGAATACATGTCGGCCTGCCGGACCTGCGCATGCGCCAGCCCCGCCGCCTCGATCTTGGCGCGCGCGATGCGCAACATTTCCGGCGACCGGTCGATGCCGAGCGCGCTGCGGCTCGCCCCGCCTAGCAATTCGATCATCCGCCCGGTGCCGGTGCCGACATCGAGCAGATTGCCGAGCGAACGCCCGCTCAGCGTCCGCTGCACGGCGGCCTCGACGGCATCGTCCGAGACATGCAGCGATCGGATGCCATCCCATTCGGCCGCATGCGCCGCGAAATAATTCTCGCTCGCGGCGGCACGCTCGGCGCGCACGGCCGCCAGCCGCGCCAGATCGGCCTCGCCGCTCGCTTCGCTGCCGAGCGCGTCGAGCAGCGCCAGCACCGGCTCGACCCGCGCAGACGCGGCGAGCCGCATGAATACCCAGGCCCCTTCCTTGTGCCGCTCAATCAGCCCGGCATCGGCGAGAATCTTGATATGGCGCGACACGCGCGGCTGGCTCTGCCCCAGCACCAACGCCAATTCGCCGACCGCCAGCTCCATGTGCCGCACCAGCGCGACAATGCGCAGCCGGGTCGGATCGGCAAGCGCGCGCAGCACGGTGAGAGCGGTCTTCATAGCGATATCATATAAACTTTTCTTTATATGAGGTCAATCGCGAACCCTTGCCGCCTGCGGGGCATTATGGCAACGAAACGGAGTTCTACGGGAGTATCGAATGACGAACACAACGCGCGGCCGCACGGTGCTGATGCTTGCCGCGCTCGGACTCCTCGCCGCCTGCGCGACAACGCCGGGCGACCAGCTCGCGGCGAAGGCCGACCCGTGGGAAAAGACCAACCGGTCAATCTACAAATTCAACCGCGGCATCGACAAAGCCGTCGTGTCGCCCGCGACCAATGTCTATCGCGCCGTCGTCCCGCAGGCCGCGCAGCACGGCGTCGCCAATGCCTTCGGCAACGCGACCCAGCCGCTGTCCTTCGTCAACGCGCTGTTGCAGGGCAAGATTTCCCAGGCCTTCCGCTCGGTCGATCGCTTCCTGATCAATACGACGCTCGGGCTTGGCGGCCTTGCCGATCATGCGACAGACATGGGCCGCCCCGACGAACCGGAGGATTTCGGCCAGACCCTCGCGGTCTGGGGCGTGAAATCCGGCCCCTATGTGATGCTGCCGATCTTTGGCCCCTCGACGATCCGCGACGCGATCGGTTTCGCAGGTGAGCAGTTCGCGGATCCCTACCAGGTCGCCCTCGCCGCCAATGTGAATGGCCTGCCATATTATGGCGTGCGCGGCCTCAGCCTGCTCAACACCCGCTCCTATCTGATGGACACGACCGACGGCGTCCTCAAGGGCAGCGCCGACGAATATACCACGGTCAAATCGGCCTATCTCCAGTACCGCGAAAACCTCATCTACGACGGCGATGTGCCCGAGGAAGAGGAAGCGCCGCTGCTCCCCGCCACCCCGTCGCAACCCGCCTCGGCCGCCGAGCCGGTGGAACCGCCCGCTTCGACTCAGCCCAAAGGCTGAGCGCGCCCCTTGCGCTTTGCGGAGTCCCGCGTAACAACCGCGCGCCCCATAGGGGGCGTGTAGACTTCAGAGGATGATCATATGACCTTCAAATCGGGTATTGCCGCCGTCGCCATCGTCGCCGCGCTGAGCCTGTCGGCTTGCAGCAAGAAGACCGAAGACGCCGCCGCCACCACGGGCGATGCCGCTGCCGCGACCGCCGATTCGGCTGCTGCCGACGCTGGCGCTGCGACGACCGAAGCTGCCAACGACACCGCCGCTGCCGCTGGCGATGCGGCTGCCACGGCGAGCGACGCCGCTGCCACTGCAGCTGACGCGACCAAGGACGCCGCTGTCGATACCAAGGCCGCTGCTGCCGACACAATGGACAAGGCCGGCGACAAGATGAAGGACGCCGCTGCTGACATGAAGAAGTAAGCTTCGGCTTGCTTTTGCGCCTCAAGGGGCCGCGAACCGCCACGGTTCGCGGCCCCTTCCGTTTCAAAGCGCACTGACGGAGTCAGGAACCATTCATCTTTGCAGAGGGTTGCGCTGTCTGGATCAACCGGACGGAGACTCCCTTATGCGCGCCAAAATCCTCATGCTGGTCGCGGCCAGTACACTGACGCTTGCTGCCTGCGGCAAGAAGGACGACGCGACGGCCACTACGAGCACCGATGCCACCGTGTCGGAAAGCAGCGCGATGGATCCAACCGCAACGGCTCCAGCCGCAACGCCCGGCGCGATGGATTCGACCGGCGGCACGGCCGCGACCTCGGGCACCGGCACGTCTGACGGCGCCATGGCCGCACCGGGTACGACCGACAGCAGCATGAACGGCAGCACCGGCATGGACTCAAACTCGGGCGCGATGGGCGCAAACGGCGCGACTCCCGGCTCCGCGGCAGACACCGCCGGCACCGTCGATCGCGACATCAGCAAGACCAAATAACCCTGATTTCAGGCGCGCGAGACCTTCTCGCGCGCCTGTTCACGCCGGATCGCCGCCGGCCCCCCGCAGCGAAAGCCACAGGAACAGCGCGATGACCGGCAATAGCACCAAGCTCCCATAATGTTCGGGCGGATGGTGCCCGCTCACCGGCACATGCCACACCCACCCCGACCAGGCCAGCAGCGCGCGCTCAAGCAGGCTGACCGCGAGGAACAGCGGCACCAGCGCCCGGTAGCGGATGGCGACGATCAGCGTCACGATCCCATGCGCGATCTGCGTCGCGCCTGCCCAGGCGAACATCCCGAAGATCATCGTCGGGTTGTGGCTGAGATCGAGCCCCGCGATCACCCCTGCGCCGCCATCGGGCAGGAAACTGTGGATCGCCCCCGGCACAATCCAGCCAACCCCGTAAAGCCCAAGGAACCACGCCGCAAAGCGCGAGCCGCGATACTGGTCATTGGTGCTGGGCGGCAGCAGCGCCGTCATGACCACAGCATCCGCCGCGTGTTCAGCCAGCCGTCACGGCAACGAGCTTGATCGCGAAACTGAATCGCGGCGCATAGCAGATGCGCGTCGGCGGCCGGCCGACATGCGGGATCGCGCCGTCGAACAGTACGAGCCGTCCCGGCCGCGGGCTCGCGCAGAACATCGCATCGCCCGACGCGTCGAAGAACATCGTCTCGCCGCCCCATTCGGGGTCCCAATGCTTCGTCAGATACCAGAGCGCAGTGAGTTCGCGCTGATCGGGCCGACAATCGACATGCGTGTAGAGCATGTCGCCATAGGCAGCGAAATTCGTATAAGCGCGATACGGTCGATAGGCCTCGCCCGGCCGCGCGCTCATGACGGCATTTTGCGTCAGCGGCCACAGCGGCAGCTGCACCAGATTCGCAAGCGCCATCTCGCTGACCCAATGTTTATAGGTTTCGGTCTCGGGCTTGGCATATTCGGTGCGCGTGAACGGCGCACGTTCCAGCGCTTCGGCATATTCGGCGAGTTTCCCGTCCGCGATCAGCCCGTCGAACACGAACACGTCGCGGCCCTCGACCTGCGCATGCCGCGTCGGCGAGAGCGCCGCTGCGCGCGGCGTCGCGCCGAGCGAGAATTTCACGGACGATGAGGCAAATTGATTCACGGGACCCAAGCTGACGCATGATCGGCGCATCCGCAAGGGAGTCGCTTGCCGCCGGACCGCCCCGACGCTCGGCCCCGCCTATCCGCGCAATCGCGACAGGATCGCCTCGATCCGGCGCGCGCGCGTTTCCGCCGTCTTCGCGCCAACGACATTTTCGACATCGGCCTTGCGACGGCTCGGAGCCAGCTTCTCGAAAGCCGCCGCCAACTGCGGATCGGCCTCGAGCGCCTGCGCCAGATCGTCCGGAACGGTGACGGTGCGCGGCTGGACGTCGAGGCTGAGCTCAACCGAAATGGCATCGCCCCCGCTTATGCCGGAAGCCTCGCGATGCTGAGCGCTGAACGGCAGCATCGCATGCCCCTTCATCACGCCGATCGTCGTCCGATAGCTATAATCGTTGAGCTTGACGACAACCGCCGGCCGCCCACCGCCGCCAAGCTTGGCAACAACTTCGGGCGGCACGACCACACCGGTCGTGTTGGGCCCGGTCTGCATCATTTTCGTGTCGAAGCGAACCTTGTCACCGCTCATCGCTCAGTCCTCCGCAAATCTAGATCATATTCCACCACGCAACGGGAAGCGGGACAACGACCTGCGCATATCGCCTGGGTGAGAGCGCCGCTGCGCGAGGCGTAGAGCCGAGCGACAACGTTATGGACGATGAGGAGAACGGATCCACGGCACCCAGGCTGCAGCATGATCGGCGCATCCGCAAGGGAGTCGCTTGCCATCTGTCTGCGCCCGGCAACGGGATCTAGGCGGGAATGACCGGGAGTGGGTGGAAAACGGCTTGGCAGCTTTCGGGCATGAACTAGATCAAAACTGCCGTCCCTCCCTACACGTCGCCGACTGCCGCAACTGCATCCGCCACTCGCCATCGATGCCATTTGCCCCCATCGATCAAGTGTAAGGTGTCACCGCGACCGGTCAAAAGAGCGGGTCGCTCCCAGACCGGGGCCCAATCATTCTGTGCTGGAGGCGCGGCGTGTAGCGGCATGCACCACGTCGCGAGCAGCACTGCGTTGTCGCCGTTTCCGGGTTCTCGCATTCGAACGAGAGCCAACCGCGCAGCGTCATCATCGTAACCCCCTGCAACGAGCGCATGGGTACCCTGGACTGCTATCGCCTTCGGCCCGGTAAGCTCGCTTCGCCACCACTGGGTCGGTTTGCCGGGATCGAACCGAACGATGGGGAAGTCGGTATATGGAGATGCCCATACACCCGAGCCATCCGCAGTGAGCGCGTAGCAATCGGCGACTAGACCGGCTTCCTTGGGCCATGATGGCACCTCCACCACGCCGCCGTCCGGCGCGAAGCAGGCGACGGCATTGCAGGACGGCGGCCACTCCATGCCATCCACGCGCCATTCCCCGCCCGACGTGCCTTCATCGAACCAGCCAACCCAAATGCGGTCTGCGCTATCGATCGCGATGTGCTCGATCCCATCACCCAGCATGAACCGTGTTTGCAGCGTTCCATCTGGAGCGAGCACGCGAGCGTTCGGCTCGGTGCGCGTCCGAGAACCGACAATCAGCCATCGGCCATCGCCAAAACGGTCAACCAGCGGGTGGGGAGTTTCGAGAGCGAATACTGGTCCGTCTTGCCAACCGTCTGCTCCCCAAGTCAGTAGGCGAGCACGCCCGCTCTTGGAGAGTTGGTCGATGCGGCTAGGTGGATCGATTGGCGCATCACTCTCGAAAATGCGCGCCCATTCGCTCGCGAGATCGACGTCAGTCGCGGCGATGGCGAGTGTGCCATCCGAGAGAATAGCATGACAGAGCGCCTGCCACCCGCTTGGGAGCGGCATAAGCAGCGAGTCGGTGGGTGCCAACATGGATTCGAGGATGTTCGCTTCGTTGAACTTCTACAATCGGGATTGCACAAGTCGGTCCGGAACGACCGGGTTGAAGTCGTTAGCCGACCGGCAGCTGTCCCGCCACGGATCACAAGCCCGTCAACAACCTCTTTACCTCTGGCATCACGGCGACTGCCGCCAGCACAACAATCGCGAGGATGAGTATAGTCCGAACGCGGCGGTGGCGCGCCCGCAGGTCCGCGTCATAGGCGACCACGTCGAGCCAATACCGGTCCCCGCCCTCCTGACGGATGGTGCCGTTTTCCAGCATCCTGCTGAACTGGCGCTTTTCGATCGCATTGGACGGTTCGAACCGCGTTGCCCGATCTGGTCGAACGGCATCTTTCGCGAAAAAATGATGCTGAATCTCTCGTCTCGCGCGAGCAACGAGCGCGGCTACCGCGGCTCCCGATTCTGCCATGGACCTAACCCCCTTTTTGGCTTGTTCTTGCTTACCCAGAGATCCAAACTCTGCAAGCTGGTGAGCGCGACAATATGAAAAGGGAGCAGGACGGGACCGCCAGCGACCGTTCGTGGCAGGATCAGCGACCGCCTCCCGCCACCCGCTCCAGCAAGCCCCGCGCGCCCGCCTCCACTAACCGCAGCGTCTCCTCAAACCCCGCCGCATCGCCCGTGTAGGGGTCCGGCACATCCCCGCCCCCCGCATGGTCGAGCAACCGCGACAATTCCGCCGCCGCTCCCGCCGGCCGCATCGCCTCCAGATTGGCAAGATTGGACGAATCCATCGCCACAATATGGTCGAACGCGGTGAAGTCCTCGGGCGTCACCAGCCGCGCGCGCAGCCCGGAGATATCCATGCCATGTTTCGCCGCGACCGCCTGCGCACGCTTGTCCGGCGCGTGCCCCAGATGCCAGTCACCCGTCCCCGCCGAATCGATGCGCACTGCGACGCCTTCCGCTTCGCTCAGCTTCCGGAACACCCCTTCGGCGAGCGGCGAGCGGCAGATATTGCCAAGGCAGACGAACAGGACGCTTTGAACCATCGGGCGGCTTTCAATGCTGTGGTCCCCCTGCTAGCCATGACACACAAGCCGGATCAACCGGTCAGGTGACGGGGGAGCAGGCATGGCGGAAAAGGATACGTCGAGCACGCGGGTCGGCGGGCCTTATGCCTGGTACGTGCTCGGCGTTCTCGTGCTCGTCTATGTCGTCAATTTCATCGACCGTCAGATCCTGTCGATCCTTGCTGAGGACATCAAGAAGGACCTCGGCGTCTCGGACAGCCAGCTCGGCTTCCTCTACGGCACCGCCTTCGCGGTCTTCTATGCGCTGTTCGGCATTCCGCTCGGCCGCCTCGCCGACAATTGGGTGCGCACCCGGCTGCTGAGCCTCGGCCTCGCGCTCTGGTCGAGCATGACGGCGCTGTCGGGCTTTTCGCAGAATTTCACGCAACTGAGCCTCGCCCGCGTCGGCGTCGGCATCGGCGAAGCCTCGGCCGGGCCGTCGGCCTTTTCCATGCTGTCCGACTGGTTCCCCAAGGAGCGGCGGGCAACCGCGCTCGCGATCTATTCCTCGGGCCTCTACATCGGCGGCGGCATTTCGCTGCTGATCGGCGCGGTCGTCGTCAAGGCGTGGGATGCGGCCTTCCCGGGCGGCGGCCCGCTCGGCCTGTCGGGCTGGCACGCCGCCTTCGTCGCCGTCGGCATTCCGGGCCTGATCCTCGCGATCTGGGTCGCGACGCTCAAGGAGCCAATCCGCGGCCGCGCCGATGGCCTGCCGCCGCCCCCGCCCGTCACCGATGTCTGGTCGCGCTTCCGCTCCGACGTCGCAAGCGTGCTGCCGCCGTTCACTGTCTTCCACATCGCGCAATTCGGCGGCGCAGCCGTCGTCCGCAATCTCGTCTATGCCGCCATCGCAATCGCGGTCGCGACCGGGATGATCGTCCTGACCGGCGACGTCCCGCAATGGGGGGCGATCTGCCTCGGCGCCTATGCCGTCGCGAGCTGGGCGCAGTCGCTGAAGGAACGCGACAAGCCGATCTTCGCGCTGATCTGGGGCACCCCGACCTTCCTGCTGGTCATCCTCGGCTTCGGCTCGATCTCCTTCGTCGGCTATGCGCTCGGCTTCTGGGCCGCGCCCTATGCGATCCGCACCTTCGTTGCGCCGCTGATCGCCGCCGGCCAGCCGCTGCCCTGGTATGGCACCACCGAATTCGTTGCTTTCACGCTCGGCAGCAGCGCCGCGCTGGGCGGCTTTCTCGGCATCGTGGCGGGCGGCGCGCTCGCCGACTGGGCCAAGCGGCGCAATCCGGCCGGCCGGGTGCTTGTCGCGGCGCTATCCACCCTCGTCCCCGCGCCCTTCATCATCCTGATGTTCACGACCGACAGCCTGTCGACCTTCCTGCTCGCCAATCTCGTGCCCGCGACCTTCGGCTCGATCTATGTCGGCATTGCCGCCGCGACGAGCCAGGACATCGTGCTGCCCCGCATGCGTGGTGCGGCGACCGCCACTTACTTCATCGGCACGACGCTCGTCGGCCTCGGCCTCGGCCCCTATTTCGCCGGCAAGATGTCGCAAGTGACCGGCAGCCTCGCGACCGGCGTGCTGTCGCTGCTCATCGCAGCGCCCGTGACGCTCACCTGCCTCTATTTCCTGTATCGTAACCTGCCGCAGGCGGAAGCGACGCGCGTCGAACGCGCCCGCGCCGCTGGCGAGCCCATCTGAAAGGCGTCCCCCACATGAAGATCGAAGACCTGTTCTCCGTCCGCGGCAAGGTCGCGCTGGTCACCGGCGGCTCGCGCGGCATCGGCGAGATGATCGCGCGCGGCTATGTCGAAAATGGCGTGAAGGTCTACATCAGCGCCCGCAACGCCGCCGCCTGCCACCAGCTTGCCGACGAGCTGTCGGCGTTCGGCGAATGCATCGCCCTCCCCGCCGATCTGTCAAAGATGGACGAGATCGAGCGCCTCGGCAAGGAACTGGAATCGCGCGAAGCGAAGCTCGATATCCTCGTCAACAATGCCGGTGCCACCTGGGGAGCACCGATCGGAAGCTTCCCCGAAACCGGCTGGGACAAGGTCATGGACCTCAACGTCAAGTCGGTGTTCTTCCTGACGCAGCGGCTGTTGAAGCTTCTCGAGGCGGCGGCCACGCCCGACGACTTCGCCCGCGTCATCAACATCGGCTCGATCGACGGCATCCATGTCTCGCCGATCGAAACCTACAGCTATGCCGCCTCCAAGGCCGGCGTAAATCACATGACGAAAATGATGGCCAAATTCCTCGCCGAACGGCACATCGCGGTGAACGGCATCGCGCCGGGCTATTTCCCCTCGAAAATGACCGCCGCAATTTCCGACGACGACGCGCGCGCCACGATGGACGCCACCCCGATGAAGCGCCGCGGCCGCCCCGAGGACATGGCCGGCATCGCCATCTACCTCGCCTCCAAGGCCAGCGGCTTCGTCTGCGGCTCGGTCATCCCGGTCGACGGGGGCTATGCCACCACCGCCTGAGCGCAAATCCTCTTTCCCGCCGGTCGTTGACGCCAACACGCGCGTAGTCATCCTCGGCAGCCTGCCCGGCGAGGCGTCGCTTGCCGCACGGCAATATTATGCGCATCCGCAGAACCAGTTCTGGCGGCTCGCCGGCGCCGTCGCGGGCGTGGACCTCGCCGCGCTGCCCTATGCCGGCCGGCTGACGGCGCTGCTCTCGGCCGGCATCGGCGTCTGGGACGTCGTTGCCTCGGCGCAGCGCGCGGGCAGCCTCGACACCGCGATCCGCGATCATGAAGCCAATGACCTGCGCACCCTGCTGACCGGCCTGCCTGCCCTGCGTGCCGTCGGTTTCAACGGCAAGACCGCCGCGAAGGTCGGCCGCGCGGCGCTCGGGCCGGACACCCCTTGGGCGCTCATCGACCTGCCCTCCAGCAGCCCCGCGCACGCCGCGATGACCTTCGATGCCAAGCGCACCGCCTGGCTTGCGCTGAATGCGTTCCTCTAGTCCGCAAAAAACCTCGCACTAACGCAGCTTTTGCGCGCCGCTCAAAACGCCTATTGTCCACCCCGTCTTGGGAGGACTCATCATGGCGACCGCTTTCAAAATCGACCCGCTGCCGCAGACCGGAATCGACATCGCCGAATCGAGCTGGTGGCTCGACAACAGCTTTGCGCAGGTCTTCGAGCGTCTGCGTGCTGAAGATCCGGTGCACCTCACCACCAACAGCGCTTTCGGCACCTACTGGTCGGTGACCCGGCATGAGGACATCGTCCATGTCGAATCGCTGCCCGACATCTTCTCCTCCTCCTGGGAATATGGCGGCATCACCGTGATCGGCGACGGGCCGGAGGCGCTGCCGTTCGACCGGTCGCCGCTGCCGATGTTCATCGCGATGGACCGGCCGCAGCACACGGGTCAACGCCGCACCGTCTCCCCCGCCTTCACGCCCTCGGAAATGACCCGCCTCGAGGTCACCGTACGTCAGCGCACGAAGGAAGTGCTCGATTCGCTGCCCATCGACGAACCCTTCGACTGGGTCGACAAGGTGTCGATCGAACTGACGACGGGCATGCTGGCGATCCTGTTCGACTTCCCCTGGGAAGACCGCCGCCTGCTGACCCATTGGTCCGATTGGGCCGGCGACTTTGAAAGCTTCCGCGATGAGGCGCGTGGCAACGAGCGCTGGAAGGTGCTCTGGGAATGCGCGACCTATTTCACCCGGCTGTGGCAGGAACGCGCCGCCAAGGGCGAAGCCCCCGACCTGATCTCGCGCATGATCCACTCCGACGCGACCAAGAACATGACCCCCGAGGAATATCTCGGCAATCTCATCCTGCTCATCGTCGGCGGCAACGACACCACGCGCAACTCGATGTCCGGGCTGGCGATGGTCACCACCGATTACCCGGCGGAATGGGCCAAGATCGTCGCCGATCCGTCGATCATCCCCAATGCCGCGCAGGAACTGATCCGCTGGCAGACGCCGCTCGCGCACATGCGCCGCACCACGACGCAGGAGACGGTCCTCGGCGGCAAGACGCTCCCGCCGCGGAGCAAGGTCGTCATGTGGTACATGTCGGGCAACCGCGACGAGAGCATCTTCCCCAATGCCGAGGCCTATATCGCTGACCGGCCCAACGCCCGCCGCCATGTCGCCTTCGGCTACGGCATCCACCGCTGCGTCGGCGCGCGCCTCGCCGAGCTGCAGATCGCCGTCCTGATGGAAGAACTGGTCGCGCGGAAGCTGCGCCCCGTCGTCGTCGGCGAACCGGAGCGCGTCCCCTCGTCCTTCGTGCACGGCGTCCGCAGCATGCAGGTCGCGCTGAAGCCGGCCTAAGTCCGCACCAGCGTCTGCATCAGCATCGCCGTCGCCAGCTCCCGCGAGCGGCTGCGGCCCCGGCCGACCGCTTCGTGCAGCATCGGCCCGGCCAGCGCATCGCCGAAGCCCATCAGCACGAGCGTCAGCGTCATGTCGGAGATGCGGTCGCGCGCCAGATCGGGCGGCAGCAGCGCCCCTGCCTCCAAGGACCGGATCAGATCGCCAAGCACCGCGAACAGCGGCCCCAGCCGCTCGGCATCGCCCGTCGCATGCAGCCACGCCGCGAGCCGGCCGATCCCCGCCTCACTGAACGCATCAAACGCCGCGTCCACCAGATCGCGCGGGCTCCCCTCGCCCGCTCGGATCCGCGCCACCGTCGCCTCGACCCGCCCGACCGCATCGCGGATCATCCGCTCCATCAGCGCGTCCTGCAGCCCCGCGGCCGACCCGAAATGGTGCAGCAGATTGGCATGCGTGACCCCGATCGCCGCCGCCACCGCTTTCAGCGTGAGCGCCGTCGGCCCGTCCGCCCGCAGCAGATCCTGCGCCGCATCGAGCGCTGCAGTCCGCGCATCATCGGCCGACCGCCGTACCCGTTTTTGGACTATTGACATTGGTGTAAGTATATCGCCATATAAATCCAACATAGCTCGAATCACGGAAACCGCCATGACCGCCGCCACGCTGACCCGCACCCCTGCCGACCTCAGCATCACCCCGCGCAACATCGCCTTCGGCCGCACCGAGAAGCGCGACCGCTGGTGGCTGAACGGCGACCCCGTCGCGACCGCGTTCAACAATGCGATGTCGGTGACCTTCCCGCAGGGCGAGGCCTTTTTCATCGAAGCCGTCCGCCACTACCGCGACGAGGTGTCCGAGCCGCTCAAGTCGCAGATCGCCGCCTTCATCAAGCAGGAGGTGCTGCACACCCGCGAACATGTCGCCTTCAACCGCCAGGTCAGCGAGGCCGGCTATGAGGTCGCGCATATGGAAGCCTGGGTGCGCGAACGCCTCGCGCTCAGCCGCGCCCAGAAGCCGCTGATCCAGCTCGCGATCACCGCCGCGCTCGAACATTTCACCGCGATCTTCGCCAATTCGATGCTGTCGCACCCCGACACCTTCGCCGGAGCCTCGCCCGAGGCGCGCCGCATGTGGATCTGGCATGCGATCGAGGAGATCGAGCACAAGTCGGTCGCCTATGACACCTTCCTGCACGCGACGCGCAACCTGCCGGCGCGCAAACGCTATCTGCTGCGCGCGATGATCATGCTCAATGTTTCCAAAAATTTCGTCCGCGGCCGCAGCCGCGACACGCTCGACCTGCTGCGCCAGGACGGCATCACCGGCTGGAAGGCGAAGGCGAAGCTCGTCTGGTACCTCGTCGGCACCCCCGGTGCGCTGCGCCGCGTCTTCCCGCAATGGCTCGCCTGGTTCCGCCCGAGCTTCCACCCCTGGGACCATGACGACCGCGGCCTGATCGCGCAGGCGCAGGCGGATTATGGGCTGGAGCCGGTGCTGGTCGCGAGGGCGGCGTAGGGGGCAGCCGGTCGGTTGGGACGGAGTTGCCGCTGCAAACTCGGCCATTTGCCGAGCAATAATATCAGTTCGATTGCTGTGACTGTCAGCTGGTGTGCCTCATGCGACGGACCGCAATGCTGCCAAAAACCGAACTCGCTGAACCTCGGTGATCCCCGGCGACCTTCCAGTTTCCCACAGATCGGCTAGGCCCTGATCCGTCGCGTGAGCATTCAAGAATGGCAACACCTTATCGTTAAGTATGTCCACGATTTCGTCAGTAGCTTTTGCATCGCTGCGCATACCGGTCAGATCCCACCATTTATCCTGGGGGTCAGAAAGGAAGAAACCGATCCGCTGACGTAGCTGAGCACTGCTGCCGCCGAGGTTTTTCACATCGGAATCGGTACCCGCTAGACGTGACGAAACCACGCAAATGTTTATCGTGAGCCGGATCGCTGCTCGATTACTCGATAAACTCCGCTGAACTTCAATGAGAGCCACATTACCGCCGATCGTGTGGCGAAACCGTTGCTCCTGCTTAGTATAGCCCAATGGCTTCAGCGTCGCCGTCAAAGCGAGCATCAAGGCATCAAATTGCTTCTCGACCGCCTCGACCGCCATCGCCCGCCCCGGTGCATTTCTGCTCTTCGGATCATTCCTACAAAGCCGTCGGTCCGCCAACCACCAGTTTGCTGCATCCACCCTCGCTCTTTCCGCCTCCAGCGCCGACCGCTCCGCAATCTTCTGCGCCACATGGCGCAGCTCAACCGGCAGCATCGCGATGATCGTGCTGTTATGTTCGACGCCGATTTCGGTGAGCGTCTGCAGCCGCCGCAGTTCCAGCGCACCGGCATCCAAGCTGACGCGGCGCGCCAATCGAACATCGGGCACGTCCGCGTCAATGCAATTCCCCCTAAGATCGCCTTGGTCTATCACGACGAAATGCCCGAGCCGCTCAACGTGACATGGTAGCCGCAACCGACGATCACGCCGTCACGGCCAACGCCCGCGTCATCGAAGGCGAGCTCGCGTGGCTGGGCGCGGTGATTGCGGCTCGCTTCGCGGCATTCGGTGGCGAGGGACCGGCAATCGCCGCCGACCTTCCGGCGCCCCCGGACCTCGCAGACCTCGACGGCCCCTATGAAAAGCTCATCCGCGATCATGAGCTTGGGACCCCCGAACGGCTGGTGCTGGCGTTGGCGCTCGCGCCGCACCTTGCCCCGGCGCAATTCGACGCCTTCCTCCTCAACAATGAAGCCACCGGTCGGCGTTTCACCGAATTCGGCGGCTGGATCGGCCAATCGCACAGCGGGTTCCTGCCGACACTGGAAACCGCGATGTTCCTGCTGGCCGGCAGCGACACGGCACGGCGCATCGCGCTCGATCCGCTGTTCGGGCCGCAGTGCTCGCTGGTCCGCCAAGGCATCCTGCTGATCGAACAGCGCCACCCCGAAGAGCCACCGATGTCGCGCGCATTGCGGCTGTCGGCTCTGGGCCGGCATGCCTTGCTCCACGGCGGCGATTATTCGCCGGTTCCGGGGGGCGACTTTCCGGCGACGCCGATCACGACCCTGCTGGACTGGGCAGATCTCGTTCTCGACTCGCAGACGCTCGAGCAAGTCGAAGAGATCGGGCAATGGATCACCCATTCGACGACGCTGATGCAAGACTGGGGGCTCGCCCGCCGATTGAAGCCCGGATATCGTTGCCTGTTCCACGGCAGTCCGGGCACCGGCAAGACGCTGACCGCCTGTCTGCTCGGCAAGCGTTTCGGCCGCCCCGTCTACCGCGTCGACATTTCGCGCCTGGTATCGAAATGGATCGGCGAGACCGAGAAGAACCTCGCGGCGCTGTTCGATCAGGCCGAGGACCGCGACTGGATCCTGTTCTTCGACGAGGCCGACGCGCTATTCGGCAAACGCACCGAATCGCAGTCCGCGAACGACCGCGCGGCCAATCAGCAAATCGCCTATCTGCTGCAGCGGCTTGAGGAGCATCCCGGACTGGCGATCCTTGCGACCAACCAGCTCTCCTGCGTCGACGAGGCCGTTGCGCAACGGTTCCAGAACTCGATCTGCTTTCCGACCCCGGATGCCGCGGCGCGGCGCAGGCTCTGGGAGGAAAATTTCACCAACGCCTCCTTCGCGCTGGCCAGCGATGTCGACTTCACGGCGATCGCTGAGGCGCACAAACTCGCCGGCGGCGCGATCATCAACGTGCTGCGGCACGCCTGCCTTAAGGCGGTTCAACGAAGCCCGGCCATTGTCGAGGCGCACGACCTTCTCGAGGGGATCAAGCGCGAATTGCGGGAGGAGGGGCGCTATGCCAATGGCTGAGCGAGGCGGGACGAACCATGTCGACGCCTGAGGTGACCGCCGGCGCGATGCTGCAATGCAGCTTCGGTGCCGTACCCGCGCCGCTCATGGTGTTGCCCGACAACCGGGTTACGGCCGGCGGTGCGCCCGCAGCGACGGTCATGGACAACAAGCCGCTGCTCAACATCCCGCCCTTCGGCATGTGCCAAAGCCTTGCGAACCCGCAAGTCGCAGCCCTGACCGCAGCCGCGCTCGGCGTTCTCACCCCCGCGCCCTGCATGCCCGTCATCCCGGCCCCGTGGGTGCCCGGCTCGCCGACGGTGACCATTGCCGATCTTCCTGCGCTGAACACCAGCTGCCAGCTGATGTGCGCCTGGGCCGGGGTGATCACGATCAGCGAGCCGGCGCAGATGACCGTGACCGTGCCCTGACGAGTGCGTGGGGCGGGACCTAATCCGACTCCAGCGCCGGCCGCCCCGCTATCTTTTGCGCCGCATGCAACAGCTCAACCGGCAGCATCGCGATGATCGTGCTGTTATGCTCGACGCCGATTTCGGTGAGCGTTTGCAGCCGCCGCAGTTCCAGCGCGCCGGGCGAGCCGTCGAGCACGGCCGCGGCGTCGGCCAGTTTCTTCGATGCTTCCTGCTCGCCTTCCGCCTTGATGATGCGCGCGCGTTTCTCGCGGATCGCCTCGGCCTCGCGGGCGATCTCGCGCTGCGCGCAACGAAGTTGGCAACGTGCCCCCGGAAGCACACTTTTAGCTTGACATTTCCAACCATATCGGTTAGTGCGTCAATGGTCCGGGCGTGGCCACGGTCGGACGGACACGCTTCCGTCGCTGCAAGGCCCCGGAAGCAGGACCGGCGCGGAATCGTTCGGGGTTAGCCGAAGCTTCGCGTCATACGACCCGTCTGGATTTGCCTGCGACAGAGCGTCCACCTGCTCCGCTGAAAGGGACGCCGGGCCAGCCAGACCACCCAAAGCCTCGGTGCGGCTTAATATACCACGTCAGTCACCGAGCGCCCGAGCGTCCAGCAGAAGGACGCGCCGGTCCCCGTTGTCTCTCACCCGGCTGCCAGAGGCAGACCGGGCTATCCGGCTGCCCGGTTCAGGGCCGCCGGCGATCTAAACCGCCCCTTAACCCTTCCGCTCTACCTCTGCGGGCATTGGAACTCGCCGTTGGGGGCACAGCGTGATGTCGAAACTGTTTCTTTCCCTGCCAGCTTTCGTGCTGCTCGCCGCTTGTGGTGGCGGGGGTGGTGCCGGACCGCAGACGATCACCGGTGCCACGGTCGGCGCGACCGGGCTTGGCAGTTCGGGCCTCGGTGGCACCGGCGGAACGACCAGCTCGACGCCCGCGCACACCTTCGTCGCGCCGACCATCGCCAAGACCTACAATGCCATCTCGGCGCTGCAGGCGTTCAACTACAAGGTCGACGACACCGACTCGAAGCAGCAATATGCCCAGCTCTACACCGGCAATGCCTCGAATGTGCGCAGTCCGACGACGACGATCGCCTATGATCCGCGCGACGCGATCTTCACGCTGACCATCGCCGACACCGCCGCCAACATCTCCAATACCGTACGCTTTCAGGATCCGGCGCACCGCACCGATTTTGCCGGTGCCGTCACGCCGGGCTTCGGCACGCCCAACCTGACCGCCGACAATGTCCTCTATCTGGAGGTCGGCTCGGGAAGCGGTCCGCTGACCGGCGGCAGCAACACCCGGCTGACCGATCTGGCGACCGGCGCGGCGGCACCGGCCAATGCCGATTCTTCGGGCTTCTTCTACCAGAAGCCCGGGGCCAACACCAAATATGTGACCTTCGCGGGCTATGTCCGCAACAAGGTCGATATCGTCAAAATCACGCCGACCGGCAGTCCGTCCTACAATGAGACGAGCTACAAGCTCGAGCGCGGCGTCTTCGTTTACGGCGAGCAGACCGCGCGCGCCGATGTACCGATCTCCGGCAGTGGCACCTACACCGGCACCTTCCTCGCGACGATGATCGACAATCCGACCATCGACGGCATCGTCGCGACACCGCAGCCCAGCTATTATCAGTGGATCGCCGGCTCGAGCTCGGTCGCGGTCAATTTCGGTACGGGTGCACTGACCGTCGCGCTGACCGGCACCACCGGCGCGCCGTTCAAGGACAATCACACCTTCGGCACCACCGTCGTCCCGAGCGGCGCGGCGTTCACCGCAGCCGGCAGGGGCCAGATCGATCTCGTCGGCACCGGCGGCTTCACCGGCACCTTCCAGTCGGCCGGCTTCACCTGGGCCGGCGGCGGCAGCCAGACTTTGACGATCGCGGGCAGCTCGATCGACGGCGCCTTCTACGGGCCCAATGCCGCCGAACTCGGCGCGGCGCTGCGCATCGTCGGCGGCACGCCCGATCAGCGAGTCGACATCCTCGGAGCGATCACGGGCGCGCGGTAGGGGCCGGACGCGGGATCGCCGCCATGCCGATGACACCCCGCCAGCTGCTCGCCGTGAGCGCGGCGCTTGCCGTGCTCGCCGCCGCAGCGCCGCCCCCGGCCGCCCCGCCGGAATGCGCCGACGGCTACTGCAAGCTGAAGATGACCGCGCCCGAACTGCTGCGCGCCTCGGAGCAGCTCGTGCTCGCCAAACGCTATGACGAGGTGCGGCCGATGCTGGCAGCACTCGAACATGCGCCCGAGCTCGCGATGGAGCGGCAATTCCTCGAAGGCTATGTCGCGTCCGAAACCGGCGACCTGCCCGTCGCGGTCAAGAAATTCCGCGCCGTCCTCGCGATGCAGCCCGGCATGACCCGCGCCCGCCTCGAACTCGCCCGCGCCTTGCTGATGCAGGGCAAGGACAAGGCCGCCGACTATCACTTCCGCCTCGCCGAGCAGGACGGTGCGCTGCCCGAGGAGGTACGCCGCACCATCTACGCATCGCGCGGCATCATCCGCGACCGCAAGACCTGGGACCTGAGCGTCGACATCGGCCTCGCGCCCGATACCAACATCAACAATGCGACCTCGGACCGGACCGTCGACGTGCTGTTCGGCAACACCACACTGCCGCTGACGCTCGACCAGAACGCCCGCCGCACCACCGGCCTGGGGCAGACCGCGAGCCTCTCAGGCAGCGTCCGGCTGCGCCTGTCGGACGGCCTCGCCGTCGTCGTCGATGCCGACGGCAATGCGGTCAATTACAACGGCACCGCCGCCGACGACATTTCCTCGCTCATCGCCGCCGGGCCCGAACTGACCTTCCATAACGGCGTGCGCGTCGTCGTGCAGGCGCTCGGCAGCCAGCGCTGGTATGGCGGGAAAGTCGCCTCGCGCGGCATCGGCGGCCGTGCCAATGTCACCGCCAATCTCGGCGAAGGCTCGCGCGTCGCGCTGCAACTCGACGCCCGCCACGTCAATTCGGGCTTCAACGCGAGCTATGACGGCATGCAATATGGCGCGTTCCTGTCCTACGAACGCGTGCTCGACAAGGCGCTCGTCGCCAGCCTCACCGGCTTCGTCCGCCGTGAGCCGCTGCGCGCCAAGGCCTATTCCAACACCGAATATGGCGTGATCGCCGGCGTCGGCGGCGAGCTGCCCTGGGGCATCAACGCCGGCCTGTCGGCGCAGGCGAGCCGCGCGACCTTCGACGCCGCGCAGCCTGCCCTGTCACCCGATCCGCGCCGCGACTGGCGGCTGCAGGGCCGGCTCTATGCCGGTGCCCGCAATGTCCGCGTCCTCGGTTTCTCGCCGTCGATGACCTACACCTATTCGACGACGCGCTCGAACTACGCGCTCTACAAATATGACCGCCACCGCGTCGAGATGACGCTCGCGCGCTTCTTCTAGGAGCAGCGCGCCGAGCCGCTGCCCATCTTCGACACCGTGCATTTCGCGCCGCCGGTCACCACGACATCGCCCGATCCCATGATCGACACCTTAGCGGTCTGGCTCGCATGCGCGGTCACGTCGCCCGACCCGGCAATGCTGACCTTCAGCGTCTCGCAGGCGAGGTTCGGCACCGCGACGCTGCCCGAGCCCGCGATCGACACATCGGCCGCCGCGCACTTGCCCGCAGCATTGATCCCGCCCGATCCCGCAATGTTGAAATCGGCCGTGCCGGTGCTCAGCGAGGCGATCGCCAGCGTTCCCGACCCGGCGACGCTGCCCGAGAAATCCCGCGCGGTCGCCTTGTCGACACTCACGTCGCCCGAACCCGCCAGCGACACGCCGCGGATCGACGGCATCGTCACGAACACGCGGATCTTGCCGGTGCGCTTCCAGCCCCAGTTCCAGCCATGCGACTTGCTGCCGATCTCGAGCCGGCCGCCATTCACCTCGACCTTCATATGGTCGAGATCCTCGGTCGCGCCCTCGGCACGGACCGAAGCCGTCTTGCCGGTCATGATCGTGACATCCCACGGTCCCGCCGATTCGACGCGGTCGAAGCCGCTCGCCGGAAAGCTACGGGTCTCGGCGTGGACAGCGGTCGCGCCCAGCGCGACGGCGGCGGTGAACAGGGTGGTGCGGAGCAACGACATGCCAAATCTCCCTTGGGCTGTATTGCCACACTAATACACGAACGCATGCCGCTGTCGAGATGCTTGTGCTAGGAGCCTGCACAAACGGCAGGAGATGGTCATGCGACTCTGGAATTATGCAGCAGCAGCGGCGCTCGGCGCCGCTGCTTTGGGCCTCGCCCAGCTCGGCGGGCAGGCCCGCGCGCAAAGTGCGTTGCCGAGCGCGGTGCAGGTCGCCACGACGACCGTCGGTGCCACCAGTCATGCGTGGATCGTCGATCCCGGCACACGCCAGATCATTTTCTGCCGCGCCGACAACGCATCGCTGCGCGAATGTCACGCGATGGCAATGCCCGACGCGGCGCGGCGCTGATGCCGGGCTCCTGGAAGGTCAGTTTTCCCTGTACCCGCGCCGAGGGCGAGGCGTTCGGCGGCGACATCCCGGCCTTGGCGGCGCTCGACGAGCCGCCCGTCGTCATCGCCACCGAACCCGATGAGGACCGCCCCGACGACTGGCGCATCGACGCCTATATGCCGGGCGAACCCGACGCGGCGATCATCGACCTGCTGCTGGCGCTCGCGCCCTCGGCCTCGCGCGACCGGCTGACGATCGAACAGCTGGAAGACGAGGATTGGGTGACGATCAGCCAGGCCGGTCTCGAACCCGTCAGCGCCGGCCGTTTCCATGTCTTTACCGAAGCCCATCCCGGCCAGCCCGCACGCGGCCAGATCCCACTGCGCATCGAAGCGGGCCAGGCGTTCGGCACCGGCCATCATGCGACAACAGCTGGCTGCCTTGCCGCGATCGACACGCTGGCAGCCGATGGGCGCAGCTTCACCAACGCACTCGACCTCGGCACCGGCACCGGCCTGCTCGCGCTGGCCATCGTCAAAACCTGGCCAGCGGCGCATGTCATCGCCAGCGACATCGATCCGATCTCGATCGACGTCACCGCGGAAAATGTCGAAGTAAATGGCGAGACCGTCGGCGAGGCGGCGGGTCAAATCGCCCTCACCGTCGCCGACGGTATGGCGCACCCGGCGCTCAGCGCCCGCGCGCCCTATGATTTGATTGCCGCGAACATCCTCGCCGGCCCGCTGATCGCGATGGCGGCAGACATATCGGCGGCGCTGGCCCCGAAGGGAATACTCTTACTCGCCGGCCTGCTGTCGTCGCAGGCCGACGCGGTTGCGGCGGCCTATGCGACCGCCGGATGTAAAGTCACCGCCCGGCGCGGCACCGGCGATTGGCCGACGCTCGTGCTGGAACAGACCTAGGGACGCCAGGCGTGGAACAGCCGTGCGTCGGCCGGAGCCGCGAAAAACGGCGACACGGTGCGCGACGCAGCGCGGAATGCGCGAACGGCAACCGGAGCCTGAACGCGAACGGCTTCGGCAGCCGTCAGATTCGAAACATGGGGAGCCATCGCTCTTCTCCTTTTCTGGCCGCTACGCCAACCGCAGCGGTGAGAGCGATATATCTGCTGCAATGCAATATGAGCAGTCATTCAGGTTCGCGGGGAGCCATGCGCTGAGCGCATGGCAGCAAGGAAATAGCAAGGACTTGCGAAACGCCTAACCCGCGCGTTGTACCAAATCGAGCCAAGCCGCTTCGTCGATGACCGCGACGCCGAGGCTCGCGGCCTTGGCAAGTTTCGAACCTGCGCCCGGCCCAGCGATAACCAGATCGGTTTTAGCCGAAACCGAACCCGCCACCTTTGCGCCCAATCGCTCGGCCTGCGCCTTCGCTTCGTCTCGGCTTAGCGCCTCAAGCGACCCCGTGAACACCAGCGTCTTGCCACTGACCTCCGACGCCTTCGTCTCATGCACGACATCGGCCGGCGTCACCTGCGCGAGCAGATCGGCCATTGCCTCCTGATTGTGCGGCTCGGCAAAGAAATCGACCATCGCGAAGGCGACTTCCGGCCCCACGCCTGGTGTCTCCACGACCGCTGCCAGCTCCTTCGCCACCCGCGCCGCAAATTTGTCGTCGCTCTCGCCGATCGCTGGCTCCAGCTCCGCCCGCCGCGCCAGCGCCGTGTCGATCATCGCGCGGAACGCGTCCCAGCTCCGGTAGCGCCGCGCGAGGTCGCGCGCGGTGACTTCCCCGACATGCCTGATGCCCAGCGCAAACAGGAAGCGGTCGAGCGGCGGCGTCCGCTTGTCGTCGATCGCTGCCAGCAAATTCGCCGCCCAGACCCGCCCATCCTTCTTGCGCGCCAGCAATTGCTCTTCGCTCAGCCGGAAGATATCGGCCGGCGCATGGATCAGCCCGTCGCGGAAAAACTCCTCGATCTGCTGCAGTCCAAGCCCCTCGATATCGAGCGCATGCCGCGACACGAAATGCCGCAGCCGCTCGACCCGCTGCGCCGGGCAGATCAGCCCGCCGGTGCAGCGATAATCCACCTCGCCCGCCTCGCGGTCGAGCGCCGACCCGCAGGCCGGACAGCTCGTCCAGAACTGCCAGGCGGGCCGCTCCTCGTCGCGCGTCAGATTCTCGACGATCTGCGGGATCACGTCACCCGCCCGCTGCACCACGAGCCGGTCGCCGGGCCGCACGCCCAGCCGCTCAATCTCGTCGGCATTGTGCAGCGTCGCATTGACGACAACGACGCCGCCGACCGTCACCGGCTCCAGCCGCGCCACCGGCGTGATCTTGCCGGTCCGCCCGACCTGCGGATCGATGGCGTTGAGCACCGTCGTCGCACGCTCCGCCGGGAATTTATGCGCAATCGCCCAGCGCGGCGCCTTGGCGACTTGCCCAAGCCGCGCCTGCCAGTCGAGCCGGTCGACCTTGTAAACCACCCCGTCGATGTCGAACGGCAGCCCCGACCGCGCCGTCTCCACCGCGCGATAGGCGGTGAGCGCCGCCTCGACGGTTTCGCACCGCACCAGCGGCCGCACTGGAATCCCCCAGTCGCGGATCGCGCCCATCACCTCGGCCTGGCTCCCGCCCGGCACCTCGGATGCCTCACCCCAACCATGCGCGAAGAAGCGCAACGGCCGGCTCGCCGTCACCGCCGGGTCCTTCTGCCTGAGCGATCCCGCCGCCCCGTTACGCGGATTGGCGAACTGCCGCGCCACACCGCCCTCTGCCGCCGCCTCATCGGCAAGCCGCTGGTTCAGCGCGAGAAAGTCCGCCTTCGCCATATAGATTTCGCCGCGCACCTCGAACACGTCGGGTGCGCCCTTCGGCAACGTCTGCGGCACATCGGCGACTGTCGCGACATTCGCCGTAACATCCTCGCCCGTCGTCCCGTCGCCGCGCGTCAGCGCCCGCACCAGCCGCCCACCCTCGTAACGCAGCGAGCAGGACAGCCCGTCGATCTTCTCCTCGGCGGTCAGCGCCACAGGCTCGTCGGCATCGAGCGCCAGGAACCGCCGCACCCGCGCCACGAACTCGAACACCTCCTCATCGGCAAAGGCATTGTCGAGGCTCAGCATCGGCTTCGCGTGCGCGACCTTGCCGAGATGCGCGGCCGGCGCAGCCCCGACCAGATCGGACGGCGAGTCGGCCCGCTTCAGCCCCGGAAACCGCGCCTCGATCGCTGCATTGCGCCGCACCAGTGCATCATACTCAGCGTCCGAAATCTCCGGCGCGTCGGCCTGATGATAGGCGAGTGAATGCGCCGCTATCTCCGCCGCCAGCCGCGCCAGCTCCGCCGCCGCCTCACTTTCGCTCAACCGTTCGATATCGCTGTTCGCCATTCCGCCAATTTGCCCCGCCGCCCGTTGCGAAGTCGAGGATTTTCCGCTCGATACGCTCCCGACTTTCCCCAGCGCGGCGCGGGGACTATGGAAAACCGCAATCTCTTCAGGGGAACAGCGTAGCATGTGTGGAATCATCGGCATCCTCGGCCGCGATGCGGTGGCGGATCGCCTGCTCGGCGGGCTGCAGCGGCTCGAATATCGCGGCTATGACTCGGCAGGGATGTGCACCATCCACGACGGTTTGTTCGATCGCCGCCGCGCACAGGGCAAGCTCAAGAATCTCGCGGCGCGGCTCGAAGCCGACCCGCTTCCCGGCAATGCCGGCATCGCCCACACCCGCTGGGCGACGCATGGCGCGCCGACCGAAGACAATGCGCATCCGCACATCGCCGGCGATGTCGTCATCGTCCACAATGGCATCATCGAGAATTTCAAGCCGCTGCGTGACGAGCTGCTCGCCGAGGGCCGCAGCTTCCTGAGCCAGACCGATACCGAAGTCGTCGCGCATCTCATCGCGCGCGAAGTCGAGCGTGGTGCCTCACCGCGCGATGCCGTTGCGACCGTTCTCCCCCGCCTGCACGGCGCGTTCGCGCTCGCCGTGATGTTCCGCAACCACCCCGACCTGCTCATCGGCGCCCGCCTCGGCGCGCCGCTGACCGTGGGCTATGGCGACGGCGAGAATTATCTCGGCTCCGACGCCATCGCGCTCGCGCCGCTCAGCCGTCGCATCGCCTATCTGGACGAAGGCGACTGGGTCGTCGTCCAGCGCGACAGCGTCGAAATCTATGACCGCGACAACAATCGCGTAAAGCGCCCGATCGTCGATTCCGGCGCGTCGGGCATGCTCGTCGACAAGGGCAACCACCCGCATTTCATGCTCAAGGAAATCTACGAGCAGCCCGTCGTCGCGGCGCAGACTCTACAAAGCTATCTGCGCCCGCTTGAGGCGCGGGTCGCGCTTCCCGACATGGATTTCGACCTGTCCTCGGTCGAGCGCATGGCGATCGTCGCCTGCGGCACCGCCTCCTATGTCGGGATGATCGGCAAATATTGGATCGAACAGCTCGCGCGCATCCCCGTGGAAGTCGATGTCGCGAGCGAGTTCCGCTACCGCGACCCCGTCCTGTCGCCGAACATGCTCGGCCTCGTCATCTCGCAGTCAGGCGAGACCGCCGACACGCTGGCAGCGCTCCGCCACATGAAGTCGGGCGGCCTGACCACCGCCGGCATCATCAACGTGCCGACCAGCTCGATGGCGCGCGAGGTCGACCTGCTGCTGCCGACCCATGCCGGTCCCGAAGTCGGGGTCGCCTCGACCAAGGCCTTCACCTGCCAGCTCGCCGTGATGGCCGCGCTCGCCGTCAACCTCGCCCGCGCCAAGGGCCGCCTCGCCCCCGCCGACGAGGCCGATATCGTGCATCACCTGTCCGAAGTCCCCGAAGCGATGAGCCATGCGCTCGCCAAGGACGATCATATCCGCGCTATGGCCCCGCTGATCGCCGCGGCGCGCGACGTGCTCTACCTCGGCCGAGGCCCCGACTATCCGATGGCCCTGGAAGGAGCCCTCAAACTGAAGGAGATCAGCTACATCCACGCCGAAGGCTATGCCTCGGGCGAGATGAAGCATGGCCCCATCGCACTCATCGACGACCTAGTACCCCTGATCGTCATCGCGCCCTCCGGCCCGCTGTTCGACAAGACCGTGTCTAACATGCAGGAAGCGCAGGCACGCGGCGCGCAGGTCGTGCTGATCTCCGACGCCGACGGCATCGCCCAGGCCGGCGAAAATACCATCGCGACCATCGAAATGCCCAAGGTCCACCCGCTGATCGCCCCGCTCGTCTACGCCGTGCCGATCCAGCTGCTCGCTTACCATGTCGCGGTGCTGAAAGGCGCCGACGTCGACCAGCCGCGCAATCTCGCCAAGTCGGTCACCGTCGAGTGATCCGCCCGGGCCACGTCGGAGCCGATCCCGTTACGCTCCCGGCGCGTCCCGAAGCCCTTGCCCTCGGCGCCGCGGAAACCGCCGTCGTCGTCATCGATATGCAGAATGCCTATGCCTCGCCCGGCGGCTATGTCGACCTCGCCGGGTTCGACATTTCCGGCGCGGCCGCCGTCATCGACCGGATCGCCACCGTGCTCGCGACCGCCCGCGCCGCCGGGATGCAGGTCGTCTATCTGCAGAATGGCTGGGACCCCGACTATCAGGAAGCCGGGGGCCCCGGCTCGCCGAACTGGCACAAGTCGAACGCGCTGAAGACGATGCGCGCCCGTCCCGAACTCCACGGCAAGCTGCTGGCGCGTGGCGGCTGGGACTATGCGATCGTCGATGCGCTGACGCCGCAGCCGGGCGACCTCAGCCTCCACAAGACCCGCTATTCCGCGTTCTTCAACTCGCAGCTGGACAGCAGCCTGCGCGCCCGCGGCATCCGCAACATCGTCTTCGTCGGCATCGCCTCGAACGTCTGCGTCGAATCCACGCTGCGCGACGCCTTCCACCTCGAATATTTCGGCATCATGCTCGAAGACGCCACCCACCATCTCGGCCCGCCGATGATGCAGGAAGCGACCGTCTACAATATCGAGAAATTCTTCGGCTGGGTCTCGACCGTTGCCGATTTCTGCGGGACGTTCGGACAATTGCCCAAGGAGTGAAGCCCATGCCGTTCACCGCGATCAACCCGCCGCAGTTCCCTACGCCCATCGCGCCCTTCTCGGCCGGCGCGAAGGCCGGGAACACTGTCTATGTCTCGGGCACGCTGGCGCTCGGCGAGGGCGGCGTCGTGCTGCATCCGGGCGATGCGACGGCGCAGACGCGGCATGTACTCAACGTCATCAAGACGACGCTCGCCGCCGCCGGTGCGACGATGGCCGATGTCGCCTTCAACCATATCTTCCTGAAGGACTGGGCCGACTATCCAGCGATGAACGCGGTCTATGCCGAATATTTCCCAGGCGACAAACCGGCGCGCTACTGTATCCAGTGCGGGCTGGTGAAGCCCGACTGCCTCGTCGAGATCGCCTCGGTCGCGCACCTCTGACGTGCCGGTCGCGGGCGGCCTCTATTATGAGACGCATGGCCCCGCCGACGCGCCGCCGCTGATCCTGTCGGCAGGTCTTGGTGGTTCGGGATCCTACTGGGAACCCAACCTCCCCGCGCTCGCCGCGCGCCACCGCGTCATCCTCTACGATCATCGCGGTACCGGCCGCAGCGACCGGTCCTTGCCTGCCACCGTCAGCGTGGACGACTTCGCCGACGACATTCTGACCGTGCTCGACGCCTGCGGTGCAGAGCGCGCGACCGTCATCGGCCATGCCGCCGGCGGCGTTGCCGGACTGGCGCTTGCGCTGAAGGCGCCTCACCGCCTCGACAAGCTCGTGGTCGTCAACGGCTGGGCCAAGGCCGACCCGCATTTCCTGCGCTGTTTCGAGACCCGCCTCGCGCTGCTCCGCGACAGCGGCCCCGAGGCGTTCGCGCGCGCGCAACCGCTGTTCCTCTATCCGGCCAACTGGATATCCCAGAACATGGCCCGGCTCGACGCAGAGGCAGCCCAGCAACACGCACATTTCCCCGGCCGCGAAACCTATGAGAAGCGCGTCTCCGCCCTCGCCGCCTTCGACATCAACGACCAGCTCGGCAAGATCGTAACCCCCACCCTTGTCCTCACCGCTGCGGACGACATGCTCGTCCCTTCCGAAGCCTCAATTAAACTGGCGGCGGGCCTGCCCGACGCCACATCCGTCATGATGGCGTTCGGCGGCCATGCCTGTAACATCGTTGATCCGGACGGCTTCGACAGGCTCGTCCTCGACTATCTCGGGAGCTGAACCATGCAGGTCGGAGTCTTCGTCCCCATCGGCAACAACGGCTGGCTGATCTCGGAGAATGCCCCGCAATATCTGCCGAGCTTCGACATGAACAAGGAGATCGCGCTCCGGGCCGAGAAATATGGCCTCGATTTCCTGCTCTCGATGATCAAGCTGCGCGGCTTCGGCGGCAAGACCGAGTTCTGGGAATATAATCTCGAAAGCTTCACGCTGATGGCCGGCCTCGCCGCCGTCACCGACAAGATCAAAATTTATGCGACCTGCCCGACGCTGGTCATCCCGCCCGCCTTTGCGGCGCGCATGTGCAACACCATCGACTCGATCAGCCACGGGCGCTTCGGCCTCAACCTGATCACCGGCTGGCAGCGCCCCGAATATAGCCAGATGGGCCTCTGGCCCGGCGACGAGCATTTCCGCAACCGCTACCAGATGCTCGACGAATATGCGCAAATCCTGCGCGAGCTGTGGGCGACCGGGGTCTCCGACTTCAAGGGCCGCTATTATCAGATGGACGACTGCCGCGTCCGCCCCGTTCCCGAAGGCGACATGAAGATCATCTGCGCCGGCTCGTCGGACGAGGGCCTCGCCTTCTCGGCGAAATGGGCGGACTATGCCTTCTGCCTCGGCAAGGGCGTCAACACGCCGACCGCCTTCGCGGACAACAACCAGCGCCTCGCCGCCGCGACCGCCAAAACCGGCCGCGATGTCTCGATCTTCGTGCTCGTCATGATCATCGCCGATGAGACCGACGAGGCCGCGATGGCCAAATGGCAGAGCTACAATGATGGCGTCGACGTCGAGGCGATCTCCTGGCTGTTCGAGCAGGGGGCCGCCGACAAGCACAATGCCTCGACCAACGTTCGCCAGCTCGCCGCGCCGGAAGGCGCGGTCAACATCAACATCGGTACGCTGGTCGGCTCCTACGCAAGCGTCGCGCGCATGCTCGACGAAATCGCGACGGTCCCGAACACCGGCGGGGTGCTGCTGACCTTCGACGATTTCGTCGAGGGCGTCGAAGCGTTCGGCACCCGCATCCAGCCGCTGATGAAGTGCCGCCAGCCGGCCTGAACCCTCGCCGCCTCGGTCAGGCCGCGATGGACGATTGCGGTGTCACATCGCCTGCCAGCTCGGCTTCCCACTCCAGCCCGCCCGCATAGCGCCACGCCACCTGGCCCGCATCGTCCAGCGCGAGCAGGTGCAGCCAGCGATTGTCGAACAGCGCGCGCACCCCGGGATGCTTGGCAAGGATCGCGGTCATCGCCTCGCAAGGCGCTTCGATGCATACGGTCAGCCGCAGCGGCTCATGCACCAGCGCACGTCCGTCATGGACCGATTGCAGCGGCAGTCCGGCGCGCAGCAACCCGCCATTGCCTTCGACGACGCCGATACCGCCGATCACATTGTGCAGCAGCTTGTTGCCGCCGCCGAACAGCTCGGGGGCCACGCTCGATCCATAATATTGCAGGCTGATCCAGCTCGCGACAACGACCGGCGCGGTCATGATCAACTCCAGCACCCCGAACCCGGCGTCGCCGCGCCAGTCATAATCATGCAGGAATGCCCGCCCCGACAAATCCTTGCCCGCCGTCCGGGCCCGCGGTGCCGCGATGAACGCCTGGCAGCCGGCCAGTCCCCATTCCGGCCGCGTCTCCGCCCAGTTGCGGCTGCGGCGCGCAACCTCCGCACCGCTGCCAGCACCCGGCAACCGCAGTGCCCGTTCGCTCCTCGCCCGCAGCCCCGCCCTCGCCAGCCAAGCCTCCGCCTGGGCGATCGCGTTACGATGCCAGGGCGACGGATGGTCGCCCGCATAGAGCGTCACGCTGTCGGTCGTCGTGTCGTGCAGCGCCCCGACGAAGAGCGTCTCCGGGGGAATGTCGATCCCCTTGGCGCGCAGCCCCGCGCGGACAGCGGCATCGTTGAGCAGGACCGCCAGCAGCCGCGCGTTGACCTCGCCCGAATAGCCGCCGCACGCCCCGCAATGCAGCGCACTCGCATGCGGATTATTGACCACATTGGCACCGTGCCCGGCCAGGATCACGAGCGGGGCGAAGTCCTTCGTCAGCGACATCGCGCTGAGGATCGACGCTGCCATGTCGATCCGCGCAGCCAAATCGAGCGCTGGCTCGATCTGCGGTGGCGGATCATCCGGCACCCTTTTCGCCTTCAGCCCCAGTGCATCGCGCAGCAGCTTGCCGACATAGGTCGGCCCCGCCGCTTCGACGAACGCGAAGGACGATACCGCCGCCAGCTTGAACCGCCCCCACGCCCGCGACGCGCGCATTTTGTAGCGCGCCGAGAGATCGGCGGAACCGTCGGCTCCGCCAGCCCGTGACGTCAGCCCGGGATTGAGCAGGACCGGCAAGCGGTGCTCGGCCACATCCGACGCAAATCGCTGATGCGAGGCGGTCAGCCCGAAGAAGCCCGCAAAGCCGAGGGTCTGGATCTGCGGATCGACCGATTCGAGCGCGCGGCGGAACACCTCGGAGCGGACATCGATGCAAAAGGCGGCCTGCAGGACCGGCGCCGGCGTATCCGATGCCGAAGGTCCCGCCAGTTGCTCCGCCAGCCGCCGTTGCGCGGCGCGCTCACACGCTTCCTGAAGAATCGCATCCACAATTTGGTCCGCACTGGGCTCGATCGGCAGCGCATGGCCTGCAAGCACCGCCTCCCACGCTGGCAGGATCTGCGACTCATACCGCTCGAACAAGGCCGCTTCCCAGAGCAGGCGAATGCAGAGGAAGTCGGTGATCCGGTCGTCCTCGCCACCGGCGAGCGTCGCCTGCCACAGCTTGTACCGAGCCACCTGCGCCCAACCGCCGAGCGTGAGCAGCAGGCTGTGAAAATAGCTTTGCGCCGCTACGGGCGTCAGCCCCAGCCGCGCGGCCGACCGCGCCATGGCATCGCCCGCGTCGGCCGGCGCGTCAGCGACGAAGGTGGCAAACCCCGGCAGCCCGAGAATCTCCGGGGTCAGATCATGCGTCGCTACCGCGCGCCACGCCGAATAGGCGCTCGCGCCCTTTGGCGCCGCCCACAACGCCTGCCCTTCGTCGAAATAGCTGCCGGCCCAGACACCGAACCGGTCCGCTATGATGCCGGGCCAGTCGATCCCCGATTGTTCGGCAGCCAGCTGGGCGACGGTCGGCAGCGGCGGTGGCGGCGAAGACTGCCGCTGCGCCGCAACTTTCAACGCGGCCAGCGATACCGGCCGGCCGGCCGGATCGGCTGCAGCCAGTGCGGCGGTCAGATCCGCGTCGCTGATCTCCCCGGAGGCAATGCGGTCTCGATACCAGTAACGCGGCATCGTGACGGGCGCGCCAGTCACGCGGGCGAGCAGCGCACCGGTGTGCGCGAGCGTCTGGTCGGTCTGGCCGAGGTAGGGATTGACGGCGACGCTCGACGCCAGCGGCCAGACCGGCGGGATCGCGCTCGCAGCGGCCCGAGCGGCGGCGAGCGTGTCGCCCCGGTTGGACGGCTGATATTCCGTACCTTGCATCTTGCTTCTCCCCCTCATCCCGCAATGCGCCGCGTCGACCAGCCGCCCAGCAGCCGGTCGTGCAATGCGTTGGCGTACAGGCCATTCGACAGGTGGACGCGCAGGCCGGCCGCGGCGGGGTGATAGGCCCACAGCGGAAACATCGCCTGCGCGACCGCGACGACGCCGAAACTGATCAGCGCGAGCACGATGAGCGCCCATTCGAGCGGCCCCGGCGCGGGCGTTGCCGGCAGGATGTCCGCCGTCAGTGCGAGCGCGAGGCTGTGCAGCGCGAAATAGCCGATCGAGGCAGCCAGCGCATAAACGGCGATGCGCCGCGTCAGCGCACGCGGCGCCGCATCGGCAAGTCCCTGCGCGATCAGATAGGCGACGCCGAGGATCAGGATCGCCCCGAGCGCGATCGCCTGCGGCGACTTGTGCTGGAAGCCGAAACTCCAGCCGATCGCTGCATAGATCGCCAACGCCGCGAGGAATGCCCGGCCAACCGCGAGCGCATTCGGGATCGCCACCGGCCCGGGCCGCCGCGCCGCGGCGATCCGCTCGACCGCCCCACCCGACGCGAGAAAAGAATGCGCCTTGTACAGCGAATGCGCGAGAATATGCAGCAGCGCCAGCGGGAACAGCGCCAGCCCGCACTGCATGATCATGAAGCCCATCTGCGCGACCGTCGACCAGGCGAGCGAGGTCTTCACCGCCGGCTGGGTCAGCATGACCAGCCCCCCGAACAGTGCAGTGAAACCGCCGATCACGACCAGCACCGCCAGCACGCCCGGCGCGAGCAACAGCACGTCGGCAAAGCGGATAAGCAGGAAGCCGCCGGCATTGATCACCCCGGCATGCAGCAGCGCCGACACGGGCGTCGGTGCCTCCATGACCTCGGTCAGCCAGCCGTGCAGCGGGAATTGTGCCGACTTGAGCAGCGCCGCGACCGCGAGCAGCCCGGCGGCGGCAACCGCAAGACTGCCGCCCTCACCGGCACGCGCGGCGCTGAGGATCGTACCGATATCGGTCGACCCATAGGCGGTCGCGAGCAGCACCGCAGCTGCGGCCAGCGCGATGTCCCCGGCGCGCGCCGTGACAAACTTCTTCCGCGCGGCCCGCCGCGCCGCGACCCGCTCGGGGTAGAAGAGCAGGAGGCGATGCAGGCACAGGCTGGTCGCGATCCACGCCGCGACGAGTTGGACCAGATTACCGGCGACGACGAGCAGCATGACCATCGCCAACGTCAGGCACAGCCACATCATAAACGGTGCCTGCCGCGCCGCGCCGTCGAGATAATCGACCGAATAGCGCAGGACGACCCAGCCGATGAAGCTGACCAGCAGCAGCATCGCCACGCTCACTGACTCGAGCCGGACCGCCACATCCACACCCGCCGCTGCGAACAGCGGCACGCTTGCCAGCCCCGCCCTTACCAGTATCCAGAGCGATGCAGCGGCGAACCCCAGCGCGACGATCGCCGCAGCCTCGGTCAGCCTGAAGCCGTCGCGCGTTGGCAACAGGCGCGCAATCGCTGCGCCTGCAATGACTGCCAGCGGCGCACCCAGCACTATCAGACTGTCCAGCATCTCGCTCTCCCTCGCGGCCCCCCGGCGGGCGAAGGCTCAGTAGCGACGGTTGGACCTCGCTAAAAATTCATTGTTTGGCGCGTAACGTTCTGTTTCAAAGAACGACATGGCCGAGCTGAACTATAATCACCTGCGCTATTTCTGGGCCGTGGCGCGGGACGGCAACCTGACCCGCACCGCCGAGCGGTTGAACGTTTCGCAGTCTGCGCTGTCAGTCCAGATCCGAAAACTGGAGGATCGCCTCGGCCATCCGCTGTTCGAGCGGCGCGGCCGTCAGCTCCACCTGACCGAGGCGGGCCGGATCACGCTCGATCATGCCGACGCGATCTTCGCGACCGGCGACGAATTGCTGGGGACGCTGCGCGAAACTGGCACAACGCGTCAGGCCGTACGCGTCGGCGCGCTCGCTACGCTGTCGCGCAATTTCCAGATCAGTTTCCTGAAGCCGGCGCTCGGCCGGACCGATATCGAGGTCATCCTGCGGTCCGGCAGCCCGGCGGAACTGCTGCTCGGGCTGCAATCGCTTGTGCTGGACGTGGTCCTGACCAATCAGCCCCCGCCCGCCGATGCGCTCGCGCCCTTCATCGTCCACAAATTGTCGGAGCAGTCGGTCAGCCTGATCGGCGTCCCGCGCCTTCTCGGCGCGACAGGCTCGGTACCTGCGCTACTCAAAACACATCCAGTGATCCTGCCGACCGTCCACACCAGCCTGCGGACCAGCTTCGACGCTTTCACCGACCGACTCGGGATTCGGCCGCAAATCGCCGCCGAAGTCGATGACATGGCGATGATGCGGCTCCTGGCGCGCGAAGGTTTCGCGCTCGCGGTCCTGCCGCCCATCGCCGTCCGCGACGAATTGGCCTCAGGCGTACTCGCCGAAGCCGGCGCCTTGCCCGCGATTACTGAATCCTTCTTCGCGGTCACAGCGGAGCGCCGCTTCCCGAACGCGATCGTGCGCGACCTTATCGGGGCGGCGACATCGGAGGCCGCCGCTGAGTCCTAGACCTGCGTGAACATCACTGCGGTCATCGCGAAAAAGCCGAGGATCGCGCTGATCCCGAGCGCCACGCCACCTCCATGCTGCAGGCGGTCCGACGTAACCTTCGGCCGCGCCGCCGCCATCATGTTGCGGATCGCGTCGAGCTGGCACGCCGAATAGCCGGCCGCCACGAAGTCACTGAGCGCCTCGCGGCTGCCCTTGAGCGCCGCTGCCGCCTGACGGCGCAGCGCTTCGAGGCGCGTATCGGCGAGTGGCTTGCCGCCCCGGCGGCCGAGCAAGGCGTCGACGGTGCGCTGGAACCGCGAGTTGGCAACCACCGGCTCCTGGCCGGAAGCGACCAGATGCAGGA
Organism: Sphingomonas paucimobilis; assembly: GCA_943370355.1. Taxonomy (GTDB): domain Bacteria; phylum Pseudomonadota; class Alphaproteobacteria; order Sphingomonadales; family Sphingomonadaceae; genus JADCGM01. Next base: position 44,112 of record CALRQP020000006.1, read on the forward strand.
CACGCATCTCGAGCGCATCGAAACGCACAGGTGCGGGCCCGGCAGTTCCGGTGCAGCTGTCGCTCGTGTCGATCATTTTCGTGTCTGCCAGCATCGCCGGTCTCCGTTCAGGCTCAAAATCGTTTCGCCCATGTCGGCTTTGCGGGCCGGCATTACCAATGCCGTGGCTGCATCGCTCCCATGTCCACACTTACGGTGCGGGCGGCGAAAAGGTTTCACTTGGCGGCGACGGTCGTGACGGCCGTGTAGGTTGCAGCCTGGGCCGGAGCGGTAGCGCCAAGCAGGCAGATCGAGGCGAACACGACAGTGCCGCTCAGGCCGACAATGGTGCGCAGCAGCGAGTTGGTGCTGGAAACGGTCATGATAATCTCCTGTTGTCTGGTGAGGCCAGGTCATCCGGCCTCGTGCCCAACAGCATTGCAGGAGGCGTGCCAACTGCCAGAAATGGCGTATTTCCGCCTGTTTCCAACTGATTGGCGTAAATTCTCGCCCGAGATGGCGTGGATGAAAATCCCAACACTCGGCGAAAAGTCCCGCGCCTTGGCAAAGTGGCGGTCGTCCTCCGCAGCCTCGCCAACCCGTGCGCGCCGGGCTATGATTCCGCCATGACAGACACTTCAATCGTGAGCGGCGGTTGCCACTGCGGCGCGGTCCGCTTCGAAGCCGATGTCCCCCCCGTGGTCGAAGTGCTCGACTGCAATTGCTCGATGTGCAGCAAGACCGGCTTCCTCCACCTCATCGTCAACGCCGCCGACTTTCGCCTGCTCACTGACCCCGCCGCGCTCACCGCCTACAGCTTCGGCAGTGGCGTCGCGCAGCACCTGTTCTGCACTACCTGCGGCATCAAAAGCTTCTACCGCCCGCGCAGCCACCCCGAGGGCTGGAGCGTCAACCTGCGCGCGCTCGACGACATCTCCGCGCTCACGGTCACCGTCACGCCCTATGACGGTCGCGGCGATTGGGAAGCCGCGCGCGCAAAACTCGCATCGTAACGATTTCGCCTGTCGCCACGAACATCACATCAAACGAACCGGAGCCTCCCATGTCCTACGACTATGATCTCTTCGTCATCGGCGCCGGCTCAGGCGGCGTCCGCGCCGCGCGTATTTCAGCAGGCCATGGCGCACGCGTCGCCATTGCCGAGGAGCATAAGGTCGGCGGCACCTGTGTGATCCGCGGCTGCGTGCCGAAGAAGTTGCTCGTCTATGGCGCGCATTTTGCCGAAGACCTTGTCGACGCGCGCCGCTTCGGCTGGGACGTCGGCACGCCGACCTTCGACTGGCCGACGCTGCGCGACAATGTCCTCGCCGAAGTCGACCGCCTGAACGGCATTTACACGACGAACCTCGACGCTGCGAAGGTCACCATCCTGCACGACCGCGCCGTCCTCAAGGACGCGCATACGCTTGAGGTCGGCGGCAAGACCGTCACCGCTGACAAGATCCTCATCGCCACCGGCGCGCGTCCGATGATCCCCGACGTACCGGGTGCCGAGCATGGCATCACTTCGAACGAGGTGTTCCACCTCGATCACCTGCCCGAGCGCATCGTCATCGCCGGCGGCGGCTATATCGCCAATGAGTTCGCCGGAATCTTCAACGAATTCGGCGTCAAGGTAACGATGATCATTCGCGGCGACGCGCTGCTGCGCGGCTATGACGAATCGCTGCGCGAGCGGCTGCTGATGATCAGCCAGAAAAAGGGAATCGACATCCGCTTCAACTGCGCTTTCGATCGCATCGACAAGGGCGCCGACGGCAAGCTGACGATCGCACTCAAGGGCGGCGACACGCTCGCCGCCGACCAGCTGCTCTACGCAATCGGTCGCCCGCCAAACACCGAGCATCTCGGCCTCGAAGCGGCCGGCGTCGCACTCGATCCCAAGTCCAATGCCGTGGTCGTCGATGAGGACAGCCGGACCAACGTCCCGAATATCTACGCCGTCGGCGATGTCACCAACCGCGTCCAGCTCACCCCCGTCGCGATCCGCGAAGGCCATGCCTTCGCGGACACCGTGTTCGGCAACAACCCGCGCCGCGTCGACTACAGCTGCATTCCGTCAGCTGTGTTCAGCCATCCGCCAATCGCCAGCGTCGGCCTGACCGAAGCGCAGGCGCGCAATAAATATGGCACCATCGCCGTCCACACCTCGGACTTCCGCGCGATGAAGAATGTGCTGGCCAACCGGGACGAGCGCGCGCTCTACAAGCTCATCTGCGACGCCGCGACGGGCAAGATCGTCGGCGCCCACATCATCGGCCCCGACGCCGCCGAAATCATGCAACCGCTCGCAATCTGCGTGAAGGCGGGGCTGACCAAGGAGCAATTCGACGCGACGGTGGCCATCCATCCGACGATGGCGGAGGAATTGGTGTTGATGAAGTGATGGGTGCGGCGCGACTACGACGGGTTGGCTCGGGACTATTCCGCAAACCCCACAAACCGCGCCGCCTCCGCCACCTCCCGCCGCTCCGACACCACCGCGTTCGCCGGAAAGCTCTCATCCGGCCAACCGAGCGCGATGCTCTTCATGATCACATGATCGTCGCTGATCCCCGCATGCTCGCGCACCACGGGCGATTGCATGATGCCTTGGCTGTTGATGACGGTGCCGAGTCCGCGTGACCAGGCCGCGTTGACCAATGCGGTCGCCACCGCGCCGCAATCGAAGGGCGTATCATCGCTGCCAGCCAGTTCCTTGTCATAGGCGATGATCACGCAGACCGGTGCGTCGAACTGGCGGAAGCCGCGCATTACCCAGTCCTGGCGCCCGGCCGCGTCGTCGCGATCGATTCCCATGGCTGCGAACAATTGTTTGGCAACACCGATCTGCCGCTCGCGGTGTTTGCCGGCAAAGGCCGTGCCGGTGCGAAACTCGCGCGATTGCGGGATGCCTGCAACCATGCGCTCGGTGTTGCCGCGACGGATGCGATCGAGCGGCGCGCCGGTGATCACATAGAAATGCCAGGGCTGGGTGTTCATCGACGAGGGCGCGCGCATAGCCAGGCGGAGGATCTCCTCGATCAACGCACGCGGCACCGGATCGGGCTTGTAGCCGCGGATGCTGCGGCGGCCCATGATCACCTCGTCGAAGTCCATTTCGCTTCCCCTGAACGCACGGCGCGGCACGTCTGCCGGTCGCGTCTCTGACCTGTCTAGCTGCCCTCGCCTGCTGGCACCCCCTAGGCAATCGCTCAGTCAGGAGAAGATCGGGAATAAGCAACGAGCAGTTCGACGCAACCGTCGCCGCCGCCCAGCCATGTCGGAAAAGCCTGTCCCGATGCGCTCACCCCCCTCTTGCGCCGCATGTCGCACCGGCGCAAAGCGCCGCCCATGTTGGCGGTGTTGAACGGCTTTGCGATCGCGCTGACGGTGCTGGCCGCGCTTGGCGGCGTGCACCTTTACAGCGCTGCCAATGGTCCGTTGTTCGAACCGATCGCGGCCACGCGGTCCGTGACGCCGCCGCGGGCGGCCGTCATCCTGTCGGGCGATTCGGGCTTCAGCGCCGGCCTGTCCCGGCAAGTGGGCAAGCGGCTCGCCGCCAACGGCATCGGCGTCATCGGCATCAACGCGCACCGCTTTTTCGTGACGCGGCGCACCCCGGCCGAAACCGCCGCGCTGCTCGGCGATGCGATGGCGCGCGCCCGCGCGTTGACCGGCGCGACCAAGGTCCTGCTGATCGGCCAATCCTATGGGGCCGACATGCTGCAGGCGGCGCTAGCCGAGTTCACACCCGCCCAGCGGGCCGAAGTGTCCGGCGTGGTGCTCGTCGTGCCCGGCCAGACGCTGTTTTTCCAGATTTCCTGGAGCGAACGCTACGACCTGACGGCCCCCGACGCACCCGCCCTGCCGACCGCGAAGCAGCTCGATTGGCTGCCCGTCATGTGCGTGCGCGGCGCGGACGAAAGCGGCAGCCTGTGCCCCGACCTGACCCAACCGAATTTGACGCAGGCCGTGCTGCCCGGCGGGCATTATCTGCATCACAGCCCCGGCCCGCTCACCCGGCGCATCGCTGCCTTCATCACAGGCCTCCCGCAATGATGGCGCTGCTGCGTGATCACCGCCGCGCGCTCGCGATTACCGCGACGTTGGCGGTGGTCGTCATCGCCGGAATCGCGCTGCGCCATCTGCTCGTCGAAGTGCGCTACCGCGACATTCGCGATGCCGTCCGCGCGCTGGGCTGGCGCGAACTCCTGCCCGCGATCGGCTTCACCGCGATCAGCTATCTGGCGCTGACCGGCTATGACGTGCTGGCGCTGCGGACCATCGGTCGGCCGCTGCCCTACCGCACCGCGGCCTTTGCATCCTTCACCAGCTACACGCTCAGCCATAATCTCGGGCTGGCCGTGCTCACCGGCGGCTCGGCGCGCTACCGCATTTACACCGCCGCAGGACTCTCCGCCGCCGACGTTGCGCGGGTCGTCGCGATTGCGGCGCTGACGTTGACGACTGGGATGACGGCGCTGTTCGGCGTCGCGCTGCTCGCGCGGCCGGGTGCGCTGCGGCTGCATGACTGGATCGCGCCCTGGCCGTTTCAGGCGGCGATCGGCGCGGTGCTGCTTGGCGGGCTCGCCCTGTACATCCTCCTCGCCGCGGTCCGGCGCGGGCAGGCGCTACAGCTCGGCAAATGGACGCTGCCGCTCCCGAGCGCGCCGACGATCCTGCTGCAGATCGCCGTCTCGTCGATCGATCTCGCCGCCGCTGCCGCGACGCTGTTCGTCCTCGTGCCGCATGCGCAGGCCGCGGCCTATCCGCTGTTCTTCGTCGCCTACATCATCGCATTGCTCGCTGCGTTGCTGTCGCACAGCCCCGGCGGCCTTGGCATTTTCGAGACGGTGCTGCTCGTCGCGCTGCCCTCGGTGCCGAAGAGCGAGCTTTTCGGCGCGCTGATCCTCTACCGCGTCGTCTATTATCTGCTTCCGTTGGTAATCGCCGCAGCCCTGCTCGCGATCCGGGAGGGCAAGCGCTGGCGGCGGCCGGTCGCGCGGGCGCTGGAGGGCGCGCGGGGTGCCGCGACGGGAATCGCGCCGCCCTTCCTTGCCGCGCTGGGTTTTCTCGGCGGCGCGGTCCTGCTAGCCTCGGGTACGATTCCTGCGCTCCAGAGCCGCATGCACGATCTGGAAGCATGGCTGCCGCTGCCGTTCATCGAGGCTTCGCACCTCGCAGCGAGCCTCACCGGCACCGCGCTCGTCATGCTCGCGCCCGGCCTCTATCGCCGCCTCGACGGTGCCTTCCACGCGACGCGCCTCCTCTTGCTGGCCGGGGCGATCTTCTCGCTCACCAAGGGCTTCGATTATGAGGAAGCACTGGTCTGCGTCGCGATCCTCGCATTGTTGCAATGGACCCAGCCCGCCTTCTATCGCCGCACGACGCTCACAGCCGCCCCGCTGTCGGCCGGCGGGCTGGCCTCCGCCGCCATCGCGCTCGCCATCGCCGCCTGGATCGGCTTCTTCGCCTACCGCCATGTCGATTATGATGACTCACTCTGGTGGAGCTTCTCGCTGCACGGCAATGCGTCGCGCTTCCTGCGCGCGACGCTTGCGGCATCGATCCTGATCGGCATCGCCGCCGTCCAGCGCTTGCTCGCCCCCGCCCAGGCCCCCGAAGAAGGCGAACCGCTCCCGCCCGACATCGAAGCCGCCGCCTTCGCCGCCAATTCGAGCAGCGAGGCTTTCCTCGCCTTGACCGGCGACAAGCTGTTCCTGACCGCGCCCGACGCTTTCCTGATGTATCAGGTCCAGGGCCGTAGCTGGGTCGCAATGGGCGATCCAATCGGTGCCGTAGCGGCGCGCGCCGACCTGATGTGGCGCTTCAAGGAACTCGCCGACGTCCATCAGGGCCGCGCGGTCTTCTATCAGCTCACGCCGGACGTGCTGCCCATCGCGATCGACATGGGACTGCAGCTGTTCAAACTCGGCGAGGAAGCGCGAGTCGACCTTGCGACCTTCACCACCGACGGCCCCGCCGGGAAGCCGTTCCGTCACGCAGCGCGACGCCTGACCGAGGCCGGCGCGACATTCGAGATCGTTCCGGCAAGCGGAGTGCCCGCCTTGCTTCCCGAACTGCAGGCCGTCTCTGATGCCTGGCTTGCCGGTCACGGCAGCGAGAAGCATTTCAGCCTCGGCAGTTTCGACCCGGCCTATCTGGTCCGCACACCCGTCGCGCTGGTCCGCGTCGGCGGCGAGATCGTCGCCTTCGCCAATCTCTGGGCGACCGGCGACAAGGCCGAACTGTCGGTCGATCTGATGCGCCATCGTCCCGACGCGCCGCCCGGCCTGATGGACTATCTGTTCAGCCGCCTCATGCTGTGGGGACGCGCCGAAGGCTATGGCTGGTTCAACCTCGGCATGGCGCCGCTCGCCGGCATGGCCGACCGCCGATCGGCACCGCTCTGGCCGCGCGTCGGCGCCTTCCTCTATCGCCACGGCAACGATCTCTACGGCTTCGAGGGTCTGCGTGCCTATAAGGACAAATTCGGTCCCGAGTGGCGCCCTCGTTATCTCGCCAGCAGTCCGGGCCTGGGATTTGCGCGGGCGATGCTCGACATCACGACGCTGATTTCAGGCGGCCGGCTGAGCGCGGCACGTCGGCGTTAGCCCCTCCACCGTCGCGTGGTGGTGCCGATTGTCTGACGACAATCGTGCTTAACAATCTGCAAACGCGCAACTTTGTTAATAACTCTAGGTTGAGTTTAGGCGTCAGGACAACGCGGCATTTTCCCCGCAGCGTCCTAAGTAACGCCTGTAGCTTGCGTGGGGTGTTTGCATGTCGTTGCTATCTTCAGTTGTGTTGCTGCGCGACGGATTCGTTTCTTGCTTGACCACGCATGACCATTGGCTGCGCCTGTTTCGAGACAGGCTCGCAGTCACGGTGGGCGCATTGACTGTCGGCCTCTTCGCATCGCCAGCCCCGGCTTCCCCCAATGCAGCTGCGCATAGCTGGGGTTATCCGTTCACCGTCGAGGCTCAACTCGCATCCGCGCCCGCCTCGATCATCCCGCCTGTTTTGCAAGACGCCCCATTGCCCTCGCGCGCAGCGGTACCTGTCCGCCTCCTCGGCGCAACAGTGTCCGCGACGCCGCAAGAGGCCCGGGCCATTCGCACGCTTGCCGATACTGTCCGCAAGCCGCGCAAGGACGTCAGCGCCTTGTGCGAAACCGTCGACTGCCTCGCCGACCTGATCGCCGGACCCAATCGCGGCGCAAAGATGCTGCGGCTGATCGCCGACTATGGCTACAACCCCATCAAGGGCACACCCGAGGGTCCCGCCTTTTCGCCCGAGCAGCTCGATGCGCTCCTCGACACCTTTGCCGGCTTGCCAGCGCCCTTTCTCGAAGCACTTGGCGACCGACACCGCACGGTCGCCGTCGAAGATGACCTCAGCCGCTTCGCTGACACCGTCCATCATCTCGGTCCGGTAACCGCACTTGTCGCGATCAGCGGCCCGGGCTCGATCGGCATCCGTCTCGGCCCGATTTGGCGCGCGTCGTCGCCGCAAGCGCAGCGGCTCGCTGTGCTGCACGAGCTCGCGCATGACTATTCCCGCCGTATCGGCACACGCTGCCGCTGGCGCATCAAATGGGCGGAGGCGGTGTTCCGCGACGACATGCGGGCGCTGAGCCTGCGCCTGCCTGCTGGACGCATCTCGCGCTATGCCGCGACCAATCCCGATGAGGACTTTGCCGAAAGCGTTGTCGCCTACCGCTATGCGCCGGCCACGCTCGCCGCGGTCGCGCCCAATCGCTTCGTCTTCATCCGCGACGAGGTCTTCCGTCCGCAGGCGTCCTGAGGCGCGAAATCTTGCGCGAGGCGTCACTTTCGCGCAATGACGCCCGCGATGAAAAAGCAGTGGTCCCCCGAGAGCTGGCGCACGCGCGAAGCGATGCATTTGCCGACCTATCGCGATGCCGGCGCACTCGCGGCGGTCGAGGCCGAACTGATGGGTTATCCGCCGCTGGTCTTCGCCGGCGAAGCGCGCGACCTGAAGGCCAATCTCGCCGATGTCGCCGCGGGCAAAGCCTTCCTGCTGCAGGGCGGCGACTGCGCCGAAAGCTTCGCGGAATTCCACCCCAACAACATCCGCGACACCTTCCGCGTCATCCTGCAGATGGCGGTCGTGCTGACCTATGCGTCGAAGATGCCGGTCGTGAAGGTCGGCCGCATGGCGGGCCAGTTCGCCAAGCCGCGCTCTGCTCCGACCGAGACGATCGGCGATGAGACACTGCCCAGCTATCTAGGCGACATCGTCAACGACATCGCCTTCGAGCCGGCCGGCCGCGATCCCGATCCGAAGCGGATGCTGCGCGCCTATATGCAGTCGGCCTCGACGCTCAACCTGCTGCGCGCCTTTGCGCAGGGCGGCTACGCGAACCTGCACCAGGTCAACAAGTGGACACTCGACTTCGTCGGCCGGTCGCCCTGGGCCGAAAAATATCAGGCGGTCGCCGAACGCATCGGCGAGGCACTGGCCTTCATGGCCGCCTGCGGCATCTCGCCCGACACCGTGCCGCAGCTCAAGGGCACCGACTTCTACACCAGCCATGAGGCGCTGCTGCTCGGCTATGAGCAGGCGATGACGCGGCAGGACAGCCTGACCGGCGACTGGGTCGACACCTCGGCGCATATGCTGTGGATCGGCGACCGCACCCGTCAGCCGGACGGCGCGCATGTCGAGTTCCTGCGCGGCGTGCTCAACCCGATCGGCCTGAAATGCGGCCCGACGCTCGCGCCCGATGAATTGCTATGCCTGATCGATACGCTAAACCCGGCCAACGAGCCCGGCCGCCTGACGCTTATCGCGCGCTTCGGGCATGACAAGGTCGAATCCGGCCTGCCGCCGCTGGTCCGCGCCGTCCAGCGCGCCGGCCGCAACGTTGTATGGTCCTGCGACCCGATGCACGGCAATGTCATCAAGACCAACAGCGGTTACAAGACACGGCCCTTCGACCGCATCCTTGCCGAGGTGCGCGCCTTCTTCGCCGTGCACCGCGCCGAGGGCACCCACGCTGGCGGCATCCATATCGAGATGACCGGCCAGGATGTCACCGAATGTATCGGCGGCGCGATGGACGTGACGCAGATGGCGCTCGGCGACCGTTACCACACCCACTGCGACCCGCGCCTCAACGCCGGCCAGAGTCTCGAACTCGCCTTCCTGCTCGCCGAGCAGCTCAAGGCCGAAGTCGCCGACCGGGACCGACGCGCGGCGTAACGAACGGCACCGCGCGGCCTCCCCACGCGTTGGGGTTGCGATGGCCGCCGTCCCGATCTTGCAATCCCACCTCCGGCGCCGCCGTTTCGCACCAGCGGCGGTGGTCGTCGCGCTGCATCTGTTCGTCTTCGGCGCATTGCTGACCCAGCGCAGCATGCCGCTGTCGCCGCGTGCTGCTGAGGCTCTGACTGTCGTCGATCTCCAGCCACCGCGTCCTGTCCCGCCGCCGCCCGAGCGCCCGAAGGACGCGCCGCGTCAGGGCAAGGCGCAGCCACCAAAGTTGAAAGCCCTCGCAACCGACCTGCTTGCGGCGACCCCCGTCTTGCCGCCCCCCGCGCCGCCACTCATCGCCTCCCCCATCCCGGAGCTCGGCACCGCCCCCTCGCCCGGCGCAGCGGATATCGACGGCCCCGGCACCGGCGGCGGCGGGTCGGGCGACGCATCCGGTAACGGCGACGGCGAAGACGGCGACGGCGGCGGCACGCATTCGCAATGGCGGTCCGGCCGTATCAAGGACTCGGACTATCCGCGCGGTCCGCTGGAGGCCGGGATCGGCGGCACGACCGTCGCGCGCGTCATTGTCGGCGTCAGCGGCCGCGTCGATGATTGCATCGTCACCCGGTCAAGCGGCAATGCCGAGCTCGACGACGCGACCTGCCGCGTGATCCGCCAGCGCTACCGCTACCGGCCGGGCCGCGACGCGCAGGGGCGGCCGGTGTCCGACGAATGGGTCGAGGAGCGCACCTGGACCAGCGACGGCCGCAGCGGCGGCGACGTCAGGCCTTAACGCGCGTCCACCGCCCGAAGGCCACACCGGCCAGCCCAACCCCAAGCAGCGCAAGGCTCGCCGGCTCCGGCGCATCGGTCGGGCCTTCCGATCCGACACTGAAGGAGTCGCTCGCCTGTGCGCCGTAGATGCCATAGGCGGTGATGGTAACATAGGACAGCAACCCGGGCGTGATGCCATCCAGATAGTCGGTCTGATCGAAATAGCCGAGTTCCAGCCGGATCAGGTCACCGACCTGCGGAATGATGAAGTCAATGTCGCCGACCGTAACCGACGGGCCGCCAGCCACCTGATACAGCTGCTGCTCGTGCTGGATCGTGCGAAACCCGATCACATTGCCATCGCCGTCAAGCACGTCGGTCGAGATGGTCGCGCGCGCCGAAATCCGGTCGCCGTGCGGATTGACCGTGCTGCCGAAGAAATCGAGCGATGCGATGCCTGCGGTCAGTCCGGCCGGCAGACCGGCCCCGTTATCCGACAGGCTTGCCGAAACCAATGACGTCGCGCCGGGGGTCGTGGACTGAAAGAAGGTCAGACCGCCAAAGTTGAAAGCCTGCGACGGATCGATCGTGAACCGAGCATTCAACGATAACGCAGCCGGACCGTCGGCAAATCCGAAGCCGATGCTCGTGATATCGGCGGTGGTTGTCGAGACATTATAGGTCACGACGCTCGCGGTGACCGGCGTGGCGAAAGCCAGCGTAGCGGCAACAGTGGCGATGAGGCGCGAGAAATTCATTGCGTGCATCCTGCAGGGGTCGAGGAAAGCACGTCTCGCAATCAAATCACCCGCGCAACGAAGCAAGGATCAGGCCACCCTGTCAAGCCGTTGAAATGGCGGAAGTCCGCCATTGGGCCGGCCGGCGAGTGTAAAGAAACCCGACAGTCCGGGGCGTCGGCGGCCGACCGCCCCCTATCCTAAAGCGAATAGTCCCCCACGCGTTTCGCAAGCGCCGTCGCGAACGCCAATATCTTCTTCGCCTCGGCGACATGCAGCACTTCGACCATCTTGCCGGCGAAGGTCGTGACGCCCTTCCCCTCCGCAACCGCCGCCTCGTGCGCGGCGACGAGCCCCTCGGCATAGGCAATGGCCGCCGCGTCGGGCGCAAAGGCGGCGTTGGCGGCGGCGATCTGGTCGGGGTGGACGAGCGTCTTGCCGTCATAGCCCATCGCCGCGCCCTGCCGGCACGCCAGTTCATGCCCGGCGGCGTCGCGAATGTCCGCAGTGACGCCGTCGAGCGCGATGCGCCCCGTCGCCCGCGCGGCCATCAATATCTTCTGGATCGCATAGGCGATCTCGAACCGGTCCGCCCCCGGCCGCGCGCCCAGATCCTTCGCAAGGTCGGCAAGGCCCGACACCACGCAGGTCACACCCTCGACCGCGGCGATATGCTCGGCAGTCAGCACTGCGCGCGGGCTTTCGATCATCGCCCAGACCGGCAGCCCCGCCGCCATCCGCACCGCCTCGGCCGCCTGCTCGGCGGTGTCGATCTTCGGCACCTGAACCGCATCCGGCCCCGCTGCGACAACGGCAGCGAAATCCTCGGCCATCCAAGGCGTGCCGAAACCATTGATGCGCACGATCAGCTCGCGGTGGCCCCAGCCGCCCGCCGCGATCGCCGCGACGACCGCCGCCCGCGCCTCGGGCTTCGCACCCGGCGCAACGGCATCCTCCAGATCGAGGATCACCGCATCGCAATCCAACCCGCGCGCCTTCTCCAGCGCCCGCGCATTGGAGGCGGGGAGATACAGCACCGAGCGGCGGGGACGGACGGTCGACTGGGACATGCGGGCCTTTCTCGTCGATAGCAGCGCAAGCCACCCCCTATCGCTTCGGCAGAGGCCACGATAGGCTCCGCCCGCAACAATCCGGATTCCGAAAAGACCCGCCCGATGCTCGCCCGCGCGCCGTTCACCGATCCCGACTGGACCGCCAAGGGCGAACCGCGCGCCCGGGTTGCGCTCAGATCGCTCGATACGCTGTGGCTGGCGACCGGGACGCTGTGCAACCTCGCCTGCGCCAATTGCTATATCGAGAGCAGCCCGACCAACGACCGGCTCGCTTATCTGACCCGTGCCGATGCGCGCCAGTTCCTCGCAGAGGTCGCGCGCGACAAGCTGCCGACGCGGCTGATCGGCCTGACCGGCGGCGAACCGTTCATGAACCCCGACATCATCGGCATCCTGACCGACATCCTCGATGCCGGTCTCGAGGCGCTGGTGCTGACCAACGCGATGACCCCGCTGCGCCACCACCGCGAGGCCATGCTGGCGCTGCGCTCCGACCGGCTGCACGTCCGCGTGTCGGTCGATCATTTCACGCAGGCGCGCCACGAAGCCGAACGCGGCCCGCGCTCGTGGCAGCCGATGCTCGAAGGTCTCAAATGGCTGAGCGCCAACGGCTTCGACCTTGCCGTCGCCGGCCGCACGATCAGTGGCGAAAGCGAGGCGAGCCTGCGCGCCGGCTATGCCGCGCTGTTCGCTGCCGAGGGAATCGCGCTCGACACCGCCGACCCGCACCGCCTCGTGCTGTTCCCCGAGATGGACCCGGCCAAGCCCGTTCCCGAAATCTCGGTCGGCTGCTGGGACATCCTCGGCACCTCGCCCGATGCGCAAATGTGTTCGTCGAGCCGCATGGTCGTCCGCCGCAAGGGCAACACCGCGCCCACCGTCGTCGCCTGCACGCTGCTCCCCTACGACCCGCAATTCGACCTCGGCCCGACGCTCGCGAGCGCCGCGCGCGACGTCCCGCTCAACCACCCCCACTGCGCCCGCTTCTGCGTGCTCGGCGGCGGCAGTTGTTCGTAGAGCGCCCGCACCTCCCTCTCTTGTCATCCCGGGCTTGACCCGGGACCCAGCCCAAAAAACGCGCGCGGCAGCGCGCACACGCTTCCGCGTGCATCTGTTGGTTGGGCTGGGTCCCGGCTCAAGGCCGGGATGACAGGTAAAATTGGCCGCGTGCCCGTCTCCCCTCGCGCGCCAGCGCGAGGGACATGGGCCAGAGGGTCTGTAAGCCGGGTTCTGTCCTGCCGAAGCATGGACGGCCATTCCTCTAGGACGGCTGTTGCCAGCCGCCTCAAGCAACCTACCCGGATGGCGGACCGGATCGGGCCCATATGCCATCCCTATTCGGTTTTGCTCCCGGTGGGGTTTGCCATGCCGCTTCCGTTACCGGCCGCGCGGTGCGCTCTTACCGCACCCTTTCACCCTTACTGGCCGAAGCCAGCGGTCTGCTCTCTGTGGCACTTTCCCTGGGGTCGCCCCCGCCGGGCGTTACCCGGCACCGTCGATCCGTGGAGCCCGGACTTTCCTCCCCGCCACCCTTTCGAGCGCTGGCGCGGCGACCGTCCGACCCTCTGGCCCGCTGACCGGCATAGGGCTGTAGCACCGGCACGGCAACGGTTATGCTGGCAGCCATGCGCCCCATCCTGCTCCTCGCCCTGCTCCCCCTCGCCGCCTGCGCCACCGTGCGCGAAGGCCTCGGCAAATATCAGGAAGCCGCCGACAAGGGCTTCGAAGTACAGGTCGGGGACACTGCGGAACCGGCTGCGACTCCGGACAGCGGAGCGCGCCCCAACGTGCCCGCCGCCCTGCCCGGCGACACCGAGCACCGAAAATATACGACGGACGCGCCAGCGACGCCGAAACTTTGAAGTCGTAACGACTGCTATTGGGTGGCAAGCGGACGTTGGCAAAGGGCTTGGCTTCGCGCAATTTCGGGAGTGGCCGTCAAAGCGCAGGCGGTTTTGGCTTGTTCGCCGACGCTCGCACGGGAGGCATCCACAATTCGCGAACGCGAGCGACTTTCACCCCCGGCTGCAAACCGCTCAGTCCAACGCAATCTCCTGTCGGTACTGGAATCGATCAAGCGCATAGACTCTGAAGTGTTCCGGTAACTTGGCGGAGTTTACGTTATCAACAAGCCGTTTGAGACTGATTGTCTTGGGCTTTGTCGCCGTGACCTAGTAAACGGCATCCCAACAAAACTGTTTTTATCCTGAAATCGAATTTTATTTAGCGCAACTGCGTTAAAACCTGTCGCTCTTCCTTGTTCTTTAGTAAATTACTCCACTGTTGATCGGACATCGCATAATGTCCTGCCGCAATATTTTCGGCCAAATGGATCGGATTCTTCGTACTGAAGAAGGTACTCAAAATCTTTGGGTGACCTAGTGGAAACTGGATCAATGTTGCCTGAAATGACTGGTCGACCGTAAGCAGATGCTTACGGAGTTTGTAACCCTCCCACAAAAAGAGTGGTTCATATCGCGCCATCCGGGCAAAATAAAATAAAGACGCACGGTCGCGAGGCAAAAAGGTCAGCGGGTCAAACTTTCCGCGCACCAGCGCGGTTCCTGATAAAATAATCTTACCCGCAGCATGAAGGCGATCGATCATTTTCCAGCAACGTTGATCTTCCGCATTGTATTGGAGCATGACAGCGTCAATAGGGCTGTCGATTACGCGTTCAAGAACCTTGTCATCGAAAGAATTTACTCCTGAATAGGTAATGCGGCCGTTAGCCTTCAGTCTATCTAGGTAGCGGAAAACCCGGTCATTCAAGTCGGTGACAGTTGGGCCGTGCAGGTAAACGATATCAAACCAGTCAGTGCCCAGCCGCTCGCTGCTTTCGCGCAACGTCCGATCCATTGCCTCGTTTGAGAAGTCACGGACAAGCCGTCCATCAAAAATATTGCTGCCTAACTTGGTAGATATAACCAGTTCATCACGATCAGCCGCCCGCACCAAGCAGCCAAGTCGTTGTTCTCCATGGGTGAATCCATAGCTGGGAGAGGTGTCAAAATGATTGACGCCGCGCTCAAACGCATCCCGCAACATCACTTCTGCAATGTCTTTGTCGAAATAGGGCTTGGCCCAAACACCTGCGCATCCGAAGCCCAATGCGCTTATCGACTTGCCGTTCGGGAGCGACCGGAACCAGTCCGTGCGCTGCACGCCACTAACGCGAACCATTTCAACCCACTCTACGCAACTGACTGATTAATTTACTAAACACAAACCGAGTCGCGACTGCAAGCTGCGAAGCGACATCGTGGCGCGCCGCACGTTACCAATCCGCGCCCTTCGAGAGCGTTTGTGGCACTTCAGGTTCGGCCCTGATGGGATCAGTCACAGGCTGCTCCTTCCGGGTCGGCATCGTCAGTCCGATGCTGGTGGCACCCCGGACCTGAAATCTTCGGCAAGGCGGCCGAGTGCGAATGTCTGCAATGAAGTCGTTAGCCGTCTGTCCGCTCCCTTGGGTGAAACCCGCCGGGCGGCTTCAAGGCGATAACGCTTAACGAAGCGTGGCGGAACGGCTCAAATTGGGTGGAATCTTGCCAGTCAGCTTTAGTCAGTCGGGAGGGTATTAAGAGGTCAGCACAACTCGCCTCCGGTCTTCCACGGTCGGGCATCGTATGAAATCGCTTTCGCTCAGCGTGAAGTGTTCGTTCAATTCCGGCTTGGTGGGAATCGGAGCCACGTTGAAATGAATGCTGTAACAACAACAATACAGCTCGAACTAAACAACGCACCAGGATCAACAACTCCGCCCAAATGCCTAAAAGCAAGGTAACACACAGGGCCAACTATCAGGACTGCGCTCACCCAAATCAATAGAACACTTTGTAGCTTGCTCAACAGCGATCTCCTTCCTCCGGGCAACATTTTTGCTGTGGAACGGCGGCCTGAATTATCTTGGAAACTCACCTGATCCTCCATCTGACATGGTCGCACCACGGAGGAAGGTCCGCAATGAAGTCGAAATCGGATCGTCCGCTTCCCCATTTTGCAGCCTAGGCAGGTTTTCCCGCCCGCTCCTCCGCGATCAGCAGCGACAGCAGGATCGCCCGCGTTTCCCCGTCGATCACCCCATCGACATTCGCCGGCCGGAAATGCCGCTGGAACGCCCGCACCGCGGCGGTGGCATCCGCGACCTCATAGCCGAAGCGCTCGAGCGCCATCAGCGTGCCCGCATCGGTCCAGTGGGGGTCGGCGACGGGCTTGACCGGCCCCAGCGCCAGCCCGTGCCGCGCCAGCAGGCCCCAGTCGAACAGCTCACCCGGATCGTCCTTGCGTGCCGGAGCAATGTCCGAATGGCCGACGACATTGGCGGGCGGAATGGCGTGCCGCTCGACGATCTCCTTCACCAGCCGCAGCACCGCGTCCATCTGCGGCTCTGTGAACGGCCGGTAGCCGAACTCATGCCCCGGATTGACGATCTCGATGCCGATGCTCGCCGCATTGACGTTGCGCACCCCGCGCCAGAACGACAGGCCGGCGTGCCAGGCGCGTTTGTCCTCGGCGACGAGCCGCATGACGGTGCCGTCTTCCGCCACCATATAATGCGCCGAGACCTTCGCCTCGGGATCGGTCAGCCGCTGCAGCGCCGCGTCGGCGGTCTCCATGCCGGTATAATGCAGCACGAGGATGCTGACCGGCGTCCCGTCGCGCTCGTCGAAATTGGGCGATGGGCAATCGATCATGCCGGTGCGTCTCCCCGCTCGCGTGCCTGGGCTGTTCGAATCGTGATGATCGCGATCCCGATCAGCATCAATGTTCCGCCGCCGATCATCCGCGGCGTCAGCGGATTGTCGAAGGCCAAGGTCGCAAACACGACCGCCAGCAGTGGCGAGACGAGTGTCAGCGGCGAAATCGTGCTGATCGGATAGCGCTGCAGCAGCCACGCCATGCCGCCCTGCCCCATCACCGACGATCCCAGCGCCGAAAAGGCTACCCAGCCGAACGTCGACAGCGGCAGATGGATCGCCCGGGCCAGCTCACCGGGCTCTGCGACCAGCGAGGCAAGCAACATGCAGGGCGCGCTCACCGTCGCCAGCCACGCGTAGATCGTCAGCGCCGGAATCCCCTGCAATCTCCGAAACAGCAACGACCCGAGTGCCCACAGGAACGACCCAAAAATGGTCAGCAACAGCCCGAGTCGCTCGTCGAACAGCGCTGGATCGAAGCCAAGAACCACCACACCGGCAAAGGACAGCGCGATGCCCAGCATCCGCGGCCAATGAATGCGCTCCCGCAGAAAGACGATGCCGAGAATCAGGCTGAATGGCACCCCCAGCTGCCCGGCAATCGCCAGCGCCGAGACATTGTCGGCAACCGCGAAGGAGCTGCTCGTCACCCCGAGAAACAGGGCGCCGCCAAGAACCGCCGTAATCAGTACCATTGGCATCCGTCCAACTTGCCAGCGAAGATAGGGCAGCAACGCCAATGCCGCGATGGAAAAGCGGAAAAAGGTTGCGGTCAGCGGGCCCATTGCCTCGACTGCAAATTTGGAGGCGACGGCATTCAGTCCCCAGACGACGTTTATCGCCATCAGGAACGCCAGATGGCGCGGCTTCATGGCTGGCGCGATTTGGTGATCGCCGCATAGGCGCCGTTGATCGCCGCCATCCTATGCTCGGCGACGCGCAGGAACTCCGGCGGCGTGCCCTCGGCCATATGCCGGTCGGGATGATAATCCTTCACCAGCGCGCGGTAAGCGGCCTTCACCTCGTCCAGCCCCGCCCCCGGCGTGACACCGAGCACGACATAGGGGTCCTCGGGCGACGGCGCGATGTAACGCGCCTTGATCCGCGCATAGTCCGCCGCTGAAAAGCCGAACCGCGCCGCGACCGCATCGAGATAGGCGACCTCATCGGGATGCACCCCGTCGGTCACCGCGATCAGCAGCAGCGCCTCGAGCAGATCCTCAAGCACCGGCGATCCCGCCCCGAGCAGCGCCGCCGCTTGCATCGCATAGGCCTCGAACCCCGCCGTCGACCCTTGCGCCATACGGTAGAAACGCTCGGCATTGAGCTGCTCATTCTCCGGAACCCGGAACAGCCGCTGGAACGTCGCAAACTCGTCGGGCGAGGCGTAGCCGTCGGCGCGCGCCATTTTCGCGGCCAGCGCAATCGCGGCAATCGTGAACGCCACCTGCCGCCGCCGCTGTCCCCGGCCACGCACCGGGGCGGCAACGGCATCGCTGCGCCCACGCCACAGCCGGCCGAGCGGCCCGCCGACCGCGACTTCGCTGGCGCCGCCGCGCAGGATATTCCAGATGGACATGAAAATCGTCTAACCTCGCAGCCGTGAATAGGCGATGATGCCGCTCACGTCAGGTGCATTTTAGGAGAGCCAGCCATGCCGAGCGTCGCCATCATCGGAACCAGCCGCGGCATCGGCCGCGAATTCGTGCGGCAATATCTGGCAGACGGCTGGCATGTGCATGCCTCGGTCCGGAAATCGGCAGATGCCGACGGGCTGGATGGCGCCCGTGTCCATATCGCCGACACGACCGACGAGGCGTCGCTCAAGGCGATGGCCGATGCGATCGATCATGACCTTGATCTCGTCATCGCCAATGGTGCCCTCGGCTCGCGCGAGATGCGGCTCGCTGATGTCGATACGGCGAAATGGCCCCAGATCATGGCCGTCAATTCGCTCGGGCCGCTGCTCGTGGCGCGTACGCTCGGCGCGAAGCTCAAGCGGCCCGGCGGCACCTTCGTCGCGCTGACATCGCAGCTTGGTTCGATCGCCCAGAACAGCGGCGGCCTGTGGACCTATCGCATGTCGAAAGCGGCGCTCAACATGGGCCTGTCGAACCTCGCGACCGAATGGAAGGCCGACGGGATTGCGGTTGCAGCGCTGCACCCCGGCTGGGTCAAGACCGACATGGGCGGCGAGAATGCGCCCGTCGTCGTCGGCGACTCGGTGTCCGGCCTGCGCAAGGTGATCGCCGGCCTAAGCGGCCCCGGCCTCAGCTACCTCGACTATCAGGGCACCACGATCCCCTGGTAGCCGGCCGAAAACGAAGCGGGCCGCCCTTCCGGACGGCCCGCTCCTTCATTCAGTCCGGCGCGCTTACGCCGCGTCGGCGAAATCATCCTCGCGCGCTTCGACCGGGCCGCTGTCGAGACCCTTGGCGCTGACGTCGCGTTCGACGAACTCGACGACGGCCATCGCGGCATTGTCGGACAGGCGGAAGCCGGCCTTCAGCACGCGGACATAGCCGCCTTCACGGTCGGCGTAGCGCGCCGCGAGCACGTCGAACAGCTTCACCAGCTGCGTGTCATCACCCAGGCGCGCATGCGCGAGACGGCGGTTCGACAGGCCGCCCTTCTTGGCGAGCGTCACCAGCTTCTCGACATAGGGGCGAATTTCCTTCGCCTTCGGCAGCGTCGTGGTGATCTGCTCATGCTTGATCAGCGCCGCTGCCATGTTCTTGAACATGGCAAGGCGGTGGCTGGTCGTCCGGCCAAGCTTCCGGTGGGCATTACGATGGCGCATTACTGTCTTCCTTGTTCGTCAGGCAGCCGTGTCAGGTACTGCCAGCCACGCCCGAAACGGGGGCGCCGTCCGTTACTCAATATTCCTGTTCGAGCTTCTTCGCGAGGTCCTCGATATTCTCCGGCGGCCAGCCGGGGATATCCATACCGAGGCGCAGGCCCATGGCAGTCAGGACTTCCTTGATCTCGTTCAGGCTCTTGCGGCCGAAGTTCGGCGTCCGCAGCATCTCGGCTTCCGACTTCTGCACGAGGTCGCCGATGTAAATGATGTTGTCGTTCTTCAGGCAATTCGCCGAACGCACCGACAGTTCGAGCTCGTCGACCTTCTTGAGCAGGAAGCGGTTGATCTGCGTGCCCGACGAATCCTCGACGGTGCCGCCCGGCATCGCAGCCGTGACGGTCGACGGGGCATGGGTAACCTGCGGCTCGTCGAAGTTGACGAACAGCTGGAGCTGGTCCTGCAGGATGCGCGCCGCATAGGCGACGGCATCGTCCGGACTGATCGTGCCGTCGGTTTCGACGGTCATCGTCAGCTTGTCATAGTCGAGCTCCTGCCCGACGCGGGTGTTCTCGACCTTGTAGGCAACCTGACGCACCGGCGAGTAGAGCGCGTCGACCGGGATGAGGCCGATCGGCGCATCGACCGGGCGGTTGGCAGACGCCGGCACATAGCCTTTGCCCGTGTCCACGGTCAGTTCCATGTTGAGCGTCGCGCCCTCGTCGAGCGTGCAGATCACCAGCTCGGGGTTCAGAACCTCGATGTCGCCGGTCGTGGCGATCTGGCCTGCCGTGACTTCGCCGGGGCCGGTCGCGGTCAGCTGCAGGCGCTTCGAGCCGTCGCCCTGCATGCGGATCGCCGTCTGCTTGACGTTCAGCACGATGTCGGTGACGTCCTCGCGGACACCGGTCAGCGACGAAAACTCATGAAGGACGCCGTCGATCTTGATCGCGGTGACCGCTGCGCCCTGCAAGGACGACAGCAGCACCCGCCGCAGGCTGTTGCCGAGCGTCAGGCCGAACCCGCGCTCGAGCGGTTCGGCGACGAAGGTCGCCTTGCGCTTGCCGTCGCCGCCCGGACGCACGTCCAGCTGGTTCGGCTTCTTCAGTTCCTGCCAGTTCTTCGCAATGACTGCCACTATGCTCATCCTTGGCTTTGTCAGACGCTGCCGGGGTGCGGCGCTGTCCGATGGATCGAATTACGCGAAACGGTTCCGGATCAGACCCGGCGACGCTTCGGTGGCCGCACGCCGTTGTGCGGAATCGAGGTCACGTCGCGGATCGCGGTGATCTGGAAGCCGACAGCCTGCAGCGCGCGAAGCGCCGACTCACGGCCCGAGCCCGGACCCTTGACCTCGACCTCGAGCGTCCGGACGCCATGTTCGGCGGCCTTCTTGCCCGCGTCCTCGGCAGCCATCTGGGCGGCGTAGGGAGTCGACTTGCGGCTGCCCTTGAAGCCCATGGTGCCAGCCGACGACCAGGAAATCGCATTTCCCTGCGCGTCGGTGATCGTGATCATCGTGTTGTTGAACGACGCATTCACATGCGCAACGCCCGACGTGATGTTCTTGCGCTCGCGCCGTTTGATGCGAGCCGGTTCCCGTGCCATCGTTTTCGTCCTTACCCTGTCAATCGCGAACAGGCACCGCAGGCGGCGCCGCTCAGCGCCTTATTTCTTCTTGCCGGCGATCGGCTTGGCCTTGCCCTTACGGGTGCGCGCATTGGTGTGCGTGCGCTGGCCGCGAACCGGAAGACCGCGCCGGTGGCGCAGACCGCGGTAGCAAGCGAGGTCCATGAGCCGCTTGATGTTCATCGCAACGGTCCGGCGCAGGTCGCCCTCCACCGAATAGTCGCGATCGATGATCTCGCGGATCTGGACGACTTCTTGGTCGGTCAGGTCCTGGACGCGACGATCGACGGGGAAGCCCATTTTCTGGGTGATTTCCTTCGCCTTGGTGCGGCCGATGCCGTGAATATAGGTAAGGGCGATCTCGACGCGCTTGTTGGTCGGGATGTTGACGCCCGCGATACGTGCCACAAATAATCTCCTGCTCCACAGGGGGTCTTGGGCAAACCCCCCATCTCGGCGCTTTGCGTCGCGGGCGCGCCAAAGGCGGCTCGTGACTGAGGTTTCCGGTGAATCGGAAAGCGGGTAGCTATGCGCGGGTTAACCCAATGTCAAGGGCCGCGCGGCGGCTTTTCCTATCGGCTTGGCGTTACTTCGCCGGATCGGGCGATCCCGTCTCAACATAGCGCTTGAGCCGCGCCAGCGCGCCGTTCATCACGCCATCGACGGCGGGGGCCATGACTTCAGAACCGGCACGCAGGAATCCGCCGACGACATAGCTCTGCGTCACCCGCGTGCCCGTGCCTTCGGGCTTCAGCGTCCAGGTCAGCGCCCCGTCCACACCTTCGCCCTGCAGCGGCCCCAGCCCGCCGCGCACGACGATCTGCCGCCCCGGCAGCACCCGCACCACGCGCATATGCTCGACCGATCCGCCGGGCGGCACCGTCTCGCACCAGCAGCCGCCGGCGCGGACGTCCATGCTCATGTTCGCGGCCTTACCCGAATAGCTGTGCGCCGGGTCCCACCACTGCGCCACTGACCCGATCGCCGCGAACAGCTTCTCGGGCTGTGCGGCAATAACGGCTGTCGATTCGAGCGCAAAACCGTGCGGCGCGACCTTGACGACCTCGGCCGTTGCGGGCGCAGCGAGCAGCACTGCCGCTACCAATAAAGGTCTCATGTCCATCTCCGGTCTGTCGATGTTCTCAACGCAACCGGAACGCAGATTGGATCAGTCGAGGATCGCCGCGATCGCGTCATGGACCTCGTCCATCGACGCCATGCCGTCGACGCGGCTGACCATGCCGCGCGCGTCATAATAAGGCAGGATCGGCGCGGTCTTGGCGCGATATTCTTCCATGCGCGTCCGCACCGTCTCGGCATTGTCGTCGGGGCGGCGCTTGAACTCATGATGCCCGCACACGTCGCAGGTGCCCTCGACTTTCGGCAGCTTGTAACGGTCGTGGTAATTCTCGCCGCAATTTGCGCAGCTGAATCGCCCGACGATACGGTCGATCAGCGCCGCCTCATCGACACCGAGCTCGATGACCTGATCCAGCTCGAACTTGCGCGCCTTGAGCAGCCCGTCGAGCGCCTCGGCCTGCGCCTGTGTCCGCGGATAGCCGTCGAAGATGAAGCCCGGATGGTCGGCGGCAACATTCAGCTTGTCATCAATGAGCGCGTTGACGATCTCATCGGACACCAGCTCCCCGGCATCCATGACCGCCTTGGCCTTGAGCCCGACCTCGGTCCCCACCTTGATCGCTGCGCGCAGCATGTCGCCCGTGGAAAGCTGGACCATGCCGCGTTCGGCCATGAGCCGCTGCGCCTGGGTTCCCTTGCCCGCGCCCGGAGGCCCGAGCAGGATGATGATTTTCAACGACGCCCCCCGCGCAGCTTCGACCGCTTTATGAGCCCCTCATATTGATGTGCGATGAGGTGGCTCTGGATTTGGCTTACCGTGTCCATCGTGACGTTGACCACGATCAACAGCGAGGTGCCGCCGAAATAGAAGGGCACCTTCAGCTGCGCGATCAGAAATTCCGGCAGCAGACAGATCAGCACCAGATAGCCCGCACCGATCACGGTGATGCGCGTCAGCACATAATCGAGATATTCGGACGTCCGCGTGCCGGGCCGGATGCCGGGAATGAACCCGCCATGCTTCTTGAGATTTTCGGCGGTCTCTTCCGGATTGAACACCACGGCGGTGTAGAAGAAGGAGAAGAAGATGATGCCGGCCGCATAGAGCGCCATATAGAGCGGCGCGCCGTGTTGGAGCAGCGTTGTGACGGTGATCAGCCAGTCCGGCCCCTGCCCCTGGCCCGCGAACTGCGCGACGGTGAGCGGCATCAGCAGCAGCGACGAAGCGAAAATTGGCGCGATGACGCCCGAGGTGTTGAGCTTCAACGGCAGATGGCTCGACTCGCCCTGGCTGACACGGTTACCCACCTGTCGCTTCGGATATTGGATCAGGATGCGACGCTGGGCGCGCTCCATGAAGCAGATGAAGCCGATGACGCCGAGCGCGACCGCGATGACGACGAGGATGAACACCGGCGACATCGCGCCGGTGCGGCCCTGTTCGAACAGCCCGCCGATTGCCTGCGGCAGGCGCGCGACGATACCGGCCATGATGATCAGCGAGATGCCGTTGCCGATGCCGCGGCTGGTGATCTGCTCGCCGAGCCACATCAGGAACAGCGTGCCGCCGACCAGCGTGATGACTGTGGTGATGCGGAAGAAGAAGCCCGGATCGATGACGGCGCTGACGCCCTGCCCGGCACCCCAGCCCTCAAGGCCGACCGCGATACCATAGCCCTGAATCGCCGTCAGCAGCACGGTGCCGTAGCGCGTATATTGGTTGAGCTTCTTGCGCCCGCTCTCGCCTTCTTTCTTCAGCGCCATCAGCGACGGCACGAGGCTGGTCATCAGCTGGATGATAATCGAGCTGGTGATGTAAGGCATGATGTTCAGCGCGACGATCGACATGCGCTGCAGCGCGCCGCCCGAGAACATGTTGACGAAGTCGAGCACGCCGCCCTGGGTGCGGTCGAACAGCGCTGCGAGCGCATTCGGGTCGATGCCCGGCAGCGGCACGAAGGTCACGAGGCGATAGACGATCAACGCGCCCAGCGTGAACCACAGGCGCTTCTTAAGCTCCGTCGCCTTGGAGAAGTTTGCGAAGCTGATATTCGCAGCAAGCTGTTCGGCAGCTGACGCCATATTCAATCCCACCCACTCAGCCCGAACATGGGCGCGATGGCTAGATAGGCATGGACGCCGCTCTACGCCATGCCGAAACGCAAAATCGGCCCGCGCAGGTCACCCGCGCGGGCCGGAGAGACTTATTTCTTGGCAGCCTTGGCCTTGGCCGCGCGCGCCTCAGCACGGGCAGCCTTGGCTTCGTCCTTGCTCAGCGGCTCCGGCTTCGGTGCCGGGAGCTCGACCGACCCGCCAGCCTTTTCGACCGCGTCGATCGCCGACTTGGAGGCGCCTGCCACCTTGAGCGTCAGCTTGGCGGTCAGTTCGCCCTTGCCGAGCAGACGGACGCCGTCCTTCGCCTTGGCGACGACACCGGCAGCGACCAGCGCAGTCACGTCGATCAGGCCGCTCGCATCGAGCTTCTTCTCATCGATCGCATGCTGGAGCGTTCCGAGGTTCACCACGGAATAGTCCTTGCGGAAGATGTTGTTGAAGCCGCGCTTCGGCAGCCGCATGTGCAGCGGCATCTGGCCGCCTTCGAACCCGGCGATCGACACGCCCGAACGGCTCTTCTGGCCCTTCTGGCCGCGCCCGGCGGTCTTGCCCTTGCCGGAGCCGATGCCCCGGCCGACACGCATGCGCCGCTTGTGGGCGCCTTCGTTGTCGCGAATGTCGTTCAATTTCATTGTCGTACTCGCTTTCGCTTGTTGCGCACGGGTCGGGGAAGCTTACGCGCCCTCGACCTTCACCATGTGGCTGACCTTGCGGATCATGCCACGCACGGCCGGAGTGTCCTCCAGCTCGCGCGTCTTGTGCATCTTGTTCAGCCCGAGACCAACGAGCGTCGCGCGCTGGTCCTGGGTGCGACGGATCGGCGATCCGGTCTGCGTGATTTTGATCGTTGCCATGGCTTTATCCTCAGACGGCCGCTTCGGCCTCGGCTTCGGCAGCCGCGCCCTTCACGTCTCCGCGACGGCCGACCAGGTCGGCGATCTTCTTGCCGCGACGCTGCGCCACCGACTTCGGCGACGTCTGCGAGGTCAGCGCTTCGAAGGTAGCGCGGATCATGTTGTACGGATTGTTCGTGCCGACCGACTTGGTCACCACATCGGCGACACCGAGCGATTCGAAGATCGCGCGCATCGGACCGCCGGCGATGATGCCGGTGCCCTGCGGTGCCGAACGGACATGCACCTTGCCCGCTCCGAAATGCCCATAGGCATCGTGATGCAGCGTGCGGCCGTCGCGCAGCGGAACGCGGACCATCGCCTTCTTGGCGGCAGCGGTGCCCTTGGAGATCGCCTCAGGAACCTCGCGGGCCTTGCCCTTGCCGAAGCCGACACGGCCCTTGCCGTCGCCGACGACGACGAGTGCTGCAAAGCCGAAGCGCTTGCCGCCCTTCACCGTCTTCGAGACGCGGTTGATGTGCACGAGCTTCTCGATGAGCTCATTGCCCTGCTCGTCGGTCGCGCCCTGGCGCTGGCCGTCGCGACGGCCGCCACGGTTGCGGTCGCCGCCGGGACCACGGCCTGCGCCGCCGCCCGGGCCTGCACGGCCACGTCCGCCACGCGGGCTGCGCGGTGCGTCGCCGCCGGGTGCGGCCTCAGCCGAAGGAATGTTGTCGTCAGCCATTTAGAACTCCAATCCGGCTTCGCGCGCGGCTTCCGCCAGCGCCTTGACGCGTCCGTGGAACAGGAAGCCGCCACGGTCGAACACGACCGTGCTGACGCCTGCGGCCTTGGCGCGCTCCGCCAGCCGCTTGCCGACATCGCCGGCTGCCGCCTTGGTGGCACCCGCCGACCCACGCACGTCCTTTTCCAGCGTCGAAGCCGATGCGAGCGTCTGCCCGGCGGCGTCGTCGATGATCTGTGCATAGATATGCTGCGAGGAACGATGCACCGACAGGCGCGGCCGTCCGCCCGCATTCTTGCGGAGCGAGGTGCGCACGCGCTGGCGGCGGCGTTCGAACAGGGAAAGATTTTTCGCCATGGCTATTTCTTCTTCCCTTCCTTGCGGAAGATATATTCGCCCCGGTACTTGATGCCCTTGCCCTTATACGGCTCGGGCTTGCGCCAGCGACGGATTTCGGCAGCGACCTGGCCGACCTTCTGGCGATCCGCACCCGAGATCTCGACCGTGGTCTGATCGGGGGTCTTGATCGTGATGCCGTCCGGGATCGCGTAGTTCACATGGTGGCTGTAGCCGAGCTGCAGGTTCAGGTTCGAACCCTGCGCTGCGGCACGATAGCCGACGCCGGTGATGTCGAGGATCTTGGTGAACCCGTCCGACACGCCGACGACCAGGTTCGAAACGAGCGTCCGCTGCATGCCCCAGAAGGAGCGTGCGCGCTTGGTCTCGTTCGCGGGCATGACCGAGATCTCGCCCTCGCCGATCGTGTAGGTGATGTCGTCAGCGGTCGGGAGCGTGAGCACGCCCTTCGGACCCTTGACCGACAGAATACCGTCCTCGATCGAGGCGGTGACACCGGCCGGAACCGGAACGGGCTTCTTTCCGATGCGCGACATGATCAGAACACCTGGCAGAGCAGCTCGCCGCCGACATTCTGCTCGCGCGCTTCCGCGTCGGACAGAACGCCCTTGGGCGTCGAGATGATGGTGATGCCGAGGCCGTTGCGGACCCGCGGCAGCTCTTTCGAGCCAGAATAGACGCGGCGGCCGGGCTTCGACACGCGCTGGACATACTGGATGGCCGGTGCGCCTTCGAAATACTTCAGCTCGATGCGGATCGCAGGGTGCGTCGCAGTCACATCCTCGGAATAGCCGCGGATATAGCCTTCGCGCTGCAGCACATCGAGCACGCGGGCGCGCAGCTTCGATGCGGGCGTCAGCACGCTGTCCTTGCGGGCCTGCTGGCCGTTGCGGATGCGTGTGAGCATATCGCCCAGGGGATCGGTAACAGACATGCTATCCCTCCCTTACCAGCTGGACTTGGTCAGACCGGGAATCAGGCCCTTGTTGCCCAATTCGCGGATCATGATCCGGCTCAGTTTGAACTTGCGGTACACGGCGCGCGAGCGGCCGGTGACCATGCAGCGGTTGCGGACCCGGGTGGGGTTCGCGTTGCGCGGCAATTCGGCCATCTTGAGGCGCGCGATCAGCCGCTCGCCTTCGTCGGCCGACTCGTCGTTGGCCAAAGCCTTCAGCGCAGCAAACTTGCCGGCATATTGCTTGACCATCGCCTTGCGACGCTCATTCTTGTTGATCGAACTCTTTTTCGCCATGACTTTGGGTCTTCTCCTTGAGCCTGCCGGTTCCGCCCTTAGGCGGCCTTGCGGGTCTCATCCTGACGGTCGGTGAAGGGGAAGCCGAAAGCCCGCAGCAGTTCGCGCGCTTCCTCGTCCGTCCTCGCCGAAGTGGTGACAATCACGTCCATACCGCGGACCTTGTCGATCTTGTCGTAATTGATCTCGGGGAACACGATCTGCTCCTTGAGACCCATTGCGTAGTTGCCGCGGCCGTCGAACGACGCCGGGTTCAGCCCGCGGAAGTCGCGGACGCGCGGCAGCGCGATGGTGATCAGCCGGTCGAGAAACTCGTACATCCGCTCGCGGCGCAGCGTGACCTTGCAGCCGATCGGCATGCCTTCGCGCAGCTT
Source organism: Sphingomonas paucimobilis (assembly GCA_943370355.1). Taxonomy (GTDB): domain Bacteria; phylum Pseudomonadota; class Alphaproteobacteria; order Sphingomonadales; family Sphingomonadaceae; genus JADCGM01. Next base: position 71,779 of record CALRQP020000006.1, read on the forward strand.
GAACTGCGCGACCGACTTCTTCGCCTTGGTGACGACAGGCTTCTGGCCAGCGATCAGCATCATCTCGGACGCCGCCGCATCGACCTTCTTCTTGTCCTGGGTCGCCTCGCCGACGCCCATGTTGATCACGATCTTCTCGATCTTCGGGATCTGCATGGCGTTTTTGTAGCCAAACTTCTCCGTCAGAGCGGCTTTGATCTTCTCGTCGTACATCCGCTTCATGCGCGGAGTCAGCGTTGCCTCAGCCATTGATCACCTCACCCGACCGCTTGGCGACGCGCACCTTCTGGCCGTTGTCGATACGGAATCCGACGCGTGTCGGCTTGCCCGTCTTGGGGTCTTCGAGCGCCACCTTGCAGACATGCATCGGCGCTTCGCGGCGCTTGATACCGCCCTGGGGATCACCCTGCGACGGCTTGGTGTGGCGGGCGATCATGTTGACGCCGGACACAACGACCTTGCCGGTCTTCGGCATCGCGCGGACGACTTCGCCGTGCTTGCCCTTGTCCTTGCCGGACAGGACGACGACCTTGTCGCCCTTCTTGATCTTCGCAGCGCTCATTACAGCACCTCCGGAGCCAGGCTGATGATCTTCATGTGACCCGAGGCGCGCAGCTCGCGCACCACCGGCCCGAAGATACGGGTGCCGATCGGCTCCTCATTCTTGTTGATCAGCACGGCAGCATTGCCGTCGAAACGGATGACCGAGCCATCGGCGCGGCGGATGTCCTTGGCGGTGCGAACGACGACGGCACGGTGCACGTCGCCCTTCTTCACGCGGCCCTTCGGCTGTGCTTCCTTGACCGACACCACGATGGTGTCGCCCACACCGGCAACCCGGCGCTTGGAGCCACCGAGCACCTTGATGCACTGCACCCGCTTTGCGCCGCTGTTGTCGGCGACATCCAGGTTGGTTTGCATCTGAATCATGTCAGGCCACCTTCTCGAGGACGCGCCACGTCTTCTGCTTCGAGATCGGCGCGCACTCTTCAATGCGGACCGTCTCGCCCGCCTTGATGGCGTTCGCTTCGTCGTGGGCGTGATACTTCTTCGAACGGCGCATGATCTTGCCGTAGAGCGGGTGCTTCACCTTACGCTCAACGAGGACCACGACCGTTTTATCGGCCTTGTCGGACACCACAGTGCCCTGCAGGACGCGCTTTGGCATTGGGCGTCTCCTTACGCAGCCGGAGCGGAGTTGGCCCGCTCGGTCTGCAACGTCTGAATCTGAGCGATGGTGCGGCGCACCTCGCGAACGCGCGATGGCTTCTCGAGCTGTCCGGTCGCAGCCTGGAAGCGCAGGTTGAACTGCTCCTTCTTGAGCTGGCCGAGCTGCTCGACGAGCTGGTCGTCGCTGCTCCTGCGGAGATCGGCGATCTTCATGGGTCCGGCCTCCTTAAGAATGGGCTTCGCCAAGACGAACGATCATCTTGGTCTTGATGGGGAGCTTGGCAGCGGCGCGCTCGAAGGCACCCGCAGCGACGTCCTGCGGAACGCCATCCAGCTCGAACATGATCCGGCCCGGCTTGACGCGCGCAGCCCAGAATTCCGGCGCGCCCTTGCCCTTACCCATGCGGACTTCGGCCGGCTTCGACGAGACGGGGACGTCCGGGAAAATCCGGATCCACAACCGGCCGGCGCGCTTGATGTGACGCGTAATCGCGCGGCGGGCCGCTTCGATCTGGCGAGCGGTGATCCGGTCCGGCTCCATCGCCTTCAGCCCGAACGCGCCGAAGTTGAGCGCGGTGCCGCCCTTGGCCTCGCCCTTGATGCGGCCCTTGAAGGCCTTGCGGAACTTAGTCCGTTTCGGTTGCAGCATTTCTATTCGCCTTCTGACACCGTTCGTCGGCCGATCAGGCGATAAGGGGTATTTCCCTTATCGCGCTGGTCGGACTCCCGACGTTTGCGCTTCCAACATGAGCCGGTCCTGGGCCATCGGATCGTGGCCAAGGATTTCGCCCTTGAAAATCCAGACCTTGACGCCGCACACACCATAAGCGGTGTGGGCCTGCGCCTCGGCATAATCGACATTGCCGCGTAGCGTGTGCAGCGGCACCCGGCCCTCGCGGTACCATTCGGTGCGCGCGATTTCCGCGCCACCCAGACGGCCCGAGCAGGTAATACGAATGCCCTCGGCACCGAGGCGCAGCGCGGACTGCACCGCGCGCTTCATGGCGCGGCGGAACGCGATACGGCGCTCGAGCTGATCGGCAACACCCTGCGCGACGAGCTTGGCATCGACTTCCGGCTTGCGGATTTCGACGATGTTCAGCGACACCGCGCTCTTGGTCATCGCACCGATCTGGCTCTTCAGCTTCTCGATGTCGGCGCCCTTCTTGCCGATGATGACACCCGGACGGGCGGCATAGATCGACACGCGGCACAGCTTGGCAGGACGCTCGATGACGACCTTGGAGATCGCGGCCTGCGTCAGCGTCTTCAGGATGAAGTTACGGATCTTCAGGTCTTCGAGCAGCAACCGGCCGTAATCCTCGCCGCGGGCGAACCAGCGCGAGTCCCAGGTGCGGTTGATCTGCAGGCGCAGACCGATGGGTGACGTCTTTTGACCCATTATGCTTGCTCCTGAGCGGGTTCTTCGTCGCGCTCGCGAACCACGATGCGGATGCGGCTGAACGGCTTGATGATCTGCGCCGCACGGCCACGCGCCCGCGGGGTGAAGCGCTTCATGATCAGCGCCTTGCCGACCGAAGCTTCCTTCACGACCAGCGCGTCCACGTCGAGGTTGTGGTTGTTCTCGGCATTGGCGATCGCCGATGCGAGGCACTTGCGCACATCGTCAGCCATACCCTTGGTCGAGAAGGCGAGGATGTTCATCGCGTCGCCAGCCTTCTTGCCGCGGATCAGGCCCGCAACGAGATTGAGCTTCTGTGCGGAACCGCGAATGGTGGTCGCGACCGCGAGCGCCTCACGCTCGCCGACGCGGCGCGGATTTGCTGCCTTCGACATCAGCGCTTAGCCTTCTTGTCGGCTGCGTGGCCGTGGAAGGTCCGCGTCGGCGCGAACTCGCCGAGCTTATGACCCACCATGTCCTCGTTGACCGAGACGGGGATGAATTTCTTGCCGTTGTAAACGTTGAACGTCAGTCCAACGAACTGCGGCAGGATCGTGGAACGGCGCGACCAGGTCTTGATCACACCGCGCGCGCCGCTGTCCTGTGCGGTCTCGGCCTTCTTCAGAAGGCTGAGCTCGACGAACGGGCCTTTCCAGACGGAACGTGCCATCGCGGCTACCTCTTCTTCTTAGCGTGACGCGAACGGATAATCATGTTGTCCGTCGACTTGTTGTGGCGGGTCTTGGCACCCTTGGTCGGCTTGCCCCACGGCGTAACCGGATGACGGCCGCCCGAGGTGCGGCCTTCACCGCCGCCGTGCGGATGGTCGACCGGGTTCTTGGCGACGCCGCGCGAGAGCGGACGCTGACCGAGCCAGCGGTTGCGGCCGGCCTTGCCGAGATTCTGGTTCTGGTTGTCGGGGTTCGACACCGCGCCCACGGTCGCCATGCAATCGGCGCGGATGTAACGCTGCTCGCCCGAATTCAGCCGGACGATGACCATGCCGCTGTCACGGCCGACGACCTGGATGAACGTGCCGGCCGAACGTGCGAGTTGACCACCCTTGAGCGGCTTCATCTCGACATTGTGAACGATGGTGCCGACCGGCATCTGGCCGATCTCCATCGCATTGCCCGGCTTCACGTCGACCTTCTTGCCCGCGATGATCGTATCGCCCGGGGCGAGACGCTGCGGCGCAATGATGTAGGTCTGCTCGCCGTCGGCATAGTTAACCAGCGCGATGAACGCGGTGCGGTTCGGGTCATATTCCAGACGCTCGACGGTCGCAGGCACGTCCCACTTCCGGCGCTTGAAATCGATGATCCGGTAGCGCTGCTTGTGACCGCCGCCAATGCCGCGCGAGGTCGCGTGGCCCATGTTGTTGCGTCCGCCGGTCTTCTTGAGACCCTCGGTGAGCCGCTTGACCGGCTTGCCCTTGTGGAGCGCCGAGCGGTCGACGAGCACCAGTCCACGGCGGGACGGGCTGGTCGGATTATATGTCTTCAATGCCATGTCGAGTCCTGCCCGCTCAAATGCCGGTGGTCACGTCGATCGATGAGCCTTCGGCGAGCGTAACGATCGCCTTCTTCTCATCGGAACGCATGTAGGGTTTGCCCTTCCAGCGCTTCGTCTTGCCCTTCTGGACCAGCGTGTTCACGCTCGTGACCTTCACGTTGAACAAGGCCTCGACCGCAGCGCGGATCGCGGGCTTGGTCGCGTCGGTCGCGACCTTGAACACGACCTGGTTGTGCTCGGAGAGCAAGGTCGCCTTCTCGGTGATGTGCGGAGTCCGCACAACGTCATAATGCTTGAGGTCGATGGCGGCGCCAGCGGCCTTCTTCGGGGCCTTAGCCATTGAACCGCGCCTCCAGCTTCTCGACGCCCGCGCGGGTCAGCACCAGCATGTCGTGGTTGAGGATGTCGTAAACGTTCGCACCGACGGCCGGCATCACGTCCAGCTTGTGCAAGTTCGCACAGGCCAGCTTGAAGTTGCTGTCGACCGCATCGCCGTCGATGAACAGGCCGTTGGTGACGCCCAGACCCGCGAGCCGCGACAGCAGCGACTTGGTCTTGGCCTCGCCGAGCGCCAGGCTGTCGACGATCATGAGCTTGCCCTCGGCAGCCTTGACCGACAGCGCGGTCTTCAGGCCGAGCGCACGAACCTTCTTGTTGAGCGACTGCGTGAACACGCGGGCGCGGGGACCATGGGCCTTGCCGCCGCCGGTGAACTGCGGCGCAGCCCGGTTGCCGTGGCGGGCGGTACCGCCGCCCTTCTGGTTGCCGAGCTTCTTGCCGGTGCGCGCCACGTCGGACCGCTCGCGTGCGGCACGGGCCGTGTTGCGGCGGTTGGCAAGCTGCCAGTTGATGACGCGGAACAGGATGTCCTTGCGGGCATCGAGGCCGAACACGGCATCGTTCAGTTCGATCGATCCGGCCTTGCCGGCGTCGAGGGTCTTTACATCGACCTTCATGGCTTAACCTTCCTGACCATCGGTCGCGTCCGCGGCTGCCTCGACGGGCGCCTCGGTCGCGGGTGTGGCCGACTGCTTGACGGAGGCCGGATAGGCAACGCCCTCCGGACGGGGGACCTTGACCGCGTCGCGAACGAGGAGCCACGCGCCCTTGCTGCCGGGGACCGACCCCTTGACGAAGATCAGGCCGCGCTCGACGTCGGTGGACACCACTTCGAGGTTCTGCTGCGTGCGCTGACGGTCGCCCATGTGGCCGGCCATCTTCTTGTTTTTGAAAACCTTGCCCGGATCCTGGCGCTGACCGGTCGAACCGGCCGAACGGTGCGAGACCGAGACGCCGTGGGTCGCGCGCAGGCCGCCGAAGTTCCAGCGCTTCATGACGCCCTGATAACCCTTGCCCTGCGTCTGGCCCGAGATATCGACCATCTGGCCGGCGATGAAGTGATCTGCGGACAGCGTCGCGCCGACATCGACGAGGGCATCCTCGGCAACACGGAATTCGCGGACGCGCGCCTTCGGTTCCACTTCGGCCTTGCCGAAATGGCCCCGCTCGGGCTTCGTCAGATTCTTTGCCTTCGCAACGCCTGAGCCGACCTGGACCGCCGTATAGCCGTCGTCAGCGAGGGTGCGGTGCGCGACGACCTGGCAATTCTCCAGCGACAGGACCGTGACGGGCACATGGCGCCCGTCATCCTGAAACAGCCGGGTCATCCCCAATTTCTTCGCGATCACGCCAGTGCGCATGATCTAATTCCTTCCATCAGAGGCCCCCGCGATTGGGGGCATGAGTTGCTACGATCTGCGGGCCTAGGCCTGCAGCTTGATTTCCACGTCCACACCGGCGGCGAGGTCGAGCTTCATCAGCGCATCCACCGTCTGGGGAGTCGGCTGAACGATGTCGAGGAGGCGCTTATAGGTGCGAACTTCGAATTGTTCACGCGATTTCTTATCGACGTGCGGCGAGCGGTTGACCGTGAACTTCTCGATGCGCGTCGGCATCGGGATGGGGCCACGGATCGACGCGCCCGTGCGCTTCGCGGTGTCCGCGATCTCGCCGGTGGCCTGGTCGAGCACACGGTGGTCGAAGGCCTTCAGCCGGATGCGAATGTTCTGCGTTTCCATCTCAATACCGCTTTATCTTTTCAAAGAACGAAGCCGCCCGGCGAGTAAACCCCGCCGGGCGGCCGATACGCTTTTACTTGGTGATGTTCGCCACGACGCCTGCACCGACGGTGCGGCCGCCTTCGCGAATTGCGAAGCGAAGACCCTGGTCCATCGCGATCGGCGCGATGAGCTTGATGCCGAGCGTGACGTTGTCACCGGGCATGACCATCTCGGTGCCGGCCGGCAGCTCGACAGTGCCCGTCACGTCGGTCGTGCGGAAGTAGAACTGCGGACGATAGTTCGCGAAGAACGGCGTGTGACGGCCGCCCTCGTCCTTCGACAGGACATAAACCTCGGCCGAGAAGTCCGTGTGCGGCTTGATCGAGCCCGGCTTGCAGAGAACCTGCCCGCGCTCGACTTCCTCACGGCCGACGCCGCGAACCAGCGCGCCGATGTTGTCGCCAGCCTGGCCTTGGTCGAGCAGCTTGCGGAACATCTCGACGCCGGTGACGACGGTCTTGCGAACGGCGGGCTGGATGCCGACGATCTCGACTTCCTCGCCAACCTTGACGATGCCGGTCTCGACGCGGCCGGTCACGACGGTGCCGCGGCCCGAGATCGAGAACACGTCTTCGATCGGCATCAGGAACGGCTTGTCGAGCGGACGCTCCGGCTGCGGGATCCAGCTGTCGACAGCTTCCATCAGCTTCAGAACGGCCTGCTTGCCGATCTCGTCGTTGGTGCCGTCAAGCGCCTTCACTGCCGAACCGGCAATGATCGGAATATTGTCGCCGTCGAAGTCATACTTCGAGAGCAGCTCGCGGATCTCCAGCTCGACGAGCTCGAGGATCTCGGCGTCGTCGACGAGGTCGACCTTGTTCATGAACACGACCATCTGCGGCACGCCGACCTGCTTTGCGAGCAGGATGTGCTCGCGGGTCTGCGGCATCGGGCCGTCGGTCGCCGAAACGACGAGGATCGCGCCGTCCATCTGCGCAGCGCCGGTGATCATGTTCTTCACATAATCGGCGTGGCCCGGGCAATCGACGTGGGCATAGTGACGGTTCGTCGTCTCATATTCGACGTGCGCCGTCGAAATGGTGATGCCGCGCGCCTTCTCTTCCGGCGCCTTGTCGATCTGATCGTAGGCAGTGAAGGTTGCACCGCCCGTTTCGGCGAGAACCTTGGTGATTGCCGCTGTCAGCGACGTCTTGCCATGGTCAACGTGACCGATGGTGCCGATATTGCAGTGCGGCTTGTTCCGCTCGAATTTCGCCTTGGCCATCTTGCTCGTCCTCTAGCTTGATCTCGTGATTGGTTGATCCGGCTTACGCCAGCTTCGCCTTGACCTCTTCCGCGACGTTTGCGGGCACTTCTTCATAGTGGCTGAACTGCATCGTGTACTGCGCCCGCCCCTGGGTCATCGACCGCAGCTGGTTGACGTAGCCGAACATGTTCGCCAGCGGCACCATGGCCTCGATCACCTGCGCGTTGCCGCGGCTGTCGGTGCCCTGGATCTGTCCGCGCCGCGAGTTCAGGTCGCCGATGCAGTCGCCCATGAAATCCTCAGGGGTGACGACCTCGACCTTCATCATCGGCTCGAGCAGCTTGATGCCGGCCTTCTGCGCCGCTTCGCGCATGCCGCCGCGGCCCGTGATTTCGAACGCCAGCGCGCTGGAGTCCACGTCATGGTACGCGCCGTCGTACAGCGTCGCGGTGAAGTCGATGATCGGGAAGCCGATCAGCGAACCCGACGCTGCAACCTCGCGAATGCCCTTCTCGACCGAAGGAATATATTCGCGCGGAATGTTGCCGCCCTTGACCTCGTCCTTGAAGACGACGCCCTGGCCGCGCTCGCCCGGCTCCACCGTGAACTTGATGCGACCGAACTGGCCGGAGCCGCCCGACTGCTTCTTGTGGGTGTAATCGACATCGACCTTGCGGGCGAGCGATTCACGGTAAGCCACCTGCGGCGCGCCGACATTCGCCTCGACCTTGAACTCGCGGCGCATGCGGTCGACGAGGATCTCGAGGTGGAGCTCGCCCATCCCCTTGATGATCGTCTGGCCGCTCTCCTGGTCCGAGGTCACGCGGAAGGACGGGTCTTCCTGCGCGAGGCGGTTGAGCGCGATGCCCATCTTTTCCTGGTCGGCCTTGGTCTTCGGCTCGACGGCCACCTCGATGACGGGATCCGGGAACTCCATCCGCTCGAGGATGATCGGCGCACCCGGAGCGCACAGCGTGTCGCCGGTCGTCGTGTCCTTCAGGCCAACCAGTGCGACGATGTCGCCGGCATAGGCTTCCTTGATGTCTTCGCGGTCGTTCGCATGCATGAGCAGCATGCGGCCGATCTTCTCGCGCTTGTCCTTGACCGAATTCAGCACGGTCGAGGCGGCTTCCATCTTGCCCGAATAGATGCGGGCAAAGGTCAGCGTGCCGACGAACGGGTCGGTCATGATCTTGAACGCGAGTGCCGAGAAGGGCGCATCGTCGGCCGGCGGACGCGTATCGGGCGTCTCGCCGTCGAGCTTCAGGCCCTGCACGTCCTCGATGTCGAGCGGCGACGGCAGATAGTCGACGACCGCGTCGAGCAGCGGCTGCACGCCCTTGTTCTTGAACGCCGAGCCGCACAGCACCGGCACGAACGAGAAGTTCAGCGTGCCCTTGCGGATCAGCTTCTTCAGGGTGGCGGTGTCGGGCTCATTGCCCTCCAGATACGCCTCCATGATGTCGTCGTCCTGCTCGACGGCCATCTCGATCAGCTCGGAGCGAGCGATCGCGGCGGAGTCGGCGAGGTCGGCGGGAATGTCCTGATATTCGAACTTCGCGCCCAGCGACTCTTCGAGCCAGATGATCGCGCGGTTCTCGACCAGATCGACGAGACCCTTGAACGAGCCCTCGATGCCGATCGGCAGATAGAGGACGGCCGGACGCGCCCCGAGGCGGTCCTTGATCATCTCGACGCAGCGCTCGAAGTTCGCACCGGTGCGGTCGAGCTTGTTGACGAAGCACATGCGCGGAACTTTGTACTTCTCGGCTTGGCGCCACACGGTCTCCGACTGCGGCTCGACGCCCGCAACGCCGTCGAAGCAGGCAACCGCGCCGTCGAGCACGCGCAGCGAACGCTCGACTTCGATGGTGAAGTCGACGTGGCCGGGGGTGTCGATGATGTTGATCCGGTGATCGTTCCAGAAACAGGTCGTCGCAGCGCTGGTGATCGTGATCCCCCGCTCCTGCTCCTGCTCCATCCAGTCCATCGTCGCCGTGCCTTCATGCACTTCGCCGATCTTGTAGGACTTGCCGGTGTAATAAAGAATACGCTCGGTCGTGGTCGTCTTGCCGGCATCGATGTGGGCCATGATGCCGATGTTGCGATACATCGAAAGCGGGTGGACGCGTGCCATGACGGTTTCCAGCTACCAGCGGTAATGCGAGAAGGCGCGGTTGGCTTCGGCCATCCGGTGCGTATCTTCGCGCTTCTTGACGGCGGTGCCGCGGTTGTTCGCGGCATCCATGAGCTCGCCCGACAGGCGCGCGGCCATGGTGTGTTCGCTGCGGTTGCGCGCAGCGCCGATCAGCCAGCGGATCGCCAGCGCCTGGCTGCGCTCGGGACGCACCTCGACGGGGACCTGATAGGTCGCACCACCAACGCGGCGGCTGCGCACCTCAATGGCCGGGCGAACATTCGCCAGCGCATCGTGGAACACACCGATCGGCTCGCGGCGGGCGCGCTGCTCGACGACGTCGAGGGCTCCGTAAACGATCTGCTCGGCAACCGACTTCTTCCCCTCGTACATGACGAGGTTCATGAACTTGGTGAGCGTGACGTCCCCGTAACGGGGATCGGGCAGGATTTCGCGCTTCTCTGGGCGACGGCGACGTGACATCGGATTCGTTCCTTACTTCGGCCGCTTGGCGCCGTACTTCGAACGGCTCTGCTTGCGATCCTTGACGCCCTGCGTGTCGAGCACGCCGCGCAGCACATGGTAACGCACGCCGGGAAGATCCTTCACGCGGCCGCCGCGGATGAGCACGACCGAATGCTCCTGCAGGTTATGGCCTTCGCCGGGGATGTAGCCGATGACTTCGAAACCGTTGGTCAGGCGCACCTTGGCAACCTTGCGGAGCGCCGAGTTCGGCTTCTTCGGCGTCGTCGTATAGACGCGCGTGCAGACGCCGCGCTTCTGCGGGCAGGACTCCATCGCAGGCGCGGTTTCGCGCACTCGCTGCGGCGTGCGGCCCTTGCGGACCAGCTGGTTAATCGTCGGCATCCGTGCTTCAGGCCTTCAACATCTTCGCCGCAAGCGGCAGTGAATTCACTCGACATGCGCCAATAGCGATACCCCGCCAGAAGACGGGAGCCATCTGCGAGGCGATGCCGGAACCAACTCAGGTCCGGCCGGACCCCGCTCACGCATGTGCGTATCTAAACTCGTTCCAGGACAGCGTTTAGGATGAACACCTACCACCAGCCCGCGAGCGAGGGCGGCCTATACGGGGAGTCGCGCGACGACGCAACCCCCCCTCGGGGATGCACGGTGTCTCAGTTCGAATGTCTTGTTGTGGGTGGTTAGCGGACGTTGTCTTTACCTTGCCGGGGAGGCATGAAGCGTGAATGTCGATCTACGAAAAACCCCGGATTTTTTATGATATGGACCTTTGTCGTCTTTATCAGTTTCCCGATATGGATGACTATTCTAACTCGCTATTTTGGTGAGACAGGGAAAATAATCGGCGGCGCTTTTTGGCTTGGCCACGGCTTCGTTATGCTCGCTATCTTCCGCTGTCCTACCTGCAGTCGTTCGCTGTTCATGCGGGGCATATGGAGCGTGCCATGGCCCGCTAGGATTTGCGGCAAGTGTGGAACCGATTTGACGGTCGCCTAGCCTATCTGACTTTCTGCAACGGTTTCGCAACAGGTAATAGGATCTACACAAACGCCATGGAAAAGCGACTGACAATCCGATCCCCATTCTTTGCGATCGGAATTGGACTTGCATTGGGGATGTCATTTGCGATCTTCAGTCTTGCTGCGTTGAGATTTGGGTTTTTATACAATTCAGGTATGTTCTTATTTGTAGTCTGCCCATTTATATTTTACGCCCTTGGCGCTGAGTCTGACTCTCTCCTAAATGTAGTGATAATATGCTTGATAGGAAATTCATTGTTGTATGCTGCTATAGTATATATATTGTGGGTATTTTCAATATTCACTAGGCGATTGGCAAAGTCACTAAAAGTTCATTAGAGTAAATATTTCATTCTGCAGCGCCCAATATTGGTAAAGGTTTGGCAATGGGTTAGGTCACGGTGACCTGCGCTTAATCACAGATCACTGGCGCCAACGCGCGCAGCGCACGGCTACCATCCCGAAACAAGCGTCTCCGCAATTAGGAAGCGCCAACGGCTGCTCGCATATCTGAATTGGAGTTTTTAGCCGACCAAACTGATGACCCTTTGCCCCCAGCAGTGGGTGGCTATCGGAGCTATTGCTGTTCCTCCGCAAGTCGCTTGAGCAGAGCTGCAAGAACAAGCGCATCCTCTTCGCTCATTTCCACAGGGTCGCCATGCGGCTCCGAGGTCTTGATGTGGATGCCGCCATCGACCCAAACGCTCACGTGTTCGACGGGCTCATAAACTTTCGACATGGCACCTCCGCGTAGCAAGATGCCGGAACGGCACAATGTCCGCAAAGGAGTCGGTAGCGGACATTCAAACTGAGATACGCCCCGGGGATGATCCCACCACCCCCCTCAATGCACCGACGGCCCGACCCCCTGCTCGCGCAGCATCGCCAGCGCGTCCTGATATTCCCGCCGGTGCCGCCGCCAGCCGATCTGGCAATCGGCATAGGCATAGCCGCCATAGATCGCCGCCGCCCCGGCCCAGCCGAGCCAGACCGGCACCCCCAGCGACTGGAACACCAGATACAGCCCGATCAGCGCCACCCCGAACCCTGCCGCCGTCAGCGCGGCGGCAACGGGCTGGTCGGGCGGCGGGGGAGCCTTCTCGCGCGCAACGGCGGCGGCCTGTTCGAAAATGTCCATGCCTGCGGCTTAGCGAGGCACATCACCCCGATCAACGGCTGGCCCGTCGCCCGCGTCTCCGCTTCGGCGGCGGCACAGCAGCGCGGCCGGCTCCGGATGCGGCAGCGGATTGACAAACGAACATGTTCCTGTTATGTTCTTGGGCTGTCAGGCCGTCTGGCACCGCTCTTTCTCACCACGAGCCCACGTAACAAAATTGCCGAAATCCCGTGTCCCGCGCAACGTGAACACAGATTGTCCGCGAAGTTTGCGAAGTTAAGCCGGACGACTCACTTGCCCGGCGACTTCTCGACCACGCCGCCCTTCATCACGAACGGCACGCTTTCCAACAGCCGCACATCGGCGGTCGGGTCGCCGGCCACGGCGATCAGGTCGCCGTAGCGCCCCGCCGCAATCGCGCCGACATCCTTCGACCGGCCGAGCGCCTCGCCCGCGCTGACCGTCGCCGCCTGGATCGCCTGCATCGGGGTCATGCCCCATTCGACCATCTTGGCGAACTGCTTGCCATTGTCGCCGTGCGGATAGACGCCGGCATCGGTGCCGAACAGCATCTTGACCCCTGCCTTCGTCGCCCGCTGGAAGGTCTGGCGCTGCTTGAGGCCGATCTCCTTTTCCTTGGCAAGGCTCGACGGCAGCGTGCCATTGGCCGTCCCGGTCGCAAGGATATAGTCGTCGTTGTAGACATCCATGTCGAACCAGGTGCCAGCCTTCTTCGCCTCGGCAATCGCGGCGTCGCTGGCGAGGCTCGCATGTTCGATCGTATCGACCCCGGCCTTGATCGCCGCGCGGATGCCCTCGTCGCCATGCGCATGCGCCGCGACCTTCATGTCGGCCAGATGCGCCTCCTCGACGATCGCGCGCATCTCACCTTCCGTCAGCTGCTGCGCGCCCACGCTGTCGGCAAGCGAGAACACCCCGCCGGTAGCGCAGATCTTGATGACCTCCGCGCCATATTTCTTGAGCCAGCGCACCTTCTTGCGCGCCTCGTCCGGGCTGTCGATCTGCGAAGGAGCCTTGTAATCATAGGAGGGCGGCATGCCGGTGTCGTCGCAGTGGCCGCCCGTCGCGCCGATCGCCCAGGTCGCCGTCACGATGCGCGGCCCCGGCACCCAGCCGCCGTCGACCGCCTGCCGCAGCGCCACGTCGCCAAAGTCCGACGACCCGACATTGCGGACCGTCGTGAACCCGGCATCGAGCGTCTTCTTGGCATTGGCGACGCCGACCGCCGTCCAGAAGCTGTCGGTATATTCAAGCCGCCGGTAGCCGCCGATCTCGGCGAGGCTGGTCAGATGGACATGCATGTCGATGAGCCCCGGCAGGATGGTCATCCCCGGCAGATCGACCCGCCGCGCCCCAGCCGGCGTCGCCACGCTTCCGCTGCCCACCGAGACAATCCGCCCATCCGTGATCACGACCACCGGCTTGTCGACGGTCCGCCCAGCCACGACATCGACCATCCGGTCGGCGGTCACGACAACGGTATCCGCCTGCGCCGCACTCGCCGCGAACAGCGCCACCGCGCCCAGAACCACATGCTTCACGCCCGTCTCCCCACCCATGTCAGGCGCGGGTCGTAACATGGCGGACGGGCGCTACAAAGCCCCGTGGCAGTGCTTGAATTTCCTACCGCTGCCGCACGGGCATTGCTGGTTGCGGTTGACCGAACCCTTCCAGCTGTCGACGTTCTGCGGATCGAAGCCGGGGCCATATTGCTCGGCCGGCGGCGGAGCGGCCCCTGCCATGCCCATGCCGGTCAGGCCCGAACCAAACGCCGCCTCATTCTCGCCGGTCAGCGGGTCGAGGTGCGTCGTGACGAAGCCCTGCGGATTGTAGCTCGGCTCCTCGGGCGTCATCTGGAACTGTGCGACGGACAGCATGCGCGTCACATCCTCGCGGATCTGGCCCAGCATCCGCTCGAACAGCGCGAACGCCTCCTGCTTATATTCGTTGAGCGGAGTCTTCTGCGCATAGGCGCGCAGGTGGATGACCGCACGCAGCGCGTCGAGCGTTGCCAGATGCTCTTTCCAGTGATGGTCGATCGCCTGGAGCATGAAATTCTTCTCGATCTGGATCCAGGTCTCCGCCGGAATCCCGTCGGCCTTGGCTGCCATCGCAGCAGCGGCCGCCGCATCGATCCGCTCGATGAAGATTTCCTGATCGACCGCCTGCTCCTTGACCCAGTCATCGACCGGCAGCTCAAGCGCCAAGGTGGTCGCAAGGCCGGCCTTCAGGCCCTCGACGTCCCACTGCTCGGGATAGGAATTCGGCGGGCAATGCGCGGCGACCAGTTCATTGACTGTCTCGGTGCGCATATCGGTCACGACATCGCCGACCGTGTCAGAATCCATGACGTCGGCGCGTTGCTCGTACACGACCTTGCGCTGGTCGTTCATGACGTCGTCATATTGCAGCAGCTGCTTGCGGACGTCGTAGTTGCGCGCTTCGACCTTTTTCTGCGCGGTCTCGATGGCCTTGGAAATCCAGGGGTGGATGATCGCTTCCCCCTCTTCCAGGCCGGAGTTCATCAGGCGCGTCAGCATATTCTGCTGTCCGAAGATGCGCAGCAGATCGTCGTCGAGGCTGAGATAGAAGCGGGATAGGCCCGGATCGCCCTGACGCCCCGAACGACCACGCAGCTGGTTGTCGATGCGGCGGCTCTCATGCCGCTCGGTACCGAGGACGAACAGACCGCCTGCCGCACGCACTGCTTCGCGCTCGGTGTCGACCTCACGGCGAATGCGCGCAACTTCGGCGTCGCGCTCTGGACCTTCGGCCATGCCCGCCAGTTCGTCGGCGACACGCGCTTCGAAATTGCCGCCCAGCTGAATGTCGGTGCCGCGTCCTGCCATGTTCGTCGCGATCGTCACCGCGCCGAGCCGGCCCGCCTGCGCAACGATATGCGCTTCCTGCTCATGGAAGCGCGCATTGAGCACGCTGTGCGGAACGCCTTCCTTCTTCAGATATTCGCTGAGCAGCTCCGATTTTTCGATCGATACGGTGCCGACCAGCGTCGGCTGTCCCTTCTGGGACGCCTCGCGGATGCCCTTGACGATGGCCGCGAACTTGTCGGTCTCGTTCTTGTAGAATTCGTCGTCGACGTCGATGCGCTTGACCCCGACGTTGGTCGGGATTTCCACGACGTTGAGCTTGTAGATATCGTAGAATTCGCCCGCTTCGGTCGCTGCCGTGCCGGTCATGCCGCCGAGCTTGGGATACATGCGGAAATAATTCTGGAAAGTGACCGAAGCCAGGGTCTGGTTCTCGGGCATGATGTCGACGCCCTCCTTGGCCTCGACCGCCTGATGCAGGCCATCCGACCAGCGTCTGCCATCCATCATGCGCCCGGTGAACTCGTCGATGATGACGATCTTGCCGTCCTTGACGATATAGTCGCGGTCGATCTGGAACATCACATTGGCGCGCAGCGACTGGTTCAGGTGGTGGACCACCTGTGTGTTCTCGAAGTCGTAGAGATTCTCGCCTTCGAGCATCCCGGCGGCCTCGAACATGCGTTCGACCTTCTCGGTGCCATCCTCAGTCAGGATGATCGACTTGGCCTTCTCATCCTTCTCCCAATCACCCTCGTCGAGCTGTTTCACGACAGCGTCGACCTTCATGTAGAGTTCGGACTTATCCTCGGTCGGGCCGGAGATGATCAGCGGAGTCCGCGCCTCATCGATGAGGATCGAGTCGACCTCGTCGACGACCGCGAAGCAGAAGGGCCGCTGCACCATCGCCTCGCGCGAATATTTCATATTGTCGCGCAGGAAGTCGAAACCGAATTCGTTGTTGGTGCCGTAGGTGATGTCGGCGGCATAGGCCTGGCGGCGCTGTTCGTCGTCGATGCCCGGCACGATCACACCGACCGACAGGCCGAGGAAGCCGTAAATCTGCCCCATCCAGCCGGAGTCGCGCCGCGCCAGATAGTCGTTGACCGTCACAACATGCACGCCGTTCCCGGCCAGCGAATTCAGATAGACCGCGAGCGTCGCGACGAGCGTCTTGCCTTCGCCGGTCCGCATCTCGGCGATTTCGCCCCGGTGCAGCACGATGCCGCCGATCAGCTGCACGTCATAATGCCGCTGCCCGAGCGTCCGCTTTGAGGTTTCGCGGACGGTCGCAAAAGCCTCAGGCAGGATGTCGTCGAGCGTCTCGCCTGCCGCGAGCCGCGCTTTGAACTTCGTCGTCTGCGCCTTCAGGTCCTCGTCGGACAGCGCCTCAATATTGGCTTCCAGCGCATTGATCCGCTGCACCAGCGGCTGCAGCGAGCGGACATAGCGGTCGTTCGACGACCCGAAAATGCGTTTGGCGAGGCCGCCGAATACCGACATGACAATACCTTGAAAGCGGGCGCGCAGCGCCCAGCGACGAACCGGCGGGATTTAGGGTCGAGGGTGCCGATAGTCAATTGAAGCGCTGCGCCGGCCGCTCGCTATCCCGGGTAAAACACGCCCTTGTCATAATAGCCCGCCTGACCGACCCAACCGCCAAGCTTGATGTCGAGAATGCCGAGATTGGCCGCCCGGGCATCGCCGTCGCGCTCGTTGTAGACATCCGCGACGCGATTGCCGTTTGCCTCGGTGGCGATCGCGGCGATCGGCTGCCAGCGCGCATCGGCGAGGCAATTCGCGGCGCGGCGGACCGAGCAGAGATAGGGCCGCGCGCGCTTGACCCAGTTGACGGCGAGCGCAAATGGCCGCGCGCCATCGACGGCAAAGGCAGGCGTACGCGCATAATTGTCGCGCACGCAGCCCAGATATTTACGGGCAACCTCAAGCCGCGCCTTATACTCGGCCTCGGTTTTGGCGGCGGGGCGTACCGAATAGTCAAAGGTCCCGCAGACCCGGTCGCTGGTCTGCGCTGGCACAGCGGCCGCGAGGGTCGCGCTCAACGCCGCCGGCTCGATGCCCGCCGAGGTCAGATAGGCAAGCAGACGCGTCTGCGGATCGGCATCGAACGCATCGGCAATGGCGCGATAGCCGGCGACATCCTTGTCGTGCAGCGCCTGCCACCTTCCCGCAGACGCATCGGCCAGCGCCGCAAGTTCCCGCTCATAAGCGCCGTCCTCGCGTACCGGCGGATAGTTGCGGATGGGCGCGCTCATGCAATTGCGGATCGTGCCGTTGCTGCCTTGCGCCGATTCCATCCACTCGGACCGCGCATCCTTCGATGTGAACACCTGGTCGGCATAGTGGCGGTAGGGCTCAACGCCGGTCGCCTGCAACACGCGCTGTTCGACATAGAGGTCAAGCATCCGCGGGCCGAACGTGCCGGTTCGCTCGCACGTGGGTTGGCGCGCCGCAAAATCCGAGGTTGCCCGGCCGCGAACATCGAGCAGCGACCGGTCGTTCCTGGCCACCAGCGGATAGCTGCTCTTCTGCCAGTCAAGCAGCCCGGTGCGGTTCCAGTAAATCTGCCGATAGCCCGCTCGCTTCAGCCGCAACGCGACGTTCCACGACATGAAGCAGCTTTCATGGTGGCAATAAACGATGATCGGGGCATTCCGGTCGCCCCCAGTAGCAGCCGCTGCGACCCGAACGAGTCGCTGCTGAATGTCGCCATCCTCGGCAGGCGATATCGCCCAGTCGACAGGTACCGACTGCGGGATCAGGCGCGCGTCGCCGAGCGCCGCGAACACGGCGACGCCGGGTCCGAAGCGGTCGATCATGCACTTTGCCTCGCCCGCCGACACGGTCTGGACACCCGGAAGCACTGTCGGTGTTAGCGCACCGTAGGTCGCATTGAGCGTCTCGGGGTAAGTCGAGCCAGCGGGTTGCGGATCGGTGCCGGGTGCGCAGGCGGCCCGCACGTCAGCAGCGCTGACCCCCGCATGCGCTGGCACCTGCCAAAGCAGCATCGCCGCCAGCAAACCGATCCTGCCAATCGCCCACCCAAACCGCATACAGACCCCCCACCCCAACGCAGAGCCGTCCTGGCCGATAAATCAAGGGCTTGTCCACTGTCGGACAAGGCAGGACCAAATTTCCCTCCCGCCGCCATGCCTGCGATGATAAGGCCCGCCCATGGCCGACCTCACCCGCTCCCCGCTCGCCCCTGAACGCTTTCCCGAACTGCCCGAGATCGGTGGCGTCCGATTTGCAGTGTCGCGCGCGGGCTACAAGGCGTGGGAGCGCACGGATCTGATGCTCGCCGAGATGGCCAAGGGCACGGCGGTCGCCGGCGTTCTGACCAAATCCAAATGCCCCTCACCGGAGGTCGATTGGTGCCGCACCGCGCTCCAGGGCGGTTCGGCGCGCGCGCTCGTGGTCAACGCCGGAAACTCCAACGCCTTCACCGGCGGCAAAGGCGTCGCGGCTGTTCAGGCGATCCTTAATGCCGCAGGCGACGCGCTCGGCTGCGCGCCCGAACAGGTGTTCGTCGCCTCCACAGGCGTCATCGGCGTACCGCTGCCGATCGACAAGGCGCGCGCCGGGCTCGCTGCCGCCTTCGCCAAGCTCAAGGCAGGCAGCACGGCGACCTGGGAAGACGCCGCCGCGACGATCATGACGACCGACACCTTTCCAAAGGCGGCGGTCACCCGCGCTGTCGTCGATGGGCGCACCGTCACCATTGCCGGTTTCATCAAGGGATCCGGCATGATCGCGCCCGACATGGCGACGATGCTCGGCTTCATTTTTACCGACGCCGCCGTCGCGCCCGGTTTCCTGCAGACGATGCTCTCCGCTGCCAATGAGCAGACCTTTAGCTGCATCACCGTCGATGGCGATACCTCGACCTCTGACACCGTGCTCGCTTTCGCCACTGGCGCCGCCGGCAACGCACCGCTCACCGGCTGGAGCAGCGCCGGAGCCGACGCTTTTCAAGCCGCGCTCACCGACCTGTGTCGCGACCTCGCCCAGCAGGTCGTGCGCGACGGCGAGGGCGCGTCCAAATTCATCACCATCGCGGTCGACGGGGCCGAAACCGATGCCGCTGCGCGCACCATCGCACTCTGCATCGCCAACTCGCCGCTGGTGAAGACCGCCATCGCCGGGGAAGACGCCAATTGGGGCCGGATCGTCATGGCCGTTGGCAAGGCCGGCGAAGCTGCCGACCGCGACCGCCTCGCCATCCGCTTCGGCAGCACGCTCGTCGCGAAGGAGGGGCTCGCCGTCGAAGGTTATGACGAAGCGCCGGTCACCGCACACCTGAAGGGCCGCGAAATCGACATTGGCGTCTCGCTGGGGCTGGGCAATGGCCGCGCAACGGTTTGGACCTGCGACCTGACGCATGGCTACATCGCGATCAACGCCGATTACCGGACCTGACGCGGTCCGCAGCTATTTCGAGGGCTTCAGTCCTGACAAATAAGCGACGATCGCAGGCACCTGGTCGTCCTCGATCGGGGCTTTAAAGGCCGTCTGCATCTTGTGGACCGTCTCGGTCCATTCGGCCGCCGAGCGCTTCGGCTGGGCCAGCGTCATGCTCGCGGAATGGCAGGCCAGGCAGTTGGCGTTCACGGCGTCGGCGTTCGCACCGGGAAATTGCACATCGTCCGGCGGTAGCACGACCGACGTGGATTTGAGCCGGAAGCTGCCCGGATGGGGCGCGCTGGGCTTGGGCCCGGCGGCCATCAAGACCAGGCCCGCAGTCGCAACTACCGCACAGACGGACAGCTTCACACCCGCTCTCCCTCAGACCAGCGTCACGGATGTCGCTTCAACGACGTTGCGCAAATAGCCACCGGGGTTCCAGTTCGGCGTCATCGGCTGGACCTCCCCGGAACTGCTGGTACAGCGCGACATCAGCACAGCCGGACCGGGTCCCACGACCGGTACCGTGCCGTCGAAGCGGCGGAAGCTGTATTTACCTTCATCGGGTCCAAGCCGCGCTGCCTGCCAGCTACGCCCGCCGTCGCTCGACAGTTCGACACTCGCGACGCCGGTGTCGCCACCCATCGCAATGCCCCGCACTGGCAGCACGGGACGGAAAGGGGCGGTCGCGCCATCGGCGATGCTGGTGATCCACGACCGCACCGCCATGCGCGTGATTGGCACCGACGCAAAATCCTTGGTGCCGGGCGCGACATGCGCCGCCGGGTTCGCCGGGACCTTATAGCCCTTCAACATGAAATAGCCGGTATCGGGGGCCGAGAGCAGCTCGATATCGTCGAGCATCTTGATCCAGTAGGTCGAGAACCAGCCGGGCACCACGAGCCGCAGCGGGAAGCCATTGAGCAGCGGCAGCGGTTCGCCGTTCATCGCGAACGCAATCATCACTTCGCCATCGCGCGCGCGGTCGACCGGCAGCGACTTGGTAAAGTCCGGCGCGTCCGGCAGCAGCGGCTGGTCGAGCCCGCCGAACCGGACCGCGACCGCATCGCGCCGGACGCCCGCCCGGTCGAGCACATCGCGCAGCCGCACGCCGGTCCATTTCGCATTGCCCATCGCGCCGTGCCGCCACTGCGCGCCCGGGATGCGCGGCTCGAACAGCCCGCGCGAATTGCCGGCGCATTGGTTGACCGCCGCGATCTCAAATCGCGGCATGGCCAGCAGGTCATCGAGCGTCAGCGAGAGCGGCGACGTCACTGCGCCACGCACCTTCAGCCGATAGCTTTTCACATCGATCGATGTGGGAAAATCGGCCCAATGCCAGCGCACGAAGAAGCGATCGTTCGGCGTGAACACGCCCTGATCAAACACCGCCATCGGCGTTTCGAGCAGCGGCGGGCGAGACCGCTGCAGGATCATCTCGCCCTTCTGCGGAAAGGCGCGGGTCAGCGGCCGGTCGCTCGGTCCGCCGGGCAGCCGCAGATCGACGCTCCGCGCCATCGCCGGCGCGGCAAGCAAGGCCGCGCCGCCGGCGACGAACCGGCGGCGGGTCGGGCGGGATGGATCGGCAGGACCAATCAGCATTGCCGCCCTCCCCGCGCCGAACTCAGGCCAGCGCGCCTTCGAGCCAGCTCTTGATCTGCCCCTTCGGGCGCGCGCCGACCGCCGTCGCTGCCGCCGTGCCGTTCTTGAACAGGATCATCGTCGGGATGCCGCGCACACCGAATTTGCTCGGCGCGTCGGGATTCTCATCGATGTTGAGCTTCACGATCTTCACCTGATCGGCCATTTCCGCCGACAGTTCGTCGAGCGCCGGGCCGATCTGCTTGCAGGGACCGCACCATTCGGCCCAGAAATCGACGAGCACGGGCGTATCGGCGCTGATCACGTCGCTGTGGAACGATGCGTCGGTGACTTTGCCAGCAGACATGGGAAACTCCTTGAGTGTGTGGCATCAGAGGTAGGGTGGCGACACGCCCCGGTCAATCGACGCCGCGCACGAGCTTTGGTTGCGCGCGCGATAGCCGGACTTTCACGGAGGAACCTATGGCGAGTGGAAACCAGGTCGGCAACACGGTCAAGGCCGGCATCAGCTTCGGCTCGGCGCTGGCCATCGCGATCAGCTATACCAACAACCATTCGATCCTGTGGGCAATCCTGCATGGCATCTTCAGCTGGTTCTACGTGATCTACGCCGCGATAAAGCTGGGGTGACAACCCGGCGCTGGTTCAGTCCGATCCAATCCCAAGACCCCGCTCATCCCGAGCGAAGTCGAGGGACGCACCCACGCCGGCACTGCGTCCCTCGACGTCGCTCGGGATGAGCGGCGTAGATACGCGCTTCCGGAGAAGCTGAAACGGACCCCTACCCCAGCCGCCCCAGCGCCGCGCGCAGCCGCTCGGCCTCCGCCGTCCGATCGGCGAGATCGGCCCGCGCCTTCTCGACAGCCTCGGGCTTAGCGCGCTCGACAAAGCCGGGATTGCCCAGCCGGCCGGTCAGGGCATCGCGCTCCTTCTCGGCGGCAGCGGCGGCCTTTTCGAGCCGGGTGCGCTCGGCGGCGAGGTCGATGACGCCTTCGAGCGGCCTACTTATCGTCGCCTCGCCTGCCACGATCTGCAACTTAACGCCGACGGGCGGCGGGCCTCCTTCAATGGCCGTCGCCCTACACATAATCATGATAGGCGCACTATTCGCCTGCAGGCGTCTCTGAGTTTCGGGGTTAGCGTCGCTTACATGCAGCGGCATTTTTGCAGCCGCAGGAACGCCGACTTCCGTCCGAGCAGTTCGATCGCTCGACACCAGATCAATCAACCAATCGATTTCAGCGGCCGCCTCAGCATCGATGCTTTTCGCATCCGCCTCCACCCATTTGGCGGCAATCAAGTCGTACTGGCGCTCACCTAAAGCGTGCCAAAGCTCCTCAGTGATAAACGGCATCACTGGGTGCAGCATCACCAAAATCTGGTCGAGCGCCCAACCAGCCACTAAGCGAGTTTCGGTACGACGCCATTCGATTTCCAGCAAATCGGCTGCGGCGGGGCCCATCGACAGGACGGGCTTAATCAACTCCAGATACCAGTCGCAGAAACGGCTCCAGACGAACTGGTAGATGGTGTCGGCATAGGCGTCGAAGCGGAATTCGGCGATGGCGAGGTCGAGCGCCTGAGCAGTCTTCGCGACCTCGCCGATGATCCAGCGGTTGACGGGCAGGCTCGCCTCGGGTGGGCCGATGTGCTGGCTCGCGCCGATACCGTTCGACTGTGCGAAGCGCGCGGCGTTCCAAAGCTTGGTACCGAAGTTGCGATAGCCCTCGACGCGCTTCTCATCGAGCTTGATGTCGCGCCCCTGCGTCTCCATCGCGGTCAGCGTGAAGCGCAGCGCATCGGCACCATATTGGTCAATGATGAGCAGCGGATCGACGGTATTGCCCTTCGACTTCGACATCTTCGCGCCCTTGGCGTCGCGAACGAGGCCGTGGCAGTAGACGGTCGCAAAGGGCGGCACGCCGTCCATGAAATGAATGCCCTGCATCATCATGCGGGCGACCCAGAAGAAGATGATGTCGAACCCGGTCACGAGCACATTGCCGGGGTAATAGCGTTTCAGGGCGTCGCTCTGCTCCGGCCAGCCAAGCGTGCCGAACGGCCAGAGCGCGGAGGAGAACCAAGTGTCGAGGACGTCCTCGTCGCGCGTCAGCTCCCGGTCGCCCGCCTGAGCGGCGGCTTCCCACTCATTTTCGGCGACATAGACATTGCCGTCACTGTCGTACCAAGCCGGGATCCGGTGCCCCCACCACAACTGGCGCGACACGCACCAGGGCTGGATATTGTCCATCCAGTTGAAATAGGTCTTGTCCCAATTGGCCGGCACAAAGTTGGTCGCACCCGACCGCACCGCCTCGATGGCCGGCTTCGCCAGCGTCGCGGCGTCGACATACCATTGGTCGGTCAGCAGCGGCTCAATGACGACGCCCGAACGGTCGCCGTAAGGGACCATGTGGACATGGTCCTCGACCTTGTCGAGCAGCCCCAGCGTCTCGAACTCGGCCACCACCATCTCGCGCGCGGCGTAGCGATCGAGACCGCGATATTGCGGCGGCGTGTTCTCGTTCATCGTCGCATCGAGGTTCATCAGATTGATGAGCGGGATGCCCGCCTCGGGGTGGCGCTTGTAGACCTCATAGTCATTATGGTCGTGCGCGGCGGTGATCTTCACCGCGCCCGAGCCGAAGTCCATTTTCACATGTTCGTCGGCGATGATCGGGATCAGCCGGTCGACGATTGGCAGCTTGCAGCGCTTGCCGACCAGATGCGTGAAGCGGGGATCCTCGGGGTTCACCGCAACCGCCCCGTCGCCGAGGATCGTCTCGGGCCGCGTCGTCGCGATGGCGATATGGCCCGAGCCGTCCTCGAGCGGATAGCGGAAGTGCCAGAAATGGCCCTTCACTTCGCGCTGCTCGACCTCGAGATCGCTGATCGCGGTCTTGAGCTTCGGGTCCCAGTTGACGAGGCGCTTGTCCTTGTAAAGCAGCCCCTCGCGATACAGCTTCACGAACACTTTGGTGACGGCGGCATTGAAGCCCTCGTCCATCGTGAACCGCTCGTTCGACCAGTCGCAACTCGCACCGAGCCGCCGCAGCTGATTGGTGATCGTCGAACCGCTTGTCCGCTTCCAGTCCCACACCGTTTCGACAAACGCCTCGCGGCCCATCGCCTGCCGCGTCGTCCCCTGTGTGCTCTCGGCGAGCTGCCGTTCGACCACCATCTGCGTCGCGATGCCGGCATGGTCGGTGCCAACCACCCACAGAGCATCGCGCCCTTTGAGCCGGTGATAGCGGATCAGTACGTCCTGCAACGTATTGTCGAGCGCATGCCCCATGTGCAGCGAGCCCGTCACATTCGGCGGCGGGATGACGATGGTGAACGGCTCGGCGTCCGGCCGCGCCGGGTGGAAGGCACCGCCCTTCTCCCAATGCGGATACCAGCGCGCCTCGATGTCGGACGGGTCGTAATGCTTGTCGATGGTCATGGGAGGAGGCTCTTAGCGATCCGATATGCAACGCGGCAAGGTTTGCGTCCCCTCCCCTTGGGGAGGCGCAGGGGTGGGGGCGGCTCGGCCACGCAAAACGGCTGGGTCAAAAGGAAGGGCCCACCCCTGCCCCTCCCGGAGCGGGAGGGGACGCGAAGTGTCAGGCGGGCTCTGCCTCCGGCGCATGCCGGACCAGCAGCAGATACATGACCGGCGTCACAATCCGGCTGAGCAGCGTCGACGAAATCAGCCCGCCGATGATGACAATCGCGAGCGGCGAGAACAGCCCCGAGCCGCTGAGCGCGAGCGGCAACAACCCGCCGATCGCTGTGACGCTGGTCAGCAAAACCGGCAGGAAGCGCACCTCGCCCGCGCGCTCGATCGCATCCCGCAGCCCCATGCCCGAGGCGCGCAGCTGCGTCGTGAAATCGACGAGCAGGATCGAATTCTTGATCTCGATGCCGATCAGCGCGACGAACCCGATCACGGCGTTGTAGCTGAGCGAATTGCCCGTTACCGCAAGCGCGACGAGCCCGCCGAACATCCCGAGCGGGATCACGCCTGCGACGACCGCTGTCTCGCGGAACCGCCCGAACTCGAGCACGAGTACTGCGAGGATTCCGAAGATCGCCAGCATGACGATGCGGCCAAGTCCGTTGAAGCTGCGCGCCGACGCGCGTGCCTCGCCGCCCTGCTCGAACTTGTAGCCCGGCGGCAGCTTGATCGCATCCAGCCGTTTATAGAAATCCTTGGCGACCGCCGAGGTCAGATAGCCTGGCTTGACGTAGGAGGAGACGGTCGCCGACCGGTCTTGCTGGTAGCGGTTGATCTTCGCCGGTGCGCTTTCGAGAAACGGATGCGCGACCTGCCGCAGCGGAATCGCGCCGCCGTTGGTCGAGGGCACGTAGATTTTTTCGAGTGCCGACACGGGCTGCGTATCGGCGACGGGCAGCTTCACGACGACATCATAGGTGTCGCCCTCCTCGTCGCGGAACTTGCCGGCGGGTTCGCCGGCCAGCGCGAGCCGTGCGGCGCGGCGGATCGACCCGGCCGGGACGCCGAGCAGCGCCGCCTTGCCATCGTCGATGCCGAGATTGAGGTCGATGCGGTCGATCGCCAGCGGATTGTCGACATCGCGCGTCCCCGGCGTATCGCGCATGACGCGTTCCACAACACCGGCCAGCCGCTTCAACTCGCCAAGCTCAGGCCCGTTGATGAACACCGACAGCGGTGCCGCGATCGGCGGTCCGTTGAGGAACTCCTTCAGCGTCAGTTGCGCATCTGGATAGGTGTCGAGCCGGGCGCGCAGCCGCTGGTACATTTTCTCCGTCTCGCCGGGCACGAACTTGTCGATGACGCCGACGACATTGCCGATGTTGGTAGACTGGCCCTGCTCGCGCACATTGTAGAACACCTGCGGGTTGCCACGACCGGTATTGGCCATGCGCGCGATGATCGCCTTCTCCTTCGCCATTTCGGCGTCGACGAAGCGCACCGCGCGGTCGGTTTCAGCGAGCGACGTCCCCTCGGGCGCCTGTACCTGCACGATAAAATAGGTCGCATCGGCCGGCGGAAACAGGCTGGACCCGATCAGCGGCACGAGACCGAGCGCCGCCACGCACAGCCCCATCGACGCGATCAGCGCGCGGCGCGGGTGGGTCAGCGACCAGTGGAGCACCGGTGCGTAGAAGCGGTGAATGCCGCCCTGCACGATCTGCAGGAAGCGGTTGCCCTCGGGTGCCTCATGCGCCGGCAGGAAGCGCGACGCGAGGAAGGGCACGATCGTCATCGAGACGATGTAGGACGCAACCACGGTGACCAGCACCGCGAGCGGCAGCGACCGGGTGAACTCGCCCGCGCCTTCCGGCAGGAAGACCAGCGGCAGGAACGCAAAGATCAGCGTTGCCGTGCAGCCCAGCACCGCTACCGCGATCTGCCGCGTGCCGCTCAGCGCAGCATCCTCGCGTCGCTCGCCCTCGCGCAGATGGCGCGCGATATTTTCGGTCACCACAATCGAATCGTCGACGAGCAGCCCGAGCGCGACGATGAACCCGGTGATCGCTAGCTGGTTGAGCGTGTAGCCGAGCAGCTGCATCGACAGCACGCCCATCGCGAGGCTCAGCGGAATCGACACCATGACGACGATCGACGCGCGCGGCCCGAGCGGCAGCAGCGTGATCAGCACGAGCGTCAACGCGATCGCGAAGTCGCGCCCGAGCTGCGTGAGCTTGCGCGTCACGTCGAGGCTCTGGTCGAACGCGAGCTGCAGCTTCATGTCGGGCGGCAGTGTCGCCGCAAAATTGTCGGTGGCGGCGACAAGGCCGTTGCGTACATCGAGGACGTTGGTGCGATCCTTCTGGGTTGCCGTCACCCAGACCGCGCGGTGGCCGTTGTAGCGCGCGATATGCGGCACCTCCTCGGTCTTCCACTGCACATCCGCCACGTCCGCGATGCGAACCAGCCGGCCGTTTTCAGCACGCACCGGAATGTTGCGCACCTCCTCCAGCGACTTGAACGCGCCCCCCGCCTCGACGTTGAATCGTCGTGTCCCGGACTGTACCGCGCCGGCCGGCAGGTCCGTCCCGCCCGCCCGCAGTGCATCGGTCACCGTCGTGACCGGCAGCCCGATCTGCGCGATCCGGCCGCTGTCGATCGACACCAGCACCTGCGGCTTCGACGCGGCATAGACCGTCGCGGTACGCACATCGTCGACCTGGTTGAGCCGGTCGCGCAAATCTTCGGCGATCTTGGCCATGCGGCGCGGGCTCGCGGTGTCGCTGACCAGCGCATATTGCACGACGCTCGTCTCGGTCGTGCGGACCTTGCGGAACTCAAGGCTGACAAGCGACGATGGCAGCTGCGCGCGGATCGCATTCACTTCGCGGACGACACCGTCGTAATTCTTCTCGGTATCGCTGCCCCAGTCGAATTCGGCGGCCACCGTCGCGAAGCCGTCCGATGACGAGGAATTGATCTCGCGGATATTGTCGAGCCCGCGCAGCACATCCTCGATCGGTTTGGCGACGGTCTGTTCCATGTCGGCGGGGTCAGCCCCTGGCTGCACCGCGACGACGACGACGACGGGAATCGGGAAATGCGGATCGACCGATCGCGGAATGCTCATCAGCGACGAAATGCCTAGCGCTGCCATCAGCGCAAACAGCACCAGCGTGATCTGCCAGCGCCGGATCGCAAATTCGATGAGCTTCACTTGAAGCGAACCTTGCCGCCGTCCCGGATGCGCTCGATGCCGCTCTTCGCGACCATCTCGCCGGGGTTCAGACCCGATGTGATCGTTACGGCGCGATCCGTCAGGTCACCGAGTTGCACGAGACGCGACTTGGCCGTCTGGGTCTTCGGATCGACGACATAGACGAAGCCTTCGTCGGCGCGCGCCTGCCAAACAGCGCTGGCGGGAATCGTCACGCCCGCCCCGGTCCGGACCGCGCCGGTGCGAATGCTCGCGTCGCCGATCAAGCCCGAACGCAGGCCCGCAACCGGCGGCAGCGCGATTTCCACCTCGAACGTGCCAGTCCGCTCATCGCCGCGGCCGGCGACTTCGCTGACATGCCCTTCGACACGTGCGCCGCCGAGTCCGGCCATGGTGACCGAAGCCGGCTGCCCGATCTTGACGCTGGCAAGGTCGCTATCGCTGAGCGGCGCGCGCAGCACATAGCCCTCGCGTGCCTCCCCGATCGTAATGACCGGCGTTCCGGCAGCGACGATTTGCCCGGTCTCGGCCTGACGTTTGAGCACCGTCCCGCCGCTCGGCGCGAGGATGCGCGCATAACGAAGGTTGAAGCCAGCCGCAGCGACCCGCGCGCGTGCCGCGCCCGCCGCCGCCTGCGCCGCCTCGACGCGCGATTTCGGCACCCAGCCCTTTGCCTGCAGCTCGGATAGCCGCTTCAGATCGGCCTCGGCCCGCACCGCTTCGGCGCGTGCGGCGGCATCGTCCGCATTCATCGCGACCGGATCGAGCCGCGCCAGCAGCTGCCCGCGCGAAACCCGGTCGCCGCCGTCGACGAGAATCGCAGCGATGCGGCCGTTGGTGTTGAAGGACAATGCGGTCTCCCGCTTCGCGCGTACCGTGCCCGCGGCAGTGACCGTCGCACCCGTCGATGCAGGTTCGGCCGTCGCGACAGCAACCAGCGCCGGCGTCTCCCCGGACGCAGGCGGCGTCGACTCGCCCCCGCAGGCCGCCAGCGCGAATAAACCGAGTAATAATGCCGCCCGCGCCGTCATGACCGCCCCGAATTTGACCACGACTCACATGCTATAACTATACCGGTCAGTTTACAAATGTTATTCGGACCCGGAATGACCCTGGACAAGCGATCGCGCGGCCGGCCTGCCGACGCCGCCAAACGGGCTGCGGTGCTCGCAGCCGCACAGGAGCTTTTCACCGCGCACGGCTTCGCCGGAACCAGCATGGACGACATCGCGCGCGGCGCGCGAAGCTCCAAACTCACGGTTTATCGATATTTCGGCAACAAACTCGACCTGTTCGCGGCAGCGATCCGCAACAAGTGCGAAGCGATGCTCGAACCGCGCACATTTCAATCGGAAGGCTCCGATTCACGATCGGCACTCAACAGTTTCGGCCACGCCTTCCTGGAGCTGATCCTCAGTCCGGAAGCGGTCGCGATCCACCGCCTCATCATCGCCGAGCGCGAGCGCAGCCCGGACCTCGGCCCGCTGTTTTATGTCAACGCCATCGAGCCGACCGGCTACCGGCTGGCTGCCCTGCTTTCATCCCTGGCGCTTGGCGATCCGGACCCCGCTGCGGCGGCACGCGACTTGCTGACGCTCTGGCGCGGAGCACCAGCGACGCGGATCGAATTCGGGCTGCCGCCGATGGGCGCAGAGGACCTCGCGCAGCACGTCGAACATTGTACCGACTTATGCCTTGCGGCATGGCGCGAATGCGATTGATCACCCCCGCGCCAGAACGGGCTCCCGGCCACGCGGCCTGACCACAACTGGCTTCGGCGCTTTTTGCTGGCGGTAACGGACGCACAGGTTTGACAGGGCGCAGACCAGCGCGATGAAATAATAAACGGTGCTCTGGAACGCGAGCGCCTGAAACGCGCTGCCGATCAGATAGACGATGAGAAATGCCGAAAGCATCCTGGCGCAGTCGGCCGCCCACAGCATTTCGGGATCCTTGCCGAACCGTTTGGCAATGCCCCGTAATTGCCAGAATGAGACAATGAAGAAGGACAGGAAAAGCCCCAAACCCGGGAAGCCCTGTTCGCCCATCACCTCGAAAAAGGAGCTGTGGAAACCGCGCGCTTCGTCCTTGATCTTGCGGCTGCCTTCCGACGAATTCGAGCCATCTCCCGAGCGGCTCTTCACCTCGTAAATAATTTGGCTGGTTCGCCAGACCTCAAACCCGCCCCCGAGCGGATGTTCCTGCACATAGTTCCAAGTCCAGTTCCACATCGCGACACGGGTGGAAGCCGAGGTATCTTCGTCATAGGTCTTGATCGTGTTCATCCGGCCCGTGAAGGACGACGGCAGGAACGGGATAGCAGCCAGACCGACGACGAACGCTAGGAATCCGACCAGAAACTTGCGCTTGACCCTCTTGTATTCGAGGAGTGCCACAGCAGCGATGCAGAGGAAGCCGGTGCGCGCCTCGGCACCGATAACGACGAGCAAGGCGCTGCAGCAGATGCCGATCGTGACGAGGCGCGTCCATTTGCTTTGCGGAAACAGGGTGCCGTGGCGATACAGATAAGTCGATACGGGGATCATCCCGACGGCGACGGTTGCCATCGTGCTCGCTTCGAACAGGCCGACGTTGCGCTGGACCAGAAAGCTCAGATGGCCGTAACCGCCGCCACCTAGCATGGTTTTGATCGCACCGGAAAACATCAGCGCGCATACGGTGAACAGAATGACCAGAAGGGTCGTCTCGATCTGAAGCCGCGTGCGCAGCACGAACGGCAGAAAGATCGTGAAGCCAAGCGCTTTCCACGCCGCGCTCCATTTGAACCAAGCAGCGTCTCCCATCTCTGCAGACGATGTCGTGATGGTGATCCATGCAATCATTGCCAGGAGCAGGATCTGAATAAGGTTGATCCTGACCTGTTTGTCCTTGTCGGCAATGAGATAGGCAAGCACGGCAAGTACAGCCGCAATCATGCTGATCGGGACGCTGTTGATAAGGTAGTAGGATTGCTCCTGGGGTTGGAGCAGGTCGATCCATACATAACACAAGGTCGCCAGATAGGGCCGAACGAAGGCAAGCCCCATCAGGAACAGCATGAAACCAACGAAGAATATGTCACGCACGGTCGGTGCGCCGCCACGATTTGAGCTGCGTTTCCTTCTGCTCCTTGTCGGCGCGAAGGCTGCGCAGGATCGTCAGCACAAGCAGGATATGCGCCGCGAGCAAGGCTAGATTGTCGACCACGACCGCAGGAATAGCAGCCTAGGGCGACCCCGGCAATTTGGGTTCCGGTTGCCGCGCCGGACCACAATCGCTAACCGCACGCAATCAATTTTCCTTGGGGCTGATTCCATGAATAGGAGCGTTCACCTTATTGCTGCGGCTCGACCGAATTTCATGAAGGTCGCGCCGTTATGGCATGCGTTGACCGCATCAGCCGATTTCCAGCCGGTGCTCGTACATACCGGCCAGCATTATGACGCCAACATGTCGGACGATATCTTCGCCGACCTGTCGCTTCCGCCGCCCGTCCACCACCTCGGCATCGGATCCGGCAGCCACGCCGAACAGACCGGCGGGGTGATGATCGCCTATGAGAAGATCGCCATCGCCGACCGGCCTGACTGGCTCGTCGTCGTCGGCGATGTCAATTCGACCGCGGCCTGCGCGATGGTCGGTGCGAAGCTCGGCATCCGCACCATCCATCTCGAAGCCGGCCTGCGCTCGCGTGACCGTGCGATGCCAGAGGAAGTTAACCGGCTCGTCACCGACGTTCTCTGCGACGTGCTTTGGACGCCGTCGCCCGACGCCGATGAAAATCTGGCGGCCGAGGGCATCCCGGCGTCCCGCGTGACGCGCGTCGGCAATATCATGCTCGATAGCTATGAGATGATCCGGCCGCGCATCGAAGCCGAGGACGCGCCCGGAAAGCTTGGGCTGAAGCGCGGCGGTTATGGCGTCGTGACGCTGCACCGTCCCTCGAACGTCGATGAGGCAGGTCCACTCCAGACCTTGGTCGAAGCGCTGGAGACGGTGTCAGCCAGACTGCCGCTCGTGTTCCCGGTTCACCCGAGGACTCGCGAACGTCTGGTCCGATTCGGCCTCTACGAACGCCTGGCCGCTGCGAACGTCAAACTGCTCGAACCGCAAAGCTACCGACCGTTCATGAGCCTGGTGAGTGCGTCGGCCATCGCGATCACCGATTCGGGCGGCCTGCAGGAAGAGACGACCTACCTCGGCATCCCCTGCCTGACGCTGCGCGAGAATACCGAGCGGCCGATCACGGTAACCGAGGGAACCAACCGGCTCACCCGGCCGAGCCAGCTCGTTGCCGATGTCGAAGCGGCTCTGGCAGCCGATGCGCCAGCCCCGGCCCGCCCGGAATTTTGGGACGGCCAGACCGCGGCTCGCTGCGTCACGGATTTGCGCGCGCGCGGCTGATCCTTGAAGATTCTCCACGTCCTCGATCATTCCTTGCCGCTGCACAGCGGATACACCTTTCGCACCCGCGCGCTCATCGAAGCGTCGCGAAAGCGCGGCTGGGAAACGGTCCACCTGACCACGCCGCGCCATTCGGCGGCGGGGCCGGATGTCGAGGAGGTCGATGGGCTGACCTTCCACCGCTCGCCCGCACCGGGTCCATTGCCGATCGTCTCGGAAGTCCGCGCCACCGCCAGGGCGCTCGACCGGCTTGTCCGCGAAACCCGGCCCGACATCATGCACGCGCATTCGCCGGTGTTGACCGCGCTGGCAGCCAGCGGCGTCGCCCGGCGGCACCGGCTGCCACTCGTCTACGAAATCCGGGCCTTCTGGGAAGATGCCGCCGTCGGCAATGGCACGGGGACCGAGGGCTCGCTGCGCTATCGCGCCACGCGCGCGCTGGAAACCTGGGCCTGCCGCCGCGCCGATGCCGTGGGCGCGATCTGCGATGGCCTTCTCGCCGACCTGCGTGCGCGCGGCATCGCACCGGAAAAGCTGTTCGCGATCCCGAACGGCGTCGATCTTGCACAGTTCGGGACCCCGCTGCCCAGAGATACCGACTTGGCCGCGACGCTGGGTTTCACCGACGACGCGGAAGTCATCGGTTTCATCGGCTCCTTCTATGATTATGAGGGGCTCGATGACTTGATCGCCGCGATGCCTGCCGTGATAGCGGCGCGCCCGAAACTCCATCTGCTGCTCGTCGGCGGCGGTCCGATGGCGGACGCGCTGGCGGCGCAAGCCAAGGCATCCTGTGCCGCGGACCGCATCCATTTCATCGGCCGCGTGCCGCATTCGGAGGTCGATCGTTATTACAGCCTGATCGACGTGCTGGTCTATCCGCGCAAATCGATGCGGCTGACCGATCTCGTCACACCGTTGAAACCGCTCGAAGCGATGGCACAGGAAAAGCTCGTTGCCGCATCGGACGTCGGCGGGCACCGCGAGTTGATCGCCGATGGCGTTACGGGGACCCTGTTCAAGACGGATGATCCGGCGGCGCTGGCGGGTGCAGTTGCGGGCCTGTTCGCGGATCGCCAAAGCTGGCCGGAACGTCGCCGCGCTGGCAAACACTTTGTCGAAACCGAGCGGAATTGGGATGTCAGCGTCGCCAATTACGCGCCGGTTTACGAGCGACTGCTTGCGCGCGGGCGCTGATCGCGCAAGGATTTGCCTGGGAGGCTGAATGTGACTGCGTTCGTGAACAAGTGGCAGACGGTGTTGATGACATCGTGGAAATGGCAGCTGCTGGTCGGTACGATCGCGCTTGTCCTGCTGCTGGCGGTCGTGCTGCTCGTCCGCCGCTGGCGTACGAAGCGCCGCGCCAAGTCTGAGATGGGACTTATGTTCGGCGCGCCGGATGACACGGCTGAGCCCGCACCGGTCAGCTTCCGCGACGATTGGGCCGACGCCTATGTCGAGGGGCCGTCGATCCATGCAGGTGACGAGGCTGCCCAGCCGTACGATGCTCCGACAGGGCCCGACAAGGCTTGGGACATGTCTCCAGCCGCCGATGTCGCTATGCCGCCCGCCACCGATGCCTGGCTTGGCGCGGCCACCGAGCCGGAACCCGAAGCCGGCGCTCGGGCGGCTTGGGAAGATACGCCCGACGAACCGGAAAATGCCGTTGCACCCGCTGCGCAGATCGTTGCCCAGCCCACGCTGCAAAGCAGCGAGGTCGAACAGCGCGTCGCCAAACTTGAAGCCGCGATCGTCGCGCTGACCGATCTCCTGCGGCCGGCCCCCGCCCCACTGGCCGATGCAACGGTCGGCGAGCGGCTCGACGCGCTCGAGCAGACGATCAGCCGACGGTTCGACGCGCTGGCGCGGACGCTGACCAACCTGCCGCCGGGTGCGGCGCTGCCCGGCGCGACGGCGGACCCCGAGGCGGTCGCCGCCGCCGTCATCGAAATCCGCCGCACCCTGAAGGGCTAGCCCGGCCCGTCCGCGCATCCTCAATCCTCCAGCGTCAGCGCTTCAACGACGACGCGCGCGCCGTCACCGGTCCGGGCGATTTCTGCGACTGCGAGGTCTATCAGCACATGCCCGGGGATCGCCGGGTCCAGCCCCTGCAATCGGTCGAGCAGCGGCTCGACGACGGCGCTTCGCAGGTTGAATTCGATCGCATGCGTCTGCCCCGTAAAGGTCGCGCTCGCCCAGGCGCGGGTCGAGACACTTTCGATCGTCAGCATCGGCAATCCACGGGCCAGTTCGCCCTGCGTGAGCGCCGTGCGCAGCGCCCGCAGCAGGCCCGCATGCGCGTCTCGCAGCAACGTCTTCATGGCTTCATCCCCTGCGTCGCAAGATAGGCATCGACCCGCCGCTCGGTTCGGGGCCGCGGGGCCCGGCCGAAGCGGCGCAAATCATGCACGAACCGCGGGTCGTTGAGCACGTCGCGTCCGAACCGGCTCGGCGTCGTGCCTGTCGCCTGCAAATGCCGTTCGATCCGTATGAGCAAAGTCACATTCGCCTCCGGGTGAGTCGCCTCGTCACCCAAAAGCTGCCGACCGAAATCCTACTTGTCTAGGTAAAAAACTACTGCTAAGGAATTAACCTATGGAGGCCCTATGGACCTGATCGCCGTTCGCCGCACGCTTGATGAGCTCATCCGCAACAGCGGCGACGATTATGCGTCGCTGTCGCGGCTGCTTGGCCGCAACCCCACCTACATCCAGCAATTCATCAAGCGCGGCGTGCCCCGGCGCCTGTCGGAAGAGGACCGGCGGCGGCTCGCGGCGCATTTCGGTGTCGGCGAACGAATCCTCGGCGGCACCGCGGAGCGAGTCTCCGCCGCCAGCGACAATGCAACCTCCGCGCCGTCGGCCCTGGCCGATTTCGTGACCGTCGAAGCCTATGATGTCGGCGCGTCGGCCGGCGCGGGCGCACTGGCCGAGGACGAGCGCGCCGTCGCGCAGGTCGCCTTCCGCTCGAATTTCGTGCGCTCGGTCGCTTCAAATCGCGTCGAGGCCTTGTCGACGATCCGCGTCGAAGGCGATTCGATGTTGCCGACGCTGTCCGACGGCGACGCGATCCTTGTCGACACCGACGATGACACCGCGCGGCTGCGCGACGGCATTTATGTGCTGCGCGTCGATGGGGCCCTGCTGGTCAAGCGCCTGGGCGTAAACCCGGCCACCCGCCGCCTCAGCATCCTGAGCGACAACCCCGCCTTCCCGAGCTGGCCCGACTGCAACCCGGACAGCGTCACGGTGATCGGGCGTGTCGTGTGGGTGGGGCGGAAGCTGAACTAGGCGCTCAGGAGTCGCGGCGGCCCGCAAACATCATCGCCAGCGCAATCGCCGCGCCCGCCGCCAGACCGATCAACAGTCCCGCAGAGGCCTGGCCAAGGTAAAGGCCGATGCCCGCTCCGACGGTCATGCCGATCGCAAGGAAGATGCCGCCGCCGGCCGGTGTCGATCTGTTCGCCATGGCCTCCAATGCCATGGCGAACTCGTTACGGTAACCCCTTGTTTTGTGACCATCGGGCCACGTTGGCGGGCAATGCGCCGAATCGATTGCCGCAGGTCTTGCGGGGCCGCCTGCAATGGCCGATGGTCTGCGATCATATGGGGGGCCATGTGCAGACAGTCAGCAACCGGGCTTCGGTCGATGAAGCGACGATCCTGATCGCGCGCTTTGGCGAGGACGCGGTTATCGAAGCCGCAACGCGCGCCGACGCGTTCCGCGTGACCGGCAATGTCCACGCCTTCTGCCGCTGGCGGCAGATCGAACAGGCCGTCCAGCTGCTACAGCTTCAGGACGTCGTCGGCGAACTACACTAGAAACCCGGCCTGCCGCATACCCGCATCGTTACGCCGCCGGAGACTTTGCGCGCCCCCGTGCGTTCGTTAGAGCGTGGGTATGGGGTTTCCGATCGTCCGGCCGCGCGTGGCGCTGGCCGTCCTGCTGCTGAGCGCTGCCGGAGGCGCGGCCCCATTGTGCGCGCAGCAGACAGCCGAGCCCGCGATCGATCCCAACGCGCCAATGGCACCGCTTGGCGAGCTCGGTGTCGACTGGCCCGACATGACCGCAGCGCCCGATGCCGCGACCGCGAAGGATGCGGCCCCGGAAAGCGAAGTGCGTTACCGCATGGTCGTCGAAGGCCTCGACGATGTCGGTCTGGGCGAGCGCTACAAGGCGCTGTCGGCACTCGACAAAGACAAGACTGCCGAGAATGTCGCCCAGCTCGACCGGCGTGCACGTGAGGACATTGCAACGATCGAGACGCTGCTCCGGGCCGGCGGCTGGTATGCGGGAAACACCACGAGCGAGATCCGCCCCGGCGAAACCAAGGGCGCGCCGACCACCGTCACGCTGACCGTGGATCCCGGACCGCGCTACACCTTCTCCAAAGTCGATGTGATCACGCCCGACGAATCGCCGCGCAGCCTTGTGCTCGAAACGCTGCGCGTCCGCGCCAAAGAACCGGTCGATGCAGCGGTCGTGCTCGCCGGCGAGACTCACATCCTGACCCAACTGCCCAACAAGGGCTATCCGTTCGTCAAGATCGGCGACCGCGACCTGCTCATCGATCATGACAGCCAGACTGCGGAATATACCGTGCCGGTCACGCCAGGCCCGCGCGTGCGGTTCGGGTCGATCCTGCTCGAAGACAAGACGTTGATGGGCCCGCGCCATGTGGCGAGCCTTGCCCGCTTTGCCCCGGGCCAGCTCTACGACGCGCGCCAGACCGAGGATTTGCGCCGTGCTCTCGTCGCGACCGGCCTGTTCAGCAGCGTCGCGCTGCGGCCGGTCCTGACCGGCATGGAAGTCGACGGCGATCAGCTGGTCGACATCGACGTTTCGACCCTCCGCGCCCCGCCGCGCACCGTCACCGCGCAGGCCGGCTATTCGACCGGCGAGGGCATCCGCACCGAACTCAGCTGGCAGCATCGCGCATTGATCCGTCCCGAAGGCGCACTGACGGCGCGCGGCGTCGTCGGCACGCAGGAGCAGCGGCTCGCGGGCGAACTGCGCTTCCACAATTTCCGCGAGCGCGACAATGTCCTGCTGCTCCGCACCGAAGCAAGCCACGAGAACCGCTCCGCCTATACCGCGCGCACCTTCACGATCGCCGGCAACCTGACCCGCGAGACCAACCTGATCTGGCAGAAGCTCTGGACCTATTCCTACGGCGCCGAATTCACCGCGACCGACGAGACCGACACCGACCTCGCCCGCAACCTCAGCCGCCGCCGCACCTTCCTGATCGCCTCCGCCCCATTGACACTCGGCTATGACGGCAGCGACGACCTGCTCGACCCCAAGCGCGGCTTCCGGCTCGCAGCACGGGTCGGCCCGGAAGTCTCATTCCAGAACAGCGCCTTCGGCTATCTCCGCGCACAGGTCGATGGCAGCGCCTATAAGCCGTTCGCGCGCGACAAATATGTGCTCGCCGGCCGGCTGCGCTTCGGCACGATCTTCGGCGCCAGCCGCGACCGCATCGCACCGTCGCGGCGCTTCTACGCGGGCGGTGGCGGCTCGGTGCGCGGCTTCGGCTATCAGGACATCGGGCCGAAGGATGCGTTCGACGATCCGATCGGCGGGCGTTCTTTGGCAGAGGCAGCGATCGAGCTGCGCGCCCGCTTCGGCAATTTCAGCATCGTGCCCTTCCTCGACGGCGGCCAGATCTACACCGGGCCGATCCCGCGCTTCGACAGCTTCCGCCTCGGAACGGGCATCGGCGTGCGCTACCACACCGGCTTCGGCCCGATCCGCATCGACGTCGGCACCCCGATCAACCGCCAGCGCGGCGAGAGCCGCGTCGCGGTCTATGTCGCGCTCGGACAAGCTTTCTGATGGCGCAGCTTCGCCGCATCCTTGGCTGGGTGGCGCTGGGCCTCGGCGGCCTGTTCCTCATCGCGCTGCTGTCCACCAACCTCGTCAACACGGATAGCGGCCGTGCCTTCCTCGCGCGCCAGCTCGTGCGGATCGCGCCCGAATCCGGCCTCCGCATCGCGGTCGGCCGGATCGAGGGCTCGATCTACGGCCGCGCGACACTGCATGACCTGACCTTCGCCGACCCCAAGGGCGTCTTCGTGCGCGTGCCGGTGGCGACGCTGGACTGGCGACCCGTGCAGCTGCTCCGCAAACGCGTCGAGATCCGCGAACTCACCGCGCCGATGGTCGACTGGCTCCGCGTCCCGAAACTCAACAAGACCGACAACAAGGGCCCGATCCTGCCTGACATCGACATCCGCGTCGGCAAGCTCGCGCTCGACCGGATCGTCATCGAACCGCCGGTCGCCGGCGCGCGGCATGAGGCGACGCTCTCGGGCAAGGCGGATATCCGCGCCGGCCGGGTGTTGGTCGATGCCGATGCGCATGTCATCGACGGCGGCGACCGCGTCCTGCTGAAACTCGATGCCGAACCGGACCGCGACAGGTTCGACATCGACGCGCGCGTGACCGCCCCCGCCCCGGGCGTGCTGACCGGCTTGCTCGGCCTGTCGAAACCCGTCGATCTCAAAATCGCCGGCGACGGCAAATGGAGCACCTGGCGCGGTCGGGCCGATGCCACCGTCGGCGGCAAATCACTGATGGCGCTCGCTCTCGCTGCCGACACCGGCAAGTTCCGCCTGACCGGCACCGCCGCGCCGGGACTGATCGCCGGAGGCGCAGTGCAACGGCTGACCGCGCCCAGCCTGACCATCGACGCGACGGCGAAGCTCGGCACCCGCCGCGCTGATGTCACCATCGCGCTCGCCTCGCCCGAAGTGCGCCTGACCGCAAACGGCGGCCTCGACTTCGCGGCGGGCGACTATGACCGCTTCGCGGTCGCTGCGCGCCTGCTCCGCCCCAACGCACTGCTCAACGGCGCAACCGTCTCCGACGCCCGGCTCGCCGCCAAACTCGCCGGTCCGCTCGCGCATCCCATCGTCGACTTCGCCTTCACAACCCCGCGCCTCGCCGTCGCCACGACAGTGCTTGAACAACTGCGCGTCACCGGCCGCGCCGACACCGCCGCGAAGCCGCTTTTCGTGCCCGTCGTCGCGACCGTCGCGCGCGTCACCGGGCTCGGCTCCGACCTGCAGTCGATCCTGTCGAATGTGCGCGTCATCGGTCCCGTCACCGTCAAGGGCCTCACACTCTCGTCCAACGCGCTGACGCTGACCTCGGACAAGCTCACGGGCAAGGCGACGCTCGCCTTCGACCTGCGCACCGGCCATTATGATGTCGGCATTCTCGGCAGCCTCGCGCGCTATCTGATCCCCGGTCTCGGCCTCGTCGATGTGCAGACCGACCTGCATGCCGTGCCAACCCCCGGCACCGGCCAGCTGCACCTGAGCGGCAAGGCCGTCGCCGTCGTGCGACGGCTCGACAATGGCTTTTTCCGCTCACTCATGCAGGGCCTGCCCACCGTCACCGCCGACATCGATCTGCCGCCCGGAACCGGCTCGACCGTCTTCAGCAACCTGCGCCTGACCTCGCCCGGCCTGCGCCTCGCGGGCGGTGGCGACCGGCTGCGCGACGGCACCTTCCGGATCGCGGCGACCGGCGTGTCGGGGCGCTACGGCCCGGCGACCGTCAAAATCGACGGCAAGCTGCCCAACCCGCGCGTCGATCTCGTCCTCGCTCGCCCCGGCTTCGGCATCGGGCTTGCCGACGTGCGCGGCGCGCTGACCCCGGCCGGGACGGGCTGGACCTTCGCCGCCACCGGCGACACCAGCTATGGTCCCGCGAGCATCAAGGGCAGCATCGGCGGCGCGCCCGTTGCGATTGACATCGCTGCGCTCAACATCGCCGGGCTGACCGCCGAGGGCACGTTGCGTAGCGATGGCGAGGTGCTGGGCGGATCGCTCGCGGTCAGCGGCAGCGGCGTCACCGGCACCGTCCGCCTGTCGCCCGCCGGACCCATTCAGCGCGTCGACGCCGACCTGAAATTCGCCACTGCGCGGCTGGCACTTCTCCCGCCTGTCTCAATCGCCAAGGGTACGCTCACCGCAACCGTCCTCATGAATGCCGACGCGCCGACGGTCACGGCAAAGCTCAACGCAACCGGCATCCGCCGCGGCACCCTGACATTGACCAGCGCCGATCTCGACATCGACTACCAGGCCGGGCGCGGCGAGGCGACCGGCAAGATCGCCGGCCGGCAGGGGGCCGCCTTCGCCATCACCGGCGGCGTCGCCTTCGCGCCCGACATGCTGACCGTCACCGCGGCCGGAACGGTCGACAAGCAGGCGGTGCGCCTGACCACGCCCGCCGTGCTCACCCGCGTCCCCGGCGGCTGGCGTCTCGCGCCGACGACGCTCGACCTGTCGGGCGGCAGCGCGACGATTGGCGGCACCTTCGGCAACGACAGCGCGATCACCGCCAAGCTCGACGGCCTCGGCCTCGGCCTCGTCGATCTCTTCTACCCCGGCCTTGGCCTCGGCGGCACGGTGTCCGGCACCGTCGTGGC
This sequence comes from Sphingomonas paucimobilis, assembly GCA_943370355.1. Taxonomy (GTDB): domain Bacteria; phylum Pseudomonadota; class Alphaproteobacteria; order Sphingomonadales; family Sphingomonadaceae; genus JADCGM01. The sequence continues at coordinate 112,331 of CALRQP020000006.1, forward strand.
GATCCTGCCCGGCGACGGCGGCCTGCCGCGTGGCCGCGTCAATCTGCGCGTCGCCCGCTTCACCCGCGCCGGAATTGCAGCAGTATCTCTACCGGTCGATCTCGGCGTCAGCGCCGCGATCGAAAATGGCACGGCGGCAATGAAGGCCGTCGTCGTACGCGGCGGCGCGATCGTCGGCCGCGCGCAGGCGCAGCTGAAGCCGATCCCCGGCCGCGCCGAGGATCGCTGGCTCGAACGGCTGCTCGCCGCGCCGCTGACCGCGCAGCTGCGCTTCAACGGCCCCGCCGATGCGATCTGGCCGCTGCTCAACATCCGCGCCTTCGACATCAAGGGCCCGCTCGCCATCGCCGCCGACTTCGGCGGCCGCCTCGGCGAACCGACCATTACCGGCCGCATGACCAGCAACGGCCTGCGCTTCGAATCCGCCGTGCTCGGCACCACCGTCGACAATCTCGCAGTCAACAGCCGCTTCGACGGGTCGCGCGTTGAATTCACCTCGATCAGCGGCACCGCCGGCAAGGGTGGCACGATCACCGGCTCGGGCCAGATCGACCTGTCGCTCGAGCGCGGCTTCCCGGTCGACATGCGCTTCGATGCGAAGAACGCGCAGATCCTGCGCCGCGACGACCTGCGCGCCACCGCGACCGGTCCGATCCACATCACCTCGAACAAGGACGGCGGTCTCATCAAGGGCGAGCTCAGGATCGACAAGGCGCAGTTCCGCATCGGCCGCCCGCAGCTGGAGACCGTACCCGAACTCGCCTTCCGCGAACGCGGCCAGGGCATCGATGCGGCCGTCGCAGCGCGCAAGCCGACGATCTGGCGCATGGACGTGTCCGCCGACGCCAACAACAAGATCGCCGTGACCGGCATGGGCCTCGATTCCGAATGGTCGGCGAAGGTGAAGATCGGCGGACAGGCCGACGCGCCGCAGATCACCGGCACCGCCGAACTGGTGCGCGGCGGCTATGAATTCGCCGGCAAGCGCTTCGAACTCACGCGCGGCCGCCTGCGCTTTACCGGCGGCTTCCCGCCCGACCCGATCGTCGACATCGTCGCCGCCGCCAATGTGCAGGGCGTGACGGCGACGATCACCATCGCCGGCACCGGCCAGCACCCCGAAATCGCCTTCAGTTCGATCCCGGCGCTGCCCGAGGACGAAGTCCTGTCGCGCGTGCTGTTCGGCAGCTCGATCACCAATCTGAGCGCACCGGAAGCGTTGCAGCTCGCCGGTGCCGTCGCGTCGCTGCGCGGCGGCAAGGGCAATTTCGACGTGCTCGGCGCCGTCCGCAAGGCGCTGCGCATCGACCGGCTGCGCGTCCTCCCCGGCGACACCACCAAGGGCCGCGGCACCGCCGTCGCCGCCGGCGAATATATCGGCGACCGCGTCTATGTGGAGGTCGCGTCAGACGCGCAGGGCTATACCGCAACGCAGATCGAAATCTCCCTGACCCGCTCGCTCTCAATCCTGAGCCAGGTCGCGACGGTCGGCGGGAACAGCGTCAACCTGAAATGGTCGAAGGATTATTAGGGGTACGACGGCGCTGAAACGTCCGGAGGCCGAATGTCACCTTATGGGTGGGTAGCTGCCGCCGACACTCAACCGCGCGGCACCGTCAAGACCCACCCAACGGCGAACCATAGGGCAGGGAGAGCCACCAACCCGACAATCACCCAACGCTTGGATTTTGCGGCCCAGATTATGGCAAACGGGGCTGTCACAGCCCATAGTCCACCAAGCAACATGACAAAGCCGGTTGCGTTCACCGTCTTAGGTTACGTTGGCGCATTAACGTCCGCAATGAAGTCGCTAGCCGACCGTCCGCTTTACGAGTCCGTTGCTCGGCAACTCGCGACAAAAGGACGGAACTCGCTATCGAGCCGGACCGTTCGGGAGCCGCACATATCCGGTCACCGCGCTTGATCCTGACAGCAGCGTCCAATTGGTCGGCGTGCCACCCGGCTTCGGCGCTCCCACCGGCAATCCCGGCGTCGCCGCCAAATAGCGGATTTCGACGTTCGTGTCCGGTGCTCGCTTGAAGCGGAATGCCAGACTGACGGGCGATGCCGATCCGTAGCGCAGGCCGGTCCAGTCGTCCGCCAAAAGCGTGACCGGATAGCCGTTCAGCGTCGGCGCTTCGAGCGGCTTGCTGCTGCGGATGGCGAGGCGGAGGCCGATGATCGGCGGCGCGGCGATGCGCAGCGTCTCGCGCCCATCCGCACCTGCCGGCTCGGGTGTCAGCGTCAACAGCGACGCGGTCGTCTGGCCGCTCGGTGTGGTCAGCCATTTGAGGCGGCTCATCGGCTGCAGATCGAGCGGCATGACGCGGCCTTTCGGCAATTCGGACGCGCCCGACCATGTCGCCCAGCTGCCCGTGCCGGTCGTGCTGTCGGTCAGATGGAACAGGTCGCCGGGCCGGGGCTGGCGGGCGGAGAAGCCGCTGGTCAACGCGACGACCACGCCGCCAACCGTCGCGGCACCCAGCAAGACCAGCGATCCTGCCGCCGAGGCGCGACGCTGCCCGCTCCAGGCAAAGATCAGCGGGAACAGCAGCAGCAACGCGTGCAGTACTGCAATCGCCAGCAGGCCCGGCGTCTCCGACCCCAGCGAGACATAGGCCTGCCGCGCCAGCTGCGCCGCGAGCGCGAACACGAGGCCGCCGGCTACCGCCGTCGACCAGCCCGCCGCCGCCGAGTCCAGTCCGCGCCGCTCGGCGACAAGGCCGAGCACCGCTGCGATCAGCAGCGGCCATTCGAAGATATAGGCCCCGCCCGGCACATAAAGCTGCAACAGCACCGACAGCAGGAGTGCCAGCAGCATCGTGCCGATCCACAGCCCCCAGCCGCCGATGGCGCGCCAGCGGCTCAGCCATTTGGCCATTGAAAGGGACCAACCGGTCGCAACGGCAATGTAGATCGCAAATAGCGGCGTCAGTTCGGCGAGCATCTCACGGTCGCCAATGACACCAACGCCGTGGAGCAGAGTCCGCAGCCCGAACAGCAACCCGAATACGCCCGCGACCGTGACCAGCGCGCCGATCAGTCCGAGCAGCACGCGCCCGATGCCCGTCCTGGTCCGCACCGCCAGCAGCCCGACCAGCGCTGCGCCACCCACGACCAGCAGCCAGCCGAAGCCGAGCGGATAATGCGCGACGGTTTGGCCGAACAGGTCGAAATAGGCCGAATCGCTGCCGCGGTCCGGCAGTCTGTCGGCAAAGGCCAGCGCCTGCGTCATCGACAGGCCGAACTCGCCGAGATGCTGGAGCGACCCCCGGTCGATGTTCGCCGCGCTGTCGGTCGGATTGTGATAATCGAACTGCCCGCCGACGAACGCCGAATTGATCCCGGCAATGCCCGCATCGAGCGACACCGACAGGTCGGTGTCATTGGGCAGCAGCTTGTAGATCGCGTCGGTCAGGCTCGACCCCGCCGGATGCGGCGCATGCGTCGCCCATAGCCGGATCAGCTCGGCATTGCCCGGCGAGGTCTGGAACATCGTCGCCCGGCCCGCTGACCCCCGCGCCTCGACATTGACGACGATGCCGACATGCTTGGCGAGCCGGTGCTCCTTGAAGAAAGCCGTCGCGCCGAGCAGGCCAAGTTCCTCGCCGTCGGTGAACAGGAAGATCACGTCGCGCTTCGGCTGCGGCCCGCGCGCCATCTGCCGCGCGGTGTCCAGCGTAACCGACGTCCCCGCCCCGTCGTCGCTCGCGCCGAACGAGTAAGGCACCGCGTCATAATGCGCCATCAGCGCGACCGCTGGCGTCGTCCGGTCCGTCCCCGGCAGCACCGCGACGATGTTGTCGACGGGTGCCGCAAGAATGCCCGGCCATTTGACCGACTGCCGCACCGCGAACGCATGCTGGATCTCGACCTCGAGCCCCGCCTTGCGCAGTTCGCCCGCCAGCCAGTCGCGCACCCGCGCTGCCTCGGGCGACCCGCTGACATGCGGCTTGGCGGAAATCGCGCGCACCGTCTCCATCGCCCGCTCGGCCGAAAAGCCCGTCGCACCCGTCGGCTGCGGTGCCGGCGTCATCTCCGCCCAGGCCGCGATCAGGAACGCGGCAAGGAGCGTCAGCGGTAGCGCGAGCAATTTGAACATCGGTCCCCCCGGATTTGGCAGGACTATGCGGCGGTTGGGCCGCTCTGTCAGCCCCGCCCGATGAGCTTCCGCGCCATCGCATCGGCAACCGCATCGGTCGGCGTCGCCGTCGCATCCGATTCAGCGAAGATTGCCCCCAGGCGCCCTTCGATTTCGGCGATCTGTTTGGTCACCGCCGCCGCGTCGCCGCTCCCAAGATACTCGGCCACGACATTGATGATGCCGCCCGCGTTGATGACATAGTCCGGCGCATAAAGGATGCCGCGCGCATGCAGCCGCGCGCCGTCATCGGGCGTCGCCAGCTGGTTGTTCGCGGCCCCCGCGACGATCGCGACATTCAGCGCCGGGATCGACTTGGCATCGAGCACCGCCCCGAGCGCACAGGGGCTGAACACGTCCGCAGCCACCGACGCGATTTCCGCGACACCGGTATGCTGCCCGCCGAACTCCGCCGCGGCGCGCCACGCCTTGCCCTCGTCGATGTCGGCCACCGTCAGCTTCGCGCCCACGGCCGCGAGCTTGCCGGCCAGCGCATAGCCGACCGAGCCGAGCCCCTGGATCGCGATATGCACACCGCTCAGATCGTCACGCCCCAGCTTGTGGCGCACCGCAGCGCGCACGCCGAGGAACACACCCTCCGCCGTCGACGGCCCCGGGTTGCCGCCCGCCTTGCCGCCCGACACCGGCAGGCCCGACACATATCGCGTGCGCCGCGAGATCACCGTCATGTCCTGGTCGGACATGCCGACATCCTCGGCGGTCACATAGGCGCCGCCCAGCGAGTTGATCGCACTGCCGAACGCCTCGAGGAACGCCTCGCTCTTGTTCGGCGTGGCCCCCTTCAAGATGACCGCCTTACCGCCGCCCATCGGCAGCCCGGCCATGGCATTTTTGTAGCTCATGCCGCGCGACAGCCGAAGCGCGTCGGTCAGCGCCGCATCCTCATTCGCATAGGACCAATAACGCGCGCCGCCTGCCGCCGGCCCGAGATGGGTCGAGTGGATCGCGATGATCGCACGCAGGCCAGTCGCGGTATCGGTGAAAAAATGAACACCCTCGTGGGCATCGAAATCGGTCGCGCCGAACACCGCCATCGCCGAACACTCCAAGCAATAATGTTTCAAGCGCGCGCAATAAACGAACGGGGCCGATTTGCAACGGCAGACAGGGGAGGATGGGGCGACCGACGGGGATTGAACCCGCAACCTCCGGTACCACAAACCGGCGCTCTAACCAATTGAGCTACGGTCGCCACGGCGTGTCCGATATAACCGTCACGCGAGGGAGCGCAGATACGGCCCCGTCCGTTGACCGTCAAGGCGAGCCGCGACCTGGGAGCGAGACGTCACCCTGCGGCACAGGCTGCATTGCCTGAAAATGCGGCAGTGCTGCCGTAGAGCTAAGCAAACACCGCCGGCTTTGGTCGCCGTCCCCTCTATGGCCCGTCTGGCACGAACCGTGCAGAACGCGCGCTACGGGCGTGCTTTATGCGCGCCGACATGGACGCGCCGGCTACAAACGCATGCACAGAAAAATGGGGGCACCGGTCTCGTGAAAAAAATCGAAGCGATCATCAAGCCGTTCAAGCTCGACGAAGTGAAGGAGGCGCTGCACGAAGTCGGCGTGTCGGGGATCACCGTCGTCGAGGCCAAGGGCTTCGGCCGCCAGAAGGGCCATACCGAACTCTACCGCGGTGCCGAATATATCGTCGACTTCCTGCCCAAGGTGAAGCTTGAGGTCGTCGTCGATGACAATCAGGTCGATCGCGTGCTGGAGGCCATCGCCAATGCCGCGCGCACCGGGCGCATCGGCGACGGCAAGATTTTCGTGTCGCCGATCGAGACCGCGATCCGCATCCGTACCGGCGAGCGCGACAGCGACGCCATCTAGTTCAAGACCAAGCGAGCAAGGGGACTATTTCAATGCCGAACAAGCCAGCCGACATCCTGAAGATGATCAAGGACAAGGAGATTGAATGGGTCGATCTCCGCTTCACCGACCCTCGCGGCAAGTGGCAGCATCTGACGATGGCGCAGCGCGCCGTGACCGAGGACATGCTCGAAGACGGCTTCATGTTCGACGGCTCGTCGATCGCAGGGTGGAAGGCGATCAACGAATCCGACATGATCCTGAAGGCCGATCTCGACGCGGTCTATTTCGATCCCTTCTCGGCCACGCCGATGATGATCCTCGTCTGCGACATCGTCGAGCCGTCGACCGGCGAACTCTACGCCCGCGACCCGCGCTCGACCGCGAAGCGCGCCGAGGCTTACCTCAAGAACACCGGCATCGGCGACACCGCCTATGTCGGCCCCGAAGCCGAATTCTTCGTGTTTGACAATGTCCAGTTCAAGCTCAGCTATAACGAGGGCAGCTACTCGCTCGACGATATCGAGCTGCCGACCAACACCGGCACCGCTTATGCCGAGGGCAATCTCGGTCACCGGCCGCGCGCCAAGGGCGGCTATTTCCCGGTCGCCCCGGTCGATTCCGCCGTCGATCTGCGCGCCGAAATGGTCTCGACGATGCTCGAAATGGGCCTGCCCTGCGACAAGCATCACCATGAGGTCGCCGCTGCCCAGCACGAACTCGGCCTCGAGTTCGGCACGCTGGTCACGACCGCCGACCGCATGCAGATATACAAATATGTCGTGCACCAGGTCGCGCATGCCTACGGCAAGACCGCGACCTTCATGCCCAAGCCGATCAAGGAAGATAATGGCTCGGGCATGCACACCCATCTGTCGATCTGGGCGAAGGGCAACCCGCTGTTCGCCGGCAACGGCTATGCGGGCCTCAGCGACACCGCGCTCTACTTCATCGGCGGCATCATCAAGCATGCCAAGGCCGTCAACGCCTTCACCAACCCGTCGACCAACAGCTACAAGCGGCTGGTCCCGGGCTATGAGGCACCGGTGCTGCTCGCCTACTCGAGCCGCAACCGCTCGGCCTCCTGCCGCATTCCCTATGGCACGGGCTCGAAGAGCCGCCGCGTCGAAGTCCGCTTCCCCGACGCGACTGCCAATCCCTATCTCGCTTACTCGGCGCTGCTGATGGCGGGCCTCGACGGCATCGAGAACAAGATCCACCCCGGTCAGGCGATGGACAAGAATCTCTATGACCTGCCGCCGAAGGAACTGAAAAAGGTCCCGACCGTCTGCGCTTCGCTGCGCGAGGCGCTCGAAAACCTCGCCAAGTCCAAGGCGGTGTTCACCAAGGGTGGCGTGTTCACCAGCGACCAGATCGACAGCTATATCGAGCTGAAGATGGAAGAAGTCGCCCGCTGGGAGATGACCCCGGCACCGGTGGAATTCGATATGTATTACAGCGCGTAAGGCGGCGCGTCCCCTCCCTACCGGGGAGGGGCGACTCGCAAAGTGAGCGGGGGTGAGCAACACCGCCCCCGCTTTCTTTTTGCCCGCTCGCCCCGGCGACAGGACCGACGAAGCGGCGGCTTTGCCGACCGCTCCCCTCCTCCGACCCTACCGCGCCATCGCCCAAACCGCGACCAGCGCCACCGCCGCAATCGCGACCATGCCATGGGTCAGCATGATCATCCCGGCGCTCTCCGGCAGCGATTTCGCGGTCAGCGGCACCGCCATCCCTGACACCAGCGCCGCGACAACCATGCCAATGGCCAGCCCGGACGGCGCCCGCGCCGCAATCAGTGCAAGGTCGAGCAGCAGCGCGCCGCCGAGCAGGTGGAGCGCCCGCGTCGCCCGGTGCGGCCGGATGCCCCAGGCATGGCGCAACCCCATCCACATTCCGACCGCGGCCATCGCCACCGCCAGCCCGCCCGCCAGTCGCTCGATCATCGCCCCTCCGTCGCAGCAAATTCTTCCACAGAGCCGCAAAACCCGCCACGACTTTTCACCCGGACCTCCTGCGACATTCACGCCCCCGCAACGACATTTACCTATCGTTCGATCGTAGCTAGGCTCCGCGGCGGGTTGGGGAACTTCAACAGGGAGGATCAGCATGATGACGAGTTCTATCGGCCGCAGCGGACTGCTCGCGGCGTCGGCAATTGCGGCGCTGTGCTGCACGGCACCCGCTGCAGCGCAGGTGATGCTCGGCACAGGCGCAGTCGCCGCCGCGCCAAATTCGGTCGCCATCGGCGATGGGGCCACCACTGCATCTGGCGTGACGCCCTCGGGTGCCGCCTCGCTCGGCACCTCAGTTGCGATTGGCAATCTCGCAGCCGCAACCAATGAGGATGCGGTGGCCGTCGGCGACAAGGCGGCAGCTTCAGGCTTCCACTCGACAGCCGTCGGCGGCGAGTCGGTCGCATCGGGCACAGGCGCACAGGCATTCGGGTGGCAGGCAAGTGCGTCTGCCCAGTTCGCGACCGCCGCCGGCCACCAGGCCAACGCCTCGGCCGTTCGCGCAACGGCCGTCGGCAAAAGCTCGGTCGCCTCAGGCCTGCAATCGTCAGCATTCGGCAATCTCGCGACCGCGGGTGCGATCAGTTCGGTGGCGATCGGCAACGGCGCGACAACCGCAGATGGCGTCACGCCGTCCGGCGTTGCGTCGCTGGGCACCTCCGTCGCCGTCGGCAACCTTGCCACGGCCACCGCCGAAGATGCGGTCGCCATCGGCGACCAGGCAGCGGCATCGGGCTTCCATTCGACCGCTGTCGGCGGTGAATCCGTCGCATCGGCGACGGGCGCACAGGCCTTCGGCTGGCAGTCGCGCGCGACGGCGACGACTTCGCTGTCGGTCGGCCATCAGGCGCTCGCAAGCGGCGTGTCGGCCAGCGCCATCGGCAAGAACACCGTCGCATCGGGCGCGCGGTCAACGGCGGTCGGCTTTGGCGCGACCGCCACTGCCGACGATCAGGTCGTCCTCGGTGGCACTGGCAGCTCGGTACGAATCGGCGACATCGCCGCCAGCACCGCCGCTCAGACCGCTGCCTCGGTTGGCGTAGCGACGGTCGATGCCAACGGCGTTCTCGGCCGCAACACGACCCTGCTCCCGGCCCTGACGACCGCGCAGGGCCAGATCACGACGCTGCAGGGCCAGACGGCGGCGCTGTTCAATCTGGCAGACATCAATCGTCAGGACATCCGCAAGGCCAATGAGGGCGTCGCCATGGCGTTGGCGATGGAGACGCCGGCGATTCCCGCAGGTGCCTCCTTCGCGCTGTCGGGCGGCTTCGGCTATTTCCAGAACCGCGGTGCGTTCAGCTCGGCCGTTTCCGCGCGGGTCGGCGAAATGTCGTCGGTTTCGGCCGGATTGGGCGTCGGACTCGATTCGGGTGAAGTCGGCGCTCGCGCCGGGTTCCAGGTCGCTTGGTAATCCGGACCAAACGGACGGGAAGGCCGGGGCGTCATGCCCCGGCCGGCCTGTTTGCACTTGCGGTGCTGTCGCTTGCCGCCGGACCGCTCGTCGCCCAGACACCGCCCCCAAGCGCGGCCGCGCCATCGCCTGTACCCGTCCCCGGCGCGATGGAGCTGTCGAAAATGGTCTGGAGCACGATGCTCGCCATCGATCAGGCGAACCGCTCCGGCAATTATTCGGTGCTGCGCGACCTCGGTGCACCGGGCTTTCAGGCGAACAATGATGCGGCGCAGCTCGCTGCGATCTTCGCGTCGCTGCGCCGGCAGGATATCGATCTTGCGAACACCATCCTGCTGACACCGACCTGGAGCGCGACCCCAGCGATGGCCGCGCCCGATGTTCTGCGCCTGCAAGGACAATTCGGCCTGCGTCCGACGGCGATCAGCTTCGACCTCTATTATCAATGGACCAGCGGTCGCTGGAAATTGTTCGGCGTTGCGATCAACCCGATTTCGCTGGCAACGGTGCAACCCCAGGCCAAGCCGTCCCGTTAGGCACTGGACCCGCCGCCGCTCCCCGGTGTAAGTGCGCCGCCTTGCGGGAGCGGTGGCCGAGCGGTTGAAGGCGCACGCCTGGAAAGTGTGTAAGGGTGAAAGCTCTTCGAGGGTTCGAATCCCTCTCGCTCCGCCAAAAGCCAATGCGGCTCCATGGTCCGACAGCAATACGCGTTCGCGGTGCGCCTTTCAGTTCAATCGCGAAACGGCCGCTGTTGCACGCCCTGTGACTGCAGCCCAATCCGTATCTCCCGGCCGTGCGATCCAAGTTCCGCCGACGCACAGCACTTGCGGGATCGCCAACCACGACGGTGCATTGTCGAGCGTCACACCGCCGGTGGGGCAGAATCGTGCGTCGGCGAACGGGCCGGTCAGGGCCTTGAGGGCCGCCGTCCCGCCATTCGCCTCGGCGGGAAAGAATTTGAAGTGGGTCAGACCGAGGTCGAGCCCGCGCATGATGTCGCCGGCATTGGCGATCCCGGGCAGGAAGGCGCAGCCCCGTTCGCCAACCGCGCGACCAAGCCGGTCGGTCAGGCCCGGCGATACGATAAATTTCGCCCCAGCGCTCAGCGCCGCATCCAACTGCGCGGCGTTCAGGACGGTGCCAGCGCCAACCACGGCGCCTTCCACCGCAGCCATCTCGGCAATGACCTCCAGCGCCGCCGGGGTTCTGAGCGTCACCTCCAGCGCGAACAGGCCGCCGGCCACGAGTGCCTCGGCAAGTGGGCGGGCATGCGCCACGTCCTCGACGACCAGCACGGGAATGACCGGGGCAAGCCGCATGACCTGTTCGACGTTCAAGACTTTCCCTTTCACAGTCCGGCTGCCGATAGCATCGCCGAAGCGCCATGTTCGGCATTGTCGGCCCCATGCCGCATGAATGCGAACAACTCGCGACCTGTACCCGAGGCTGGCGGAGGTACATCGGCGGCGTCCCGGCGCTCCCAAGTAGCAGCATCAACCAGTGCGGCGAGCTCGCCGCGCCGCGCGCACAGCCGGACGATATCGCCGTCGCGCAACCGCGCGAGCGGGCCTGCGCTAAGCGCCTCCGGGCAGACATGAATGGCAGCGGGCACCTTGCCCGACGCGCCGGACATGCGCCCGTCGGTGACCAGCGCGACGCGGAATCCCCGGTCCTGCAGCACCCCCAGCGACGGCGTGAGCTTGTGCAGCTCAGGCATCCCATTTGCGCGCGGTCCTTGGAAGCGCACGACCACGACGACATCGCGATCGAGCTCGCCCGCCTTGAAGGCGCGAACGACTTCGTCCTGGTTGAAGAAGACCCGCGCCGGTGCCTCGATCGTCCAGCGCACCGCATCGACGGCACTGGTCTTGAAGATCGCGCGACCGAGATTGCCCGTCACGAGCCGCATCCCGCCATCCGGCGCGAATGGCGCGGTTGCCGGGCGCAATATGTCCTCGTTGCGTGAAACCGCCGGCGCATCGCTCCATATAAGTTTCTCACCGGCCAATTCCGGCACCTTCGCATAGTCGGCCAGGTCGCGCCCCGCGACGGTCAGGATATCGCGGTGGAGCAGCCCCGCCTCGAGCAGCGTCGCAATCGTGAAGCCCATCCCGCCCGCCGCATGGAAATGGTTCACGTCGCCAGATCCGTTCGGATAGACGCGCGCGATCAGCGGCACGACGGCGGACAGCCGGTCGATATCCTCCCAGTCGATGACAATGCCCGCCGCACGGGCGATCGCCGGGATATGGATCGCATGATTGGTCGATCCGCCGGTTGCGAGCAGTCCGACCACCGCGTTCACGATCGCCTTCTCGTCGATGCAATGGCCGAGCGGGCGATAATCCCCGCCATCCCAGCCGATGCGGGCGAGCCGGTGCACCGCCGCCCGCGTGAGTTCCTGCCGCAGCTTGGTGCCCGGATTGACGAAGGCGGCGCCCGGCATGTGCAGGCCCATCACCTCCATCATCATCTGGTTCGAATTGGCTGTGCCGTAGAAAGTGCAGGTCCCCGCGCCGTGGTAGCTCGCCGCCTCGGCCTCAAGCAGTTCCTCGCGGCTCGCCTTGTCCTCGGCATAGAGCTGGCGGACGCGCTGCTTTTCCTTGTTGGCGAGCCCCGAGGGCATCGGCCCGGCCGGGATGAGAATCGCCGGGAGATGCCCGAAGCGCAGCGCACCGATCAGGAGGCCGGGTACAATCTTGTCGCAGATTCCGAGCAGGGCCGTGCCCTCGAACATGCCGTGGCTGAGCGCGATCGCCGTGGACAGCGCGATGGCGTCGCGGCTGAACAGCGACAGCTCCATGCCGCGCTGGCCTTGCGTGACGCCGTCACACATCGCCGGGACACCGCCCGCAACCTGCGCGGTGGCACCGACCTCGCGCGCGAACAGCTTCATCTGTTCCGGATAACGACCATAGGGCTGATGCGCCGACAGCATGTCATTATAGGCGGTGACGATGCCGATGTTCATCGCCCGCCCGCCGCGGATCGCCGCCTTGTCCTCGCCCGACGCGGCGAATCCATGCGCGAGGTTGCCGCACGACAGATTGGGCCGATCGACGCCGCTATCCCGCTCGCGCGCGATCAGGTCGAGATAGCGGGCGCGGCCGGGTGCGGATCGCTCGACGATCCGCGCCGTGACGGCTTCGACAGCAGGATGCAGGGTCATGCGGGGCACCAGTGAACGTCGATGGCCCCGCGACAATAGGCCAGTACCCGCCCAATCGGAAAGCGCGAGGCGTCGCCTTCGGCGAGAGCCTGCTCGACAACCGCGCGCTTGGGATCGCCGGTGATCGTCAGCAGCACCCGGCGGGCAGAGGCGATTGCCGACCGCGTCAGTGTTACCCGGTCAACCGGCGCTTCTGGCGGCAGCGGATCGGGACGCACACCGACCGCGAAGCGGCCTGCACGCGCGTCAAGTGCGGCAGCATAGTCCGCCCCCGGAAAGATAGAAGCGGTGTGCCCGTCGCCGCCCGCACCCAGCCAGACGAGATCCGCCGGCCAGTCGAGGCGCGACAGTCGTACATCGGCAGCATCGCCCGCAGCATGCCGATCTTTCGCATCGCCATCGACCATCGGCACGACCGTCGCGCCGAACGAGGCAAATGTCCGGCCAAGCTCCGCCGCATTCGAAAGCGGACTGGTCATCGGCACGATCCGCTCGTCGGTCGGAACGATCATTACGCGACTCCAGTCAGGTCGAGCAGCGGCGAGCCGCGCGAAGACCGGCTTCGGCGTCGCGCCGCCGGGAAACGCGACCAGACTCGCGCCGCGCGCTGCACGGCCTTCCGCTACAACTGCGGCAACTTGCGCCGCAACCGCATCCGCCAGCGCATCAAGCGTGTCATGATCCGACCAATTGACCTCAATCATGCCAGCTTACGCCGTCGCGCTCGGTCAACGCGATGGCCGCGGCCGGACCCCAAGTCCCCGCTCCATAAAGCTTCGGCGTCATGCCGGTCGCCGTCCAGCCGTCGCGAATGGCGTCGATCCAGGTCCACTGCGCTTCCACCTCGTCGCGGCGCACGAACAGTGTCGGATCGCCTTCGATGAGGTCGAGCATCAGCCGCTCATAGGCGATGCGGCGGCGCACATCGGCGAACACATTGGCATTGCCGAGATCGAGCGGCACCTCGCGCAGGCGGATGCCGTTGCGGTCGAGTCCCGGCTGCTTGGTCATCATCAGCATGCGGATATTCTCGTCCGGCTGCAGCTGGATAACGAGCTTGTTCGGCTTCAGCGTCGCCCCATCGGCATCGAAGATCGAATGCGGCACCGGCTTGAATTCGATGACGATTTCTGACGCGCGGACCGGCAGGCGCTTGCCAGTGCGCAGGTAGAAAGGCACGCCCTTCCAGCGCCAATTGTCGACATGCGCCTTCAGCGCGACGAAGGTTTCGATGCCAGAACCCTTGCCCAGCTCATCCGCATAGCCGGGCACCGGCTGCCCGCCCACCGCGCCCGCTGCATATTGGCCGATGACGCTATGTCCCGCGACCGTCGTCCGATCGATCGGCCGGAGCGAGCGCAGCACCTTGACCTTTTCGTCGCGCACCGCTGTCGCGTTGAACTTGGCGGGCGGCTCCATCGCGACGAGCGCGAGCAGCTGGAGCATATGGTTCTGCACCATGTCGCGCAGCGCGCCGACCCCGTCATAATAAGCGACGCGGCCCTCAAGCCCGACGGTTTCCGACACGGTGATCTGCACATTGTCGATGCCGGTCGCATTCCACAGCGGCTCGAACAGGCTGTTGCCGAAGCGCAGCGCCAGCAGGTTCTGGACAGTTTCCTTGCCGAGATAATGGTCGATCCGGAAGGTCCGGCTCTCCGGAAACGCCGAGGCCACCGCGTCGTTGATCGCGCAGGAGGATTTCAAATCGGTCCCGAGCGGCTTTTCGAGCGCCAGCCGGGTGCCTTCGCCCGCAAGGCCCGACGCGGCCAGTCCAGAAATGGTCGGCCTGAACAACGATGGTGCGGTCGACAGGAAGATCGACAGCCCGTTGGAGATGTCGCCCGCTGCCTCGGCGAGCGGACCGAAGGATGCCGGATCGCTGGCATTGAGGCTCACATAGGTCAGCCGCTCGAGAAAGCTCCCGATCTTCGCCGGATCGCGCCGGTCGGCTTCGATAAACTTCGACAGCGCTTCGCCTGCCTGTGCGCGGAAGGCATCGGTAGTCAGATCGCTGCGCGCGGTTCCCAGCACGCGCAAGCCGTCGGGCAGCAGGCCATCGGCATGCAAGCCGAACAGCGACGGCAGCAACATCCGCTTGGACAGGTCTCCGGTCGCTCCAAACAGGATCAGCGTCGGCATGCAGGCTCCTTCGATCGAGGCAGGGGGTCGGTACGCCGGGCAAAGCACTCGGACGTGCTTTAGCGCATGCGCCGCCCTTCGCACCGCGAAAATGCAGCAAGCTCGACGCCGCCCGGACGCGACGGAGTCATTTCGTCGAATTGCGCCCCATCCCCGGCCGTACGGCTAGGGAACGGGGCGCTTGGCTCAGTTAGTTGAGCTTGCTGACTTCGGCCTTGGAGAGCGAGGTCACGACCTTGCCATCGGCAACGGTCAGCGTTCCGGCCGGGATCACGACAAAACGCTCATCGACGATGACGCGCACTGAGCCGTCCGCGAGGACCTTGTCGATCACGCCGAGACGCGTGTTTGAGGCACCGCGCAGGGTCTGCCCGACCTTGGGCTGCGGCGCAGCGCTTTCCGCAGCGGCAAGCGGCGCGGCGGACAGGATGAGGGCGGTGGCGATAAGGGCAAAGCGCATGGACGACTCCTGAGGAAGGCGCCTGCCCCGATTCGATGCAGGCTAATACTAAGCAGGCTTATGATCAGGACAGCACAGAACGTCAACGACCGCCGACCCTCCCAAAACTGCTCGGCGGCGGGACCCTGATCGGGCCTCCTACACCCTACAGAATGCCGCAAGCCGGCGCGGAGTTGACGCCGGCGCGCCGATGCGAAACTAAGTTGGCATGTCTACCGGCCCCACCTCGAACAGCTTCGTCTCGCAGCGGCTGCGGCTGCATTATGCCGATTGGGGCAATGCCGACGCACCGCCGCTGCTGCTCATCCACGGCGGCCGCGATCATTGCCGCAGCTGGGACTGGACGGCGGAGCAGCTTTACCAAGACTGGCATGTCATCGCGCCGGACCTGCGTGGCCATGGCGACAGCGCCTGGTCGCCCGATGGCGACTATTCGATGCAGTCGCACATCTACGACATCGCGCAGCTCGTGCATCAGCTGCAGCTCGCGCCGGTGACGATCGTCGCGCACTCGCTCGGCGGCAATATCGCGCTGCGCTACACGGGGCTCTACCCCGACAGTGTCCGCAAGATCGTCGCGATCGAGGGTCTCGGCCCCTCCCCCAAGATGCAGGCCGAGCGCGACGCCGTACTGTTCGACCAGCGCCTCCGCGCTTGGATCGAGGACAAGCGCGCCGCCGCCGGCCGGACCCCGCGCCGCTACCCGACGCTTGAGGCTGCGCTCGCCCGGATGAAGGAAGAAAATGGCTTCCTGACCGACGAACAGGCGCGGCACCTGACTATTCACGGCGCCAACCGCAACGAGGACGGCTCATGGAGCTGGAAGTTCGATCCCTATCTGCGCGTCTGGGGCGCCGTCGACCTGCCGCAGCAACAGATCGAGGCGCTGTGGCAGGCGATCACCTGCCCGACGCTGCTGATGTATGGCGGCAAAAGCTGGGCCTCCAACCCCGAGGAGGACGGCCGCGCCCGGCATTTCCGGAACGCGCGGACGGTACTGTTCGAGGAGGCGGGACACTGGCTGCATCATGACCAGTTCGAGCGGTTTGTCGCAGAGCTGCGGGGTTTCCTGTAGCGGCGCGTTGGTAAGCGGACAGACGGCTAACGACTCCATTGCGGACGTTTCAGCAACCCGTGTCGTCGAGCATGAGCAGTCGTCTGTTCAGGCGAACCAAGCGCTAATCGTTGGGGCGGCGGCGTTTAGAATGGCGCGATCGTGATACGAGGGGCGCCGCCCGAATGAAGTCGTTGGCGACAATCTCCTCAACTATCCATCTGGCCATCGCGTCATAGGAGACCGGCGTCAGGGAATTCACGGCGCTGCCCCAATCGTCAGACGCGACGGGTGCCTCATGTATGCCTCTGGGATTGACCCCGGCACGCACCAGAGTCCAGCGCAGCCGAGCAAATGCACCGTGGCCCAGAGCATCCGCCACCGCCAGCAACTCTGTGGCCCCACGCCCGATTTTGCCAGGCAGCATCGCGAATAAACGCATTGCCTTGCTGGCAGGCGCACCGGGGCGATTTGTCAGAAGCGAGTTCACGATGAGGAGGCGATCTACGCCTGCGGCCAGCATTGACGCCTCAACCGTGACAGTATTCTTGGAAATAAGTGCCGAGCTGTCGAAGCTCGTTGCGGTAACTCCCAAGGCAGCGATCACGGCGGCTGTCCCAGTGAGGGCGTTTGTAAGCGAGTCTTGGTCAGCCAGCGACCTAACAACAACGACGCGGCATCCTTCGGGTATGTCAGAAATGCGTTCGGGTCGCGAGCGGACAACAGCGGTGAATGAGATGCCTTCCTCCCGGCAGACCCGGAGGATGCCTTGACCTAGACCACCGGCAGCCCCGAGGATGGTCACATGGGCAGGTAGTCGGCGCTGCATCGGCTGACGATTTTGATCTTCAGTCATCGGTCGGACCCGAATGCGCGGTTCGTCTTTGATCACGAAGCAACAGCACCGCGAGACCAAGTGCTGCAACGATGTCGTATGCGCCACAAAAGGCCGGCCACCATTCAGGCGCACCGGGCGCGTTCAGGTAGCTCTGTCGAACGAAATCAAACACACCGTGGAGCATGAGTCCAAAGGCCACAATCCAGAGGCTCCTTACGAAACCTGTTGCAGCCATGCCCGCGAATAGGGCAAAAAATGCGATCTCGGGTATCAATGCATCACCGCCCGCCATTATGGCGAAAAGCGGATAGAGAGCGCCGACCACGGTCAGAACAACAGCATAGAAAGACTTGTCACGGTCATATCCAATGACTTGGGCGAATAGCGCTACGATTGCTGCCAACAGCGCTCCCACGCCTAGCGCCGTGGCCGAGATGTCTCCAATCGTCATCTCTCGAACTCCGATGGGTTGGTCGCATCACGTTCTGATGCTGGCCGTAAGATGTTGGGCCGGGACGGCGAAGCGCCTGATCGAGCGACACGGTTGATCGTCACCCAACAGGCGCTTCGCCGCGAGCCGTCAGTTTGCGCAGCCGCAGTTTGGGCCGCACTTGCACGTCGGCCCGCAGTTGCAGGCCTTGGGCTCAGTCGCGCACTTGCAGTTCGGCGCGCAGGTGCAGGGGTTGCATTTGCAGGTCTCGGTCATTGATGAACTCCTTTATTCGGTTTGTGGAGTTCATCGGATACGATGCGAATCGCGTCGGCACTTGAACGTAGCGGCTAATCTTAATTTACGTGCGGCGTGTTCGAAATTGCCGACCGAGCAATAGCCCGAGCGGGGTAAGGCAATGGCCGTCATTGGCAAAGGGCGCATCGTCGTGTGGGAGGGGGCGGCCCTCTGGATGCTGGAGGGCGAGAAGACCGCAGACCTGCGCCCACATGCGCACCACGCGGTTCAAGTCACATTTCGACTGAAGGGCTGGTTCGAAATCAGCGTGGACGACGAAAAGCTAGCAGGTCCGGTTGCTGCCGTGGGGTCGGACGCGCGCCATAGCTTCCGCGCGAGTGGTGCAGTCGCATTTCTGTTCATTGCCCCTGAGAGTTCGGTGGGCATCGCGCTCGGGAAACATTTGTTCACGCTGCAACGGGGGAGAAACATTACAAGCGGTCCCTTGGCGACCGCTCTCGAACCGCTACGCCAGTGTTTCGAGCGCGGTGGTTCTGAAGAAGAGCTCCGGCAGCTGGGCAAGAGTATAATGACCAGGCTTCCATCGGCCGATTTACCAACGGAGCTTGACTCTCGCGTGGTTGCGATGATCGCCTATGCGCAGCGAAATCTTGAAGAAAACTTGACCCTGCCCAAGGCTGCGGGATGCGTTGCGCTATCGCCGAGCAGAGCGCGTCACCTTTTCGTTGCCCAAACCGGGCTGCCATTCAAGACCTACGTTTTGTGGCTTCGGATGGAGCGTGCCGTAGCGCTATACGCAGCAGGTCGTTCGCTTACACAAGCGGCACACGAGGCAGGATTCGCAGATTCGGCGCACTTCAGCCGGACGTTTCGGCGCACCTTCGGCCTGCCTGCCGCGGGCCTACGCCTAGATCACGATTGAGGCGAGCGATGTATGTCCTGCGGATACCTTCAAGCCAAACCAAATACGAAAACGTCTGCTTCTGCCGCTGCATCTGCAAAAGTTGCCCAGCAACAAACCACCCAAAAGGCGAGCTTCGCAGCTTTCGCCCAACCTAATCCGCGAACAGCAAAACAGGCGTCTCCAGCAATTTCTTCAACGCCTGCACAAAGGTCGCCGCGTCCCAGCCGTCCACGACGCGGTGGTCGCAGCTGATTGACAGGTTCATGAGCTTGGCGCGCACGATGTCGTCGCCGCGGAAGATCGGGCGTTCGACGATCTTGTTCGGGCCGATGATCGCGACCTCGGGCCGGTTGATCACCGGCGTCGTCGCGATGCCGCCGAGCGGCCCCAGCGACGTCACAGTCAGCGTCGAGCCCGACAGTTCCTCGCTCTTCGCCTTGCCGGTGCGCGCCGCCTCGGCGAGTCGGGTGATTTCGCTCGCCAGTTGCCAGACATTCTTGTCCTGCGCGTCGCGGATCACCGGGACCATGAGCCCGGCATCGGTCTGCGTCGCCATGCCCAGATGCACGCGGCCGTGCCGCGTCACCACGCCCGCCTCGTCGTCATAGCGCGCGTTGATCATCGGGAAGGCGGGCAGCGTCTTGCAGATCGCGACGATCATTAGCGGCAGCATCGTCAGCTTCGGACGCTGGCCGCGATTGTCGTTGAGGTCGGAGCGCATATCCTCAAGATCGGTGACGTCGATCTCCTCGACATAAGTGAAATGCGGGATCGCGCGCTTCGACGCCGCCATATTCTCGGCGATGCGGCGGCGCATGCCGATGACCTTGACCGGCACATCCTCGCGGGCGCGCGACGCATGCGGCGGCATGTAGCCCTGGCCCGCCCCGTAGCGCAGGAAGGCATCGAGATCGGCGTGGCGGACATGCGGCCCCTCGCGCTTCACTTGGGCGAGATCGATGCCGAGATCCTTGGCGCGGGCGCGGACGGCGGGCGAGGCGAGCACAGGCTCGCGGTGCGGCGCGGGCGGGGCGGGCTCGGGTTTCGGCTCAGACTTCGGTGCCGCGGCGACGGGCGCTGGCGCAGGCGCTGGCGCGGCCTCGACGATTTCGACACCAGGGTTCTCGGCTTCGAACTGCTCTTCAACGTCCTCCGCCTTGGCTGACGGCGCGGGCGCATCGGCCTCAACCTCGGCATCGGTCTCGATGACGACGAGCGCCGCGCCGATCGACACCAGCTCACCGGCCTCGCCCGCGACTTCGACGATGATGCCCGCGACTGGCGATTCGATTTCCACCGTCGCCTTGTCGGTCATCATGTCGGCAACCGGCTGGTCCTCTTCGACGCGGTCGCCGACCTTGACGTGCCAGTCGACAATCTCGGCCTGGGCGATGCCCTCACCAATGTCGGGCAGCTTGAATACGAAGCGGGCCATGATCGCCTAGTCCTTCATAATCTTCTTGAGCGCCTCGGCGAGGCGGACGGGGCCGGGGAAATAGGCCCATTCAAGGCTGTGCGGATAGGGCGTGTCGAAGCCCGTCACGCGCTCGATGGGGGCTTCCAGATCGTAGAAGCAATGCTCCTGCACCAGCGCCGACAGTTCAGCCCCGAAGCCCGAAGTGCGCGTCGCCTCATGGACGATCATGCAGCGCCCGGTCTTCTTCACCGAGCGTTTGATCGCTTCGATGTCGAGCGGCACCAGTGTGCGCAGGTCGACGATGTCGGCGGCGATCCCGGCCTCTTCCACCGCGGCGATGCACACATGCACCATCGTGCCATAGCAGAGCACGGTCAGCGCCTCGCCCTCCCGGACCAGCTTCGCCTCGCCGAGCGGGATGCGGTAATAGCCCTCGGGCACCTCGCCAGCCGGATGGCTCGCCCAATTCTGCGCGGGCTTGTCCCAATGTCCGTTGAACGGCCCGTTGTAGATGCGCTTCGGCTCGAAGAAGATCGTCGGATCATTGTCCTCGATCGCCGCGATCAGCAGGCCCTTGGCGTCATAGGGCGTCGACGGGATCACCGTCTTGATGCCCGAGACATGCGTGAAAATGCCTTCGGGCGACTGGCTGTGCGTCTGCCCGCCGAAGATGCCGCCGCCGAACGGCGACCGCACCGTCATCGGCGCGATGAACTCGCCATTCGACCGGTAACGCAGCCGCGCCGCCTCCGATACCAGCTGGTCGAGCGCCGGGTAGATATAGTCGGCGAACTGGATTTCCGGGACCGGGCGCAGGCCGTACGCCCCCATGCCGACCGCGACCCCGATAATGCCGCATTCAGTGATCGGCGTGTCGAACACGCGGGTCTTGCCATGTTTGGCCTGGAGCCCGGCCGTCGCGCGGAACACCCCACCAAAATAGCCGACATCCTCGCCCATAACGATGACATCGGGATCGCGCGTCATCATCACGTCGAGCGCCGAATTGATCGCCTGGATCATGTTCATGCGGCTGCTGCCGCCCTGTTCGTCCGCGCCGCTCATTTCGGGGCCCACGGCCGGCCGGAGGCGGTTTCCTCGGCGATCATCTGCGCCTGCTGTTCGCGTAGATGCCAGGGCATCTCCTCGAACACCCCGTCGAACAGGGATTCGAGCGGCTGGAGCAGACCATGGCCCAAGATGCCATTCTTCTCAGCTTCCTTCTGCGCGGCCTTCACCTGATCGGACAATTCCTTGTCCATCGCGGCGTGCTGGTCCTCGCTCCACTCGCCAATGCGGATGAGATGATCGCGCAGGCGACGAATCGGGTCGCCGAGCGGCCAGGCATTGGGTTCGCCGGCGGAGCGATAGGCTGTGGGGTCGTCGGAGGTCGAATGACCTTCCGCGCGGTAAGTGAAATGCTCGATGAGCGTCGGGCCGCAATTGGTGCGCGCGCGCTCTGCCGCCCACAGCGTCGCGGCATAGACGGCCAGCGCGTCATTGCCGTCGACACGCAGCCCGGCGATGCCATAGCCAACGGCGCGGGCCGCGAAGGTCGTCGCCTCGGCCCCGGCGAAACCTGAAAAGCTTGAGATCGCCCACTGGTTGTTGACGACGTTGAAGATGACCGGCGCGCGGTAGACACTCGCAAAGGTGCAGGCCGAGTGGAAGTCTCCTTCCGCCGTCGATCCCTCACCACACCAGGTCGCGGCGATGCGGGTGTCGCCCTTCGCGGCGCTGGCCATAGCCCAGCCGACCGCCTGCGGATATTGCGTGGTCAGATTGCCAGAGATCGAGAAGAAGCCAGCCTCGCGTGCCGAATACATGATCGGCAGCTGCTTGCCCTGCAGCCGGTCGCCGCGGTTCGAGTAGATCTGGTTCATCATATCGACGAGGCTCCAGCCCCGCGCGATCAGCAAACCCTGCTGGCGGTAGGAGGGGAAACACATGTCGTCGCGGTCCAGCGCATAGGCCGCCGACACCGCCACCGCCTCTTCGCCGAGGCACTTCATGTAGAAACTCGTCTTGCCCTGCCGCTGCGCGCGGAACATGCGCTCGTCGAAGGCGCGGACCAGCGCCATGCTGCGCAGCATATTGCGCAGCATTTCGGGCGACAGCCGCGGGTTCCATGGACCGACCGCGTCGCCATTGCCGTCGAGCACGCGCACCAGCGAATAGGACAGGTCAGTGAAATCGCGCGCGTTGTCGGCCACATCGGGCCGCCGTGCCGCGCCTGCTTCCGGGATATCCACCGCAGCAAAATCGACTTCGTCGCCGGGCCGGAATTTCGGCTCGGGGACATGCAACGATAGGGGTTTCAGGTTCCGGTTCTCGATCAAACTCGTCTTCCACTCTATCCGGCTTTAGGGCCCCAACTACCCCGATATTCATTGCGTTGCGACTGCCATCGCACAAATTTTGCTCGGTTTCGCACGGCCAAAGCACATTCCCCAGCAGAAATGGCCATTGTGGCGCCCGGTGGGCGCGACGTAGCTTTCGGGAAAATCACCGGGGGATATCTGCATGGTCATGGTTTCACGACGCCGCTTTCTTGAAGCAAGCGCAACGCTTGCTGCTGTCGCACCGCTAACGGGCGCAAGCGCCAAGCCGGCGGCCATGGATGCGACGGCGATGGGGGCAGCGCTCGCGGCTGGGAAGACGTCAGGTGCCGCGCTCGTCGCGGCGGCGATCGACCGGCTGGAGCGCGCCAATCCGAAGATCAATGCAGTGTCGTTCAAAGACTATGATCGCGCCCGCTCCCGCGCCAAAGCGGCGCCAGGCAGCGCGCTGGCGGGCATCCCGACCTTGGTCAAGGAACTCGCGCCGCAGAAGGGCCTGCCTTGGACCGAAGGCGCACGCGCCTACAAGGATCGTATCGCCGACCATGACAGCGGCATCGTCACGGCGATCTACGCCGCAGGGCTCGTCCCGATCGGCCGCTCCACCAGCCCCGAGTTCGGCCTGACCGCGACCGGCGAGGCGCTGCTCAACGGCCCGACGCGCAATCCATGGAACCTCGATCATTCCTCGGGCGGCTCGTCATCAGGCTCCGGCGCAGCGGTTGCGGCGGGCGTGGTGCCGTTCGCGCATGCCTCGGACGGCGGCGGCTCGATCCGGATCCCGGCGTCCTGCAACGGTCTCGTCGGCCTCAAGCCGTCGCGCAGCCGCGTGCAGGGCGATCCCGGCGACATCGTCTACAATCTGAGCGTCAACAATTGCGTGAGCCGCACGGTGCGCGACACGGCGGCCTGGTTCGCGGCGGTCGAGCAGCATGGCGCGGACGCTCGGTTCGCGCCGGTCGGGCTTGTCGCCGGACCCTCGGATGCAAAGCTCCGGGTCGGGGCTCGGCTGACGGACGGCTATGGCAATCCGCCGACCGAGGATGTGCAGCGGGTGTTCGCGCAGGCGCAGGCGCTAATAAGCAAGCTCGGGCACAAGCTCGCCGACCAGCCGCAATATTTCGACGGCAAACGCGGCAATGATGCCTTCCTGACGCTGTGGGGCGCCGGCGCCGCGCGCAATATCGAGGCCGTCGCCAAATCACTCGGCCGCATGCCGGGGCCTGCCGATCTCGAGCCGCTGACCTTCGGCATGGCCAGCATCGCGCAGAAGGCCGGGCCGGACGGCGTCAAGGCCGCGATCGGCACGCTGACCGAGATGGCCAAGGCCTATGTCGCGCAGTTCGACTCGATCGACATATTGATGACGCCGGTACTCGGCAGCGAACCGGTGAAGATCGGCTATCTCGGCCAGTCGGTGCCGCTCGAGGAGCAATTGCAACGCGTGACGCGCTATGCCGCATTTACCGGCAACGAGAATGTCGCGGGCTGCCCGTCGATCGCGCTGCCCATCGGCATGAGCCGGAACGGCCTGCCCATCGGCATCCAGTTCGCCACCAAACCGGGCGGCGAGCGCATCCTGCTCGAACTCGCTTATGCGCTGGAGAGCGAACTGGAATGGCATCGCCGCACCCCGCCGCTATGGGTCGGCGGATGAGCGTCACTATCTATCACAACCCCGCCTGCGGCACCTCCCGCAACACGCTCGCGGCGATCCGCGCGGCGGGTATCGAGCCAGCCATCGTCGAATATCTGAAGACCCCGCTCGGCGCGCCCGCGATCCGCCAGTTGCTCGACAAGCTCGACCTGAAGCCGCGCGATATCCTGCGCCGGCGCGGCACGCCTTATGACGATCTCGGCCTCGACGACCCGAAGTGGAGCGATGCCGACCTCATCGGCTTCATGGCGGCGCATCCGATCCTGATCGAGCGTCCCATCGTTGTGACGCCGAAAGGCGCGCGCCTGTGCCGCCCCGCCGAGCGCGTTCACGAGATTCTCTAGGGCGCTCCATAGACAATCGACGACCCGCCGCTATATCCCGCTCATACACGTCTTCGAGGTGATGAATGCGGTTTTTGCGGGGGCTTTGGCGGGTGCTGGTCGGCGTCAAGGACGCGTTGGCGCTGATCCTGTTGCTGCTGGTGTTCGTCGGCCTGTGGGGTGCCACCCGCGGCGGGGGACCGGCGATCGTCCCCTCGGGCAGCGCCCTCGTGATCGACCTCGACGGCACGCTGGTCGACCAGCCGAGCGAACGCAATTTCGCGGCCGTCTTCACCGGCGGAAACGACCCCGCACCGCAGGTCCGCGCCCGTGATGTGATCGAGGCGATCCACCGCGCCACCAACGACGGCAACATCAAGTCGATCGTGCTCGACCTCGACATGTTCCTCGGCAGCGGCCAGGCCAATCTCCAGTCGGTTGGCGAGGCGCTGCGTGCGTTCAAGGCCAAGGGCAAGCCCGTCTACGCCTATGGCGCGGCCTATATCGACGATGGCTATTATCTGGCGGCGCAGGCCAATGAGGCGTGGCTCGACCCGCTGGGCGGCGTGCTGCTCAGCGGTCCCGGCGGTTCCAACCTCTATTTCAAATCGGCGCTCGACAAGCTCGGTGTCGATGTCGAGGTGTTCAAGGTCGGCACCTATAAGTCGGCGGTCGAACCCTTCATCCGCTCCGACTCGTCGCCCGAAGCGAAGGCCGCGAATCAGGCGCTCGTGGATGCGCTTTGGGCGAGTTACACCAGCGACGTGGAGGCCGCGCGGCCCAAGGTCCGCCTCGACGCTGTGCTTGCCAACCTGCCCGAGCGCGTGAAAGCGGCGGGCGGCGATTTTGCCAAGGCTGCACTCACCGATGGCCTCGTCGACAAGATCGGCACCCGCGTCGCCTTCGGCCGCGAAATGGCGAAGCGCGTCGGCAAGGGCAGCGACAACCGCCCCGGCAATTTCAACTCAATCCGCATGGCCGACTATCTGCGCGCAACCTCGCCGGTGCGCGACACCAGCGGCTCGGCGGTCGGCATCGTCTATGTCGCTGGCGACATCGTCGACGGCAAGGCGCCTCCGGGCACCGCCGGCGGCGACACGATCGCCGACCTGATTTCGGAGGCGACCGCCAAGGACAATATCAAGGCGCTGGTCGTCCGCATCGACTCCCCCGGCGGATCGGTCAGCGCATCGGAGAAGATCCGCCAAGCCATTGCCGATGCCAAGGCGGAAGGTCTGCCCGTCGTCGCCTCGATGGGTCCGGTCGCAGCCTCGGGCGGCTATTGGGTCTCGACCGCCGCGGACGAGGTGTTCGCCGAGCCGTCGACGATCACCGGCTCGATCGGCGTGTTCGCGATCATCCCGACCTTCGCCAAGACCCTTGAGAAGCTTGGCATCGGCGCGGACGGCGTGAAGTCCACGCCTTATTCGGGCGAGCCGAACGTGTTGCAGGGCCTCACCCCTTCGACCAAGCTGCTGCTGCAGGCCTCGGTCGAGGACATCTACCGCCGCTTCACCGGCCTTGTCGCAACGGCGCGACACCTGACCCCGGCGCGGGTCGACCAGATCGGCCAGGGCCGTGTCTGGGCCGGCGGCACCGCGCATCAGCTCGGCCTCGTCGATCATCTCGGCGGCCTCGACGACGCGATCGCCGCTGCCGCCAAGCGCGCCAGCCTCGATCCGGTGAAGGCGCGCACCATCGACATCGAAACCAAGCCCGCCTTCTTCGTGCAGCTGCTCGAACGCGGCTTCGGCAACGACCAGGACAGCGGCGGGGGCGACGCCTATGCACGCATCCTGCGCCAATCGCAGGCCCGCGCCGCGTCGCAGATCGCCGACGCACTCAGTGTCTCAGGCGGTGCAACGATGCAGGCCCGCTGCCTCGCCTGCGCCGGGCATGGCACGCCGCGCGCGGTGCCCGCTGCGATCACACCGCAAGCGCTGCTCGGCGCTGCGCTCGGGCCGGTCGTTCAGGCGGGCCGCTAGACCTAGAGCCGCTGCGCCCAGCTCGCGACGGTTCCGAAGCCCGCGTCGCCTGCTGCCGCGCTGCGATCCTCGCCGCTGCGGACCTCGCTGGGCCGGACCCCGAACCGCTCCTTGAAGGCGCGGCTGAAATGCGCGTTCGACGCGAAGCCATGCGCGAAGGCGATCTCGGAGATTGAGCGCCGGTCCTCGGTCCCGGATCGCAGCGCCACGAAGGTCGCATCGAGCCGCGCCGCCTGGATTGTCGCCGCCACACCGCCCAGCGGCTCGAACAGCCGGTAAAGCGTCCGCGCCGACAGGCCGAGCCCGGCGGCGAGCGCGGCGGGCGTCAGCGCCGGGTCACTCAGCCGCTTGCGGATATGCGCGCGCGCCCGCGCCAGCAGCGTGCGTTCCAGCGCCTCATGATAATGCGGCTCGACCGGCGGCGGCGCATCGCTGGCGGCCGCACCGAGCAGCGCCAGCCCAGCCTCGACCGCCTGCGCGGCCTGCTCGGCGCTGAGGTCCCCCGCCTCCCGCCACAGCGTCGCCAAATGCGCCTGGAGCATCCGCGCCCCCGGTCCGTCGGCGATGACGAGGCCGTGCGTATCGCGACGGTCAAGACTGCGCGGCAGCGCCTCGCGCGGCACGACGAGGTCGAGAAACGCATAATCCTCGCTGCGCGAGATCCAGGGCTGCGCCATGTCGAGCAACCGGATCGATCCCGGCCCGGCCTCGGTCTCGCGCCCGTCATAATTGCCGAAGTGGCGGCCTTCGCGCTGGATGATGATCTGGATATGGTCGAGCCCGTCCTTGACCGCCAGCGCGCGGCTGCGGCGGAAGTCCTGCGCGACCGAGCGGCAATGCGTCAGGATCGCGCCGCCGAGCCGATAGCCCTCGAGATGATTGTAAAAGCGTCCATCGCCGCGCTCGGCGACCGTCACATCGTAGAAACCGGCGACGGCATCGCGGTAGCGCGTCAGCGCATCGTCCTCGATCGCGCTGTCGAGCCGCCAGTGAAACCCGTCGATCGAACCCGCGCGGCTGCCCATCGCCACCGGCCTTTGCCCATCTGCCCCAGCTTTTTATTCCGCAAGTCCGCGCCCGTCGCAACTCGTTCCATACCGCCAAAATGCCGCAGCAGGCCGCAATCGGCGCTTCATTTGCCGATGCCCGCCACTTCTGTTGCCTCTGGCTGCCAAAAGGCCCGCTGCGCTTGCCCCGCGTCCATTGACCGATAGGGTGTCGACGGTGAGCGTGCTCGGTAACATGGGCGAGTACGCATCCACTGTGTCGCGTGTCTCGCGAGCCGCTTGCAGTGATGGTTTGGCGTAGCGTCCCACTCTCTCGAAGGACTTACGTTCATGCTCCGCCGCCTCGCCGCCGCCGCGCTCCTGATGGTCGCAACCGCAGGACCCGCCGCCGCACGGATCATCACCTTCACGGCGTCGGCCTCCAACGGATCCTATACCACCGACGCGCCCGGCGATTCGCCGATCACCGGCATTCAAGCTGTCAGTGCACAGTTCCAGTTCGACACCAGCAAGGGAACCGACGTTTTCCCCATACCGGGCCACGCGTTCAACGGCGACGGCGATATGATCAATAGCCAGCTGGGGGTTTCTGAGCCGCTGGCAAATTTGGCGCTCCGCGGTCCCAATGCTACAGGGAGCATATATGGCGAGTATTCCCGCTACAGTGCTCTTTATGGTACTATCAGTCTAGAAGACTTCCAGTACGACCTGATCGAGTTTTACAACGAGCTCGGTGAATATGCCGGCTACTCGCTCGACCAAGTTATCAATCGGCTGATCCTCACCTATACCGGCACCCTGTCCTTGATCGACGGCCGGTTCATCCCCGACGATCCTGGAGCCATCACCGGCGTGACCATCGAGCGGGAGCGGCGCACGGTATTGAGCCCATTTACTCCCGGTGTCGGCTTTACGGGGGAGTTCGCCCTCACCCGCCTGTTGTCAGCGTCTGATAATTTCCAGATCAATATCGATATTCCCGCGGACGAGGGGCCCGTCGATGCGCCCGAACCGGCAAGCCTTGCGCTGCTCGGCCTCGGGCTGGCCGGCGTCGTGGCCGGGCGGCGCAAGCGCGTCGGGGCCTGACGGCGCGGC
>CALRQP020000007.1:0-137643 GCA_943370355.1 Sphingomonas paucimobilis
CGCTTGCATCCCTGCAGTTCAGCCGCGTCAAGCTTGATGGCTATACCGAAACAGGCGCGGGCGACATCAATCTGACGGTTGTGCCGCGCCGCTATGACTTCATCGAGTCTGCTGCCGGCCTCAAGCTGGCACGCAATATTCTGACCTCGGGTGGCGTGGTGACGCCCGAAGTGCACGGAAAGTGGCTGCGCGAACTTGGAAATCCAAGACTTCAACAGGTTGCCATGTTTGTCGTGCCCGGTTCCCAGTCGTTCTCCGTTCCGGGAATTGCAGCAAGCGACAACCTCTTCAACGCTGGCGGCAGCTTATCGATTGCGTCTGGCGGCCGCAGCAGCCGGCCTTGGACGCTTGAGGCGGGTTACGATTATTACACGACCGGCAAGGGCTATGTTGCGCACCAGGGCACAATCAAACTGGCGGCGCGGTTCTGACGCTGCTTCGGTCTAGCCGGAACTCCGTTTCGGCGACCTGAATCCAGTCTGGGCGCAAGATTGCGAATTGGAGCCAATCCGCCGTCGTGACCATCGAGTCGCGACGGCGGCGCCACGTCCGCGCCTGTATTTGCGCCAAGTGCAGCTTTACCGCCCATGCCCCCGCGCCAACGCGATCCCGGCAAGGTTCTGCGTCCGCTTGATATGCCGGATCTTCAACGCCCCGGCCTCGCCGCTCACCCGCTTCAGCCGCTCAAGATGATGCGCAAACGCCGCCCGGCATTTCAGCGCCCCCGTCGCCGGCAATATCACCCCCAGCGCATCCCCCAGAAACAGCGCATCCGTCAGCCCCAGCTCCCCCGCCACCTCCACCGCCCGGATCAACGCCAGCCACTCCGCGTCCATGCTCGTCCCCGGCCCGAGATCGCGCTCCACCCAGGTGCGGCCACGCACCACCACGGCCGTTTCCATGATTCCCGCAGCCGTCCGGCAGCCGCCGTCGAAATAGACTTTCACGCGCTGCGGGATCGCCAGTCCCCCGGCTGAAGGCCATCCGTCGCCCACCCTCTGTTTCGCCCGATCCAACCCCTATCGCCGCTCATCCTGAGCGTAGTCGAAGGACGCCCCGTCGATGCTGCGCGCCACGGCTTCCGCGACCTTGATGCCGTCGACCGCCGCCGACAGGATGCCGCCCGCATAGCCGGCACCTTCGCCGGCCGGGAACAGCCCGGCGGTGTTCAGGCTCTGAAAATCCTCGCCCCGCGTGAAGCGGACGGGGGAGGAGGTGCGCGTCTCGACCCCGGTCATGACGACGTCGGGATGGTCATAGCCGGCGATCTGCGTGCCGAAGACCGGGATCGCCTCGCGCATCGCCTCAACCGCGAAGTCCGGCAGGCAGCGCGCAAGGTCGGTCGGCGTCACGCCCGGCCGGTAGGACGGTGTCACGCTGCCGAGCGTCTCCGACGGCCGTCCCGCGAGGAAGTCGCCGACGCGCTGCGCCGGGGCGCGGTAGTTGGAGCCGCCGGCGACATAGGCGAGCGATTCCCAATGCCGCTGGAAGGCGATGCCGGCGAGCGGGTCGCCCGGATAGTCGCGGGCCGGGTCGATCGCGACGACGAAGCCCGAATTGGCGTTGCGCTCGTTGCGCGAATATTGGCTCATGCCGTTGGTCGCGACGCGGCCTTCTTCGGAGGTCGCCGCAACCACGGTGCCGCCCGGGCACATGCAGAAGCTGTAGACGGTCCGGCCATTCTTGCAGTGATGCGCGATATGATATTCGGCGGCGCCGAGGATCGGGTTGCCGGCGTCGGCGCCGAACCGCGACCGGTCGATCCACGACTGCGGATGCTCGATCCGCACCCCGATCGAGAAGGGCTTGGCCTCGACGTACACGCCCGCCTGATGCAGCATCGCAAAGGTATCGCGCGCGCTATGCCCGATCGCCATCACGACGCGCGACGCCTCCAGATAGCCGCCACCCTGCAGGTGCAGGCCCTGCACGCGCCGCTGGCCGTCCGCCGCCGTCGCGATGTCGATGCCGTCGACTCGGGTGCCGAAGCGATATTCGCCGCCCAGCTCCTCGATGGTCCTGCGCAGGCTTTCGACCATCGTCACCAGCCGGAAGGTGCCGATGTGCGGATGCGCCTCGGTCAGGATTTCCGGCGGCGCGCCGGCCTTGACGAACTCGGTCAGCACCTTGCGGTCGAGATGCCGCGGGTCCTTGATGCGGCTGTAGAGTTTGCCGTCGGAAAAGGTGCCCGCGCCGCCTTCGCCGAACTGCACGTTCGATTCGGGGTTCAGGACGCTGCGCCGCCACAGCCCCCAGGTGTCCTTGGTCCGCTCGCGCACCACCTTGCCGCGGTCGAGGATGATCGGCCGGAAGCCCATCTGCGCGAGGATCAGCCCGGCAAACAGCCCGCACGGCCCCGCGCCGATGACGACGGGCCTAGCCGCCCCCTCGGGGGCGCGACCGATGAATTTATAGCTGGTGTTCGGCGTCGGCTGGACATTGCGGTCCTTGCGGAAGCGCGCCAGCACGCCGCTCTCGTCGCGGACGTTCACATCGACCGAATAGACCAGCTGGATGCGGCTCTTGTCGCGCGCGTCATGCGCCCGCCGCGCCACGACATAGCGGACGAGCTCGCGCGGCGCGATGCGCAGCCGCTTGCAAATCGCCGCCGGCAGCGCCTCCTCTGCATGGTGCAGCGGCAGGGTCAATTCGGTCAGGCGGAGCATCTGCCGCTCTGTAGCGGCTGGGGCGGGCTGCGCCAAACGGAGGGATGACGATCAGAACCGCTCGGCCACCCCGACATAGAGTTCGTTGTCCGGCGTCTCATGCGTCAGCCCGAAATTGGCCCCGGCATCGAACTGCAGATTGCCATGCTCGCGCGGCATCCAGCTGAGCGTCAAATCGACCGACGCTTGCGTCGTCTTCGCACCCGGATCGGCATCGCGCATCGCCCACACCTCGCCGCCGAGCGACAGGCCCCTGGCGATGTCATGGCTGAGCCCGACGAGCCCCGTCCACGCCGCATGCGCGCCGCCCTTCAGCGAATTGGGATCGATATCAACCTCCGGGTCGGCGACCAAAGCCCAGCCCCCGCCAAGGTCGAAGGCCAGCGGCGCGATCACGCCCCCGGTCCAGCCATCCGCCCCGATGCCCGCCTTGCCGGTCGGCGCCGTCACGAACGGCTCGATCGCCACCGCCGTGCCGCTGCCATCGGGGTGGACGAGGCTGAAGCGCAGCGATGCGCCGATATCGCCAAAGCCCGCGACGCGGCTGAGCGCGCCGGTCGCCCGGTCCCGGCTCCGGTCGGTCACATGCCCCGGCAGCGCGAGCTGCACTTCCAACCGCTCGGTCAGGCCATAGCGGATCAGCGTGTCGCCAAAGCCATATTGCCGGTCGGTCGCGCTCGCGTCGTGCTGCCGCGTGACATCGGCGAGCCCCGTCTCCACCTGCAGATGCCCGGCATCGAGGATACAGGTCGGCGTATCCTTGCCCGGCCGGTCGGCGCAGAAGTCCCGCAGGCCCGGTCCGTCCGCAAGCGCCGCAGCCAGGGCCAGCAGCGCGATCATGCCCGCCGCCGCTGGTTGAACACCTCATACAGCAGCACCGCGCAGGACACCGCGACGTTCAGGCTGTCGGCCTTCCCGGCCATCGGGATCTTCACCAGCGCATCGCAAACCGCCTCATAGTCCGGCGGCAGCCCCGATTGTTCATTGCCCATGAAGATGAAGGTCGGCGACTCGTAACGCACCGCCTGATAGTCATGCTCGGTATTCAGCGACGCTCCGACCAGCTGCCCCGGCCCGGTTCGCAGCCAGTCGAAGAATGCCGGCCCCGTCGTCTGCACCACGGTCTGGGTGAACAGTGCCCCCATCGACGCCCGCACCGCCTCAACCGAATAGGGGTCGCAAGACTGGTCGAGCAGGATCACCCCGCCCGCCCCCACCGCATCTGCCGTTCTGAGGATCGTCCCGAGATTGCCGGGGTCCTTCAGCGACTGGCACACCACCCAAGCAAAGGCGCTCTTGCGGTCGATCGCGGCGAGCGGAGTCTCGACCAGCGGAAACACCCCGAGCACCGACTGCGGATTGTCCTTCGCCGCCAGCTTGCCGAGGATTTCCGCATTGGTTTCGATGACATCGCCGCCCTTCGCGGCACAGGCCTCCGCCAGCCGGCGCAGCAGCGGATGCCCGCGCGACTCCTCGGCATAAACGAGCATCGTCGGCACCCGCCCCGCGTCGACCGCCTCGGTGACGATCCGCATCCCTTCGGCGAGGAACAGCCCCTCGCGCTGCCGGAATTTCTTCTCGCGCAGCGACTTGATGCGCTTCAGCGTTTCATTGGAATGGCTGGTGATGACGCGCGGCATTGTGCTCGGCTTAGCGGGCTATCGCGGCGACGCAAAGCCTGTCCGCCGCAGTTGACCCCGCGCCGGTCCGCTGCCATCCACCGGGCATGCCAACCGTCGCCCAAACCATCGTCGACACGCTCGTCGGCCAGGGGATCACACACGCCTTCGCCGTCCCCGGCGAAAGCTATCTCCCCGTCCTCGACGCCTTCTTCGACGTGCAGGACCGCCTGCAGCTCATCACCTGCCGCCACGAGGCTGCCGCCACCAACATGGCCGAAGCTTATGGCAAGCTCACCCGCCGCCCCGGCATCGCGCTGGTCACCCGCGGCCCCGGGGCGACGCATGCCAGCATCGGCGTGCACACCGCCTTCCAGGATTCGACGCCGCTGCTGCTGTTCGTCGGCCAGGTCGGCACCGACATGCTGCAGCGTGAGGCGTTCCAGGAGATCGACTATTGCTCGATGTTCTCGGGGGTCGCGAAGAAAGTCGTCGTCCTCGATCGCGCCGACCGCGCGGCGGAGCTGGTCGCGAGCGCTTTTGCGACGGCGCTGTCGGGGCGGCCCGGTCCCGTCGTCATCGTCCTGCCCGAAGACCTGCTGGACCATGAGGCGACGCCGGCCACAGTCCGCATGATCGAGGCGGCGGAAGCGGCGCCCGACCCGGCCGCGATCGCCGAACTCGGCCACATGCTCGACGTCGCCGAGCGTCCGATCCTCTGGCTCGGCGGCCCCGGCTGGACCGAGGAGGATTGCGCGCACATCCAGCATTTCGCCGAGGATGCGCGGCTGCCCGTCGTCACCGCCTGGCGGCGCAAGGACCGGTTTGACAACAGCCATCCCAAATATACCGGCGAGCTCGGGCTGGGGGCGAATCCCAAGCTGCTCGAGCGGGTCAAGTCGGCCGACCTCATCATCGCGCTGGGCACCCGCCTCGGCGAGGTGACGAGCCAGGGCTATACGCTGCCCGCGACGCCGGAGCCGGGTCAGACTCTCGTCCATATTCACCCCGACAGCGACACGCTCACGGGTGTCCGCCGTCCCGCGCTTGCCATCCAGTCGTCGATCCGCCTCGCCTGCGCCGCGCTCGCCGAGCTCGGCCCGATGATCCACGGCGAACGCTGGGACAGCTGGGTCTCCGACGCCCGCGCCGACTATGAGGCCTGGGTCACGCCCACCGCCGTCCAGGCTGGCGTCAACATGGCCGAGGTCATCGACCATATCGACTCGGTCGCCGCCCCCGATGCGATCTTCTGCAACGGCGCCGGCAATTTCGCGGCCTGGCTGCACCGCTTCCACCAGCACCGCCGCCTCGGCACCCAACTCGCCCCGACCAGCGGCGCAATGGGCTATGGCGTCCCTGCCGGCATTGCAGCCAAAATTCTCCACCCCGACCGCGAGGTCATCGTCATCGCCGGAGACGGCGACTTCCTGATGGCAGGCAACGACCTCGCCACTGCGGCCCGCTACGGCGCGAACGTTATCTTCGTCGTCGTCGACAATTCGCAATATGGCACGATCCGCATGCACCAGGCCCGCGACTTCCCGGGCCGCCAGAGCGGCACCGCGCTCACCAACCCCGACTTCGCCGCCTATGCCCGCAGTTTCGGGGCCTTCGGTGCGACAGTCGAACGGACGGAAGACTTCGCCGCTGCCTTCGCCGAAGCGCGAGCCGCGGGGACGCCAGCGCTGATCTGTGTGAAGACCGACCCAGACGAAATTTCGCCGGGACGGCGTCTGGGATGAGGTGACGCCGCAACTATGTTGCGCTAAACGCGACGAATGACCCGACTGTCGCCGGCAGAGGCGGACGTCATTGCGAATCTCCAAAATGCCCGCGCGCCGCTTACGGCGCGGATCGAGGAGTGGTGCGCGGTCAATAGCGGTAGCCGGAACCTCGGCGGGTTGGCCGATATGGCGGCGCGGCTCCGTGCAGCATTTGCACCCCTTGGGACCGTATCGCTAAGGGATCCGGCACCGGTCGAAGCGGCCGGGGCCGACGGCATTTTGCGCGCCGTGGCGCATGGCCAAAACCTGCATGTCGCGTGCGAAAACCCGCGTGCGAAATGCCGGGTGTTGCTGACGGGTCACATGGACACGGTGTTCGCTGTCGATCACCCCTTCCAATTTTCCCGCTGGCTCGACGCCGACACGCTGAATGGCCCGGGTACGGCGGACATGAAGGGTGGGATCGCGGTCCTGATCGCGGCGCTGACAGCGGTGGCCGATTCGCCCTTTGCGGATGCGCTGTCCTGGGAGGTCGTGATCAATTCTGACGAGGAAGTGTCCTCGCTGGGGTCGGCCTCGCTACTCGCGGATTGCGCAAAGCGCGCGGATGTCGGGTTGACCTATGAGCCTGCATTGCCCGACGGGACGCTGGCGGGCGCGCGCAAGGGTAGCGGCAATTTCTCCGCAGTGCTGAAGGGGCGCGCGGCACATGCGGGCCGGGAACCGGAGAAGGGTCGCAATGCGATCGTGGCGGCTGCCGATTTGACCCTTCGGCTTTCCGGGCTGGTGCGTGACGGATTGTCCGTGAACGTGGCCAAGATCGAGGGTGGCGGTCCGAACAACATCGTGCCCGATATGGCGGTCGCGCGGTTCAATGTGCGGCCGACCACCTTGGAAGACCAAGCCGTTGCCGAGGCTGCAATTTCGAAAATTGCTGCAGCAATTGCTGCGCAGCATGACGTGACGGTCGAATTGCACGGCAGCTTCGCGCGGCCACCGAAACCCATGGACGCCAACCAGCGGCGGCTGTTCGATCTGGTCAAGGATTGCGGTGCCGATCTGGGCTTGCCGATTGGCTGGCGCGATACCGGCGGGGTCTGCGACGGCAATAATCTCGCGGCGCACGGTCTACCGGTGGTGGATACGCTGGGTCCGCGTGGCGGTGCGATCCATTCGTCCGATGAGTTCCTGTGCGTCGACAGTCTCGTCGAACGCGCGCAGCTGTCAGCGCTGATCCTGATGCGCTTGGCGCAGGGGCGGTTGCCGGCATGAGCTGGTTCGTCCGCCCCGCCCGTCCCGACGACCTCCACGCCTATCACGCCTTTGCGCTGATGACCGGCGGCGGCTTCACCAACCTGCCGCAGAATCGCGATGCGCTGGCGGCGCGGCTCGACTGGAGCGCGCGCTCCTTCGCCGCCGATGTCACGAAGCCGGACAATGAGCTCTACCTGCTGATTCTGGAGGAAGCCGGCACCGGCCGGATTGGCGGCACCTGCGCGATTTTCAGCCGGGTCGGCGCGACCTTTCCCTTCTACAGCTACAAGCTCGGCCGCGTGTCGCAGTCGTCGCGCGAACTCGCCCGCACCTTCACCAGCGAGGTCCTGCATCTCGTCAACGACTATGACGGCTCGAGCGAAGTTGGCGGACTTTTCCTGCACCCGGAGGTGCGCGGTGGCGGGGTTGGCCGGTTGCTGGCCCGGTCCCGCTATCTGTTCATGGCGCAGCATCGGCAGCGCTTCGGCAACCGCGTGCTGGCGGAATTGCGCGGCTGGCTGGCACCCGACGGCGGATCGCCGTTCTGGGATGGTCTCGGCGCGAAATTCTTCGGGATGCCGTTCCAGGAGGCGGACCGGTTCAACGGGGTTCACGGCAACCAGTTCATCGCCGACCTCATGCCGAAGCATCCGATCTACGTGTCGATGCTGCCCGACGAATCGCGCGCCGTGATCGGCAAGCCGCACGACAGCGGACGCCCCGCGCTGTCGATGCTGGAGGAGGAGGGCTTCGCCTTCGACGGCTATGTCGACATTTTCGATGGCGGGCCGACCGTCTGTGCCCGCATCGACAATGTGAAGAGCATCCGCGACAGCAAGGCCGGGCCGGTTACTGCGCTGACCAAGACGCCCGGACTGCCGCGAGCCTTGCTGGCTGCTGGCGAACTCATGTCATTCCGCGCCTGGATGGGCCATGCCGAATGGCAGGGCGAAGGGCTTGCCGTCGCCGAAGCGGAAGCACGACTGCACCATTTGAACATTGGAGATATTGTCCGCCATGTCGTCTGACCTGATCTCGACCGACCCTTGCACGGGTGCCGAATTGTGGCGTGGCCAGGCGGGCGATGTGGATGCCGCCGTCGCGGCCGCGCGCCGTGCGCTGGCCGACTGGTCGCGCAGGACGATCGAGGAGCGGGTCGATCAGGTGCATCGCTTTCAGGCGGTGGTCCGCGATCGGGCCGATGCTTTTGCAAGGCTCATCGCGCAGGAAACGGGCAAGCCGTTCTGGGAAACGAAGACCGAGGTCGCATCGGTCATCGGCAAGGTCGATATTTCCATTACCGCCTATGCCGAGCGAACGCCGACAAAACAGTCGGCGGGCGACGGATTTCACCAGAGGCTGTCGCACAAGCCGCATGGCGTGCTGGCCGTGCTCGGGCCTTATAATTTTCCGGCGCACCTGCCGAACGGGCACATCGTGCCAGCGCTGCTGGCCGGGAACACGGTCGTGTTCAAACCATCCGAGCTGACGCCTGCGGTCGGGGCATTCATGGTCGGATGTTGGGAAACATCGGGCTTGCCGGCAGGGGTGCTCAATATCGTCCAAGGGGCAGGGGACACGGGGCGCCAGTTGGCCGGTCATCCAGATATCGACGGCCTGCTGTTCACGGGCTCGGCAGGTACCGGAGCTGCACTGGCGCGCCAGTTTGCCGAAACGCCGCACAAGATGCTCGCGCTCGAGATGGGCGGCAACAATCCGCTGATCGTGTGGGATGTTGCGAATGCCGACCTCGATGCGGTTGCCGCACTTGTCGTTCAGTCGGGATATCTGTCGGCCGGCCAGCGCTGCACCTGCGCGCGGCGGCTGATCATTGAGGACGGCAAGCATGCGCCATTGCTGGAGCGGGTCGCAGCCCTCATCGACCGGATTATCGTCGGCGGACCGTTCGATGACCCGCAGCCGTTCATGGGGCCTGTCATCGACAATCGGGCTGCCGACAATCTCGTCGCCGGTTTTGCCGATCTCGCCAGTCGCGGCGGTACGGTCATTCGTCCCTTGGCGCGGCTCCGCGACGGCAAGCCGCTGCTGACGCCGGGCCTGATCGACGTAACCAACGTCGCGGATCGACCGGACCGCGAGCATTTCGGGCCATTGCTGCAAGTGATCCGAGTCGCCGACTTTGAGGCAGCGCTGGCGGAAGCCAATGCCACGCGCTTCGGACTGTCCGCCGGTCTGATTGGCGGCGATTTCGATCTCTATGACAGCTTCTGGACGGCGAGCCGCGCCGGCGTGGTCAACTGGAACCGTCCGACCAATGGTGCGGCGTCCAATGCGCCGTTCGGCGGAATCGGCCTGAGCGGCAACCACCGGCCGAGCGCTTATTATGCCGCCGACTATTGCGCGTGGCCGGTGGCCAGCCTTGAGGCGGAGACGCCGGTCGGCAGCATCGCGACTGGGCTCCGTTCGGCATGAGCTTCGTCGAGATCAACTTCGACGGGCTGATCGGCCCGACCCACAATTATGGGGGCCTCAGCCTTGGCAATATCGCCAGCGCGACCAATGCGGGCGGCGTGTCACGTCCCCGCGCAGCGGCGCTGCAAGGCCTTGGCAAGATGCGGGCGCTCATGGACCTCGGTTTGCGGCAGGGGTTTCTGCTGCCGCATGAGCGGCCCAACGCCGCGTGGCTCAGGACGCTGGGGTTCTCGGGCGACGATTCAGCGGTGTGCGCTTCGGCTTGGCGATCCGATCCGGCCTTGTTCGCCAACGCCTGTTCGGCATCGGCGATGTGGACGGCGAATGCCGGGACGGTCTCTCCGGCGCCCGATACTGGGGATGGGCGCACGCACCTGACGGTCGCCAATCTGTCGTCGATGCTGCACCGAAGCATCGAAGCCCCCGAGACCGAGCGGCAGCTGCGCACTGTGTTCGCGAACGCGCGTCACTTCGCCGTGCATTCGGCCGTGTCCGCGCGTCTGGGCGACGAGGGGGCCGCAAATTTCATGCGGTTCGCGACGCGGCATGGCGAACCCGGTCTGGAGGTGTTCGTATACGGTGTCGACCGGCGCACCGGCTTTCCGGCGCGGCAGCACAAGAGCGCGGGAGAGGCGGTCGCGCGGCTGCATGGGCTGGACGCGGACTGCACTTATGCTGCGCAGCAAAGCGATGCAGCAATTCAGGCCGGGGCGTTCCACAACGACGTTGTCGCAGTTGCCAACGAAAGCGTGTTGTTTGCGCACGAGCAGGCGTTCGAGGACAAGGCGGGCCTGTACACATGGCTGACCGAGCGGCTTCCCGACATCCAGATCGTAGAAGTCGCGGCCAGCGAGGTCAGCCTTGAGGACGCGATCCGCTCCTATCTGTTCAACTCGCAGCTGGTGACCTTGCCCGACGGGTCGATGGCGCTGATCTGCCCATCCGAGGTGCGCGAAAATGCGCGCGTGGCCGCCTGGATCGACCGGATGCTCGCTGGCAACGGTCCGATCCGCGCGGTTCACATCCTCGATGTCCGCGAATCGATGCGCAACGGCGGCGGACCCGCCTGCCTCCGCTTGCGGGTCGCGGTCGATGAATCTGCCGTTCCCGCCATCGATCAGCGCTTCGTTCTCGACGATGTGAAGTGGGAAGCACTGGCAAGTCTGGTCGAGGCGCATTGGCCCGAAGCAATCGCACCCTCAGACTTGGGGAACCCGGAGATGTGGCAGGCCGCCTGGGAAGCCCGTGCTGCGCTGATGCGCCATCTGGAAACGCTCGCGTAACGGTCCTAATCTCGCAGCCGATGAACAGGCTGCTCAATGTTGCTCGTGCGGCGATCGATTTGGTGCTCCCGCCGCGCTGCCCGGGTTGCGGCGAGATCGTCGATGGCGACGGCCGCTTCTGCGTCGCCTGCTGGACCAGCCTGCGCTTCATCACTCCGCCCTTTTGCGCGACGTGCGGCGATCCGTTCGAGGTGCCGCAGCCAGAGGGCAGCCGGTGCGGGCAATGTCTCGCGACCTCGCCGAAATGGTCGGCGCGCGCAGCCTTTGCCTATGAGGGCGCGGCCCGCGACGCGGTGCTGAAGCTCAAGCATGGCGACCAGCAGCATCTCGCGCGGCTCATGGGGCCGGCCATGGCGCGCGCGGGTGCGGACATGCTGGCAAGGGACCGCGCCTTGCTCGTGCCGGTGCCGCTGCATCGCTGGCGGCTGTGGCGGCGCGGCTACAATCAGGCCGGCGAACTGGCGAAGGCGGTCGCACGCGTGTCCGGTGTCGAACTGCTCGTTGACGGTTTCGAGCGCAAGCGCGCGACGCGCGCGAGCGGCGGCCTCAACCCGTCCGAACGTCGCGCAAACGTGCGCGGCGCGTTCCGCGTGCCGCAAAATCGTCGCGAGCAACTGCGGGGAAGGGCGATCGTCCTCGTCGATGATGTGTTGACCAGCGGCGCAACCGCCGACGCGTGCAGCCGTATATTGCTGCGAGCCGGTGCGGCCTCGGTGGATTTGTTAGCCCTATCGCGAGTTGTGCGCGTTTGAGTTCGAACCGATAAGGAGCGAAAGGATCCAATCATGGCGCACGTCGAAGTCTACACCAAATTCCTCTGCCCCTATTGCTCGCGCGCCAAGGCGTTGCTGAAGGAGAAGGGCGCGGCGTTCGAGGAAATCGACATCACCATGGGTGGCCCCGATCGTGCGACGATGCTCGAGCGCTCGGGCGGCCGGACCAGCGTGCCGCAAATCTTCATCGACGGCCGGCATATCGGCGGGTCCGATGATCTCGCAGCGCTCGACCGCGCGGGCGGCCTCGATCCTCTGCTGGCGTGAGCCTCAAGCTCGGACTGCTGCAGACGACGACGGGCATCGACCCGGCCGCGAACGCGCGTTCGCTTGCTGAAGCGCTGAACGCCGTTGCTGATGAAGGCGCTGAATTCGCCTTCACGCCGGAGATGAGCGGCCTGCTCGACCGCGATAGAACCAGAGCCTTCGCCAGCGCCACCACCGAGGAGGCCGACGTCGTACTCGCGCAGGTGCGTGAAGTCGCGGTGGCGCGGGGCATCTGGGTGCATCTCGGGTCGCTGGCCATCAAACCGACGGCCACCGCTGAGCGCTTGGTCAATCGCGGTTTCCTGATCGACAGGAGCGGTGCAATCCGCGCACGCTATGACAAAATCCATCTGTTCGACGTCGATCTGCCGAGCGGCGAGCGCTACCGTGAGTCGGCGGCCTATATTCCCGGCGAGCGCGCCGTTGCCGCCAACACGCCCTGGGGCCGGATCGGTATGACGATCTGCTACGACCTGCGCTTTCCGGCGCTCTATGCCGCACTCAGCGAGGCGGGCGCGACGATCCTGTCGATCCCGGCGGCCTTTACCCGGCCGACGGGCGCAGCACATTGGCACAGCTTGATGCGCGCGCGGGCAATTGAGGCGGGCGCGTTTGTCGTCGCTGCCGCACAGACCGGCGCACATGCGGACGGCCGCGAAACCTATGGCCATAGCGTCATCATCGACCCATGGGGCGATGTACTGCTCGACATGGGTGAACCCGCCGGCCATGCCGTACTATCGATCGATCTTGCGGCGATCGAGCGGACGCGGAGCCGGATACCCGCGCTCGCGCATCGCCGGCCCATCGCAGTGCATGTAGAGGCGGGTAGCGTATGATCGTGTTCGATCTGTTGTGTAGCAGTGGCCATATGTTCGAAGCTTGGTTCGGCTCGTCGGCGGACTATGAAAAGCAGTCGCAGGCGGCGCTGATCGCCTGCCCGATGTGTGACGACACGCAGGTGGTGAAGGCACTGATGACGCCGGCCATTCCCGCCAAGGGCAACCGCCGTACGCGCGAGCCCGCCGAGTCAGAGGCCCCGGCAGCCGATTCCGTCGCCGTCAAATCCGACCTGAAAGGGTTTTTCAAAAGTCTCGCCGCTGAACAGGCGAGGATCGAGGCTGCGAGCGACTATGTCGGCGAAAAATTCGCCGAGGAGGCGCGTGCGATCCATTATGGCGAAACCGAGGCCCGCAGCATCTACGGCGAGACGACGCCTATCGAAGCCGAGGCGCTGCGGGAGGAGGGCGTGCCGGTCTGGGCCTTACCATTCCGCACGCGCCGCGCCGATGCCTGACCCGATCCCATGAAGGCAGCCGCGACGGTCTTTGCCGGTGTGCTTGTTGTTGCGGCAGCGTGCATCTGGTGGCCGTCCACGCGGGGCGTCGAACCGACATCCACCCCCTTTGCCGCGAATGCTGCATCACTGCCGGCGCTTGAGCGTCCGTTGGCCGGCTGGACTGAGACCGCCAGCCGCGAATTCTACGATTCCGCACTCAATCTCAAATGGCGGCACCTGCTCGGCGACTGGCGCGATGCTGACGACCAGCCCCAAGGCGACAAACCCTTTGTGACTGCGGCGATTGGTCCCCGAGCCACATCAATCACCCTCGACGTGACGCGCTACGTCCAGCGCTACGGAGCAGAGTTTCTGTTGCGCAGGGACGGCGCGCCCGTCGAGTTCGTTAGCCGCGAGGGCGCAGCCGGCCCCTTGCTCGAAATCGTCCAGCGCGGCGAGTCCCGGCGGCTGTCGGCGATCGCGGATGTCTCGCCCGAGCCGAGCACTTACAAGTCGTTGGGGACGGCGATGACGCTGCGCAGCTACGGGCCTGTCCTGATCCGGTTCGCGCAGGAGCCTCACCCGGCGATCAGCCGGGCAGTGCTGACTCTGACGCTCGCGGCGCCGGCGAGCGGGCCGGCAACGCTCAAGCTATTCCGGCCGGATGTGGGCGGCGATGTCGCCATGCCGCGGTTCCGGCCTGCAACCTCCGCCGATGTCATCGCCCGCTGGACGGGTGCCGACCTCGCGCGAAACAAGGACTGGCCGACCAATCGCCCGCACGCCCGCGTCGATGGCACGATCCTCACCGCCTGGATTCCGCGCAACGACCTGACGGCGCTATCGCTCATCCAGCCGATCAATGGCGGTCAGGAAGCTTTTGCCACAGTGGTGATGCGTTTCGCGCCGGATTGGCAGCCCGGTGACGGCGGCAAGCTGCCGGGTTTCGCGAACACCGGGCAGGGCAAGCCGGCCGTCGATGGCCTCGGACCCGGTGGCTGGGGCGGGCGGCCCGCCAATGGCGTGCGCTGGAGCGCGCGCACCGGCTTTGACCGCTTCGATCCGGCGTCGCGCGACGGGGCGCGATGGACGGGACTGCACAGCTATTTCTACGCGCTCGCCCCGCCCGGCATCTGGGGCACGATCGAGCCCTGGTCTCGGCCGGTGCCGAAGGGGCGCTGGTTCGCCTACACCCAATGGGTCAAGCTCAATGCGCCCGGCCGCGACGACGGCGCGCTCGGCTATTGGCTCGACGGTGCGCCGGTACACCGCCGCGACGGCATCCGCTGGCGCGACCGTGCCGGCCGCGAGACGGAGATCAATGAATTCTGGCTCGACGTCTATTGTGGCGGCGCAAGCTGTGGCCCCCTCCCGCATCCGCACGAACATCGCCTGCAGATTGCCAGCGTGCTCCTTACGCGAACCACGCCAGATTTCGCGGCGGTACAGGCGGACGTCGATCGGCTGAACGCAGCGCGCTGATGTAAATCTCGAGAGCGACGCCGAACTGTGCTCAGGCTGCGGCTTGGGCCTCGCCGGGTTCGGCGGCAACGGCGAACAGCCGCTTTTCGAGCGTTTTGAGACGCGGGCCGGACAGTTTCTCGCCGGTCAGGTCGGTCAGGTAGAAGACGTCGACCGCGCGCTCGCCATAAGTGGCGATGTGCGCGGAGTGGATGGTTACGCGCGCCTGGAACAGTGCGTAGGTCAGCGCATAGAGCAAGGCCGGGCGGTCGAGCGCGTTGATCTCGACGACGGTGAAGCGGTTCGAAGCCTTGTTGTCGATGAGGACATTGGGCTCGCCGCCGAACACCTCGGCGCGTCGGCGCGCGAGCGGGCGGGCGGCCAGGCGGTCGGCAAGACGGACCTTGCCCGCGAGCGCGTCGGCGACGGTGGTCTTCAGCCGGGCCAGCCGCGGCGGCTCGTCGAACGCGCCGCCGAGCGGGTCTTCGACGACGAGATTATCGAGCGCCATGCCGTCGCGTGTCGTGTGGATGCGCGCATCAAGAATGTTTGCGCCAGCCAGGCTGATTGCGCCGGCGATGCGGTAGAACAGGCCCGGATGGTCGGCGGCATAGATGGACACAAGCGTCGTACCGCTGGAACGGTCGGCGGTGGTTTCAACGGAAAGCGGCGCATCGCCGGCGCGGTCGATCATCGCAGCATTGACGGCCAGCGCCTCGGGCGGCTCGGCGATCCAATAGGCCTCGAAAAAGCGCTTGGTGAACCGATCGAAGCGCTTGGCAGGCCAGCCCAAAGCCTCGGCCAGCGCGGCCTGTTTTGCCGCGATCCGTTCGGCGCGCCCCGTCTGCTTGTGGCCGAGCCGCAGCACTTCCTCGGCGGACTCATAAAGGTCGCGCAGCAGCTGGGCCTTCCAGGCGGTCCAGATTCCCGGACCGACCGCGCGGATATCGACGACGGTCAGCACGAGCAGCAGCCGCAACCGCTCGGGACTGGCCACAGCTTCGACGAAATCGAGGATCGTCTTGAAGTCGGCGAGGTCGCGTTTGAACGCGGTATTCGACATCATCAGGTGATAGCGGACGAGCCAGGCGACGGTTTCGGTCTCGGCCGGGCTCAGACCGAACCGCGGGCAGAGTTCGAAAGCAATATCGGAACCGAGTTCGCTGTGATCGCCGCCTCGGCCCTTGGCGATGTCGTGAAGCAGCACGGCGACATAGAGCACGCGGCGCGAGACGAGCTGGTGGATCACCGCCGTCGACAGCGGATGGTCGGCCTTTAGCTCGCCTTTCTCAATGCGGGCGAGCAGGCCGATCGCGCGAATCGTATGCTCATCGACGGTATAGTGATGGTACATGTCGTACTGCATCTGCGCGACGACGCGGCCGAAGTCGGGGACGAACCGGCCGAATACGCCGGCGTCGTTCATCCAGCGCAGCGCGGTTTCCGGGCTGTGCTTCGATGTCAATATTTCGAGGAACAGCGCATTGGCGCGCGGATCGCGCCGCACCGCCTCGGTGACGAGGCCTGCGTCCCGGCCTGCCTGACGCATCGCCAGCGGGTGGATTTCAAGGCCGTTGG
Source organism: Sphingomonas paucimobilis (assembly GCA_943370355.1). Classification (GTDB taxonomy): domain Bacteria; phylum Pseudomonadota; class Alphaproteobacteria; order Sphingomonadales; family Sphingomonadaceae; genus JADCGM01. The sequence goes on from CALRQP020000007.1 coordinate 16,341, forward strand.
CGTCGGCGAGGTGGAACAGCTCGATGAGCCGCACTGGGTCTTCGCGGAAGAAACCGTCCGACGGCACGCCGATGCGGCCGCGTGTCAGGGTGAAGCCGTGCAGTTTCGACGGACGGCGCTTCAGTGCGGGGAGCCAACTCGACCGGCCGAACTGCTCGTCGAGATGCGCAAGGAACAGGCCGGTCAGATCGCCGACCTGTTTCGCAGTCAGGAAATAATGCCGCATGAAGCGCTCGACCGCCGACATGCCGTTGCGGTCGGAATAACGGAGTCGACGCGCCAGTTCGCGCTGCACGTCGAAGGTCAGCCGCTCCTCGGCGCGCCCGGCGATATCGTGCAGATTGCAGCGGACCGCCCAGAGGAAATTCTCGGCGCGCTGGAATTGCCGTAATTCGGTGGGCGTCAGCAGGCCCTTGTCGACAAGTTCGGCGACGCTTTCGACCTGATAGGCATATTTGCCGATCCAGAAGAGCGTGTGGAGGTCGCGCAAGCCCCCCTTCCCCTCCTTCAGATTGGGTTCGACGACATAGCGGCTGTCGCCCATCCGCTTGTGCCGGGCGTCACGTTCGGCGAGCTTGTCGGCAACGAACGCCTTCGCGGTTCCGGTGACGACCTCCCTGCGGAAGCGCGCGCCGCCTTCGGCATAAAGTGCCTGATCGCCCCACACATACCGCGCCTCCAGGAGCGCGGTGCGGATCGTCAGATCCTCCTTTGCCATATGGACCATCTCGTCGAGCGAGCGGCTCGACTGGCCGACCTTCAGCCCGAGGTCCCAGAGCATGTAGAGAATCGTCTCGATCACCTGTTCGGCCCAGGGCGGCTGTTTCCACGGCGTCAGGAAGGCGATGTCGATATCGGAAAAGGGTGCCATCTCGCCCCGGCCGTAGCCGCCGACCGCCATGATGGTCAGCCGCTCCGATGCGGTCGGGTTGGTGACCGGGTACAATACGGTCGTCGCGAAATCATAGATCAGCCGCAACAGCTGGTCGGTCAGGAACGCCTGGCCGCCCGCATATTGCACGCCGCGGCTTGGCGCTTCGGCGAGACGGCGCTTGAGTTCGGCGCGGCCTGACTTCAACGCCTCGCGCAACAAATTGACCGCCGCCGCCCGGCAGGAGGCCGGATCGGAACAGGTCTCGGCAACGGCGCGCAGCGCATCGGCAAGCATCCGCCGGTCGATGATGGCGCGCCGGTTGGCAATCAGATCGAAGCGGGACGGCATGATGCGTGGCTTAGCGGCAAGCCGAGCGGTTGTCGAAAGCTTGGTTTTGGCGGCTCGCGGCGCCAAGGCGACGCATCCCACATTTGGGGTTCAACCGCGCGGAACACAATTAGATAGATCCAGCGATGTCTCCGCGGGCGGTGTGGACGGTCGTACGGTCGGGTATCGCGATTCGATCAAATCAGCGCCTTGATCTCGTAAAGCAGGTCGAGCGCGGCGCGGGGGGTCAGCGTGTCGGGAGCGATGTCGGCTAGGCGGTCGCGCAAGGGGTCGCTTGGCGGCTCGGCGGGGGCGGCCGCGAAGAGGGGCAGGTCGTCGAGACCGGCCGCAATCCCGCCCGTTGCAGCCTTGCCGGCTTCGAGGCGTTTGAGGACTTCGGCGGCGCGGGTGAGGACAGGCTTCGGGAGGCCGGCGAGGCGGGCGACGGCGAGGCCGTAGCTGCGGTCGGCAGCACCGGGGGCGAGTTCGTGGAGGAACACGAGTTCACCTTTGAACTCACGGACTTTTACGGTGTGGAGGGCGAGGGCGCCGAGGCGGGTCGAAAGGCGCGTAAGTTCATGATAATGCGTGGCAAATAGGCAGCGGCAGGCGAGGTCGTCGTGGACGGCTTCAAGGACAGCCCAGGCGATGGCGAGGCCGTCGTAGGTCGAGGTGCCGCGGCCGACTTCGTCGAGGATGACGAGCGAGGACTTCGTCGCCTGCGACAGGATCGCGGCCGTTTCGACCATTTCCACCATGAAGGTCGAGCGTCCCTGCGCGAGATTGTCCGACGCGCCGACGCGGCTGAACAATTTGTCGACGACGCCGATATGGGCGCGGGCAGCGGGAACGAAGCTGCCGGTTTGGGCGAGCACGGCGAGCAGCGCATTCTGGCGCAGGAAGGTCGATTTGCCGGCCATGTTGGGGCCGGTGACGAGCCAGAGGCGCGAGGATTCGCCGAGATCGCAGTCGTTGCCGACGAACGGCGCGCGGTCGCGGCGCAGGGCGGCCTCGACGACGGGGTGGCGGCCGCGCTCGACGTCAAAGGCGCAGCTGTCATCGACGGTCGGGCGGACCCAGCCCTCGGTCGCGGCAAGTTCGGCGAGCGCTGATGCGACATCGAGCCGGGCAAGCGCCGACGCAGTTGTTTGGATCACGGTGGCGCGGTCGAGCACGGCCTGCCGCAGCTCCTCGAAATGCGCGGCCTCGGCGGCGAGGGCGTGGTCGTGGGCATGCGCGATCTTCGCGGCGAGTTCGCCGAGTTCGACCGAGCCGAAGCGCACGACACCGGCGAGCGTCTGGCGGTGCACGAAACCGCTGTCGGCGCGCATCAGCGCATCGGCGCGCGTCGCGGTAACCTCGACATGATAGCCGAGGACATTGTTGTGGCGGATCTTGAGCGCGGTGACGCCGGTCTGCTCGCGATAGCGCGCCTCGAGTGCGGCCACGAGGCGGCGGCCGTCCGAGGCGGCGGAGCGCAGCGCATCGAGGCCGTCGTCATAGCCCGCCGCGATGAAGCCGCCTGAGGCGATATCGACCGGCGGCTCGGCGACGAGCGCCCGGGCCAGTGCGTCGATATCGGCCCCATGCGCGCCGATGCGGTCGAGCGTGGCGGCAAGCAAGTCGGGCGACATCGCCGCCTGGCGAAGCTGCGCCTGCAGCGTCACAGCCGCCGTCAGGCCGTCGCGGATCATCGCAAGGTCGCGCGGGCCGCCGCGGCCAACGGCGAGGCGGCCGAGCGCGCGTTCGAGGTCGGGGGCGCGCTTCAGCGATTCGCGGGTACGGCTGCGCGCGATGCCGTCAACGGCAAACCAGCCGACCATGTCGAGGCGCGCACCGATGGCGGGCGCATCGGTCAGCGGCGCAGCGAGGTCGGCAGCGAGCAAGCGAGCGCCCGCGCCCGTGACGGTGCAGTCGATGCAGTCCAGCAGGCTGCCACTGCGGCTGCCCGCCGCCGAGCGGGTCAGTTCGAGGCTGGCGCGCGTCGCTGCGTCGATGAGCATCGTGCCGCCCGGTGCATGGACGCGCGGCGGTTGCAAACGGGGCAGGGCGGCTTTGCCGGTGTCGCCGAGATAGGCGATGAGCGCGCCCGCGGCCGCCGCTTCGGCGCGCCCGATGTTTCCGAAACCGTCGAGCGTTGTGACGCCGAACAGTTGCTTCAGCCGCTCGGTCCCCTTCGTGGAATCGAACAGGTCGCGCGGCAGGCGCGTCGCGGTGCCGGGGCCAGCGCCGTCATCGGGAGCCAGCAGCTCGGCAGGATCGAGCCGGGCCAGTTCGGCATCGAGCGCGGCGGGCGGGAACGCCATGAGGTCGAAGCTGCCCGTCGAGATATCGCACCAGGCTAGCGCCATGACGCCGCCGACTTCGGCGAGCGCCGCGAGATAATTGCTGGCGCGCGTGTCGAGCAGCGCTTCCTCGGTCAGCGTGCCGGGCGTCACGACGCGGACGATGGCACGGGCCACGACCGACTTGCCGCCGCGCTTCTTCGCTTCGGCGGGATCCTCGATCTGCTCGGCAATCGCGACGCGGTGGCCGGCGCGGATCAGCCGGGCGAGATACATTTCGGCCGCATGGACGGGAACGCCGCACATCGGGATGTCGGCCCCGTCATGCTGGCCGCGCTTGGTCAGCGCGATGTCGAGCGTCGCGGCGGCTTTGGCCGCATCCTCGAAGAACAATTCGTAGAAATCGCCCATGCGGTAGAACAGCAGGCAGCCGGGTGCTTCCGCCTTGATCGCGAGATATTGCGCCATCATCGGCGTTGCGGTCGGGGCGGCTGTCATCGGCCCGGCTGTCATAGCGATGACTCGGGACTTTGCGAAAGCCCGCGAGCCGTCCTATCAAGACGCCGAGCAGGGGAAAATCGATATGGCTGATCTGACCGACAAGCAGTTCGAAGAGCGTGAAGCGTTGCTGTTCCACTCGTCGGGGCGACCGGGCAAGATCGAGATCACCCCGACCAAGCCGATGGCGACGCAGCGCGACCTGAGCCTCGCCTATTCGCCCGGCGTCGCAGTGCCGGTGCGCGCCATCGCTGCCGACCCCGAGACGGCCTATGACTATACCGCCAAGGGCAACCTCGTCGCGGTCATCTCCAATGGCACGGCCATTCTCGGCCTCGGCAATCTCGGCGCGCTGGCGTCGAAGCCGGTGATGGAAGGCAAGGCGGTGCTGTTCAAGCGCTTCGCTGACGTCGACTCCATCGACATCGAGTTGGCGACCGAGGACGTCGAGCGCTTCATCAGCGCGGTCGAGATCATGGAGCCGAGCTTCGGCGGCATCAATTTGGAGGACATCAAGGCCCCCGAATGCTTCATCATCGAGCAGCGGCTGCGCGAGAAGATGAACATCCCGGTCATGCACGACGACCAGCATGGCACGGCGATCATCGCGGTGGCGGGACTGCTGAATGCGCTGTTCCTGACGGGGCGGACGGCCAAAGAAATCAAGATGGTCGTCAACGGCGCAGGTGCTGCGGCGATTGCCTGCACCGAGCTCGTCAAGGCGATGGGCGTGCCGCACGACCAGGTGCTGATGTGCGATTCGAAGGGCGTGATCTATCAGGGCCGCACCGACGGCATGAACCAGTGGAAGTCGGCGCATGCCGCGAAGACCGAGGACCGGACGCTCGCCGACGCCGTGCGTGGTGCCGACGTGTTCCTTGGGCTGTCGGTCAAGGGCGCGCTGACACCCGAGATGGTCAAGTCGATGGCGAAGAACCCGATCATCTTCGCGATGGCCAATCCCGACCCCGAAGTGACGCCGGCCGATGTCGCCGCAGTGCGCAGCGATGCGATCGTCGCCACAGGGCGCTCGGACTATCCGAACCAGGTCAACAATGTGCTGGGCTTTCCCTATATCTTCCGCGGCGCGCTCGACGTGCGCGCGACGACGATCAATGAGGAAATGAAGCTCGCTGCCGCACATGCGCTTGCCAATCTGGCGCGCGAAGCGGTGCCCGACGAGGTCGCTTCGGCGTACGGCGGCGGCAACAAGAAGTTTGGGCATGACTATATCATCCCTGCGCCGTTCGATCCGCGCCTCATCGAGGCGGTGCCGCTTGCGGTCGCCAAGGCGGCGATGGACACCGGTGTCGCGCGCCGGCCGCTTGCGGACGAGGATGCCTACCGGATGCAGCTGCGCAATCGGCTGAATCCGATGACGAGTATCCTCGGCGGGGCATTCGAGACCTGCAAAACCAACCCGAGGCGCGTGGTGTTCGCCGAAGGCGAGCAGGAAGTCGTGCTGCGCGCCGCGGTCAGCTTCCGCGACGGCGGTTATGGCGTGCCGGTGCTCGTCGGCCGTGAGGAACCGATCCGTGAGGCGCTGGCGCGCATCGGCGTTGACAATGCGGGCGAGCTGGAAATCCACAACAGCGCCAACAGCCATCATGTCCCGGCGATGGTCGAGCGGCTGTACGCACGCATGCAGCGCAAGGGCTATCTGACGCGCGACATCGAGCGGATGGTCAATCATGAGCGCAACATCTTCGCCGCGCTGATGGTCGAGATGGGCGAGGCCGATGCGATGGTGTCGGGCGTCACGCGCCACTTCAACCAGGTCATGGGGCAGGTCGCCGATGTCATCGACGGCGAGCCGGGCCATGTCACCTTCGGTATGCATATGTTCGTCGGGCAGGCGCAGACGATCTTCGTTGCTGATACGGCCGTCAACGAGCGGCCCGATGCGACGATGCTTGCCGACATCGCCGAACAGTCGGCGGCCATCGCCAAGCGGCTGGGCCAGGAGCCGCGCGTCGCCTTCCTCAGCTATTCGAACTTCGGCAACCCCGAAGGCACGATCGTTTCCAACCTGCGCGATGCAGTGAAGCTGCTCGACGCACGCGGGGTCAACTTCGAATATGAGGGCGAGATTTCCGCCGACGTCGCGCTCAACCGCAATATGGCGAAAGTCTATCCCTTCTCCCGCCTGACCGGCCCGGCCAATGTGCTGATCATGCCCGGCCTGCACGCCGCCAATATTTCCGCCAAGCTGCTGAAGGAACTGGGCGGCGGGCGGGTCATTGGTCCGATGCTGGTCGGCATGTCGAAGCCGGTGCAGATCGTGCCGATGACCTCGGGCGCGACCGATATCGTGACGATGGCGGTGCTGGCGGCGTCGGGCGTCGTGCGATAGGGTCGGCGCAGCGACAAGGGAGTGCCGATGGCGACGCCGCTGTTTTTCATCCACGGAATGTGGGGCACGCCCGCGCATTGGTTCGGGCTGCGCGAGCGGTTCGAGGCGCGCGGGCACCCGACCTATGCCCCAGCGCTGCCCTATCATGACATCGACCCGCGCGCACCCGCGCCGCCGCAGCTCGCCGACCTGTCGGTTGCCGACTATGTCGCCTTCATCGTCGATCAGCTGGCGCGGATCGGTGAACCGGCGGTGCTCGTCGGCCATTCGATGGGGGCGATGCTTGCGCAGCTTGTCGCCGAGCGGGTGCAGCCGCCGGGCCTGATCCTGCTGTCGCCGGGACCGACCGCCGAAACCGGTGCGCTCGGCATTGCGCCGCTGCGCACCACGGCGGGCGTGACCACCAAGGCGGGATGGTGGAAGAAGCCGACCAAGATCGACCGCGAAAAGGCGCTGTGGGGCATCTACAATGAGGTGCCCGCCGACATCGCCAACCGCGAGGCGGATGCGCTGGTCTGGGATTCAGGGCGCGTGCTGTTCCAGATGGCGATGCCCTGGGCCGACCCGTCGCATGGTACAAGGCTCGATTATGGCCGGCTGCGCATGCCGGCACTGGTCATGGTCGGCGACCGCGACCGGATCACGCCGGTGGCGACCGCGCGGGCAACGGCGCGCAAACTGTCGGGGCAGGTCGATTATCGCGAAGTGCCGGGGGCCGGGCACTGGCTGTTCCATTCGCCGGTCGTCGAGAAGGTCGGCGCCGAGATGGAGCGCTTCCTCGGCATGCTCGGCTGAGCAGGACGGCCGCGAAGACGCCGAAGTAGAGCAAAGCGGCGGGTTCGGGCGTCGCGACGGGGGCAAGCGGACGCGGCGGAGCGGGCGCTGGCATCTTCCAATCCAGCGCCTCGGTCATCTGCATGTCTTTGGCCAGCGCCATGCGCGCGTCGGCCGACCAGAAGCCAAGATCGTCGCCACTGGTCCAGAGCAGGAAGTCGGGTTCGGCTGCTGCGGCGGGCGGGGAAGGGTCGCCAGCTTCGGCCACCTCCGGCAGGACGGGCAAGGCCGGCGGCAGCGGATGTGCCTCAGCCTCCGGCACGGCGAACCAATAGCGCACGAGACTGCGAATGGCCTCCGCCGGATCGAGCGCCGACGCGATCAGCAGCGCGGCAACAAGCGCCGCCGCAAGGTGGCGCAGCCTGAGACGACGGAAGGCGGGGACGCGTGACACAACTGAACGCTGTTCACGGCCGGGTGCCTCCGGTGTTTAGAGGTGGGCGACGGGACGGCCGCTAACGACTCCATTGCTGCCGTTCCGCCGTCGTGCCACCAACAACGCATGAGCGACGAACCTTTTATCGAGCGCATTTTTGAAAGCGGCGAGGACCAAGTTACCGTCCGCTTTCTTCGGCCGCTTTTAGCTCCCGGCGGTGAGTATCAGTGCCGATGGGCGATTGCGTGGCCTGATCGAGTTCAGCAACGCTACACTTGTGGCTTGGACGGTATTCAGGCGCTGATGCTGGCGATGAAATCCGTTCATTCAGAACTTATGGATAGCGACCTCTACAAGGCTGGGAAACTGACCTACGCCGATCAGCATGACTTGGACCTTCCGCCCGGTTGGGGTGAGGGGCAGCTATATGTGCCGCCCGAACGCAACGGCTCCTAACCACCCAATTGCGGCCATACCCAAATCCCGCGTAAAGTTCGCGCATGAGCGTTCACGGCAGCTGTCACTGCGGCATGGTTCGGATCGAGCTTCCCGCTGCACCCGAATGGGTGGCGGACTGCAATTGCTCGCTGTGCCGGCGGACCGCGTGGCGGGTCGCCTATTTCCCGCCGGATCAGGTCCGTATTTCCGGCGAGACGACCGCCTATGTGTGGGGCGACCGCATGATCGGCATTCACCACTGCCCGACCTGCGGCTGCGGCACCCACTGGCAGTCGCTGGGCGAGGATTTCGGCAAGATGGGCATCAACGCCCGCCTGCTCGACGGTTGGGATGAGAGCTCTGTTGAAGTCCGGAAATTCGACAATGCGGACGGTTGAAGAACGCGCGCGGCATGTCGGACGTCACGCCGCCCGACGGCTATCTCCCCTACACCCGCGCGAGCCCGCTGCTCGATCCGTGGCGGCCGCTGTGGCTCAAGGAGTTGCCGGACCGGGTGCTGATCGGCGTCGAAGCGCGCGAGGCGCACTGCAACTCGCGCGGGACGGTGCATGGCGGCTTCTATGCGGCGCTCGCCGATCAGGCGATGGGACTGACGACCAACCGGCAGATCCTTGGCGCCGGGATGCCGCTCGAGAGCCTGCTGACGACGAGCCTGTCGATCGACTATCTGGCACCCGCCAAATGCGGGCAGTGGCTCGTGTTCGACACGCATTTCGCGCAGGGCAATCGCGCGACCTGGGTCGCCGAGATCGACATCCGCGCCGATGACAAGACGGTGGCGCGCGGGCGGGCGGCGTTCCGGGTCAAGCTCCGAGGGGCCTGACTGGCAGCGTGAAACGGCGAAATTCGGCTTTGGGGTCGCGTTCGAGGGGCATTTGCCGCTAAAGCCCCCGCCATGCAGTTTCTCGATCAGGCGAAAGTCCATCTGAAATCCGGATGGGGCGGCGACGGAGCGGTGTCGTTCCGGCGCGAGAAGTTCGTCGAATTCGGCGGGCCGGACGGCGGCGACGGCGGGCGCGGCGGCGACATCATCTTCGAGGCGATCGAAGGGCTGAACACGCTCATCGACTTCCGCTACCAGCAGCATTTCCGTGCCCAGCGCGGCACGCACGGCATGGGCCGCGACCGCACCGGCGCGGGCGGCGAAAATCTCGTCATCAAGGTGCCGGTCGGCACGCAGATCCTTGCGGACGATGACGAGCGCACGCTGATGGCCGATCTGACCAAGGCCGGCGAGCGCGTCGTGCTGTTGAAGGGCGGCGACGGCGGCAAGGGCAATGCAAGCTACAAAAGCTCGACCAATCGCGCGCCGCGCCAGTTTCAGCCGGGTTGGCCGGGGCAGGAAATGTCGGTCTGGCTGCGGCTGAAGCTGCTCGCGGACGCGGGGCTGCTCGGGCTGCCCAATGCCGGAAAGTCGACCTTCCTCAATGCCGTGTCGAACGCCAAGGCCAAGGTCGGCGACTATCCGTTCACGACGCTGAAGCCGCAACTGGGCGTCGTCGAGCATCGCGGCCGCGAGTTCGTGCTTGCGGACATTCCGGGGCTCATCGAGGGTGCTGCCGATGGGGCGGGAATCGGCGACCGTTTCCTTGGTCATATCGAGCGCTGCCGCATCCTGCTGCACCTCGTCGACGGCACGCAGGACGATCCGGTCGAGGCCTATGAGATCGTCCGTGCCGAGATCGAGGCCTATGGCGCCGGGCTTGAGGACAAGGATGAGATCGTTGCGCTGAACAAGGTCGACGCCCTCGACCAGAAGACGCGGACCAAGCTGCGCAAGAAGCTTGAAAAAGCGAGCGGCGCCGAAGTCGTCGAACTGTCGGGAGCGGCGGGCGACGGCGTGCCCGAGGTGCTCTCGAAGCTCGTCGAGGCGGTCGGGCGGGCACGGCCCGAGGCGGGAACGAAGCTATGGACGCCCGTGTAGCGCGCTTCGCGCCGGCGGGCTGCGCGCGGCTGGTCGTCAAGATCGGCTCGTCGCTGCTCGTCAAGGACGGGGAGGTCCGCCGCGACTGGCTGGCGACCGTGCTCGACGATGTCGCGGCACGGGTTGCGGCGGGGCAGCGGATCGCGATCGTCTCGTCGGGCGCGATCGCGCTCGGGGCGCAGCGGCTGGGACTCGCGAAGGGAGGCCGCGCCAGCCTTGAAGACGCGCAGGCAGCGGCGGCGACGGGCCAGATCGCACTGAGCCAAGTCTATGCCGAACTGCTCGCGGCGCGGGGACTGACCGCAGCGCAGATGCTGGTAACGCTTGATGACCTTGAAGACCGTCGGCGGTTCCTCAATGCCTCGGCGACGCTCGACCGGCTGCTGACGCTCGGCGCGGTGCCGGTGCTCAACGAGAATGACAGCGTCGCAACGGCGGAAATCCGCTTCGGCGACAACGACCGGCTGGCGGCGCGCGTCGCACAGGCGGCGGGGGCGGGCGGGGTGATCCTGCTGTCGGATGTCGACGGACTCTATACCGCCAACCCCTCGACCGATGCCGCCGCAACGCTGATCGAGACTGTCGAGAAGCTGAATGCGACCGTCGAGGCAATGGCCGACGATTCGAGCGGGTCGGGCCTCGGCTCGGGCGGCATGGTCGCCAAATTGCAAGCAGCGCGGATCGCGGCGGCAGCGGGCGTGCATCTCGCGATCGTCAATGGCCGTGCCGACCATCCGCTTGCGGCGTTCGATACGACCGGCCGGGGTACGGTGTTCGTCGCCGCGACGGGGGCAAGTGCGAAGAAGGCGTGGCTCGCCGGGCGGCTGACGGTGCGCGGCCATATCCACATCGATGCCGGGGCGGCTGCGGCGCTGAAGGCGGGCAAGAGCCTGCTTGCGGCGGGTGCGACGCGGGTCGAGGGGCGGTTCGAGCGCGGCGATCCCGTCGGCATTACGGGACCGTCGGGTCCGCTCGCGCGCGGTCTCGCCGGCTATGACAGCGACGATGCGGCGCGGATCCTCGGCCTCCGCAATGAAGCGCAGGCGGCGAGCCTCGGCTATGCCCCGCGCGCGGCGCTCGTGCACCGCGATCACTTGGTGATGCTATGAGCGACGCCATCGAAATGATCGCCCGGATGGGAGCCGACGCCAGGGCAGCGGCCCGCATTCTCGCCGCTGCGCCGACCGATCAAAAGGCGCGGGCGCTGCGAGAAGGGGCGGCGGCGCTGCGACGGCACATGCCTGTGATCCTCGCAGCGAACCGCACCGATATGCAGCGGGGTGAGCAGGCTGGCCTATCGAGCGCGATGCTCGACCGGCTGATGCTCGATGCGGCGCGGATCGAAGGCATCGCCAGCGGGCTTGAGTCCGTCGCCGGGCTGCCCGATCCGGTTGGCGAGTCGATCAAGGCCTGGACTCAGCCCAGCGGCCTCCGTTTCGAGCGCGTCCGCGTGCCGCTCGGCGTCGTCGGGATCATCTATGAGAGCCGCCCCAACGTGACCGCCGATGCCGGTGCGCTCTGCCTGATGTCGGGCAATGCCTGCATTTTGCGCGGCGGGTCGGAAGCGGCGGAGTCAAGCCGGGCGATCCATGCCGCGCTGCTCGAAGGTCTGCGCGCCGCTGACCTTCCCGACACTGCGATCCAACTCGTGCCCACCGCCGACCGCGCCGCCGTCGGCGCGATGCTGCGCGCGTCGGGGGTCATCGACATCATCATCCCGCGCGGCGGCAAGGGGCTCGTCGCACGCGTGCAGGACGAGGCGCGGGTGCCCGTGCTCGCCCATCTCGACGGCATCAACCATGTCTATGTCGATGCTGCTGCCGACCCGGCCAAGGCCGTTGCCATTGCGATCAATGCCAAGCTTCGCCGTACCGGCGTGTGCGGATCGGCGGAGACGCTGCTGATCGACCGCGCGGCTCCGGATGCGGTCAAACAGGGCTTGTTGCAGGGTCTGCTCGACGCCGGCTGCGAGGTGCGCGCGACATCTGCCTTGGTTGCTCGCGATCCCCGTATGGTCGCGGCGGCGGATGCCGATTGGGACACCGAATATCTTGACGCCATCATCTCAGCTGCCGAGGTCGACGGCGTCGCGGGTGCGATTGCGCATATCGCCTCACACGGCTCCCACCACACCGACGCCATCGTCACCGAAGATGCCGGCAAGGCCGAGCGCTTCCTGTCCGAGGTCGACTCGGCGATCGTGCTGTGGAACGCCTCCACCCAATATGCCGACGGCGGCGAGTTCGGTTTCGGCGCGGAAATCGGCATCGCGACTGGCCGCCTGCACGCGCGCGGCCCGGTCGCGCTCGAAGGTCTGACCACCTACAAGACCCTCGTGCGCGGCACGGGGCAGGTGCGTCCGTAACTACTCGTAGCGAACGTATACATTTGCTACGGTGCAGGCAGGAGGCCGAAATGCGCAATGCTGTCATCACCGCCCGAGTCGACGACGATACCGCTGACAAGTTCGAGCTGATTGCCAATTACACGGGCCGCTCGCGCTCATGGCACGCGGCGCAGGCGCTCAAATCCTATGCCGATCAGGAAGCACAGTTTCTCGCCTTCGTCGACGAGGGTCATCAGGCGATCGACCATGGCGAGATCGTCGATCAGGCTGAAGCCGACCGCCGGATTTCGGCTCTCATCGAGCGACTCCGCGCGAAGAGATGAGCGCCATTCGCTGGTCTGAGCTGGCGCTCGCCGACCTCACGGCCATTGCCGACCATCTCGCCGAGCAGGACATCGACCTCGCGATTCGCGTGGTCGAAGCGGTGCAGCAGAGCGTCGCCCGCCTCGCAATCTACCCGCGCAGCGGATCGCCGCTCGACCTGCACAATGCGCGCAAGATTTCGGTGCCGCGGTTTCGCTATGTCGTAATCTACGAATTGGATGGAGACGCAGTTGTCGTGTCGCGCGTCTGGCACATGTCACGAAACTGGCCGACGTGAAAATCGGCCTCCTCGGCGGGTCGTTCAACCCGGCGCATGCGGCGCACAGGCATGTCAGCCTTGAGTCGCTGCGGCGACTCGGTCTCGACGAGGTCTGGTGGCTGGTCAGTCCGCAGAATCCGCTCAAGGACGCGGCCGGCATGGCACCGCTGCCGTCGCGACTCGCCTCGGCGCGAGCGGCAGCTCGCCATCCGCGCATCCGCCCGACTGCGATCGAGACGGAACTCGGCACGACCTTCGCTGTCGATACCGTCGCCGCGCTCCAGCGCCGCTTCCCGCAGCACACCTTTATCTGGCTCATGGGGGCCGACAATCTGCTGCAATTCCACCGCTGGAAGGACTGGCGCCGTCTGGCCCGGCTGGTGCCGATTGCGGTTGCGGCGCGTCCGCACTACATTGGCGCGAGTCTGTTCGCCCCGGCGATGACTTGGCTGCGACGGTTCCGCCGGCGCAGTTCGACTGCAAAGCAGTGGATGCGATGGAGGTTACCGGCGATCGTGATCTTGCCAATCCGGCTCGACCCTCTCTCCGCCACGGCGATCCGCAGCCGCGATCCGCGCTGGGCCGATAGACTGTCGACAACCGATTGAAGGAATCTCGCTTGCCCGTTTCCAAGGCCGTCCCTGCGGACGCTGCCGCTCCCGAAGACCCCGCCGTTACGGGGCTTCACGAACTGATCCTGAAGTCGCTCGACGACGATCAGGCGGTCGAGGTGACCTCGATTCCTCTCAAAGGCAAGACGACCATCGCCGATCATATGGTGATCGCCTCGGGCCGCTCGACCCGGCAGGTCGCCTCGATGGCGAACAAGATCGCGCAGAAGATCAAGCAGGAGCTTGGCCGCGAAGTGAAGATCGAAGGCCTGCCGACCGCCGACTGGGTGCTGCTGGACGCGCAGGACGTCATCGTCCACCTGTTCCGCCCCGAAGTGCGCAGCTTCTACAATCTCGAAAAGATGTGGGCGTTCGATCCCGCCGTGCCGGCCAAGGCCGTCACGGGCTAGGTGCGGCTGCATATCGTCGCGCGCGGACGCATCGGGCGCAGTCCCGAGGCTGATCTCGTCGACCGGTATCTGAAGCGCATCGTCTGGCCGACAGCTGTCACCGAACTGCCCGAAAGCGGGCCTGCCAAATTGCCGGAGCTCCCCAGTCCGTCGGTGACCATCGTCCTCGACGAACGCGGCAAGACGCTCGGCTCCGTCGACTTCGCCGAGCGGCTCGGCCGGTGGCGCGATGATGGCATGCGCGAGGCGCGCTTCCTGATCGGCGGCGCGGACGGACATGACGAGGCGACGAAATCATCGGCCGATCTGTTGCTGAGCTTTGGTGCCGCGACCTGGCCGCATATGCTGGCCCGCGCGATGCTTGCCGAACAACTCTACCGCGCGACGGCGATCCTCGCGCGCCATCCCTACCACCGCGAGGGCTGATGCGCGCGGCGGCAGCCCTGTTGCTCGTACTGACCGCTGCGGCCCCTGCAGACCGCCATGTCGAGCTGAGCCTCACCGAAGCGCGCGCCCAGGCGACCGGATCGGCGGTGTCGTCCCTGACGGCGCGGATTGCCGACAGCGAGGCCCGCACCCGCACGCTCGGCCGCCGCATCGCGCGCCTCAACCGGCAGATTGCGGCGCGCGAAAGTGAACTGGCGCGACGCCAGGCCGATATCGTCCCGGCGCTCGCGGCGCTTGAGAGCCTGTCGCGCCGGCCGCCGGCCTTGCTGCTGCTCGATCCGGCACATGGCACCGACGCAGCGCGCACCGGGCTGCTCGTCGATGCGATGCTGCCCGGCGTGCGGCAGCGATCGGCGGCAATCCAGGCTGAGCTCGCGGCGACCCGGCGACTGCGGGAACAGCTTGTCGCGGCGCAGGCAGCGCTGACGGCCGCGCAGAAGAAGCTCGACCGCGACGTACGTGCCCTGATGCGGCTCGGCTCGTTGCTTGCGAGCAAAGCCGCGACGCTGCGCGAGCTCATCGACGGCGTGGACAGCGGCAGCGGCGCGGCGCTCCGTATCGCCTTGCAACGTCCGGCCGAAGGCATACTGGCAACCGCGTTCGGCGCGCCGGGCAGCACCGGCATGCGCGCGAGCGGCCTCACGCTCCATACCGCCGCTGACGCACCCGTCGTTGCGCCAGCTGCTGGCCGGGTCGCCTTCACCGGCCCGTTCCGCACCTATGGCCCGATCGTCATCATCGAACATGGCGGCGGCGTCGTCACGCTGATCGCCGGGCTGGCAGCGATCGATGTTGCACCCGGCGACGCCGTCCTGCCCGGCCAGCCGATCGGCCGCATGGGTGGTACTGACACCCCGCGCGATCTCTACCTCGAAGTGCGCGCCGGCGGCACGCCGATCGACCCTGCGCCGTGGTTCGTAGCGCGCTGATTGCCGCAGGTCGCACCCCCTCTCGCACTGCGGCTTTTCTATGCTATGATCGCCGCGAAAAATTTGACCGCGAGGCCTGACCGATGGCGCGTAATCCGCTGAAGATCGCCGTTCCCGCACTGCTGCTGGCGCTCATTCCTGTCGGGGTCGCTGTCCGTGCCGCCAGTGATGCGACAGATGCCGCGAAGCCCGCGAGCAATGCCGACACCTACCGCGAGCTCGACCGCCTCATGGACGTGTTCGAGCGGGTGCGCGGCGAATATGTCGACAAGGTCAGCGACAAGCAGCTCATCGAAGGCGCGATCAACGGCATGCTCGCCAGCCTCGACCCGCATTCGAGCTATATGAACGAGCGCGACTTCCAGCAGATGCGCTCGACGACCGACGGCGAATATGGCGGCCTCGGCCTGACCGTCACGCTCGAAGACGGCGTCGTGAAAGTCGTCGCACCGACCGACGACACGCCGGCTGCCCGCGCCGGCATCAAGGCCAATGACTATATCACCCACCTCGATGGCGAACTCCTCTACGGCGTCACGCTCAATGAGGCGGTCGACAAGATGCGCGGTGTGCCGGGCACGCCGATCAAACTGACCGTGGTCCGCGAAGGCCAGCCCAAGCCGATGGAGCTGACGCTCAAGCGCGAGGTGATCCAGATCAAGCCCGTCAAGTTCGAAGCCAAGGGCAATGTCGGCGTCATCCGCATCACCGGCTTCAGCAAACAGACCGGCGATGCGACCGAACAGGCGCTGAAGGTGCTGGACAAGCAGATCGGACCGAAGCTCGTCGGCTATATCGTCGACCTGCGCTCCAACCCCGGCGGCCTGCTCGACCAGGCGATCGAAGTCTCGGACGCCTTCCTCGAACGCGGCGAAATCGTCTCGCAGCGCGGGCGCGGCAAGGGCGATGTGCAGCGCTATTATGCGCGGCCGGGCGACCTCGCCAATGGCAAGCCGGTCATCGTACTCGTCGACGAGGGCTCCGCCTCGGCAGCCGAGATTGTCGCGGGCGCGTTGCAGGATCACCGCCGCGCGCTCGTGCTCGGCCAGCGCAGCTTCGGCAAGGGCTCGGTGCAGACGCTGATCCCGCTGTCGAGCGATACGGCGCTGCGGCTGACGACGGCGCGCTATTTCACGCCGGCGGGCCGCTCTGTGCAGACGCTCGGCATTGAGCCCGACATCACCGTGCCGCAGCTCAGCGACGCCAATTACAAGGACCGCACCCGCATCCGCGAGTCGGACCTGCGCCGCCACCTGATCAATGACGTGAAGTCGGGCGACAAGACACTGGAGGCCGATGACAAGGCCGATCCGCGCTTCATCGAGACGGCGGACGCACTCAAGAAGCGCGGCATCGATGACTTTCAGCTCGACTATGCGCTGAAGACGCTTAACCGGCTCGCGCCGCGCGTTGCGGTCGCCCAGCTGAAGCCCGCGACAGCGACCCCCTGATCCACCCGGGGTTTGCGGCATGACCGAGCCGGACAGCGGCGCTGCGCCGGCCTCCCGGCTGCGGCGATGGGGTCTGGCGCTGCTGGTGGCAGTCGCCTTCGTCGGAATCGCGACGGTGTTCGCGATACTGATGCGCCCGCTTGCGGGCGATGCGCCGGTGGCGGAAGTTGCTGCACCCCAAGTTGCGATCGCTCAGCAGCGACCAATATCTGCGCCATTAGCTGCGGCCCCTGTCGAGGTCGCGCCTCCTGCCGTTCCGACTGCGGCACCGCTGCCCTTCGATGGTCCGCGCGTCGCCATCGTGCTGACCGGCCTTGGCGCGGACGCGGTGCAGACGCGCGTTGCGATCCAAAAGCTACCGCCCGAAATCGGCTTGGCCTTTTCGCCCTATCCTGACGGCAGCCGTACGCTTGCCGACGCTGCACGCGCGGCTGGGCACGAGGTCTGGGCGGGCATTCCGATGCAGCCCAAATCCTGGCCGCGGGTCTCGCCGGGCGCGAACACGCTCGTCGTGAGCGCGAGTCCCGCCGAGAATCGCCAGCGGCTCGCTTGGGCGCTGGAGCGTATAGGTCCCGTCGCGGGCGTGACCTCGATCATGGGCTCAGCGTTTATGGAGAGCGCCGATGCGCTCGATCCCGTCCTCGCCGACCTCAAGACGCGCGGCGTGGCCTTCCTCGACTCGCGCGTGTCCGGGAAATCCGTCGGCCTCGTCCGGGCGCGCGCGACGGGTGTTCCGGCGATGCTCAACGACCGATTTCTCGACGAGGGCGGAAGTACGGCGCGCAATCTTGCCGAACTTGAGGCGGCCGCAAAGCTCAACGGTTCGGCGGTCGGGTTCGCCAGTCCAAGCCCGGCGACCGTGGTAGCCATTTCGGCCTGGGCTGCGAAACTCGACGGCAAGGGCTTGAAGCTCGTCCCGCCCTCGACCCTCGCCAAATAAATTAGCCGAGCGCCTCGCCCATCCGGCGGATCGCCGCAATCTTGGCCTCGAACGGCCCCCAATCGTCACGTTCGGCAATCGCGGCCCAGATCGACTCGATTTCGCCGATCAACAGGCCGCACGGATCCGCGTCCGACCAATAGGGGTGCGACAGGTCGGCGACGCTTTCATAGCTCGCTACCGCTGCCACGAACGGCGCGAAGGCCGGGAGCGCATAGGTCGCCTCGGCCGGAGAGCCGCGCAACTTGCCGCCGCGCCAGTCGAACCAGAAGCGGTCGAGCGGCATCTGCGTCTCAGTCAGCGCCGTCTCCATCGCCTGCATCAGCGCGAGGTCGGTCTGTTCGTCCTTCGGCCGGACGCCGAGCCGGCGCAGCACCGCCGCGCGCAGCTCCGCTTCGAACCGCGCCGGATAGGAGCCGAAGGCCGGCACGATGCTCGTCGGCTCGGCCACCGTGCGCAGCGCGAGCGCCAGCTGCTGCAAATTCCAGTGCAGCGCCTCGGCCTGCCGCCCGAAGGCATAGAGGCCATAATGGTCGAAATAGGCGGCGGTGAAGCCCGGATCATAGGTGGGTGCGAAGCGGTAAGGTCCGTAGTCGAAGCTCTCGCCGGTGATATTGATATTGTCGGTGTTGAGCACGCCGTGCACGAAGCCCGCCGCCATGAAACTCGCCGCCAGCCGCGCTGCGCCACCGACGGCGGCATCCATCAGCGCCGCGACCGGGTCGCGCGTATCCGCCTCCGGGAAATAGTGGCGCAGCACATAATCGGTCAGTTTCAGGATATTCTCGGGCTGCTTCAGATAGGCGAGCCGCTGGAACATGCCGTAGCGGATATGGCTGTGGCTGAGCCGGACCAGCACCGCCGACCGCGTCGGCGACGGCTCGTCGCCGCGCTGCAACACCACGCCGGTCTCGATCAGCGAGAAGCTCGTCGAGGTCTCGACGCCCAGCGCTACGAGCATTTCCGTCGCGAGCACTTCGCGCCCGCCGCCCGTGAGCGTCAGCCGCCCGTCGCCAAAGCGGCTGTAGGGCGTCTGGCCCGACCCCTTGGTGCCAAAGTCCAGCAGCCGGTCGCGGCCGTCATAGGCTTGCCCAAACAGGAAGCCGCGTCCGTCGCCGATGTCGGGATTGTAGGTGCGGAACTGATGGCCGTGATAGCGCAGCGCCAGCGGCGTTTCCAAACTGCCGCGCAGCGGCTCGAACCGCCCGAAATGCCGGGTCCAGTCAGCGTCGGAGAGTTCGGCGAGCCCCACGGTGGATGCCGCGCGGTCATTGCGGAACCGCAGCCTGTGCTCGGGAAAATTGGCAGCCGCGACGGGATCGTAAAAGGCGTCCCCGAGGTCGAGGATCGCGCGCGCGGGACGCATCAGTCGTTGGCGGCGTGCGTGTCGGGCGGGGTCCAGCCTTCGGCGGCCATCACATAGCGGATCGCTTCGTCGCGGATCGCATGGCGCTCTTCAATGGTCGTACCGGGCTTGAACGCTTCATCGAGCGCGTTGCTGACGGCCGCATAGGTCAGCGAAGCGGCGACCTTGACGTTGACGTCGGTGCGCCCCTGCCGCGCCATGACGGCACCCAGCTGCCGTTCGACCCAGGCGACCACGACTTCGCGCGAGGCGAGGTAGAAGGGTTCGGCCTCGGGGTGATGATGCTTGACGGCCTCGACGGGATGGCAATTGCCGGGTTCACCCGACAGGATGGTTTCCCAGGATTTGTTCGTCTCGCAATAGTCGAAGCACCGCGTGATCGTCGAGCGCGGGCCGAGTTCGGCGAGATTTTCGCCCGGCAGCTGCATCGCCTGCACCATACGCTCGCCATAGATGCGGCCAAGTTCGGCGAGCAGGTTCCGCTTCGAGCCGAAATGATAGAAGATAGAGCCTTCCGACACGTCCGCCTCGCGGGCGATATCGGCGGTTCCGGTGCCGACGAAGCCGCGTGTCGAGAACAGCAGATTCGCAGCCTCAAGCACGCGCTGCCGCGTCTCTGCCGGATCATAGCGTCGCGAACGCGCGTCGACCGCACGGGTGGCCATTCTCATCGTCCCCTCAGACTTTGCCCGTTAGATATGGTCATTCCTGAGTCAGAGTCAAAAGATTCAGCTCAGGCCAACTGGTCCGCGACGAAATCGCCCAGATATTCGAGCGTTGCGACGCGGCGGTACAGGCCCTGGTCGCGCTGCACGGTGCCGTGGCGGCGGTCCATGCGGAAGAATCGTTGCATGTGCGGGAAATGCAGGTCGATGACGCGGCCCAAGTACATCGGCGTCAGGATTCCGCCGTGGCTGTCCTCCATCGGTCCGCCGAAGCGGCGGCGGATCGCATAGGACCAGCGGCGCAGCCATGGCGCGCGGGCACGGGTGCTCCATTCCGACAGCCGGTGCTGCCAGGTCGGCGGCTCAGTGAAGGCATAGCCGTAGGCAGACGGGTGAGCGGCGAGCTTGGGGTCGATCGCGGTCAACAGCGCCGCCTCGAACCGGCCGAGGTTCTTGGCGTGGATGGGCAGCTGCAGCGCCGCCTCGATCACGGACGGCTCGAGGAACGGCATCAGATAGGCGCCGTGCCGCGCGACGAGGCTGATCTCGCGGCCGAAGAAGCTGCGGCAGCGGTGGCGCGGGTAGAGCTGTTCGATGAGCCGCCGGTCGAGCCGCCCATGCTGCCCCTCGCAGCCAATCGACGCGAGCGCCTTCGCTTCGATCGCATCGATGAACGCGTCGGCGTCGAACGCATCGGTGGTGTCGACCGAGGAATAGCGCGCGTAAAAGGCCTCGACGACCTGCCGCGCGCGCAGCCGCCGGTCGGGAAGGTAAAAGAAGTTGCGGAAAATCTCGCCGCAGCCGCCTGACACCGCGAGCTGCCCGCCTTCGGCGCGCTGGTGCCGGGCAAAGGCATTGCCGCCATTGTCGAACAGTCCCCCGTCGGTGACGAGCGCATCGGTTTCGTGGAAGTTGCGCTCGATCTGACCGGCGAAATCCTCCGGCGGCAGGTCCCGCCACGCCGCCTTCTGGAAGATTTCCACCGGGAAGCCCTCGCCCGCGCCGATCGCCCGGGCGATCTCGACATCGGCGTCGCCCGGCGCGCCATAGACATAGACATGCGGGCTGACCCCGGCATCGCGCAGCAGCGCCAGCGCCAGCTGCGAGTCGAGCCCGCCCGAAAGCGGGCATTGCATGCGGTCGCCATAATGGTCGGCATAGGGTTTCACGACCGCACGCAGCCGCGCCGCGATCTCCGCCTGCAGGTCGGCCCCCTTGGGCGGCGGCGGTGCGACACGCCGGGCGACACGGTGCCGGACGACCTCTTCGCCCAGCTCGAACTGTTCGTCCGGCCCCAGCCGCTTCACCTCGTTGAACACCGTGTCGTCGCCGGTCGGGAACACGTTGAACGCGAATTCATAGACGCCCTGCGCATCCCAGCTCAGCCGCGGCACGCTCGCCGCCGTCGCAAGGAAGGAGGTCGAGATCACCGACAGGTCGGCGTTGTGGAAAACCTGGAACGCGCCCACCGGCCCCGTGCTGACCAGCGTCCGCCCGCCCTTGCGCAGCACAAGGCCGAAATGCCCCGCCACATCGGCCCATTCGACCATCGGCACCGCGGCCGCATCCAGCAGCGCCTGCAGCCCCGGCGCGCCGAGCTGCCCGCCGCACACCAGCGTTCCCGCGACCGCGGCGAAGTCGTCCCCCCGCTGCAGCAGCGTGTCCGGCCCGCCATGGATATAGGGCACATGGAAGCCGCGCCACCCCGGCACCGGCAGTTCGACCGGCCCGCTGAAGCCATGCCTGGCGAACTGCACCCGCGCGCCGGCGAGCCGCGCCTCGGCACGCTCATCATCCCGGCACAGATAGAAACCGCCCACGCGTCCTCTTAACCCGGCAGGACCGGCGCACAAGCGCGGCTTGTCGGCGCGCCGCGCCGCCGCCAAGGTGCGGCATGGCCCGCACCCCGCGCATCCTGCACGCCCATTCGAGCTTCGACCTCGGCGGCAAGGAGGCGCGCGCCGTCGCGCTGATCAACGCGTTCGGCAGCGATTACGAACATGACATCGTCTCCGCCGACGCGACCGCGCTCGGGGCCGCGCGGCTGATCGACCCCGCCGTCCCGCACCGCCTTATGCCCCCCGAAATCCCGCCGCTCGAGGGCTGGCCGAGCCTTGCCCGCTGGCGCGCGCTTGCTGCCGCGATTTCGCGCTACGACCTGCTGCTCACCTATAACTGGGGCTCGATGGACGCCGTGATGGCCAACCGGCTGTTTTCGCGCATTCCGCATATCCATCATGAGGACGGCTTCAACGAGGACGAGCTGGTCCGGCAGAAGCCCAAGCGCGTGATCTTCCGCCGCCTCGCACTCGCCCGCACCCACCGCCTCATCGTCCCGTCGCGTAACCTCGAGCGCATCGCCCAGACCGTCTGGCACCAGCCGCCGCAGCGCATCGCCTATATCCCGAACGGCATCGATACCGCGCTGTTCGACACGCCCCCCGCACCCGACGCGATCCCCGGCTTCCAGCGCCGCGCGGGCGAGGTCGTCGTCGGCACGCTCGCGGGCTTACGCCCCGTCAAGAACCTGCCCCGCCTCGTCCGCGCCTTCGCCGCCGCCGTCCGCAGCCTGCCCGCCGCCCGAGCTGCCACCGCCACCCCGCCGCCGCGCCTCATCATCGTCGGCAGCGGCCCCGACGAGCCCGCCATCCGCGCCGAGGCCGCAGCGCGGGGCATCGCGGGCCAGGTCCTGCTGCCGGGCTTCCTCGCCCACCCGCACCGCTATGCCGGCCTGTTCGACATTTTCGCGCTGTCGTCGGACAGCGAGCAATTCCCGATCAGCCTCGTCGAGGCGATGGCCGCCGGCCTGCCCGCCGTGTCGACCGAGGTCGGCGACGTGCGCGAAATCCTGTCCGAGCCCAACCGCCCCTACCTCGCCGCCCCCGCCGACGAGGCCAGCCTCGCCCGCCACCTCGCCGCGCTCATCGCCGACCCCGCGGCGCGCCGCCGCCTCGGCACCGCCAACCGCGCCCGCGTCGCAAGCGAGTTCACCCACGCCCGCATGGTCGCCAGCTACCGCAGCCTCTATGACGCAGCACTCGCCACCCGCCGTTGACAGCCCCCGGCGCAGCCCCTAGAGCCGCTCGCCTACCTTCGTGCCCGGATGGCGGAATTGGTAGACGCACCAGCTTCAGGTGCTGGCGGTCGCAAGGCCGTGGAGGTTCGAGTCCTCTTCCGGGCACCACTTACCTGTTCGCCGATGGCCGCGAACAGGTTGAAAAATCCTTATAAATCTGCAAATGCTGGGGCGGGCCATTCGCCACGGTTCGCCGTTGATCGTCCACAATCGGACTGATTTGGGGGCCATGTTGGGGGCCACATTGAATGACCTCTAAAAAGTGGCCCCCAACGGATGCCTTTGAGCGACATTTCGATTCGCGCCGCCAAGCATGGCGATAAGCCGATCAAGCTGTCTGACGAGCGGGGGTTGTTCCTTCTACTTCAACCCTCGGGCGGAAAGCTGTGGCGGTTGAAATATCGCTTCGAGGGTTCAGAAAAGAAGCTGAGCCTCGGCCGCTACCCCGACGTATCGTTGAAGGACGCGCGCAAGCGGCGCGATGAGGCGCGGGCACTGCTCGCTGCGGGCATCGATCCGGGCGAGCAAAGGCGCGCCGATGCACTCGCAGCGGAATTGAATGCGGCAACGACATTTCAAGTAATTGGCGAAGAATATCTGGACAAGGCTGCCCGCGAAGGTCGCGAGGCCGTGACGATCAAGAAGAGCCGCTGGTTGCTCTCGTTGATGGAGCCTTTTCTAGGGCACCGCCCGATCACTGAAATCACGCCCGCCGAACTATTGGCCACATTGCGAAAGGTTGAGAAAAAGGGTCACTTGGAAACAGCGGCACGCATGCGGTCGCTCGCAGGGCGCATTTTCCGCTACGCTGTGGCCACCTCGCGCGCTTCCAATGATCCGTCAGCCGTTCTGCGCGGAGCGCTAACTGCCCCCGTTGTTAGGCATCGCAGTGCGATATTAAAGCCGGAAGCGGTCGGTGCACTACTTCGCGCCATCGACGGGTTCGATGGGCAGCCACTGACACGCATTGCCTTGAAACTGACTCCGCATGTGTTCGTGCGACCCGGCGAGTTGCGTCGCGCGGAATGGACAGAGTTTGATTTGGACGCCGCCACTTGGACGATACCAGCGAGCAAAATGAAAATGCGCGCGCCGCATGTGGTCCCGCTTTCAGTGCAGGCAATCGAGCTTCTGCGCTCGGCGAACGAGCTTAACGCGGGTCAGAAGTACATCTTCTCGTCGCTCTATCCTGGCAATCGACCCATGTCCGAAAACACTATCAATGCTGCATTGCGCCGGATCGGATATTCGGGCGACGAGATGACCGCCCATGGATTTCGCGCAATGGCTAGCACGTTGCTGAACGAGTCTGGGAAATGGAATCCCGACGCGATTGAGCGCGCGCTAGCCCATAAAGACGGAAGCGCGACACGAGGCGCTTATCATCGCGGCGCGTACTGGGAGGAGCGAGTGCGAATGGCACAATGGTGGAGCGATTACCTCGACATTCTTCGCCAAGGTGCCGACGTACTGCAGTTCGCGCGACCAGCTTGAGATCGGACGTAGCGTTTATGGGGTCCTGCCCAGTATCGGTCGGTCCACGCTGGAGGCTTGGGGCACCGCGGCACCCGGCGCATTAGCTACCGAACATTGACGCTGTTCGCCGGCGTCTTCCACAATGGGGATTAAGGTCCCCAGTCATGGGAGGTTTGGATGGCGGACGTGACTGGCAGAGCGATTGCGTACATCGCGGAATGCATTGATCCTGAAAAGCTCAGGCGGATGGCGGTAAATGCCAGACGGCTGGGCAATTATATACTTGACAAAGCACCGTCACTTAGGCGATACAATCGGGTATGGACATCACCGCGCCCCGCTTCACTTCCGAAACTGCAGCCCGCGAGCATCTCGAAGCGCTCCGTTGGCCGACTGGCGCGGTTTGCCCTCACTGCGGCGTGATCGAAGCGCGCAAGCTGGCGGGCAAGGCATCGCGCCCCGGCCTCTATCAGTGCAACGCTTGCCGCGAGCAGTTCACCGTAACCGTTGGCACCGTGTTCGAGCGCTCCAAGGTGCCGCCGCATAAGTGGCTGCTGTGCAATCACCTGCTTTGCGCCAGCAAGAAGGGCATGAGCGCCCATGAAATCCATCGCCTGCTAGGCGTCACCTACAAAACCGCGTGGTTCATGTGCCACCGCTTGCGCGCTGCCATGAACGGCGCTGGCACCGATGGTCCCCTTGGCGGTCCTAACAAGGTCGTTGAAGCCGATGAAACCTATGTCGGCGGCAAGGCTAAGAACCGTGCGTTCCGCCAGCCCCGCGCCAAGCAGGCTGTCGTTGCTCTCGTTGAGCGTGAAGGCCACGTTCGCAGCTTCCACGTTGCCAACGTGACGGCCAAGCAGCTTCGCCCGCTGATCGTCACCACCGTTGACCGCGCCTCGCACCTGATGACCGACGAAAGCGCCGTCTATACCCGCGTCGGCAAAGAGTTCGCCGGTCACTCGACCGTGAACCACAGCGCCAACGAGTATGTGAAGGGCGGCGCGTTCAAGCACTCCAATACGGTCGAAAACTTCTTCTCGATCTTCAAGCGCGGCGTGATCGGCACCTATCACCACATGAGCGAGGCCCATCTCGCTCGCTATTGTGCCGAGTTCGACTTCCGCTACAACACCCGCAAGGCGAACGATGCCGAACGCGCCGACGTTGCCCTGCTTGGCATCGGTGGCAAGCGCCTAACCTATCGGCGGACTAACGCAGCCTAAGACGCCGCGACAGAAAGCTAAGCGCTTCAAGCGTTGGCGCAAAAGACTCGACTCAAAAGCGTAATCGACCCACCATCCGCACACGGCCCGATAAGCCCCGGATTGGAAAACTGGGCAAGCTTGTCGCCAAGCCGTGCAGGTCGTGCCGCTACTCCAATAGGCCACCCGGATGGGACCTTGCGGAACCGGATTCCACTCGACCACCGTCGGAAGCGATCTAGAGCGCGGATGGCGGGCCCATCATCCGGTAAACGGGGATTAATCCGTTTGCCCGGGGCCAAACCGCAAACCCTTACGGGCAAGCGGCGCGTCGCTGCCCGGAGGCCCCTCAAATGGCTATCCGAGCAACAGTGAAAGTGGACGTTCAGATCAATGTGGCTGCCATTGTAAAATGGATCGCTACGTTAGTCTGGCTGCTCCACTAAGCCGCCCCGGCGCTGCTTCGGCGGCGTCGGGGATGCCTTCTTGTGCGGCGTCGGCGGTGTCGCCAGCATACGCCGCAGAACGTCGTCTTCATTAAGAGGCTTGGCCGTGTCGTTCACTTTCAAATCCTCGCTGCACCGACATCCAGAGATCGCGACCAAGATCGGCTTGGTGGTTGCCGACTACGCGACCCTCGAAATGCTTATGTACCTCGCCTACGCGTTGGCCTCAAACAAAGACCCCGAGGAATGCTTTACGTCCTTTTACGGCTGGCGAGCGATCAATCACCGCGCACAGTCCGTCCTATCGGAATTGAAGCCCCGGCTAGACCCGATGCGATACGGCGCATTCGATAAAGCGTGGAAGCTGATGAAGGGGGCAGCGCGACGTCGAACCGAAATAGCCCATTGCACCTTCATAACCAAAGCCGAGAGGCCGATGCGGCTGCGATTGGCAAAGGGCAAACCCGTTTTCGAGCCTATCGACTTACCTCTGCTCGAACGAACGCTCACGCAATTCCATACGTTAGGGCAAGACCTTGCAATCCTTTGTGTATTTTGCGCTGGTTCTCAGGATCGACTTGGGAAAATATTGCAGAAACTACCTCACGCGCGATTATCAGGTAATCCTCTGGGGGACTTGGCAAGTCCACCTGATCTAACGCCACCTCCAGGATTTCCGCTAGAAGAATCTGCGTCTCGCCTAGGGTTGGATTTCGCGAAGCTGTAGCCGCTATTCCCGTGAACAGTTCAGCACCAGCCTGTCGAGAATCGGATGCTGCTTCCACTGTGCTTTCTCAAGTATATAATTGCCAAAACAATTCTCGAAATCCTCGGCCTTGAACCGGGCGAACTCCACGGGATCTCGGACACAGCGTTTGCCTACCTTTCCGCCGAGGCGGAGCAGCTCAGCGAGCTGTCGACCGTCAAAGCGACTGATTTCCTGCAACGTGTTTTGGGCGAACCCGAGAGCAAGGCATTGCTCGCATCTTCCCATAAGCTGGCCACTGCGTTCATCGTAGCGCGCCTCGCGAAGTGGCTGGAACGAGCCGCGCTGCGACCCTTGGATGCGCTGATAGATGCAGCGCACCTCGTAGAACGTCGACCGTACTTAATGGATGCGACAGCCGAGCAGATGAAAGATGTCGAGTACTGGGCTACCGTCCGAGGGAAAGAGGCTGCCGTGCTGGAGGCCTCCATCCCTGCCGACGTAAGGCTGGCCGTTGGCGAAGCTTGGCTGGGCAAGCCTGTTTACGTGAACCGTCGGCTTGAGCAGGTCGCTGGTATTCCGGAGAAGAGCGAAGCTTTCGACTATTCGATCCTTCCCGACGTTGTGTTCGCCGAGGACAGCTCCCGGTTCGTTCCGCGCGATAGAGCGGACGAATTCAGGGCGGGTTTCAATAATTTCAGTGATCGAAGGTTCGTAGAAAACTTTTCCGATCGTACATACGGTCCGCAGCGTCGGTTTGCCTTCGGCGATTGAGGATCTGACGCAATGGCCATCTCCGAAGAGCAGCGGGCGATTTCGCTCATTTTCAATCATCTCGCCGTTGAGGGAGCGGACTGGTACAAGTCGTCGGGCGACCCGGGGGTCTCGTATTACTCCGACCGGCTGAAGAAGACCTATTCGCTCGCAGACGCCAATGCGCTGCAGAAGCTTCGTTGGGCCTCTCGAGCGCATTTCGATCGACGTCAAATCGCACTGTTACGTCCACCCACCGCCGACCCCGCGCCACTGCTCGCGGTATGGTGTAGGTGGGATTTCGAGGTCACTCCCGCACGGTGCGGATTCTATACCGGACTGTGGACGCGTACTGGCCATGACCACACCTTCATAGGGTTTCGGTTCGAAACGCCAGAAGACGGGGAGCAGCACGGCTTTTACCACTGCCAGCCTTGCCGAAATCTCGGAGATCGGGACGATCCCGAATCGGTCGCGGTGGAAATCTCGGAAAAGGTGCCGACATTCGCTTTGCACGCCGGCAATAGCGCCGAGCTTGCCCTCAATATCGTACTCGCCATGCGCGGGAAGACAGGGTTGAAAGAATTCCGTGTTTCCTTGTTCGAAAATGTCCCCGAGGCCGCTCGCAATCGGACATTGATAGACGGCTTCAGGCGGCTGCATGCGCTTCCCGAGCCTCCGCCCACAGGGCCGATCAATCCAGCGGAAATTTGAAGGCTCGAAACACCGGTTGCTTCTGCTGGCGGCCTGTTACGTCAGCCAGCGGGCTGTCCTGGCGAGTGGGGCAGATTGTTATGCTATTTGCCGCCGCGCTTCCCCAGTAGCGGCTTCAGCTCATCCCACAGATATTCCTCCAGTAGCTGAGCCAAAAGCCTGTCGTGGGACGGCAGCCGATATGCCGTGAACGTTATAGCATCGTGGGGATGACCGTCCCAGTGCTTGAGGTGAAGTGAGCTGGTGCCGGGCGTGCCGAAACCAAGATGGTCTCGGAGGCGTGTCTCGACCTTATACGAGTGGCCGATGTAGAGGCATCGGCTCTCGCTACGAGCATTACACTTCGGGAAGCAACGCGCTTCATCAATGCCTCGAAGTGCGCGATCGGCGGCGTTCCGCAAGGTGCTCACCAGTTTCTGGGGAACCGGGCGATCATAGCTGAAGACGTAGATCGCCGACCGGTCACTACGGGCGCGCCAGGCGCTCGCACGTAAAAGTATTGACTGGCGGTATTCGGCGTCATCCAGCTGCGATAGCTCGATCAAAATCTGCAGGCGTGGCTCGTCGAGGCGTAATCCGTCAGCGCGCCGCGCCGCTTCAGCTAGGTACGTCGCGAAGCTGGGAAGCAGCTTGGGCCAGCCAGCTGGGTCGTCCCCATCGGCGGGCGCTTCGCTCTGGCCGGTGCGTTGGGCCGCCAGCCATGGAAGCGTCCGCTCGCTATTGGCCTCGATCCAGTCACCCAGCTTCTCGACCTCGCCAATCGCGGCGAACAGCGCGTCCCGTGAGATCGCGATCGTCGGGTTCAGGGATCTACCGAGCGCTGCACCTGTGCCATCAAGCGACCGCGATTCCTCGGCGCTGATGAAGAATGGCACCGGATGGCTGGCCAGCGTGCGGTCGTCGTGCGTGAGCAAGAAACTCGTCAGGTCCGTACCGTGTTGGCCGCGGTTGCGGGCCAGCATCACCTGCTCGATGACCGCGAAGTCGATGCCGGTATCGCTCCAGTCAGTGGCGTAGATCTCGCCGAGGGCATCGCGATAGACGGCCACGAAGTGCTTCTTGAGGCGTTTTGCCTCCTGGTCGGTGAACACGAACCGAAGCTGTCGATGCTGCAATAGGTTGAGGTAGAGCTTCAGGGCATCGCTAAGCAGGGAGACGCAAGAGATGCCGACCAGCTGGATCGAGGTGTCCGCATCATACCATTCCTCAAGATACGCGGGCTCGCCGTCCTCGCTGTATGGTGGATCGTCGAACGGCGGCGCCTCCGCGTCGATGAGGCGCTTCTGCTCATCGAACGAAGCGACGCATACGTCGTAGTGGCGGCCAATGAACTCTGTGCGCTGCTTGAGGAAGAAGTGGATGTCCATGGTGACTCCGCTTTTGCATGACGTGCGCGGGTACGAGCGTCATGCCGGATCTAGGATCTACGATCCACCGGGGAGGCAACTCAATGTCGTTTTGTGGGTCTGGAGACCCCGGTAGCTTTTTGGACGAACGTCCGGTTTTGGACTATGACGGCCCGAAAGTAGCCTGTGGGAAACTGGTCCCATTTACGCCAAAGCGCGAATGACCGGTTTTTCTTGAGTCTCTAGAAGAAGGTCTGGCGAACTGCGCGGAATCAAGCGGCGGAATTATCGGCGCAAAATCTTCCGGGCAAAGCGAGAGCGCCGAGAGAGCAAACTACACCGGACTCTCTGGAGCGGGCGAAGGGAATCGAACCCTCGTCGTAAGCTTGGGAAGCTTCTGCTCTGCCATTGAGCTACGCCCGCACACCCAGTGTCGGCACCGCGTTGCGGCTGCCTGCCCGCAGGGTGACACCGCCACCCTCGGCATAGGAGCGCCGATTGCCACGACTGCGAGTTCCAGGTCAACGTCGATTGCGCCCGGTTCGATCATCGCTTGCGGGCCAATTTATCCTGAGTGCCAACAAAGAGGCCGCCCGATTTGCACCGGACGGCCTCCTGTTCGTGTTAGAAGGACGTCGCAGCTTAGGCCGCTTCGTCCTCCGCCTGCGCTTCGCCGGCATCGGCGGTCGCGCCGGGCTCGGCGTTCGGGTCATAGTCCTCGGTGAAGCCGGCTTCGTCGCGTTCGAACATCTCCGCGGTCACGTCGACGCCCTTGGCCTGGAGTTCGGCCTCTTCGGGGCTGCGCGCGACGTTGACCTTGACGTTGACGCTGACCTCCGAATGGAGCGCGACCTTGACGTCGTAGATGCCGAGCGTCTTGATCGGCTTGTCGAGCACGATCTGGCCCTTGTTGACCTTGGCGCCGTCGGCGGCCAGCGCGTCGGCGATGTCGCGGCCGGTGACCGACCCGTACAGCGCGCCGACGTTCGACGCCTGCCGGATCAGCGTGACCGACTTGCCCTCGACGTCCTTCGAGTCAGCGATCGCTGCCTCGCGGCGCTTGGCATTGTCGGCCTCGATCTGGGCGCGGCTCGCCTCGAAGCGCTTGCGGTTCGCCTCGTTGGCGCGCAGCGCCTTGTGGCGCGGCAGCAGGAAATTGCGTGCAAAGCCGGGCTTCACGGAGACGACGTCGCCGATGTTGCCGAGCTTCTCGACGCGTTCGAGCAGGATGACATCCATGTGAGCGTCCTTCCTACTTCACGAGGAACGGCAGCAGGCCGATGTGCCGGGCGCGCTTGATCGCCTGGCTCAGCTCGCGCTGCTTCTTGGTGGAAACCGCAGTGATGCGGCTCGGGACGATCTTGCCACGCTCGGACACGAAGCCCTGGAGCAGCCGGACATCCTTGTAATCGATCTTCGGCGCGTTGGGGCCCGAGAAGGGGCAGCTCTTGCGCCGGCGGAAAAACGGACGGCCCATTATGCCACCTCCTCACGCGGGCCGCGCGGTGCGCGGTCGCCGCCAAAGCCACCCTCGCGGGGGCCACGATCTTCACGGGGTCCGCGGTCGCCGCGGAAGCCGCCGCCACGTCCGCCACGGTCGCCGCGCCCGCCGCGATCGTCGCGGTCGGACTTGCGCATGACTGCCGACGGCTCGGACTCGAGCTCGTCAACGCGGACGGTCTGGTAACGGAGAATGTCTTCGCTGAGGCCGGCCTGACGCTCGATCTCGGCGACGACAGCCGACGGGGCATCGATGTTCAGCAGCACATAATGCGCCTTGCGATTCTTGCGAATGCGGTAGGCGATGTTGCGAAGACCCCAATATTCGGTCTTGGTGACCTTGCCGTTGCCGTCTTCGACGATCTTCGTCACGGCTTCGGTCAATGTGTCCACCTGGCCCTGGGCCAGATCCTGGCGCGCCAGATAGACATGCTCGTAGAGCGGCATGCTCGTCTCCTCTTGGCCGATCGCTGACGACGGCCATTCCGTCGCCCCTCCGGCTTTCTTCAACGGAAACGGCGGCAGGACATGCCCGCCGCCGGAACCGGGGCGCTCTATGGCCGGGGCACGCAGGAATTGCAAGCTCGGCGCAAGGGATTCGTCACCAACGCCGCGTTAACTGCGAAACGATCTGCAGACAGCGGCGTCGGCATGTTATGACCGGGGCGGGGGGATGTGCCGATGACCTTGGACCTGCTTGATCGTGCGCCGGAGCCTGACAGCGAGTCGCCCCTCCCGCCGTTGGCCCCGGCGGGATTCGTCACCGCCGCTGCGGCAATTCTCGCCGCCTGCGGCGGGGGCGGTTCGACAAGCGGCTCGACGGGGGGCGGCACTGTCGTAACCCCGCCGCCCGTCGCCACCGGCCCGACGGATGTCCAGTCGGCGCGCATGCTCGCGCAGGCCACGATGGGGTCGACCAAGACGGACATCCAGCATGTGCAGTCCGTCGGGTTCGACGCGTGGATTACCGAGCAGTTCAACACGCCCCGGGCGATCGCGCACTGGGACTGGCTGGTGTCGCAGGGGTTCAATGCGGCAACGAACATCAACACCGAAAATGGCTTCAACCCGACGATGTGGCGGCAGCTCATCTCGGGCACCGACCAGCTGCGGCAGCGGGTCGGCATGGCGCTGCTGGACATCATGGTGGTTGGCATCGCGGGGATCCAGCTCAACTGGAAGGCCTTCGCGATGGCCGCTTATGTCGATGTGCTCATGGATAATGCGTTCGGCAATTTCCGCACCCTGCTTGGCGCGATTTCCGGCAATGCCGCAATGGCCTCCTATCTGACATTCCTCAACAATCAGAAGGCCAGCGCCAGCGGAGCGGTGCCCGACGAAAATTATGCGCGCGAGCTCATGCAGCTGTTCACGATCGGGCTGTACGAGCTCAATCTCGACGGGACGCAGAAACTGTCGGGCGGGCAGCCGATCGAGACCTATACGCAGGCGGACGTGTCGGGTCTGGCGCGGGTGTTCACCGGCTTCACGGTCGATTCCACAGATGGGACGACACCGGACCGCTATCGCCGCCCGCTGATCAACATTGCTGCCAACCATGAGCTGGGAGCCAAGAGCTTCCTGGGCACGACGATCCCGGCGAACACGGCGGGACCGGCCAGCCTGTCGATGGCGCTCGACACGATCTTCGCGCATCCGAACGTCGCGCCCTTCTTCGGCAAACAGCTCATCCAGCGGCTGGTCACCTCCAACCCGTCGCCGGCCTATGTCGGCCGCGTTTCTGCGGCGTTCGAAAACAACGGCGCGGGCGTGCGCGGCGACATGCGCGCGGTGATCCGCGCTGTGCTGCTCGACACCGAAGCGCGTAGCGACAGCATTGCCGCTGGCGCGAGCTTCGGAAAACTGCGCGAGCCGATCATGCGGCTGACCGGCTGGGCGCGCGCCTTCGGCGTGACATCGCCATCGAACGCCTGGGCGTTCGGCGACACGAGCAGCACAGCGAACCGGCTGGGGCAAAGTCCGGGTCGCGCGCCCAGCGTGTTCAACTTTTTCCGGCCAGGCTATGTGCCGCCGGGCAGCGCGCTTTCTGCCGCCGGCTTGGTCGGACCAGAGTTCCAGATCACCAACGAGCCGTCGGTGGTCGCCTATATCAATTACATGCAATCGCTGATCGTCAGCGGAGCCGGCGATGCCGATCCCGACTATACGACGCTGCAAGGCCTCGCCACTGATAGCGCCGCGCTACTGGCCGAGATCAATCTTGCATTGGCAGCGGGGCAGATCAGTGCCGCCACGGTCACGTCGATCCGGTCCGCCGTCGACAGTATCGCGAGCACGACCGCTGCCGGGATCCTGAACAGGATCTACACGGCGATCCTGCTTGTGATGTCCACGCCTGAATATATCACGCTCAAATAGGAGGCCGGACGATGACCGAAAATCTCTCGCGCCGCGCCTTCCTGAACCGGTCCGCCGCTCTGTCGGTCGCTGGCGCGGCTGCACCATTCGCGCTGAGCCTCGGCGCGATCGGCGAAGCAGCCGCCGCCACCGCGACCGATTATAAGGCGCTGGTCTGCGTTTTCCTGAACGGCGGCAATGATTATGCGAACAGCGTCATTCCCTACGACGCTGCGAATTATGCGCTCTATCAGGGGCTGCGGCCCAATCTTGCCTATGCACGAAGTGCGCTTGACGCGACGCTGCTCAACCCGGTCACCGCGCCTGCGCCGGGCCGGCAATATGCGCTGGCCCCCGAGCTTGCACCGCTGATCGCGCCGTTCAATGCGGGCAAACTGGCGGTGATGCTCAATCTCGGTACGCTGGTGCAGCCGACGACCAAGGCGCAATATACGGCGAAGAGCGTGCCGCTGCCGCCGAAGCTGTTCTCGCACAACGACCAGCAGAGCTACTTCCAGTCATCGAGTCCCGAAGGCGCCAATTCGGGCTGGGGCGGGCGCCTCGGCGACCTCTATCAGGCCGGCAATGGCAATTCGACGCTGACCTGCATCAACGCGAGCGGTAACGCGGTTTTCCTGACGGGGCGTACTGCCGTTCAATATAGCGTCACGACGGCGGGGCCGGTGGCGCTGAATGGCAACGCGTCGACGCTGTTCGGCTCGGCCACGGCGAATTCGGTGCTGCGATCATTGATCACGACCGGCCGGACGAACCTGCTCGAGATCGAGCATGCGCGCGTCACCAAACGGTCGCTCGATGCTTATGCGCAGCTGACGACAGCACTGGCGGCAGGCCCGACGATCAACACTGTCTATCCGACCGGTAACACGCTCGCCGACCAGATGAAGATCGTGGCGCGGATGATTTCGACCAGCCAGGAGGTCGGCGCGAAGCGGCAGGTGTTCTTCGTGTCGCTGGGCGGGTTCGACACGCATGATGCGCTGGTCGCGACGCACGGTCCGCTTTTGACCAAGGTCGCGGATGCGATGCGCGCCTTTTACGACACCACGGTCGAGCTTGGCATCTCCGACCGGGTGACGACGTTCACAGCATCGGACTTCGGCCGGACGCTGGTACCGAATTCGAACGGCTCGGACCATGGCTGGGGCAGCATGCATTTTGCGCTTGGCGGTGCGGTCAATGGCCGGCGCTTTTATGGCGTGGCACCGGCGGTTGCGAACAACGGCCCGGACGACGTCGGGCAGGGCAGACTGCTCCCTGCGATATCGGTCGATCAATATGCGGCGACGCTCGCGAGCTGGTTCGGCGTGGCGGCCAGCGATCTTGCGACGGTGCTGCCGAACATCGGCAATTATTCGACCCGCAATCTTGGCTTTGTCTGAGCCCGGTTCGGGGCCGCCGGACAGGGCTCCCGCGACGCTGTGGATGTAGGTTCAATTTGCCGGGACGTTGTACTAGATCATCTTCATGCACCGTTTCGCCAATCCCGCCCGTTTCCTGCGTATCGCGCGTGTCGCGACGCCGCTTTGCACGCTGCTCGGCCTTGTGTCGCTGCTGGGGGCCTGGGGCTGGGGCCTGTTCGTCGCGCCGAAGGATTATCTGCAGGGCGACAGTGTGCGCATCATGTACATCCACGTCCCCTCGGCGATGTTCGCGATGGGCGGTTATCTGTCCGTCGCAGTGGCGGCGGGGGTGGGTTATGTCTGGCGGCACCCGCTCGCCGACCTGGCGGCGCGGGCGATGGCACCCGTCGGTGCGGTCTATGCAGCGATCTGCCTGATCACCGGCTCGCTGTGGGGCCGGCCGACCTGGGGCACCTATTGGGTGTGGGATGCGCGGCTGACCTCGATGCTTGTGCTGTTCTTCCTCTACCTCGGCTATATCGCGCTCGCCGACGCGTTCGAAGACAAGGTGCGCGGCAGCCGCGCCGCGGCGATCCTTGCACTTGTCGGGCTCGTGAACCTGCCGATCATCCAATATTCGGTCGTCTGGTGGAACACGCTGCATCAGGGGCAGAGCATTTCGCTGAGCGGTTCGACCATCGATCCGGCGATGCTGTGGCCGCTGGCCTTTTCCTGGCTCGGCTTCGCGCTGCTGTTCGGCGGGATCACGATGATGCGGATGCGCACCGCGCTGGCCGGACAGGTCATCGCCGCCCGCGCCGCCCGTCTGGCAGGAGCGACCGCCTGATGCCGCACTGGCCTTTCATCATCGGCTCCTATGCGATCGGCTCGCTGGGTCTGTTCGGGCTGCTCGGCCATTCCTATATCGCGATGCGCCGCGCCGAGCGCCGCGCGGATGAACTCAAGGGACGCGGTCGATGAAACCCAAGCAGCAACGGCTCGTGTTCGTGGGGCTCGGCCTCGGTGCGCTGACCGCCGCCGCCGCGCTGGCGATCCCGGCGCTCGGCAGCAGCGCCACCTATTTCTACTCGCCGAGCGATGTCGCGAAGAAGCCGCCCGCGCCCGGCGAGGCAATCCGCTTCGGCGGTATGGTCGAGACGGGGTCGCTGGTGAAGGATGGTGCGACGATCCGCTTCCGCGTCACCGACACGCGCGTCAGCCGCCCGGTCAGCTATACGGGACTCGCGCCCGACCTGTTCCGCGAAGGCAGCGGCGTGATCGCCGAGGGGCATTTCGACGGCAAAGGCGTGTTCGTGGCCGATAACCTGCTCGCCAAGCATGATGAGAAATATATGCCGCCCGAGGTCGCGGGGGCCATTCACAGGGCGCAGGGCAAGGTCGAGTGATTGCCGAACTCGGCCACGGTGCGCTGTGGCTGGCGGCGGGGATGGCGCTCTTGCAATTGGTGGCGCTGACGGCGGGGCGTCCCGCTTGGGCGACCGTAGCTGGACCGGCCGCGATGGCACAGGCGTGGTTTCTGATCGCGGCGTTCCTCGCGCTGCTCTGGTGCTTCGCCTCGGTCGATCTGTCGGTGGGGCTGGTCAATGACAGCACGCATAGTCTTGAGCCGCTGACCGTGCGGTTGATGGGAGTTGCGCGTCATGCGGGCGGGCAGTTGTTCCTGGCGGCCTTGGTCGCGGGATTTGCCGGCGGCGTGGCGGCGTTCTTCGGGCGGGCACGGTTGTTGCCCTTTGCCATTGCTGGCGCTGTTACGCTGGTTGCGAGCCTGATCGCCGATCCGTTCGCGCGCATCGCGGCGGTCCCCGCACAGGGCCGCAGTCTGTCCACCGGTTTCGCGCTGCCGACGTCGATGGTCGGGCGCCATGCGGTCCGGCTCAACATCGGTCAGAGCGTCAAGGTCGGACCGGTGACGGTCAGGCTGCTGGCGCTCCGCGCCGTTGCCGGACCCGGCTATACCGCCGTGGCTGCGGATCTGCTGGTGTTGCGTTACGGGCGCGCGATCACCTCGCTGCACCCCGAGCACCGGGCGCTGATCTACCCGCCGGGAGACGCCTCGCCGGTCGCGCTGGCCCTGACAGATGGCGCAACGCTTGCGGCCCGCGTGCGATCGACCGATCCGACGGGCGCGACCGTCAACCTTGCTTGGCAGCCGCTATTCTTCTGATCCGCCGCCTTGCCTGGGCAGCCGTGGCCCTGCTGGCCGTCGCGGTCGCGGTCGCTTGGCTGTTGCGCCCGCCCGCGCCGCCGGTGGCCGCGCCGCCGATGGTCGGCCGGCCCGTTCCGGCGTTCGATCTGGCCGGTCTCGATGTCGCGCATCCCGGACTGGCAACGTCCGACCTGCGCCCGGGCAGCGTCACCATCGTCAACCTGTTCGCGTCCTGGTGTTTGCCCTGCCGCCTAGAAGCGCCGCAGCTCCGTGCGCTGGCGGATCGCGGCGTGACGATCCACGGCATCGCGGTCGCCGACCGGCCGCTCGATGCGCAGGCGTTTCTCGCGAAGGTCGGCAATCCCTATCGGCGCATCGGTCTCGATCCTGACCGGATCGCGTCGCAGGCGCTGCGGTCGTCGGGCGTGCCCGAGACCTATGTGGTTGACGGGCGGGGCGTGGTGATCGCGCAGCGGAGCGGCCCGCTGCGGCCCGAGGATGTGGCGGACGTGCTGAAAGCCGTGAAGGCCGCACAATGATTGTCTGGCTGATCCTGCTTGCCGTCGCAGCAACCTTCGCCAGGCTGCTGCTGCGTTCGTCGACCGAGCCGTGGCGGCTTGTCGTGGCCGCGCTGCTGTTCGGCTTCGCGGGCTATGGGCTGACCGGCCACCCCGACCGCCCCGCCTATCCCGCCAAGCCGCTACCCAATGACTCGCGGTCGTTCCCGGAGCTGCTTGACGCGCGGCAGAAGCTGTTGCCAGCCAATAGCGAGACCGGGGCGTGGATCACCTTTGCCGAGGCAAGGGCGCGGCAGGGACACAGCCTCGACGCGGTCGAAGCCCTGCAGGATGCCATCAAGCGTCACCCGAGGGACGCGGCGTTATGGACCGCGCTCGGCAACGCCTTGTTCCTGCATGCGCAAGCGCGGCTGACGCCGGCGGCGCGGCTCGCCTATGCCCGGGCGGCTTCGCTCGACCCGAAGAACTCCGCGCCAGCGGCCTTTCTCGCCCTTGCCAAGCGTATATCGGGGACGAAACGAACCATAACCGCGCCAGACTGAACTTCGACGCGGGTTGAATGTTGATGTCGTTCCAGCCATTCCGGCTGGGTATTCGGCGCGGCGATCATCGGGAGACTTCATGGAGCGGACGGCAGCGATCAAGGGCGCGAATCTCGCCCGCCGCATCCCGACGAAGCGTGCGCAGATGGCGCTATTCGCCAAGAATTTCTTCAAGCATCCGCGCATGCTGGGGTCGATCGTGCCAAGCTCGCGCTTCATGACGAACAAGCTGCTTGCGCCGGTGAATTGGGAGACGGGCCGGCTGTTCGTCGAATATGGCCCCGGTATCGGCAATATCTCGGCAGAAGTGCTGCGCCGCATGCACCCCGATGCGAAGCTCATCGTGTTCGAACTCAACGACGATTTCGCCAATTTCCTGCGCACCGAATTTCGCGATCCGCGCCTGATCGTGGCGCATCGGTCGGCCGGTGACATCGGCAAGGTGCTCGCAGATCACGGTCTGGGCGAGGCTGATTATATCATCTCGGGCATTCCGTTCTCGACGATGCCCGCCGCCGTGGGCAATGCGATTGCGGATGCGACGCATGCCGCGCTCAGGCCCGGCGGACAGTTCCTCGTCTATCAGTTCGCGCCGAAGATTCTCGAGCTGCTTGAACCACGTTTTGCGCGCATCGACCGCGATTTCGAGGCGCTGAATGTACCGCCCGCCCAGCTCTACTTCGCGCACCGTTAGGCGGTGAGCGGCGGTTCCTGCCGCGAGCGCCGCTCTTCGCGCGCCGAAATCAGGCAGGCGGCGATGATGACCGCCGCGCCGCCAAGCACCTGCAGCCGCGGCACTTCATTCCAGAACAGGAAGCCGAAGCCTGCCGCCCAGGCGAGGCCGGTGAATTCGGTGGGTGCGAGCAGCTGCGCCTCGGCGCGCGCATAGGCGCGTGTCAGCAGGTTGATGCCGACGGTGCCGCAGAGCCCGAGCAGGCCAAACCAAGGGAGTGCCGACAGCGGCGGCAACGGTGCTGTGACGAGCGCGACGGGCGCGATCAGCAGCGCCGGCAAGATCGCAGCGAGCAAGCCGACGACCGCGTCGCCGTCCTTTGCCGCGCGGGCTCGCATCAGAACGACGCTCAGCGAATAGAAGAGCGCCGAGGTCAGGACGGCGAGGATTGGCAAGGTGCGGTCGGGTGCCCCCGGCACGGCCGGTGCGCCGCGCGTCGCGATCAGCACACCGACGAACCCCAGCGCTGCGGCCAGCAGGCTCATGGGCCGCAGTTCCTCCTTCAGGAAGAGCCGCGCCGCGAACGGCACGAGTAGCGGCGCGATGAAGGCGATGGCGATGACCTCAGCGAGCGGAAGTTTTGTCACTGCCCAGAAGAAGGGGGCGGCCGTTCCGATAATCACGACGGCGCGGAGTGAGTGAGCGCGAAAGGCCTCGCGGCTGACCGCCGGACTGCCGCGATGCATCCAGATTGCGATCGCGAATACCGAACCTGCCGCGTAGCGCAGGAACGTCACCATCGGGATCGCGTAAAGCCCGCCCAGATGTTTGACAATCGCGTCAACCCCGCACAGCGCGCCGACGCCGGCAATCGCCAGCAACAGCGGCGAGGCAGGTAGCTTTTTCGCAGGCGGATCGGAGCGGGCCATGCCCCCCGTTACCGGGCGCGCGTGCCGGGGGCTACCCCCGGCTGGTCAGGCTGCGCGCCATCGCGAAATCGAATGTCGCGAAAACCCAGAACGCGAAGCGCCAGCGGAAGCGGTTTAACGGCGTCGCGAGCCGATTATAGGCACGCTTTTCCACCACATCGCTGCGCGTCCATTCGCGATCGAACAGCGCACGCATTTGCGCCGCGAACGCTGCATCCTCGATGCGCAGCATGACTTCGAGATTCAGATACAGGCTGCGCAGGTCGAAATTGCCCGAGCCGATATAGGTGATGTCATCGACGATGATCAGCTTGGCATGCAGCGCACGCGGCGCGAACTCGGCGATGTCCGCGCCCCGGCGCAGCAGGCGGCCATAAGTCGACCAGGCCGCCGAGCGGGACAGCGGCACGTCGGTCTTCCCGGCGTTGATCAGCCGCACGGTGCCCCGCTTGGCAATCGCACCGATCAGCCGAACGAAACGGCGGTTCGGCGCGAAATAGGCCATCATCATGTCGAGCCGCGACGCGGTGCGAAAATCGTCGCGCACCTGCTTGGCATAGGGACTCATGCGGCGGGAGGGGCCGCCGAAGATCCAGCGGACCGCGCCTTCCTTCTGCGTTACCGCGGGCAGCAGCCGCCGGAGCGCGCGCAGCGTGCTCTTCTCCCGCACGATCCAGGCGAACAGCAGGTCGAAATAGCGCACGAGATGCAACACCGCATCGCCCTCGATCACCAAGCCGAGGTCGCGCCAGCTGTCGGGGCGGTTCGGGTCGAAATAGGCGTCGGCGATGTTGAAGCCGCCGATCATCGCGATCTTGCCGTCGGCGATGGTCATCTTCTGATGATTGCGCAGCAGGTAGCGGCGGCCCCAGCGCGGGTGGAAGCGGCAGAATTTGGCACCCGCGTCGATCAGCGGCTGGAAGAAGCCCTCGGGTGCGCCCGAACTGCCGAAGCCATCGACGGCCAGCGAAACCTCGACGCCGCGCTCTCGCGCCGCGAGCAACTGGTCGCGCACCTCGGTACCGATGCCATCGGCATGAAACATATAGTAGAACAGCCGCAGGCTCTCGGTCGCCCCGGCGATCAGGTCGAGCAGTGCGGCGCGCCCCTGCGGTCCATCCGACAACAGGCGCAGCCGGTGGCCTGCGACGGCGTCGCTGCCTCCTTGTGCCGCCTTTTCGGTGGTCGCCTCGCCCATCCGGCCCCTCTAACGGTTGCGAGGCCGTTATGCTCCGCTTATCGTTGCAATTGTAGCGTCGCGGACACGCGGCGTTTGAGGGGCAATGGGAGCAAGACGATGAAACTACTCGAAAATGTGAGCTGGGCGTTCATGTTCGGCATCGTGCTGATGTGCAGCCTGCTGTTCACCGCGCACGGAAGTTCGCTCGATATCGTCTGGGTGACGACATTCCTGCGCACAATCCATGTGTTTTTCGGCATCCTGTGGATCGGCTTGCTCTATTATTTCAACCTCGTGCAGATCCCGACGATGCCCAAGGTTCCCGCCGAGCTGAAGCCGGCGGTCAGCAAGTTCATCGCGCCGGCTGCGCTGTTCTGGTTCCGCTGGGCGGCGCTCGGCACCGTGCTCGTCGGTCTCGCGCTCGCGGGTCACCTGCACTATCTCGTCGAGGCGCTGACCTTCCAGCCGGGCTTCTGGCTGATCGGCATGGGCATGTACCTCGGTCTCATCATGGCGGCGAACGTCTGGTTCGTGATCTGGCCGAACCAGAAGCGCGCGCTCGGCATCGTTGAGGCCGACGCCGACACCAAGGCGAAATCGGCGCGCACCGCGATGCTGTTCAGCCGCACCAACTTCGTGCTGTCGCTGCCGATGCTGTACGCGATGACGACCTATCAGTCGCTGCCGGTCTAAGCCGCAGGTGACCCCCTTCGCCCGGTTCGTCGCGATCGACTGGACCGGTGCGAAGGGGGTGCGGCACCGCGCCATCGCGGTCGCCGAGGCGGACGCTGTCGGCGGACCGCCGCGACTTGTCCGGCCGGGCCATCGTTGGTCGCGGACCGAAGTTCTGAACTTCATCGAATCTCTTGCCGACGACCGTGCCCTGATCGGCATTGATTGCTCGTTCAGCCTGCCGTTCGTCGATCGCAGCGGTTATTTTCCCGGCGACGCTGACGAGCCGGGTAGCGTGCGGACGCTCTGGGCCGAGGTCGATGCCGCCTGTGTAAACGATCCCGATCTTGGCGCACACGGCTATATCGCGCGCCGTCGCAACCACTTCTGGACTGGGCTGACCGACGGCGACCAACGGGACTTCTCCCGCCTGCGCGCCGCCGACGCGCTGCATCGTAGTCGCCGCATGGGCAATCCGGCCTCACCCTATGTGCTGCTCGGGGCCAGTCAGGTGGGCAAGGCGACCCTTTCGGGCATGCGCCTGCTGCATCATGCGGCGGACATCCCGGTCTGGCCGTTTGATCCGCTGCCTGCGCAAGCCGCGTTGCTGGTGGAGATTTACTGCCAGACCTTCGCGCTCGATGGCGGGGTACGCGGGAAGATCCGAACGCGCGCGGCGCTCAATGCGGCGCTCGCGCATCTCGGGTCGGAGGTCGTCGAAACCGACATTCCGGCGCAGTTCGACGATCATGTCGGCGATGCGCTGATATCAGCCGCCGGCATGCGCCGGGCTGCGGCGGACCCAGCCTATTGGGATCCGCCGCACCTGAC
Organism: Sphingomonas paucimobilis; assembly: GCA_943370355.1. GTDB lineage: Bacteria > Pseudomonadota > Alphaproteobacteria > Sphingomonadales > Sphingomonadaceae > JADCGM01. The sequence goes on from CALRQP020000007.1 coordinate 58,476, forward strand.
CGATGAAATTCAGCGTACCGAAGGCTGGACCTTCGGCATCCTGTAACTCGTTAGTCCTTCTTGCCCATCAGCGGGGCAACGGCTTCGCGGCCGAAGCGCGCGATGAGCTCGCCGAGCTCCTTGACCTGCTCCATGCCCCGGGTGCCCTGGGCGCGGATGAAGTCGGCCTGGACCTGCATGACTTCCTGGATGTTCTTCGCCTGCGCGGCGGCGCGCAGTGCATTGAACGCCTCGCGGGCATTGGCTTCGGCATGATTGATCACGGTGACATTCAGCGACTGGCTGTTTTCAGCGGCCTTCGCGCCGGCTGCCTTCAGCGATTCGCCGGCATTCTTCAGCGGTTCCGACACGCGGTCGGTGAAGCTCTTGGTTTCGGTGGTCTTGGCCATGATGGTCTCCTTCAGGCTGATGCGTGGGTGGCAATGAGGTCGACGATTTGCGGCAGCGCGTGCGGCGGCAAGTCATGCGCCATATTTGCGATGGTTTCGAGACGCGCGCCCGGAATGCGGCGGGCGGTGTCGGCACCGCCTTCGGGGTGGACGAGCTTGTCGATCGCGCCGTGGATCACGAGCGTCGGCGCCTTGATCTTCGGCAGTTCGTCGGCGCGGCTGCCGCTTGCGATGATTGCGGCAAGCTGGCGGCGCGTGCCGGCTGGTGCAAAATTGCGGTCGAAGGCGCGGGTGATCAGATTGCGGCGCGTCTCTGGGTCACCGCCGGGCGAGCCGATCAGCTCATACATCGTGATCCCTTCGGCGATCAGTTCCTCCCGCGGGCCCCGAGTCTTGCGCCGCCGCATCAGCGCCTTGCGCAGCTCCGGAGTCGGGCCGGGTAAACCGCGTGCCCCGCTAGTCGACATGATTGAGGTCAATGTTGCGACGCGGTCCGGGAAACGCGCGGCCATCAGCTGCGCGATCATCCCGCCCATCGACGCTCCGACCACATGCGCCTTGGCGATACCAAGTGCATCCATCAGCGCGACCGCATCCTTCGCCATGTCCTCCAGCCGGTAGGGCACGCCGGGATTGAGGCCGATTGCCTTGCGGATGATGACCTTGAGCGGGTGCGGCGGCAGGACATGATCGAACTTGGTCGACAGGCCGATGTCGCGGTTGTCGAACCGCACGACACGGAAACCCTTTGCAACCAGCCCTTCGACCATCGCGTCCGGCCAGAAGATCAGTTGCGCGCCAAGCCCCATGACGAGCAGGATCACCGGCGCATCGCGCGGCCCCTGATCGTCATAGGCAAGCGTCACGCCATTGGCCTGGACGGTGGCATCGGTCATGCGGTTACGGCCTTGCGTTTGGCGGCCGGCTTCTTCGCGGCGGCGGCTTTGGGGGCAGGGGCCGGTTTCGCGACCGGCGGCGCCAGTGCGGCAGCCTTCAGCGCATCGAACGAGGCTTGCAGGCAGTCGGCGTAGAAGCCCGGATCGGGGATCATCTCGCGGTCCGAGGTGAAGCTGATCGCGATGGCGTCGCCATAGCTGTACACCGGATGGATCAGGCCCATGCCGTCGAAGATCGGTCCGGTGCCGATCTGCCCGACCATCTTGGCACCCGCCATGTAGATGGGCTGGCGCGGCCCCGGCACGTTGGTGACGACGCAATTGAATACGGGCGTGATGCGATTGGCGAGGCCAAGGCGCGTATAGAGACGTGCGCCCAAACCCGCGAGCGCCGATGGCAGGAACTGGCTATATTCGGTCAAGGTGCGCGCCCCGACGGCGTTGGTCAGCGCTTTCGAGGCGATGGTGTTTTCGTGGACGGCCTTGAGCCGTTCCAGCGGGTCGGCGATCTGTGTGCCAAGCTGGACGACCATCGCCGACACGAGGTTGCCGAGCGCGCCTTTCTCGCCTTCCTGCCGCACCGAGATCGGGGCCATCGCGGTCATCGATTCATTGGGCAGTTCGCCCTTCGAGTCGAGATAGGCGCGCAGCGCCCCGCCGACGACGGTCAGCATCACGTCGTTGACCGTCGGCCCCGGTACAGCCGCGCGGATCGCCTTGACGTCCGAGAGCTGGAACACCCGGCCCTCGATGACCCGGTGCGGACCGACATTGCCGTTGAAGCGCGTCCGCGGCGGCGGCCGCAGCCCGGCCGTCGACAATTCTCCCTTGCCGACGCCAAGACCGAGCTTGGCGATGCCGGGCACCGACGACGCCATCGCCTGCGCGAAGCGGAACGGCTGACGGAGATTGTTGATATAGGAGCGGAACAGCAGTTCGCCGACGCCCGGCTTGGTCTCGGGCTTCCACTGGTCCACGGGCGGCGGGGCGGGCTCGGGCTCGAGGCTGTGGATCGCCGAGGTCATGTCGACGCCCGACATGCCGTCGATCGCGGCATGATGCACCTTCGACAGCAGCGCGAAGCAGCCCTTGGGGAGGCCCGGGATATTGTCGAGGCCTTCGATGACCGTGAATTCCCAGAGCGGCTTGGCCATGTCCATCGGCCGCGCGTGCAGCCGCGCCGCCTGTATGCACAGCTGCCGCCAGTCGCCCGGGGCGGGGAGGGCGATGTGCCGGGTGTGGAATTCGATGTCGAAATCGGCATCCTCGACCCAATAGGGGTGGTCGAGATCGCCCGGCACGCGCACCAGCTTCTGCCGGAACGCCCGCGCCCCGCCGAGCCGCGCCTCGATGTGCGCGAGAATGTCCTTGAAGCGGACGAAGCCGCCGGGGGCCGTGGAGGGATCGTAGATCGCGAGGCTGCCGATATGCATCGGCGTGTTCGGCGTCTCGAAATAAACGAACGATGCGTCTTGTCCGCTCAATTGCTGCATGGCCGTCTCTCCCCCGTCGCGCCGCCGGTTCCCGGCTGACGTGTCATGTTGCAGTGCAGCATAAGTGCTGCTTCGTCAACTCATTTGCCAAACCCGAACACGTCCTGGTGGTACACGCCGTCCTCGATCAATCCTTCGAGCCAGGTCGAGCCTGCAAGGTGATCGCCGCCGGTTTTGTCGGCGTGGATTCGGATCAGCGTGTCGCGGACCGCCGGGGCCATGAACTTGCCGTCGCCGCACAGGAAGATCTGGCCGCCGCTAGCAACGGTGTCCCAGACCGCATCGCGCGCGGCCCAGAGCGCGTCCTGCACATAGCGGTGCGGGTGGCCGGCGACCTGGCTGAAGGCGAGGTGGAGGGTGGCGACACCGCTCGCCTGCCAGGCTTCCATCTCGTCGCTGCACAGCCAGTCGTGATCGGGATGCCGCGCGCCGAAGAACAGGTGGCAGGGGGCAGTGGCGTTCAGCGCCATGCGCTCCTGCAGGAAGCCGCGCAACGGTGCGAAGCCGGTGCCGGGGCCGATCAGCACCAGCGGGACCGCGCCATCCTGCGGCGGTGCGAAGGGCGGATTGGGGCGGCGGAGGTAGGCGAAGACGCGGTCGCCCGCGCCAAGGTCGCGCATATGCGTCGAGGCGAAGCCCTGATGCTCGCCGACGCCGGACCAGGCCGGAGCGTGCAATGTGCCGACGATGAGGTCCACCGCATCGGGTTGCGCGAGCGGCGACGAGGCGATCGAATAGAAGCGTGGGGCAATTGCCGACGACAGTTCGACGAAGGCATCGAGACCGAGTTCGGCGGCCGGATATTTGACCAGCAGACCGGCGATTGTGAGTCGCTTGTCGGCAACCTCGGCCTGCCACGCCGCATCGTTCGCGAGCTTCGCCAGTTCCGCCTTGGTATTCGGGCAGCGCGTCGCTGCAATCACCACCTCCAGCGCGCGGCGCGGCATCGGGTCCTGGATTTCGACGAAGTCGGTCAGCAACTGCCGCACCGTGACTGTGCGCCCGATCGGCAGGTGGCGGAAACGCCCACTCGAACCTTGTGGCGTGACCTGAGTCGCACCATCGACCCCGAGCCGGTCGAGCACCAGGTCGACATGCTCCGCCCGGTTGCGGGCATAGACCGCGACATGGTCGCCGGCCGCATAACTCTGCCCCTCCGGCAGTTTAATCGTGATGAACCGGGTCGAGCCGCGGGGCGGCTCTTTGGCAAAGTCCCACAGGCCGTCGGCCGGGCGGACCATCTCGTCATTGCGAACGATCTCCATCTCGACCGCCTGATCGGGCAGCACCGCCGCGCGGGCATCGCGGCTATCGACCATCTTCAATGACAGGCCGGAGGCCTTCGCCGCCTCTCCCTTCGCCCCGAGCGCAGCCCACAGGTCCTTCAAAAAGGCTGCCACGCCGCCATCGAAGTCGCCGTCGCCATTCGCCTCGCCGCGCGGGCACAATTGCTGCGCGCCGGTGGCTGCAAACGCGGCCTCGATCTTCTTCGGAAACGCCTGATAATTGGGCCACTGCGAGTTGCCGATGCCGAGCACCGCATATTTGGTGTCGGGCCATTTCGCGTCGCGGAACTGCCCCGCATCGATCGCCGCTTCCGCTGCGAGCGCGCTGTCGGGCGCGCGGCCATTGTAGGTCGCGGTCACGACCACGACGACACGGTCCTCGGGCAGTGTACCGAGCGCCTCGTCCATCGACACCGTGCGCGTCTCGAACCCGTCGGCCGCGGCGCGCTCGGCAATCTCCTCGGCGATGTCGCGTGCGGTGCCCAGCGAGGTGCCGTAGATCACCGACAGCCGCTGACCCGCACCCGCCGCCCGCGCGACGTCGGCGCCGCCGCCTGTCACGATCTTGACCGGCTCGGCCACCGTCAGCCGCTCGCCGGGCTTGCGCAGGCGGACCCGCATCCAGAAATCGTCGGGCTTGATCGACAAAGACTCCTTGAGGCTCAGCCGGTAGCCGCGCCGGTCGGCAATTGCGAAATTCTGCAGGATCATCGCCAGCGCCAGCTTCGCCTCGACGAGTGCGAACTGCCGCCCGATGCAGGCACGCGCGCCGTTGCCGAACGGCTTGTAGGCGTGCGGGTGATGGGCGGCCTCGGCCTCGGGCAGCCAGCGGTCGATGTCGAACTCGTAGGGATTGTCCCAGGCGCTCGGATGCCGCTGCAGCCCCGGCGCATAGATGTTGACGGGCCGGTCCTTGCGCAGCGCCCATTTGTCGTCAATCACTTCGTCCTCGAACGGCCCGACCGAGAAGGCGGGCGCGGTCGGCCAAAGCCGCTGCGTCTCCTTGATGATGCGCTCGATGACCTTCAGATGCGCGAGATGCTCATAGGCGGGCCGCGTATCGCCGGGCAGCACGCGATCGACCTCGGCATAGGCTTGAGCCAGCACCGCCGGCGCGCGCAGCAATTCCATCAGCGCGAAGGTCAGCAGGCCCGATGTCGTCTCATGGCCGGCGATCAGGAAGGTCAGCACCTGATAGCGGATGTTGATATCGTCGAGCGTCTCGCCGGTTTCCGGATCGGCGGCGGTCAGCATGAGGTTGAGCAGGTCTTTCGCATCGGTCGGATTCTTGCGCCGTCCGGCGATGACCGAATCGACCAATGTGTTCATCGTGTCGATGTCGTCATGGAACTGCCGGGTTGATTTCTTCGCCAGCCGCTGCTGGATCGGCAGCCGGGTGATCACGTTGAGCGCCTCGCCGAGCGCGTCGCCGAGCGACAGCAGGAACGGGTCGAGCTCGTCGTGCTGGAAGCTGTTGAAGCGGTGGCCGAAGCCGGCAATCGCGATACTGTCGAGCGTCAGCCGCGTCATGTCGTCGGCGACGAGCAATTCCTTGCCGTCATTGGCGCGCCATTTTGCGACAAGCTGGTCGCAGACCTCAAGGATCAGGTCGAAATAGCCGCGCATCGACCGCTGGCTGAAGGCCGGCAGCAGGATGCGGTGCGCCTTGCCCCAATTCGCCTCCTCACTGAACGCCGTGAATAGCCCGTCGCCGGCGAATTTGCGCACCACGCGCAGGCCCGGCCCCGGAATCTTGCGGAAGCGCGTCTCATCGCACAGCTCGGCGACGAGATCGGGATGCGTTACGAAAATGCCGACGCGGCTGCCGAAGCGCAGTTTGAATATGCCCGGATCGGCGAACTCTTCCGACATGCCGAGCAGATGACCGATCAGCCCCGCTTTCGGGATCTGGTGCAGATTGCCAACCAGCGGCAGCGTCTTCGGTGCCGGTATCGTCGCCGCGCTCGCCATAGGCCTCCCCCGGTGTTTTGCGGAAGGCTAGACCGTTCCGGTCGCGATGTGGAGTCGGGTCGGGGGCGCGACGCCGTCCCGCTCCGTCTGTTCACAAGAGCGTCACGCATCCGTATCGAAAGCGAAACAATCGGCTCCTACCGCCCTTGGTCACACGCGCTGGGTGGCGCGTTCATCAGGGGGACTTATGCGGACATCGATTGCGCGCCTGCTGGCTGGCGTTGCCGGCCTCGTCTTGGCTATGCCGGCCTTTGCGGCCGAAGAGGCCGCCGCACCCGGCGCGAGCGATATTGCCGAGGGCAGCGAGATCATTGTCACGGCGACGAAGGCCAATGAGGTTGCGCCGGTCACCGCATCGCTACAGGCGACCCAGCCGATGTCGATTGTGTCGCGCTCCTTCATCCAGGATTCGATCTCGACGACGGCGGATTTCAATCAGATCGCCCTGATCGCGCCATCGGTCTCGAATTTCGGCGGCACCAACGGCGTCGGCCTGTCGGAATCGAAGGCGCAGATCCGCGGCTTCCAGGACGGCGAATATAATATTACCTATGATGGCGTGCCGTTCGGCGACCAGAACGACCCGACGCACCATTCCAACACCTTCTTCCCGGCGAACACGATCGAAACGCTTGTCGTCGATCGCGGCCCCGGCAATGCGAGCCAGCTTGGCCAAGCGACGTTTGGCGGCAACATCAACCTGTTCAGCCGTGCGCCGCGCGAAGATGCGAGCGCCGAGTTCGTCGGCGGCTACGGCACGTTCAACACCTTCAACGCGCAGGCGGTGATCCAATCGGGCGCGCTCGACTCGCTGCACGGCGCGAAGATCGTGCTGAGCGGCCAGTTTGTGAATTCGGACGGTGCGCTGAGCTATGAGCGCTACCGGCAGCGCAACGTCTATGGCAAAATCGTCGTGCCACTGGGCGAAGATGTCACGTTCAGCTTCATCGCCACGATAAATCATAATTTGTTCAATCAGTCGGACAATGACGGCGCGAGCCTCGCGCAGGTGCAGGCGAACGGGAAGCGCTATGCACTGTCGAACGACCCGCTTTCGCAAAATTATTTCGGCTACAACAAAACCAACAAGAACACCGACTTCTTCATCGCGAAGATCGACGCGCATTTGACCGACACGGTCGAGTTCACCAACTCGGGCTATTCCTATTTCTATGACAATCAGACTCTGTCGGGCCTCGATGCCACGCAGCCCGGATTGCTCGCGTCGCAAGTTCCGGGCACCGCCATTCCGGCTGGCGTATCCACGCCGAACACGGTCGTCCTCGGGCTGTCCGCACCGACCGTGAAGCTCCCGGCGGTCTTTGGTATTCCGGGCTATACCAAGACTAACCGCTATCGGGTGTTTGGCGACATTGCCAAGGTCAAGGCAGACATCGGCATCGGTACACTGACGGTCGGGGCCTGGTATGAGTTCAGCGATACCTACCGTCAGCAAACGGAAATCAACCTGCTGACGGGCGCGTTCAACTATCGGAACTCGCAACTCGTCGCACCGGCGACGGGGCTCAATCCCGGCGCGATCACGCCGGGCTATGTCCGTCTCGATCAGGACTCGTCGCTCAATCACACCGAAGAATTCGCGGAACTTGAGCTGGAGCCCCTCGAAGGCCTGAAGATTACGCCGGGCGTCAAGAACGTCGATTTCGTCCGTCGGATTGACGCGCGCTACAACCAGACGACGCGCTACGCGCAGAAGTTCAGTAAGACCTATACTGCGATCCTGCCGTTCCTGACCGTGAACTATGCGGTCAACGACGGGCTGTCCGTCTATGGCCAATTTGCCCGGGGCTTCCTCGCCCCGCCGCTCAGCCAGCTCTATGTTGCCCGGCCCGATCTTTCGGATGTCGATCCGCAGCGTTCGACCAATTTTCAGGCCGGTATCGTCTACCATGGCTCGCGCCTCAGCCTCGACTTCGATGCCTATTCGATCAACTTCACCAACAAGTTCGTGAGTTCGACTTCGCCGGTCGCTGGCGAAGGCGTCATCTTCACCAACATCGGCGGCGCGCTCTATCGCGGCATTGAAGGACAGGTGACCTACGCCTTCGCCGACGGCTTTGCGGTGTTCGCCAATGCTTCGATCAATGAAGCGAAGGACAAATCCACCCGGCTGCAGGTCGATCGGGCACCCAAGGGCACGGCAGCGGCCGGGATCATCTACAAGCGCGGGCCGATCCGCTTCTCGCTGATCGACAAATATACCGGGCCTCAAATTCTCTCGAGCGGCACCGGCGGTGTGTTCAGCGAGCTGAACCCGTTGACTGGCGTGCCGGGCAAGTTCCACCTCGACGCGTATAATACCGCAAATCTGTCGGCGAGCTACGACTTCGGCATCGTCCGGGCAGGCGTTAAGGTCAGTGACTTGTTCGATTCGCAGAAGATCACCAACGTGTCGGGAACCTACTTCTTCCAGCCCGGCCGCCAGATCAGCGGCGAACTGACGGTCAAATTCTGATGCTGCGGCGCGCGGCGCTGGCCATCGGGCTGGCGCTCGCGCCGCTGCCGGTCCAGGCCGCGCCCGACCGCGCGTTCGTGGTGCTCGGTGAAAATGGCGTGGCCGTCGCCCGGGCGATCACAGCGGCCGACCATTGTCCGGCGCTGACCGTTGATGGCAAGCCTTTCGCGATGAATGTCCGCGCGCCGGCCGGCACACCGCCCGAGCGGCCGACATCGCTTGCTGCTGAGTTTTCCAAGCCAGTCATGTTTCCGGTGACGACCTGCGACGCTATGTTGCCAGCGGGAACGCGCACCGCTTCGATCGGCGGTAAACGCCTGCCAGCGGTCGCCCGCACCATCAACCGGATCGTCGTCATCGGCGATACCGGCTGCCGGCTCAAGGCTGCCGACAAGGCCTGGCAGGCCTGCAACGATCCCGCCGCTTACCCCTTCGCGCGCGTCGCGGCGCGCGCCGCCGCCTGGCACCCGCAACTGGTCATCCATGTGGGCGACTATCACTACCGCGAAACGCCCTGTCCGAACGGGATGGCGGGCTGCACCGGGTCGCCATGGGGCTATGGCTGGGACGTATGGGATGCTGACCTGTTCGCTCCGGGTGCACCGCTGTTCGCGGCAGCACCCTGGGTCGTGGTACGTGGCAATCATGAGAATTGTCCGCGCGCCGGGCAGGGCTGGTGGCGGTTCGTCGATCCGCGGCCCCTGCTGCCGGGCCGCGACTGCGACCGTGCCGCCGACGATGCGACCGGCGATGCGGCGACGGTCTATGCCGTACCGATTGGCGGCGGCGCGCGCGTCGTCGTCGCCGATCTGGCGACCGCGCCCGACAAGGTGATCGAGCCCACCGACCCGCGCTTCGCAGCTTATGCAGCTGCTTATGACGCGATCGCCGCACTGACAGACGGTGGCGGTTTCAACATGCTGGCGACGCACAAGCCCATCCTCGGCGTCTCCGCGACCGAAAAGGATGGCGAGACAGCAATCCGCACCGTGACCATCGGCACACGGTCGGTGTTCGCAACCAAGAGCCCCGACCTATTGCCTCCGGGTGTCGATATGATCCTGTCAGGCCATGTGCATCTGTGGGAGCAGGTGAGCTTCGCGCGCCGCTATCCCCCCCAGTTCATTGCTGGCTTTTCGGGAACGCAGGAGGATGTACTCCCGCTACCCAGCAAGCTGCCGCCCGGTACGTCGCCAGCCCCGGGCGAGCCTGTCGCGGCGTTCAGTGCTTGGACCAAGGGCTTCGGCTTTATGACGCTCGAACGCAAAGGCGCGCGGCGCTGGACCGCGACGGTGCACGATGTATCGGGCGCAGTGATCAACCGCTGCCAGATCGATGGCCGTATCTCGAAGTGCGACAGCTAGGCCGAGTTCGCTGACCGAACCCAATCCGGACGGGCGCGGTCAGTCCTCGATTTTCAACGTCATTCCCGCCTGCCGCTCCAGCCGTGCGACCAGCGCGCCCTTCAATGCCGCCGCCGGGGTCCAGATGCCGCCGGGCACGTCCGGCACGTCCTTCGCCAGACACACTGCCGTCGCTGCGATCATCTTCGACGTCGAGCCATAGCCGGGGTCGCGGTCGCCGGTGACACCGGCCTTGATCTGCCGGCCGTCGGCGGCGATGCCGAGAAACAGGACATCGTATAGGCCGGTATCGCGCTCGTGCTGGCTTGGGCCTTCGCCGGGCTTGGGGCCGCCGTCGCCGCCAAGGCCGCCGCCTGCACCGGCAATCGCCTGTGCGACCGCCTCGCTCGGCGCGATCATCATCTCGTCATAGACGAAATCCGCACCGTAAGCCTCGCCCTGCAGGAAGTTGGAACGGTGGACATTCTTGGTGTTGATCGGCGCCATGACAAAGGGCGCGACCCAGCTGTCGAGGTCAGCGTCCAGCATCGGCTTCATGCCGTGCGGCTGGGCCGGGCCTTCGAAGCCGGGCGTCAGCGCGAAGGGCGAGCGCAGCAGATCGAGGATGCCGGGGTCCTTCGCGGCAGCCGCCATCGTCGCCTTGAGGCTATAGGCAGTGCCGCCCGAGAAGCCGCCCTTCATCGCGCGGACGCGGCCTTTGACGCGCGGCACAGGTGCGCCGAACCGCTTCACTGCCTCTTGCTGCAGGAACCAGACTCCCAGTTCGAACGGGATCGAATCGAAGCCGCAGGAGAAGAGGATGCGCGCGCCGGACGCCTTCGCGGCTGCCTCATGCGCATCGATCATCTGCCGCATCCACGCGGGCTCACCGCACAGGTCGAGATAGTCGGTGCCTGCTGCCGCACAGGCGGCGACCAGTTCGGAGCCGTAGAGTTGGTAGGGACCGACTGTCGTGATGATCGATTTGGCCCGGCCGACCATCGCGGCAAGCGACGCCGGGTCCGCGGCGTCGGCGACGACGAGCGGCGTATCCTTCGGCGCGCCGATCAGATCGCGCACCTCGGCGAGCTTGTCTGCACTGCGCCCCGCCATTGCCCATCTAACCTCGGACCCAAGACCCGACGGTCCCGCTAGCACTTCGGCAACCAGCCGCCCGGTGAAGCCGGTCGCGCCATAGACGATGATGTCGAATTCGCGGCTCATGCTCACTTCTCCTTCATCACCCAGACGCCGTCCCAATCGCCTTCCGGCTGATTGACCCGGAGATAGGCGCAGCGGTCGATGTAGGTTTGCGACAGCTTGTCGTTGGGGTTGAGCGCCAGGCAGCGCTCGAATCGCTCGACCGCCTTGTCCCAATTGGTGGCGCGGTAGTGGACCATGCCGTCGTTGAACTGGTTCACCACATCGGTCAGGTTCGGGAAGGTGCTGTTGTCGTAGTAATCGAGCACTTCGAACACCCGCACCGGCTCGGTCTTGCCCTTGACGACGACCAGATCGATGTCGCGCATCCGGTAAGTGCCCTTGAGCTTCTTGACCGTCGACTCGCTGATCAGGATGCGCGCCGAATAGGCCTTGCAGGCGCTTTCAAGGCGGCTCGCGAGGTTCACGCCGTCGCCGATCACGGTATAGTCCATGCGCTTCGGCGAGCCGATGTTGCCCGACACCACCATGTCGGTATTGAGCCCAAGGCCCATGTCGACGGTCTTCAGGCCCTTGGCGCGGCGCTGCGCATTCCAGGTCCACATGTCGGAGATCATCGAGATGCCGGCGCGGACCGCCCGGTCGGGATCGTCGTCATGCGCGACGGGCAGGCCGAAGCAGGCCATGATCGCGTCGCCGATGAACTTGTCGAGCATGCCGCCTTCGCGGGTGATGCAATCGACCATCAGGCTGAAATATTCGTTGAGGAAGGACACGGTGCCCTGCGCGCCATATTCCTCGGTGATCGTCGTGAAGCCGCGCACGTCGGAGAACATGATCGTCGCTTCGGCGCTGACGCCACCGAGCAGGTCGAGCGCGCCGTCGCCGTCGAGCATCTGTGCCGCGATGACCGGGTCCATGTAGCGCGACATCGTCGACTTCATGCGCTTTTCCGAGCTGATGTCCTCGAACATCAGCATCGAGCCGAGCTCCTTGTCATTGTCCTCGGAGATCAGCGGGCTGACGGTCAGATTCACCGACTTGGAGCTGCCGCCGAGCGTCACCGCTGCATCGGGATAGATATCGCTCTCATGGCTGGCCTGCACCGCCTTGATCTTGTCGAGGATCCACTTGCTGTCCTCGTCGAGCAGCGCATCGAGCGACTGGCCGACCAGTTCGCCGGCCGACTCCCAGATGCGCTTGGCCGCCGCATTGCAGGTGACGATCTTGGTCGCGGGATCGAGCGTGATGACGCCGTTCGACATGCTCGACAGCATCGAATCATTGTAGTTCTTCACGCGCCGCACGTCGTCGAACAGCTTGGAGTTTTCGAGCGCGATGGCGACCTGGGCGGTAAACGCCTTCAGCCGCTGCTCGTCCTCGTCGGTGAACACGCCGCCCTTCTTGTTGAGCACCTGCGTGACGCCGATGACTTTGTTCTCTTTGTTGATGATCGGCACACAAAGGATCGACCGGGTGAAGAAGCCCGTCTGCCGGTCGAAGGCCGGATTGAAGCGAAGATCGGCATAGGCATAGGGGATATTCATGCTGTCACCGGACGTGAACACCGCGCCGGCGATGCCCGCAAAGCTCGGCAGGCGAATTTCGGCGATCTCCGCGCCGCTGGCAACACGCGAGAACAGCGTGCCGGTGGCCGGATCGTGCAGAAAGATCGTCGCGCGTTCCGATCCGAGCATCTTGCAGGTTTCCGCGACGACGCGCTGCAACAGCGACGACAGGTCGAACTCGGAATTGATGTCGGAGACCAGCTCGAGGAACGACATTTCCTTGATGCGGATTTGCTCGATCTGCTCGAAATATTGCAGGCTCTGCAGCGCGACCGCAGCCTGCCGGGTCATTTCCAGCAGCAGCGTGAGATCGTCATCGTCGAACTTGCCGTCGCGCTTGTTGAGGTTCTGCATGACGCCGATGACTTCGTCGGACATCGTGCGCACGGGAACGCAGATGATGCTTTCGGTACGATAGCCGGTCCGCTCGTCGACTGAAGAATTGAACCGCGGGTCTGAATAGGGATCATCGATAACGAGGGGTTCGCCTGACTGGAACACCGCGCCCGCGATGCCGGTCGAGTTCAGGATCCGGATTTCTCGCGACAGTCCGCCTTGGGCAACGCGCGAAAACAGTTCGCCGCTCGTCGGGTCGTTGAGGAACAGCGTACCGCGGTCGCAATTGAGCTCGCGTGACGTGAGCTCGACCAGAACTTCCAGGATGCCATCCAAGCTCGAAGTCTGGGCACATCGGCGCGACACCTCGAGCAGTACGTTGGCCCGGCGGAGGGCGACGGCATTGGTCAGTCGCGGCTTGGCCGTGCTGCGACGCTGGACCAAAACACTCATGAATGCTTCTCCAATTCGAGCCGCAGCGCTTGGACCTGATTTTGCAGCGTTCCGCGTTCTCGCGCGAAATCGGCCGCCATCTCCGTCAAGGCCTGCTCACCGCTTGCCTTCTGGGCCTCCAGCTCGCTGCGGAGCTGATTGATTGTCGTTACGAACTGCTTGGTCTCGCCGCTGTTGGACGCGCGAACGCTCTGGATTGCCGTCTCGCCCTCGGCCATCTGCGCATCAAGGCGGTCGCGCATGGACTGTACTACGGCCTTTAGCTGACCAATTTCATCGGCCATCTCCGCACGTGCCCGAGCAACCTCAGCCGCAGCTTCATGTTTACCTGCTTCCAAACGGATGCGTAGTTCATCGATTGTTGACTGCAACTGCTGGTTGACCGCACGCAGCTCCGACAGCTGGTCCATGCGTTCCTTCGCCGCTACTGCCGACGCTGCTGCTGCCATGCGATTCGCGTGCCCCCGGGTCCCCCGGCTATTGAAGCGGCAATCCGCAGGTTGGCAAGGCCAACGGCATAAAAGCCTGTCAGATGCGACCACTTGCCCTGATCCCAGAATGTCCGCCACATTGCGCGAGGCTTTGGGGAGCGCGCGATGAGTGACCGTCTGATGACCCGCATCGTGCTTGCCCGGCATATCGAGGGCGCGCCGTCGCCCGCCGACTTTCGCGTCGAGACGGTGCCGATCCCTGAGTTGGCCGAGCATCAATTCCTTGTGGCGAATGAATATACGTCCGCCGACCCCGGCACACGGTCGCGGCTGTCGCCAGGCGCCAGCTATGCGCCGCCGCTTCAGCCAGGCGCGACAATCGACGGTTTTTCGGTGGGCCGGGTGATCGAAAGCCGCAACGAGCGCTTCCCCGTCGGTACGCGATTGACACTCGGCGCGGGCGGCTGGGCGACGCACAGCATTTCAAATGGACGCGGCTATATCGCGGTGCTGCCCGATCTCGGCGTACCGCTGACGGCGTGGCTGGGCGTCCTCGGGGTGCCGGGCATGACCGCCTATTTCGGCTTGAAGCGCGTGGCGCAGATCGAGCCGGGCGCACGGGTGCTGGTGACGTCGGCAGCTGGGCCGGTCGGCGCGACGGCTGGGCAGCTCGCCAAACATTGGGCCGCATCGAAGATTGTTGGCCTTGCGGGAACCGAGGAGAAGCGCCGCTGGCTGGTGGAGGAGGCCGGCTTCGACGCCGCGCTCGACCACCGCGCGCCCGATCTCGAATGGCAGCTGGCGAGTGCTTTTCCGGAAGGCGTCGATATCCTGTTCGACAATGTCGGCAATGCCTCAATCGACCGCGTGCTGCCGATGATGCGCCCACGCGGCCGCATCGTCATTTCGGGACAGGTTGCCGATTACAATACGCCGCCGGACAAGGTCGTCGGCATCACCAATACCCGCGAGTTCATCGCCAAGCGGCTCCGGATGGAAGGCTTGGTCGTGTTCGATGACCTGCCGCAATTTCCGGCTGCGCAGGCCGAGGTCGCAGCGCTGATCCGGGACGGAAAGCTCGCCAGCCGCGAGGTCATCCGGGACGGCATCGCATCACTGCCCGAGGTGTTCTGCGGCCTGTTCGCGGGCGACGACTTCGGTCGCCGTCTGGTGCGCGTCGCATGAAGGATTACAGCCGCTTCGAATTCAGCCGCGACGGGCGCATCCTGACCGCGGCCATCTCTGCGCCAGGCCCGGTCAACGGCGTCGATGCGCTGCTCCATGAGGAGCTGGCGCGGGTGTTCACCGACCTCCAGCATGATCCGGACAGCGATCTCATCGTGCTGACCGGCAAGGGCCGTGCCTTCTGCGCGGGGGGCGATTTCGACTGGTTTGCCGAACAGATCGCGGATCCGGCGAAATTCCGTGACATCGGCTGGGACGCCAAGCGCATCGTCACCTCGCTGCTCGACATCGAAAAGCCGGTGATTTGCCGGATGAATGGCGCGGCGGCAGGGCTGGGCGCGACGCTGGCGCTGCTCTGCGACGTGATCGTTGCCGACGAGCGCGCGGTGATCGGCGATCCGCACGTCAAGGTCGGGCTGGTCGCCGGCGATGGCGGTGCGGTGATCTGGCCGCAGCTGATCGGCTACGCGCGGGCGAAAGAATTGCTGATGACCGGCGACCTGCTGAGCGCCGCCAAGGCCGCCGAGATGGGGCTGATCAATCACGCCGTTCCGGCCGATCAACTGGATGCCAAGGTTTCCGAAGTCGCTGCCAAAATCCTCGCCAACCCGCGCTGGGCGGTGCGCTGGACCAAGACCGTCGCAAACATGCCGCTGAAGGCGCTGGTGTCGCAGATGATGGACGCGTCGATCGCTTATGAAATGATGTCGAACGTGACCGCCGATCGCGCCGAGGCCGTCGCCGCATTCCGCGAGAAGCGGGCGCCGAAGCTGACCGGCGAATGAGCCAGACGTTCGCCGACGAGAGCGAGGAGATCGCGCGCCTGCGTGAGACGGTTCGCCGCTTCGTTGTAGTCGAAGCGCCACGCGAGAAGCGCATGGCGTGGGATCGTGAACAGGCCTGGCCGCGCGATGTCTATGCCAAGCTCAACGCGCTGGGTTTGACGGCGCTCACCGTTGACGAGGCCTATGGCGGGGCGGGGCAGGATATCGTTGCTGCGGTCGCGGTCATCGAGGAATTGGCGCAAGCCGGACCGTGCCTCGCCGGACCCTATATCCACACAAGCTTCTACGGCGGGATGAACCTCGGCGAGAATGGCTCAGAGGCGCAGAAGGCGGAGTATTTGCCGCGACTCGCGCGGGGTGAACTTTTCTTCGCCTACGGGCTGAGCGAACCCAATGTCGGCGGCGATCTCGCGAGCGTTGAGACGCGCGCCGAGCTCGATGGCGACGAGGTGGTCATCACCGGCACCAAACGCTGGTGCACGGGGGCTGACTGGGCGGACGTGATTTACTGCCTCGTCCGCTCCGGGCCGGCCGAAGCCCGCTACAAGAACCTGTCGTTCGTGCTGATTCCGACCGAAACGCCCGGGATATCGATGACCGACATCGGCCATTCGAATCTGCGCTACACCAAATCGCAGGACGTGCATTTCGACGCCGTCCGGCTTCCCACCGCGAACATCGTCGGTGGGCCGGAGATGTGGAACCGGGGCTGGGAATTGCTCGCCGGACGCGCGCTCGATGTCGAGAAGATCGAGATTTCAGCGGTCGCCTACGGTATCGCCCGCGCCGCGCTGGCGGAAGCCTGGGCCTATGCACAGGAACGCGTCCAGTTCGGGAAGCCGGTCGCGCAGCATCAGGCGATCCGCCACAAGCTGGTGACCGCCAAGACCAAGCTTCAAGCCTGCCGTCATATGCTCTACCATGCCGCCTGGCTCGCGAACGCGCGCCGCCCCTGTTCGGTCGAAACGTCGATGGCGAAGCTGTTCATTGCCAATACCGGGGTCGAGATCGCGCTGGCCTGTCAGCAGGTGATGGGTGCCTATGCGCTGTCCGATGCGTATGAGATGGACCGGCACGTCCGCGACCTGCTCGGCATGCCGATCGTCGGCGGATCGAGCGACATGCAGAAGAACAATCTCGCCAGTCTGCTCCGGCTATGACCCCGCTCGATGCTGCCCGCGCACTCGGTCCTGCTATCGCCTCCCGCAGCGACGAATATGAAGCCGTGCGCCGCCTGCCTGCCGATCTGGCGACGACGATGGCCGACGCTGGACTGTTCCGCATCGCGCTTCCCGCGAGCCTTGGCGGCCATGAACTGCCGCCGGCCCAAATCGTCGAGGTCATCGAGGCAGTCGCGACCGCCGATGCGTCGGTCGGCTGGTGCCTGATGATCGGATCGACGACGACACTGACCGCTGCCTATCTGCCGCATGATGTGGCCGGTGATATCTTCAGCGATCCGGCGGTCATCACCGGTGGTGTTTTCGCGCCGATGGGCAAGGCCGTGGTCGAGGGCGATCATTACCGGGTCAACGGGCGCTGGCAGTGGGGATCGGGGTCGGCGAACTGCTCCTGGCTGTGCGGCGGTGCCCAGATTTTCGAGGATGGCGAGTTGCGCAAGCTGCCGAGCGGCGCGCCCGACCACCGCATGATGATTTTCCCGCGATCCGAGGTGGAGCTCATCGATACTTGGCATTCGGCGGGCCTCAAAGGCACCGGCTCAGGCGATCTCGCCGTGCGCGACGCGCTGGTGCCCAAGGCGCGCTCCGTCTCGCTGATCGTCGACAAGCCCGTCGAGCGCGGCGCTCTGTATCTGTTTCCCGCCTTCGGTTTGCTGGCGCTCGGCATTGCCGGCGTCGCCAGTGGCAATGCCCGCGCCGCGTTGGATGACGCCAAGATACTGCTGGCGGGCAAGAAGCTGCCCGGCTCGGGGCGCACCGCTGCCGACCGGGCGATGGCGCAAGTGACGGTCGCGCAGGCCGAGGCGAGCCTGCGGGCGGCGCGGGCACTGCTGTTCGATGCGATCGGCTCGGCGTGGGACCTCGCCCGCTCGACCGGGGAGATGGACACGACCACCCGCGCCAACTTGCGCCTTGCCGCCACGCATATGGTCCGCACCGCAGCCGATGTGACGCGCCATGCCTATGATCTTGGCGGCGGTGCATCGGTGTTCCTGTCCAACAGCCTGCAACGCCGCTTTCGCGATGCCCACACCATGACCCAGCATATGATGGTGTCGCCGGCGACATGGGAACTGACCGGCCGAGTCCTGCTCGGTCTGCCGACGGATGCGTCGACGCTTTAGCGGGTCAGCAGCCAGGCAATCGGCATGGCGGCGCTGCTCGCAAGGAGGGGCAGGGCGGCGCGGAAGCCATTGCTGCCGCCGCCGGTGACGATGGCGATGCCGGCCTTGAACAGCGTGTTGATGAGGATCGGGATCGACAGCACGGTGCCGGCCAGCGCCGGGTCGAGCGTCCCGGCCGGTAGGCCGCCCATCGTGACGATCGCAGCATCGACATCGAACGATCCGCTGAGCGCGATCAGTGTTGCGACGCCGGCACCGCCGAAGCGGATTTCCGCCCAGCGGACTGCGACGGCCAGGAGAGCGACGACGAGTGCGAAGCCGACAGCCGGCATCAGTTCGAACGGATTGCCACTTTCGACGCCGGTGCCCGCGCCATCGTCACGCGCCCGGCGAAGCAGCCAGATGGCCGCCACTGCTGCGACGATCCCCGCCGGACCGACAATCTTGGCAAGGCCAAGCAACGCGAACGGTGCGATGGCCGCGCAGAGGATCAGCACCCGCGCAAACATCATTGCGGAGGCCAGCGCGATACCGGCGGACAGCACCGAGGCGCTGCCGTCGCCGGCGTGGAGGCGGCGCGACAGGGTCAGCGTCACGGCGGTTGACGAGTACATGCCCGTAATCGCGGCAGTCGCGATCGTGCCGCGCGTCTGACCCCACAGGCGGTTGGCGGCGTAGCCGGCGAAGGAAAAGCCGGTGACCAGCACGACGACGAACCAGAGCTGCCGCGGATTCCATGCGTCATACGGGCCGTAGTATTGATTGGGGAGCAGCGGCAGGATCGCGGCGGCGATGATCGCGAAGCGCGCAACCGCCTTGATATCGACATCGCTCAGCCGCCGCAGCCAGCCGTGCAATTCATGCCGCATCGACAGCAGCAAAGTGGCTGCCGCTGCCGAGGCAACGGCGAGAACCGGAAATCCGCTCGTCGCCAGCATGCCGAGTGCCAGCGTGAGTAAGGCCGAGATCGCGTTTGTCGCGCTGACCCGACCTTCGGCGATCATGTCGCGCCAATAGCCCGCGATCAACGCGACGGTCGCGCCGCCCAGCAATATCGCTGCGATGGCGGGATGACTGCTCGCCCCGAGCACCCCTGCGACGCCGCCGAGCAACCCGAGCAGGCCGAACGTTCGCACGCCGGCCACGCGTGCCCCGGCAGGCTCATCGCGGGACTGCCAGCCCCGCTCGATCCCGACCAGCAGGCCGATCGCGAGCGCGAGCGACAGACTCAGGAGGAACGGCGATGCATTCATCCGCTCACCCTGCGGCGGGCAGCGTCAATGCGCCAGCAGCAATGGCACCGGGCATTCACTGAGCATTTGCCGGGTCACGCCGCCGAGAAGGAATTCCGCAGCCCGGCTCCGCCCGTAGGCACCCATCACGACATAGGCTGGCGAGATCCGGCGCACCGCACTCAACAGCGCGTCAGCCACGGTGGTGTCGCCCGGGCGCAAGGCGTCGATTTCACTCTCGATGCCGTGACGGGACAGATATTCGCAGACGTCGATGGAAGGGAAATTTTGCGTTTCATCGGCCATTGTGAGGACCGTGACGCCACTGGAGCGCGCCAATAGCGGCAATGCCGCGCGCACCGCGACGCCTGCCTCGACGCTGCCATTCCACAGGATCACGGCGCGTCCCGCAGGATCGAAGCGGCCAGCGGTCTCGGGCAGTGCGAGGATCGGCGTCCGGCAGTGTAGCGCGACATCGGCGACGAAGGACGGCGCGTCGGGCGGCCCCTTGCCCCACGGATGCCGCGACATCACGACCACGTCGGCGAGGCGCGCGCGGCCGGCAAGCGCCGCTTCGGCATTCGCCTCGCAGTGTACGAAATCCCAGGACACATCCTCGCGAGCGAGCTGCGCCTCGATTTCGGACCGCACCTTGTCGGCGCGCTTCATGACGGCGTCGATGATGTCGGAAATGACAAACGCACCGCCGAACATGTCAGTCGAGATATAGGCCGCGGGCGGGGTCGCCTGCACGCATTCGACATGGCCGCTGAATGCGCGCACCAGATCCAGCGAAACTTGCAGCCGCGATTCGCGGCCGGCTTCGGCATTCACATCGACTAGGATGCTCTTCATCGCCCGTCTCCTCGCCGGAGAGCGAAGTCCAGAGTCGCTCCGGCTGAGTTTCCCTAGGTGGAAAGGCGGGTTGTCACCTTGATTTGCATCAAGAGCCTAGGCGAGGCCGACGAGCTCAACCTCATGGCCCGCGAGCATCGCGGTTTCGCCAATGCGTTTGCCGGTCACCGCCTGCGCCAGCGGCGACACCCAGGACACGCTGCCCTTCGCGGGGTCTGCCTCATCCTCGCCGACGATGCGCCAGGTCTGGCGGCGGCCGTCGTCGCGTTCGATGGTTACCGTGCTGCCGAAGCGCGCAGTGCCATCGCCGTCGTCCGGTTCAACGAGCTGCGCCGACGCACGCCGCGCCGACCAGTAACGCAAGTCGCGGGTGGCACGCGCCATCGCGGTGCGATCCGCCGAAATGCCGCCCGTCTCCTGCGCGGCGGCATAGGCGGCACGCGCCGATGCCAATTCGGCCTCGATCGCTGCGAGTCCCTCCGCCGTGACGAGGTTCGGGTGCGAGGAGATCGGCCGATCGGGCAGGTCGGCGGCGACCGCCTCGCTGTCGGATTCCTTTGTGAAAGCAACACTCATCGGCGGGATATGATGTGCCGATCCCGCTTTCGCAATCGCTGCGCCGCTATTCGCCCGGCGCGCGGGCCACGATGCTCAGCGCGTGGACGCGGCCGGCGAGCAGTTCGGCAAGCGCGGCATTGACCGCGCGCTGGCGGTCGATCCGGCTTTTGCCGGCAAATGCCGGGCTCACGACGCGGACGGTGAAGTGACTCTCCCCGCGTGCATCATGGCCGGAATGCCCGCGATGCTTCTCGCTGTCGTCGATGACTTCGAGCGTGTCGGGCGCAAGTGCTGCGGTCAGCCGGGCGTGAATTTCGGTAGCAACAGGTCCCATGGCGGCTCCCAATGACGTTTCGAACGTCTATATGCCCGCAAATGGCCAGCGAGCGAGCAAAGCATTTCTATGGACGCGTCGAGGGCGCGGCGCACGCCTGTGAGGGCGAGGGCTGCGACCTGCCCGGCGAGTTCCGCGCGCCGCGCTCGAACACCGGCGACCGGGAGGCGGGCTGGCACTGGTTCTGCCTCGATCATGTCCGGCAATTCAACGCGGCCTATAATTATTTCAACGGCATGAACCCCGACGAGATCGCCGCCGCGCACAATCCACATCCGTCGTGGGAGCGGGCGACACGGCCGTTTGCAACGAATGGCACCTTGGACGATGTCGACGATCCGCTCGGCATCCTCGCGGCACGCTACGGGCGGCGGCGTTTCGACGAGGCGGTCAGCCGGGGTGGCAAGCCGGTCAGCGCCGACGACCGCAAGGCCCTGACGGTTTTGCGTCTCGACAGCACCGCAAGCTTTGCCGATATCCGCCGGGCCTATAAGGAACTGGTGCGCCGCTACCACCCCGACTCCAACGGCGGCGACCGGAGTCATGAAGGCAAGTTGCAGCAGGTCATCGACGCCTATACCCAGTTGAAGTCTTCCGCAGCCTTCGCCGCCGCCTGACGAAAGAAGCCCAGCCTTGTCCTCAACGCCTCTCGCCCACCCCGATCCGCACGCGACCACGGTCATGGACGCGCCCGACACGACCGTCGATGCGCGCGCCGTCTTTGGCGTCGATGTCGACATGCAGATCCCGGCCTTTTCGGTCGCCGATGAGCGGGTGCCCGACCTCGATCCCAATTATGTGTTCGATCCGGACACGACGCTGGCGATCCTCGCGGGCTTTGCATTCAACCGCCGCGTGATGATCCAAGGCTATCACGGCACCGGCAAGTCGACGCATATCGAGCAGGTCGCGGCGCGGTTGAAATGGCCGTGCGTGCGCATCAACCTAGATTCGCACATCAGCCGCATCGACCTCGTCGGCAAGGACGCGATCGTGCTCAAGGATGGCAAGCAGGTCACCGAATTCCGCGAGGGGCTGCTGCCCTGGTGCCTGCAGACGCCGACCGCGCTGGTGTTTGACGAATATGACGCGGGGCGGCCCGACGTGATGTTCGTGATCCAGCGCGTGCTTGAAGTCGAGGGCAAGCTGACGCTGCTCGACCAGAACCGCGTGATCCGGCCGAACCCCTATTTCCGCCTGTTCGCGACGGCGAACACCGTCGGCCTCGGCGATACGACGGGCCTCTATCACGGCACGCAGCAGATCAATCAGGGCCAAATGGACCGCTGGTCGATCGTGACAACGCTCAACTATCTGCCGGCCGACACCGAAACCGACATCGTGCTGGCGAAGGCACTTGGCTTCGATCGCAAGACCGTCGCCAACATGGTCAAGGTCGCCGACATGACGCGCACCGGCTTCATGTCGGGCGATATCTCGACGGTCATGAGCCCGCGCACCGTGCTGACATGGGCGCAGAATGCGACGATCTTCAAAAATCTCGGCTTCGCGTTCCGCGTGTCGTTCCTGAATAAGTGCGACGAGAATGAGCGGTCGCTGGTCGCCGAATATTATCAGCGCGTATTCGGCGAGGACCTGCCCGAAAGCGTCGCGGTGAAGTCGAAGCGCTAGTCGCGCGGCGATGGCCCAGCCCGAAAATCCGCTCGAAGACTTTCGGCTCGCGCTGGCGGGAACGCTGCGCGCGATGGGGCATGAACCCGAGGGCGAGGTGCAATATACCGCCGACCGGCCGCAGATGGCGGGGAAGCAGGCGCGCGTGCCG
This sequence comes from Sphingomonas paucimobilis, assembly GCA_943370355.1. Classification (GTDB taxonomy): domain Bacteria; phylum Pseudomonadota; class Alphaproteobacteria; order Sphingomonadales; family Sphingomonadaceae; genus JADCGM01. Next base: position 81,316 of record CALRQP020000007.1, read on the forward strand.
CAGCCGGCACGATCACTCCCCGCCGACCAGGTTGCCGAGGCGCGCGGTTGGGCGGATGCGTTCGCGCTGCGGCAGCGGCATCATGACGTGGCAGCGCATGCCAAGGGTCAGCCCCCCGCCGGCCTGCCGCGCGACATCTTCAACGCCGTCGAACAGGCCCGGATCGAGGCGCTGGGCTCGAACGACATGGCGGGGGTCGCGGCCAATCTGCGCGGGATGACGACGGCGCGCATCAAGGCCGATCCGATCGCGCGCGCGCGTACCGAAGCCGAGGTACCGCTAGCGTCGGCGATCCAGCTGCTGGTGCGCGAGCGGCTGACCGGCGATGCGCCGCCCGACGGGGCCGCAGCAGCGGTCGACATGGTGCGCGAACGCATCGAGGCGAAGGCCGGCGCGCATCTCGACCAGCTGCTGGCGCGCATCGAGGATCAGGCGGCGTTCGGGCAGATGCTAAAGCATGTCCTCGCTGACCTCGGCCTCGGCGAGGAGCCGACCGACGAGCCCGAAAAAGACGAGTCGGAGGAGGCCGAGGAGCAGGATCAGGACAAGCCCGACGACTCCGGCGACGACGACAATGAGGAGGATTCGGGCGGCACCGAAACCTCGACCGAGACGCGCACCGAACAGTCCGACACCGCCGACGAGAGCGAGCAGGCGGCGGGCGAGATGGAATCGGACATGATGTCCGACGCCGAGATGGGCGAGGAAGGCGACGAGGGCATGATGCCCTGGCGGCCCAACCCGTCTGAACGCGACCTGCCGCCCGACTTCGATTACCGCGTCTACACGACCGCGCATGACGAGACCGTCGGTGCGGAGGAACTCTGCGATCCCGACGAGCTGACGCGGCTGCGCGCCTATCTCGACCAGCAGCTCACGCATCTGCAGGGTGCTGTGACCAAGCTTGCCAACCGGCTGCAGCGGCGGCTGATGGCGCAGCAGAACCGCGCCTGGGATTTCGACCAGGAAGAAGGCGTGCTCGACGCGGCGCGGCTGACGCGCATCGTCGTCAACCCGACGCATGCGCTCAGCTACAAGATCGAGCGCGACACCAAATTCCGCGACACCGTCGTGACGCTGCTCATCGACAACAGTGGCTCGATGCGTGGCCGTCCGATCTCGATCGCGGCGATCTGTGCCGACATTCTCGCGCGCACGCTCGAGCGCTGCTCGGTGAAGGTCGAGATCCTCGGCTTCACGACGCGCGCGTGGAAGGGCGGGCAGGCGCGCGAGAAATGGCTCGCCGACGGCCGCCCGGCGAAGCCCGGCCGCCTCAACGACCTGCGCCATATCGTCTACAAGACTGCCGACGCGCCGTGGCGCCGGGCACGCAAGAATCTCGGGCTGATGATGCGCGAGGGGCTGCTCAAGGAAAATATCGACGGCGAGGCGCTGCTTTGGGCGCATCAGCGGCTGGTGGCGCGCAATGAGGATCGCCGCATCCTGATGGTGATCAGCGACGGCGCGCCGGTCGACGATTCGACGCTCAGCGTTAACAGCGGCAATTATCTGGAACGCCACCTGCGGCAGGTGATCGGCTGGATCGAGGGCAAGTCGCCGGTCGAGCTCATCGCCGTCGGCATCGGCCATGATGTGACGCGCTATTATCAGCGGGCGGTGACGATCATGGACGCAGAGCAGCTGGGGGGCACGCTGATCGAGCAGCTGGCGCAGTTGTTTGAAGAGGATGGGGCGGGGAAGCCGAAAGGGCGGCGGTAGTATTTATTCTTCTGTCATCCCGGCCTTGAGCCGGGACCCAGCGAAACAAGAACGCGCGCGGCAGCGCGCTTACGCACCGTCCGGGTGGCCGGGGTGATTGCGCGAAGTCATCTCGCCATGATCGTGCAATGTCTCGCGGCCCCTATTTCGTTTACATTCTGGCAAGCGGCCGAAACGGCACATTGTATGTCGGTGTGACCAACGACCTTGCGAGGCGCGTCAGCGAACATAAGCTGGGAAACGCGAGCGAGTTCACGCGAAAATATGGGGTCAAACATCTCGTCTGGTGCGAGAGCTTCATTCAGGTCGCCGATGCCGTCGCTTGCGAAAAACGGATCAAGCGTTGGCGGCGCGCGTGGAAGCTGGAATTGGTTGAAGCGGTTAATCCTGACTGGCAGGACTTGGCGCTGTTCTGATGGTGGGCGCGCTCCCGCGCGCGTTCTTTCGTTTCGCTGGGTCCCGGGTCAAGCCCGGGATGACAGACTATTTTGGGATCGCGAACGGTTAGGCGTTCAGCCAATCCGCGATCCGGTCCAACCCAAGGAGTGCGTCGTAGCCGCCCCGGGGTCGCACCACTGCCCAATCAGAGCCGTTCACCAGTACCTCGGGGACCAGCAGCCGGCTGTTGTAGGTATTGGCCATAGTCGCGCCATAAGCGCCTGCGGTCAGAAAGACGATGAGGTCGCCCGCCTCGAGCGGCGTCAGGTCGCGGCCCATCGCGAAGGTGTCGCCGGTCTCGCAAATGGGGCCGACGATGTTCGCCGTCATGGCCCCCTCGCGCGGCCGGACGGCGCGGATGTCGTGCCAGGCGTCGTAGAGGCTCGGGCGCATGAGGTCGTTCATCGCGGCGTCGGCGACGACGAATTTGGTGGTCGCTCCGTCCTTCAGGCGGATCACGCGGCTGACCAGTACACCGGCGTTGCCGACGATGAGGCGACCCGGCTCGAACATCAGGCGGACGTTCCAGCCTTTGGTCACCCGCGCGACCATCGCGCCATAGTCGGCGGGGGAGGGCGGCACCGGTAGGCTCGGATCATACGGGATGCCAAGGCCGCCGCCGAGGTCGGCCCGGTCGATGGCATGACCAGCGGCGCGCAGTTCGGCAATCAGCTCGCCGGTCCGGCTGAACGCGGCTTCCAGCGGCGCGAGGCTGGTGAGCTGGCTGCCGATGTGCAGGGCGATGCCGCAGGCGTTGAGGCCGGGCAGCGCCGCGGCCGTCGCGAAGGCGCTGGCGGCACGGGCCAGAGGGATGCCGAACTTGTTCTCGGCCTTGCCGGTCGAGATTTTCGCATGCGTTCCGGCATCGACATCGGGGTTGATGCGCAGCGTCACGGTCGCGGTGCGGGCGAGCGCGGTCGCGACCGCCGACAGGTCCTCGCCTTCGGGTTCGGATTCGAGGTTGAACTGCCCGACCCCGGCGATCAACGCCTCGGCCATTTCCTCGCGGGTCTTGCCGACACCTGAGAAGATGATGCGCTCGGGCGGCACCCCCGCCGCGAGCGCCCGCTTCATCTCGCCGACCGAGACGACATCTGCCCCCGCGCCGAGCCGCGCCAGCGTCGCGATGACACTGAGATTTGGGTTGGCCTTCACCGCATAGGCGACCTGTGCGTCGAGACCCGCCAGCGCCTCGGTGAAGACGCGGTAGTGGCGTTCGATCGTCGCGGTCGAATAGCAATAGAAGGGCGTGCCGACTTCAGCAGCCAGCGTTTCGAGGTTTACGTCCTCGGCGTGGAGCACGCCGCTCCTGAGCGTGAAGTGATCCATCAGCCGGGCGGGGGCAGGTCGAACTTGTCGTCCTGGCGCGGCTTGGAATTCTTGACCGGATCGTCAGCGCGATCGGGCGCGGCTTGAGGCGGCGGGACCAGCAGCCGCTCGGTCGTGGCGGGGGCGGTTGCGCCAAAGGCGACTGGTATGGGCGCCTTGCCGGCCGGCCGTTCGAGATCGCCCTTGCCGCCGCAGGCTGTCACAAACAACATCGTCATCCCGGCGAACGCCGGGACCCAGGAGCGCCGCGAAAATGCACGCGTCAGCGTGCGCGCGCTATCGCGCGCGTTATATTTGGCTTCTGGGTCCCGGCGTTCGCCGGGATGACGGACAATATGCATCACAGTCCCAACTCCCGCTTCGCTTCGGCGATGCGCGCGCGCACCTGATCGGGGGCGGTGCCGCCGTGGCTGATCCGGCTCGCGACCGAGGATTCGACGGTGAGCACCGCGAACACGCGCTCGTCGATCCGGCTGTCGACGGCCTTCAGCGCCGCGAGCGACAGGTCGGCGAGGCCGCAATTCGCTGCCTCCGCCGCCTTCACAGCGCGGCCGGTGATGTGATGCGCTTCGCGGAACGGCACGCCGCCTTCGCGGACCAGCCAGTCGGCGAGATCGGTCGCGGTCGAGAAGCCGCCGGCAGCCGCCGCGCGCATGCGGTCGGTGCGGAAGGTCAGCGTTTCGATCATGCCGGTCATCGCAGCGAGGCAGAGCGCGAGTGTGTCGAAACTCGCGAACACCGGCTCCTTGTCGTCCTGCATGTCCTTCGAATAGGCGAGGGGCAGGCCCTTCATCGTGACGGCGAGTGCCTGCAGATTGCCGAGCAGCCGGCCGCTATGCCCGCGCACCAGTTCGGCCGCGTCGGGGTTGCGCTTCTGCGGCATGATCGAGGAGCCGGTCGAGTAAGCATCGGGCAGCGTGACGAAGCCATAAGGCTGGCTCGCCCAGATGACGATTTCCTCAGCGAGGCGTGACAGGTGCAGGCCGGTCAGCGCCGACGCCGACAGGAACTCCAGCGCGAAATCCCGGTCCGACACGCTGTCGAGCGAATTGCGCGTCGGCCGGTCGAAGCCGAGCGCTGCCGCAGTTGCGGCACGGTCGATCGGAAAGCTCGTGCCGGCGAGCGCCGCCGAGCCCAGCGGGCATTCGTTAAGGCGGCTGCGGCAATCGGCGAAGCGGCTGCGGTCCCGCCGTGCCATCTCGACATAGGCCATCAGATGGTGGCCAAGCGTCACCGGCTGCGCGACCTGCAGGTGGGTAAAGCCCGGCATCACGTTGGCGGCATGCTCCTCGGCACGCGCAAGCAACGCAGTTTGGAACGCTTTCAGGCCAGCATCGAGGCTGTCGATGGCGTCGCGGACCCAGAGGCGGAAGTCGGTCGCGACCTGGTCATTGCGTGACCGCGCGGTGTGCAGCCGACCCGCATCCGGCCCGATCAGGCCGCTCAGCCGGGTTTCGACATGCATGTGAATGTCTTCGAGCGCCAAATCCTCGACGAGGCCGCCGTCGGCATATTCTGCTTCGACGGCATCGAGGCCGGTCAGGATCGCCTCGGCAGCAGCGGCGTCGATGACGCCGGTGTCGCGCAGCATTGCGGCATGCGCCTTCGATCCGGCGACGTCCTGCCTCCACAGCCGCTTGTCGAACGGGATGGAGGCGTTAATGTCGCGCATCACCGCCGACGGGCCGCCGGCAAAGCGGCCGCCCCACAGCTGATTGGACCCGGATTTGCGCGCGTCGATTTTCGCTCTCCTTGCCGTCGCAGTTATCGGCGGCGGCACACCGTCCGAGGCAGTTACGCAAAAGGCCCCGAAGCCGCAACCGGCTGCGGTGCGCACGATCGACCGGTCGCATGCGGGGCAGGCGGCTCCGGCCGTCGCGCTGGAGGCCAAGGGCGGGGCGCAGAAACGGCTGGCGGCGTTCGCGGGCAAGCCGCTGCTCGTCAACCTCTGGGCAACCTGGTGCGCGCCCTGTGTCGCGGAAATGCCGGCGCTGGACCGGCTGTCGGCGGCGGCGAAGGGCCGGATCACCGTGCTGCCGGTGAGTCAGGATCTGGAGGGCTGGCGTGCCGTCGACGGTTTTTTCCGGCCGGGGCGGTTCAAGTCGCTGACGCCGCTGCTCGACCAGCCCAATGACCTGGCGCTGGCGCTCGGTGCGAAGGGGCTGCCGATGACGGTGCTCTATGATGCGAAGGGCAAGGAAGTCTGGCGGATCAACGGGCCGATGGAATGGGATTCGCCGGCGGCGGCGAAGCTGCTGGGCCTGTAGCTACATTTCCCCGCGGGCGCGACGGATCGCGCGCCATTTGGCGACATTGCTGTTTTGCTCACTGAGCGTGTTGGCGAATACGTGGCCGCCAGTGCCGTCGGCGACGAAATAAAGAGCCTTGGTCGGAGCGGGGTCGAGCACGGCGGCGATGCTCTCGCGGCCCGGGTTGGCGACCGGCCCTTTGGGCAGGCCGGGTACGAGATAGGTATTGTAGCCGGTGTCGCGGCGCAGTTCCGAGCGCTTGATGCGGCGGCCGAGCGGCTTGCCCTTGGTGATCGGGTAGATGACGGTCGGGTCGGCATCGAGCTTCATGCCGATGCGCAGCCGGTTGGAATAGACTCCGGCAACCATGCGGCGTTCCGACGGTTTGCCAGTTTCCTTTTCGACGATCGAGGCAAGGATGATCGCTTCCTCGGGTGTTTTGACGACGGTCGTCGGTTTGCGCGCCTTCCACAGGTCCGCCAGCGTGCGCTTCATCGCCGCCTGCATGCGCGCCGCGACCTTGGCGCGCGGCTCGTCGCGCTCGAAGCTGTAGGTGTCGGGGAGGATCGATCCTTCGGCCAGCGTTGGCACTTGCCCGGTGAGCGTCGGATTGCCGAGCAGCCGCTCCTGCACGAGGATCGACGGCATGCCTTCTGGGATCGTGACTTTATATTGCAGCGCCTCGCCCGATTGGAGCAGGCGCAAGATCGCCGCAGCGCTGGTGCGCGCCGGGATGCGATATTCGCCATACTTGACCGGCGCCTTCGATCCGAATTGCGCGGCAAGGCGGCGGAACAGCCCGGCGCTGCCGATGGCTCCAGCCTTTTCGAGTGCGTAGCTGGCACGGGCGAGCGAGCTACCACGCTCGATCGTCACGGTCACCGGCCGCGACGACGGGCCGGGCCCGCGCCATGCGAAGCCGATGAAGGCCGCGATCACGAGAGCGGCAGCAACCGCGGCGAGGAGCAGTTTCGACTTCACGGCTGTCCTAGACAGCCGTCATCACCAGCGAGGCATTGGTCCCGCCGAACCCGAAGCTGTTGTTGAGCGCGGTCCTGATCTTGCGTGGCTTGGCCTCGTTCGGGACCAGATCGACGCCGAGGCAGCCATCCGATGGGTTTTCGAGATTGATCGTCGGTGGCGCGACCTGGTCGCGGATAGCGAGCAGGCAGAAGATCGCCTCGACCGCGCCAGCGCCGCCGAGCAGATGGCCGATCGCCGACTTGGTCGACGACATCGACACCGTCTCGATGGCCGGGCCGAACAGGCGGCGGACCGCACCAAGCTCGATCTCGTCGCCAAGCGGCGTCGAGGTGCCATGCGCATTGATATAGTCGATGTCGGCGGGGACCATGCCGGCGCGTTTGATCGCATTGGCCATTGCACGGTAGCCGCCTTCGCCCGATTCATGCGGCGCGGTCACATGATAGGCGTCGCCGGTCAGGCCATAGCCGACGATCTCGCCGTAGATTTTGGCACCGCGCTTCTTCGCATGTTCATATTCCTCGAGCACCACGACGCCGGCACCTTCGCCCATCAGGAAGCCGTCGCGGTCCTTGTCATAGGGCCGGCTGGCGCGCTCGGGCTGGTCGTTGAACGCGGTCGAGAGCGCGTGCGCCTGGCTGAACCCGGCTATGCCGAGCGGGCAGATCGCGCTTTCCGCGCCACCGGCCAGCATCACATCGGCATCGTCGAGCGCGATCATGCGGGCTGCGTCGCCGATCGAGTGTGCGCCGGTCGAGCAGGCGGTCACGACCGCATGATTCGGGCCGCGCAGGCCATATTTGATCGAGACCTGTCCCGAAACGAGGTTGATCAGCCGGCCGTGCACGAAATGCGGGCTGACGCGGCGCGGGCCGCGCTCGTGCAGCACGATCGATTCCTTCTCGATGCCCGGCAGGCCGCCGATACCCGAGCCGATCGACACACCGGCGCGGTATTTCTGCTCGTCGCTCATGTCGAGCAGGCCGGCATCCTCGATCGCCTGCCCGGCCGCGTCGATGCCGAACTGGATGAATAGGTCGACCTGGCGCTGCACCTTGTGATCGACGCGCTTGCTGACGTCCCAGGTTCCGTTGCTGCCGTCGCCGAACTTTACCTCGGCGGCGATCTTGCACTTCCAGTCGTCGCCGGACGCGTCGAAGCGCGTCAGCCGCCCCGCACCCGACCGCCCGGCCAGGATGTTCGCCCAGGTTGTGTCGACATCGCCGCCGAGCGGCGTCACAAGTCCGAGGCCAGTCACCACTACGCGGCGCATCGGCATCTCCTTAATCTCAATGCAAAACGGCCCCCCGGCACCGCCGGAGAGCCGTTTTGGCGGTCATTGGCGTGCAGCCCGATCAGGCGGCGCCATGCTCGTCGATGAAGCTGATCGCGTCCTTGACGGTCAGGATCTTCTCCGCCGCGTCGTCGGGGATCTCGACGCCGAATTCTTCCTCGAAGGCCATGACCAGCTCGACGGTGTCGAGGCTGTCCGCGCCCAGATCATCGATGAAGCTCGCATCTTCGGTGACCTTGTCGGCCTCGACGCCCAGATGCTCCACCACGATCTTCTTTACGCGCTCGGCGACATCGCTCATCGATTATTCCTTCGTTGGTGCCGTTTCGGGTTGGCTCTGCCGATAACCCCGTCGCGAAACGCTGGCAAGACCCGCTTGGGTGCAAGCCGTCAGATCATCGCCATACCGCCGTTCACATGCAGCGTGCTGCCGGTGACGTAGCTGGCTTCGCGCGACGCGAGATAGACGACGGCGGCAGCGATCTCCTCGCCCGTTCCCATGCGGCCCGCCGGGATGCGCGCATTGAGCGCCTCCTTCTGCGCATCGGGCAAGCCATCGGTCATCGCCGATGCGATGAACCCCGGCGCGACGCAATTGACGGTGACATTGCGGCTGGCGACTTCCTGCGCGAGTGCCTTCGACATACCGATCAGACCGGCCTTCGACGCGGCATAATTGGCTTGTCCCGGATTGCCGGTGACGCCGACCACCGAGGTGATGCTGATGATGCGGCCGAATCGCGCCTTCATCATCGGCTTGAGCGCGGCGCGGCAGAGGCGGAACGCAGCCTCAAGATTGACGCGGATGACGGTGTCCCACTCTTCGTCCTTCATACGGAGCGCGAGATTGTCGCGCGTCACGCCGGCGTTGTTGACGAGGATATCAAGCTGGCCGAGCGCCGCGACGGCGCTCGGGACCAGCGAATCGACGGCAGCAGCATCCGAGAGGTTGCAGGGCAAGATGACGGTATCGCCGCCAATGTCCGCTGCGACGGCTTCGAGCGCCTCGGCCCTCGTGCCGGACAAAGCGACGCGTGCGCCCTGCGCGGCGAGCGCCTTGGCGACCGAGGACCCGATGCCGCCGGATGCGCCGGTCACCAATGCTGTCATGCCTGTCAGGTCGAACATGTCTCACTCCCAATTTGATTCACGTGGCGGCGGGTTGGCGCTCCGCGTCTCCGCGCCTCCGCGTGAGGATCAAAGCTGCGCCAAGACGGCCTCGATATCGTTCATGCCAAGCACGCTCACATTCGCAGCCTCCGGTTCGATGCGTTTGATCATCGGGCCGAGGACCTTGCCGCCGAATTCGACGAAACGGGTGACGCCAAGGCCGGTCATTGTCGAGACGCTTTCGCGCCAGCGGACCATGCCCGTCACCTGTTCGACGAGCAGACGTCGGATCTCGTCCGCCTCGGAGACCGGACCGGCGGTGACATTGGCGATCAGCGGCACGACAGGGCCGCGCAGCGCGGCCTTGGCGAGCGCTTCGGCCATCGCATCGGCGGCGGGCTGCATGAGCGCGCAGTGAAAGGGCGCCGACACCGGCAGCAGGATTGCTCGCTTGGCACCGCCGGCCTTCGCCAGTTCAATCGCGCGCTCGACGGCACCCTTGTGGCCTGACAGCACGGCCTGGCCCGGCGCATTGTCGTTGGCGACGGCGCAGATTTCACCCTCGGCGGCCTGCGCGGCTGCGGCTTGCGCGGGCTCCAGGTCCATGCCGAGCAGCGCGGCCATCGCACCGACTCCGACAGGCACTGCCGCCTGCATCGCCTGACCGCGCAGCCGCAGCAACCGAGCCGTGTCGGCGAGCGTCAGCGATCCCGCCGCACACAGTGCCGAATATTCGCCGAGGCTGTGGCCAGCGACATAGGCGGCCTTGTCGGCGACGCGGATGCCCCCTTCGCGCTCAAGCACCCGGAGCGTGGCGATCGCCACCGCCATGATTGCCGGCTGGGCGTTCTCTGTCAGCGTCAGGTCGGACTCGGGTCCGTCGAACATCAGCGCCGACAATTTTTGCTCGAGCGCATCGTCGACCTCCTGAAACACCTCGCGCGCGACGGGCGAGGCGTCGGACAGCGCCTTGCCCATCCCGACGGCCTGGCTGCCTTGTCCGGGGAAAATGAAGGCGTTGGTCATCGCGGTCCCTTGGCAATTTTCGTCGCGACGCGGCGTAAACCCCGCGTGCCGTGTGCGCAAGCGACGCACGATTCAGCATCTTTGCGGCGGCGCAGCGATCTACTAATGTCGTCGGCGCTCTGGAACGGGCAAGCGGGTTCCGCCGTTCATCCGTCAGCCAGCCGTCCTTCCGTAGAATGGTTGCAACAGCGCCGTTCTAGGGAAAGATTGCGCGTTGACTGGGACAGCGAGTGCACGCGTGCGCTGCTGAACATAGAAGAGGACGATCATGAAGCTTGTTTCCCGTGTTGCCGTTGCAGCCGCACTCGCGCTTACGCCCGCAATTGCGTCCGCTGCCGTCAGCCCAGCGGTCGGCAAGGCGCTGAACGCCGCCAAGGCCGGCAACCAGGCCGCACTTGCACAGGCCCGGGCTGCAGCGAACACCGAGGAGGAGCGCCGCGCGGTCGCGCAGATGGCGGCCTATGTCTACACGAAGACGGGCCAATATGGCCGCGCCGCCGCCGAACTTGAAGCCATGGGCGCGCCGGCCAGCCAGCTGGCGCCGCTCTATTATCAGGCCGGTCAGTATGACAAGGCGATCGCAGCCGGCAAGCGCGCCGGTGGCCAGGGTCTCGTCGTCGCCGGCCAGTCCTACATCCGCCAGGGCAAATATGCTCAGGCGCTGGGCATCTATCAGCAGCTGGTGAAGTCCAACCCGGGCAATCAGCGCTATCTCGAGAATCTCGCGGCCGCGCAGTTCAAGACCGGCAACAAGACGGCTTATCTCGCGACGACCGAGAAGCTGATCCATGTCGATCCGTCGCCGGCGCGCTGGAAGGCGCTGCTGCTCGACCTCAAGCAGGAGCAGATGTCGCGCGAATCGAAGCTGGCGCTGTTCCACCTCATGAACGCGACCCGCAACCTGACGAACCCGGACGATTTCCAGGAATTCGCCAAGCTTGCGATCGTCGGCAACCAACCCGGAGCCGCCAAAGCCGCGCTCGACGCCGCCAAGGCCGCGAACGCGATCTCCAGTAACGACCAGATGACGCTGCGCCTGCTGCAGGCCGCCGGCCAGAAGGCAGCCGAGGCAAATGCAACGCTTGCCAAGCTGCCGAACACGCCCGACGGCCGCTATCAAGCGGGCAACATCATGCTCGGCGGCGGCAATTTCGCGGGCGCGGTCAACGCCTACAATGCTGCGATTGCCGGCAAGGCGAGCGTCGACCAGGCGATGGTGTTCAAGGGCATCGCCCAGGCCCGTGCCGGCCAGAACGGCCCGGCCCGCGCGACCTTCAAGGCTGTGCCCGACGGCGGCATGAAGGACATCGCCAACCTCTGGGCGCTGTACGCCAGCACCAAGGGCTGAACGTTTTCCGACGGATTTAGAGGGGCGGCGGAGTAACATCCGCCGCCCCTTTTCTTTGAGGCGTCAATCCTGCGCTGATCTGAGACCAGCTCCGGCAGCGAACGGGCCGATCGCCAGCAAAACGAGGCTAGAGGCTGCGAGCAGGCGCAGCGCGCCCGCGCCGCCGGGTCCGGGAAGCAGCAGGCCGCTGCCGAAAATCAGTACGGGCAGCGCGAGCGGGAGCACGAGGAGACCGGCGAGTGCGCCGCCGCGCAGGCCTGCTGTCAGCGATGCCGCGACGACTGCGAGGCTGGCGAGCGCCGGTGTGCCGAGCGCCAGCCCGGCGAGCAGCAGTGGCAGTTGCGCGGGCGCGAGGTTGAGCAGGGCTGCGGCGACGAGCGTCGTGACGAGTAGTGGCGGCGCGAAGGTCAACCAATGTGCGACGATACGGGCTGCGGCGATGGTCTCGGGCGCGAGGCCGCGCGCCAGATATTGGTCAAGGGTCCCGTCCGCTCGGTCGGGTTCGATGAGCGTGTCGATTGGCAGGAGTGCAGCCAACAACGCCGCGACCCACAGCACGCCGCCGGCGACGCGCGCGAGCAGGCGAGGCTCCGGGCCGATCGCGAAGGGGAACAGGCTCACGACGAGCACGAAGAACACGAGCGGCAGCACGACGCCTCCGAGACGCGCGAAGGCGAGCGCGAGGTCGCGGCGGACGAGTGCGGCAAAGACGCTCACAGCTGCAACTCCGCTGCATCATCGAGGCCGATCGGCACATGGCTCGTCGCAATGACGAGCCCACCGTCCGCCCGGTGCGCCTGCATTGCTGCCGCGAGCCGGTCGACGTTGGCGACATCAAGCCCGACGCTCGGTTCGTCGAGCAGCCAGAGCGGCGCGCCCGACGCCCAGGTCCGTGCAAGCGCGGCACGGCGCTTCTGGCCGCTCGACAGGATACGGATCGGGAAATCGGCCAGCGGGGCGAGGTCGAAGCGGTGGAGCGCGTCATCGACCCGCGCCGCACCGCCGTCGAGCCCGGCCCAGAAGCGCAGTTCGGAGATCAGCGTCCGGTCGGCCTTCAGCGCATTGTCATGGCCGAGAAAGGCGATGCCGAACGGATTGGCCAGCGATCCAGCCTCGATGTGCAGCAGTCCGGCGATCAGCCGCAGCAGCGTCGACTTGCCCGCACCGTTCGGCCCTTTCACGAGTAGCGCATTCCCCGCCGCCAGCCGGAACGAGACACCCTCCAGCACCGGCCGCCCGCCGCGCAGGCAGGACAGCCCCTCGGCAATCAATTCTGGCGCGGCCCCCGGCATTGCGACGGTCTTAGAACAGGATGCAGGCGGGTGGAATTGCGAAACCCGAGCCATCTTACGCTCGCGCCGAGATCCTGACGCAAGTCAGGATCTCGCTGTGAGAAGCGGCTACTCGCAAGGAGATCCTGACTTTCGTCAGGATGACGGGTGTCTAGGGCTCAGTCCCTCCCCTTGCGGGGAGGGGACGCACGCCTCTAAACACCGCCGCCATGGATATCCGGCTCTACAACACGCTGACCCGCCGCAAGGAGGTGTTCACCCCTGCCGACCCGCGCCGGGTGACGATGTATGTGTGCGGCCCGACGGTATACAATCGCGCGCACATCGGCAACGCGCGGCCTGCCGTGGTGTTCGATGTGCTGGCCCGGCTACTGCGGCATAAGTACGGCGCAGAACACGTCGTCTACGCCCGCAACATCACCGATATCGAGGACAAGATCATCGCTTCGGCTGCGGCGGAAGGCGTGCCGATCGATACGATCACCGCGCGCTACGAGACACATTATCTCGACGACATGGGTGCGCTCGGCGTGTTGCCGCCCGATCTTGCGCCGCATGCGACGCACCATGTGCCGCAGATGGTCGAGATGATCGCGCGGCTGATCGAGCGCGGCCATGCCTACGCGGCGGACGGTCATGTGCTGTTCGACGTGCCGAGTTGGCCCGATTACGGCAAGCTGTCGCGCCGCCCGATGGATGAAATGATCGCGGGGGCGCGGGTCGAGGTTGCGCCGTACAAGCGCTCGCCGGCCGACTTCGTGCTGTGGAAACCGAGTTCGGACGACCAGCCGGGCTGGCCCTCGCCCTGGGGTCGCGGCCGGCCGGGCTGGCACATCGAATGCTCAGCGATGATCGAGGCGCATCTGGGCGAGACCATCGACATCCACGCCGGCGGCATCGACCTGCAATTTCCACATCACGAGAATGAGATCGCGCAGAGCGTCTGCGCGCATGGCGGTGCGCCGCTGGCGCGGGTCTGGTTGCACAATGGCTTCCTCGACATGGGCGGGGAGAAGATGTCGAAGTCGCTCGGCAATGTGACGCTGGTCGAGGATTTGCTAAGCCAGGGACATAGGGGGAGCCACCTACGAGCTGCGCTCTTGTCCGCTCACTATCGTCATCCACTGGATTGGAATCCCGCGCTCATCGGACGCACGCAGCGCAAAATTGACCGTTGGCGGATGCGATCTGAAGGCCAATTCTGCGAGGGAGCCGAGCCGCACCCCAGTGTGGTCGACGCACTATGTGATGACCTAAATACGCCAAAGGCATTTGCTGCACTTTCCGAACTGGAGCGTAAGGGACAATGGGATGCGTTCCATGCGTCCATAAACCTGCTCGGGATCGACTATCGTCAAACTCCATCAAACATGGGGTCGATGGATGCTGCTTTCGTCGAGACCTTAGTTGAACAGCGAAACAACGCTCGAAGGGGACGCGATTTCGTTGAATCCGACCGCATTCGGAGCATTCTTGCGGCCGAGAACATCGTCCTGGAAGACACCCCAACCGGAACGACCTGGCGACGGGCGTAGCACCTCTCCCTTGAGGGGAGAGGTCGACTCAGGCGTAGCCTGAGCGGGTGAGGGTGAGCGCCGCAACGCGGCGCAAGCTATCGTGCGTCACCCTCACCCCGCTCGACTAAAGTCGAGTCGCCCTCTCCCCTCAAGGGAGAGGGATGCAGACAATCGAAACTGGCGCTCTATATTGAACCTCACATGACCGAAGCCCTCTATAACACCGCGATTCTCCGCCTTGCCGCGTCGATCCCGCATCAGGAGCGGCTCGCGTCGCCGCAGGCGACGGTGCAGCGCGTGTCGCCGGTTTGCGGGAGCCGGGTGACGGTGGATCTGGATCTCGACGCGGACGGACGTGTCGTGCGGTTCGGGCAGGAGGTTCGCGCCTGTGCGCTGGGGCAGGCCTCGGCAGCGATTCTGGGACAGGCGGTACTTGGCAAATCGGGCGAGGAGATTGCCGAGGCGCGTGATGCGCTGGCAGCGTTCCTGAAGGGCGAGAGCGAGGCACCCGGCGATTGGCCCGGTCTCGACCTGTTCGCGCCGGCCCGGCCGCACAAGGGGCGGCATGGATCGATCCGGCTGGCGTTCGAGGCCGCAGCGGATGCGGCTGCCGTCGCCGCCAAACAGCGCGACGAAGCGGCCTAGCCGGTGACGGGGGGCGCGTCAGAATCGACCTTGCTACGCGACGCGGTCGTCTATCTCGCCGCCGCCGTCGTCATCGTACCTCTGTTCGCGCGGATGAAATTGGGCGCGGTGCTCGGCTATCTTGCCGCGGGCATCTTGATCGGGCCATCGGTGCTGCGGCTCGTCGCCGATCCGGCCTCGACGCTCAGCTTCGCCGAATTCGGCATCGTCATGCTGCTGTTCGTGATCGGGCTCGAATTGCGCCCGAGCCGGTTGTGGCAACTCAGGCGCGACATTTTCGGGCTCGGATTGCTGCAGGTCACGCTCTGCGGCCTTGCGATCACTGGCATCCTTCTCGCGATCACCGGGCTGACCTGGCAGGCGGCACTCGTCGTCGGGCTGCCGCTGGCGCTGTCCTCGACCGCCTTGGTCGTGCAGCTGCTCGAAGAACGCGAGGAGCTCAACACGCCGATGGGCGAGCGCAGCTTCGCGATCCTGCTGTTTCAGGACCTCGCGATCGTGCCGCTGCTGACCATCGTCGCCGCGCTGTCGCGCGTGCCCGATCCCAATGCCGTCGCCGGCTGGATGCAGGCGCTGCTGACGGCAGGCGCGATCATTGGCCTCGCGCTTGCCGGCCGATATCTGATGAACCCGCTGTTCCGCCTCATCGGCGAACTGGGGGCACGCGAAGCCTTCGTCGTCGCCGCGCTGTTTACGGTGCTCGGCGCGGCGTTCGTTATGCAGACGCTCGGCCTGTCGATGGCGCTGGGTGCGTTCGTCGCCGGCGTGATGCTCGCCGAATCGCCTTACAGGCACGAGCTGGAGGCCGATATCGAGCCGTTCCGCGGTCTGCTGCTCGGGCTGTTTTTCGTGTCGGTCGGCATGAGCCTCGACCTGACCGTGCTGCGCGATCAGGCGGGGTTGGTGTTCCTGATCGTGCTCGCGGTGATGGCGGTGAAGACCGGTATCATTGCGATACTTGCGCGGCTGTTCGGCACACCTTTGGCCAGCGCGCTGCCGATGGGCCTGCTGCTCAGCCAGGGCGGCGAATTCGGCTTCGTGCTGTTCGGTGCGGCGCAGCGCGGGCTGCTGCTATCGCCTGATGCGGCGAGCCTGTTCGGCGCGGTGGTGACGGTGTCGATGGCGCTGACGCCGATCATCGTCAAACTCGCCTCGGTGCTTGAGGTGGAGGACCGGCCGGTGCTGCCCGATGGGCCGGAGACCGCCGACAACCGGCATAAGGTCATCATTGTCGGTTATGGCCGCTTCGGCCAGACGGTCAGCCAGATGCTCGCAGCGCGCGGCATTGCGGTGACGTTGATCGACATAAAGCCGTCGCAGATCGAAACAACCGGCCGCTTCGGCGTCAAAGTCTATTATGGCGATGGGCGGCGCATTGATGTGCTGCGCGCGGCGGGGGCCGATGACGCGGAGCTCATCATCTATGCCGCTGACGGCCAATGGCTCAACCGCGAGACGATCGCGCCGGTGCGCGCGGCTTTCCCGCACGCCAAGCTGCTTGCCCGGGCTTTCGACCGGCGGCACTGGATCGAGCTGAAACAGGCCGAGATCGAAACGGTGGTGCGCGAGGTCTTCGACAGCGCCGTTGTGCTCGGCCGCGCCGCGCTGACCGAACTCGGCACGCCCGAGCCCGTCATCGACGCGATCGAGGAAGAATATCGCCGCCGCGACGCCGAGCGCCTGTCGGCCCAGCTATGCAGCGGCGACCTCATGGCTGGCCGCGAGAGCTTCTTCCGGCCGGAGAATCCGATGGAATTGTCAGGGCTCGGCGAAATTCCGTTTGTCGACGATGAGGTCGCACTCGGCGAGGGGGTCTAGGGCGCAATCCACAGCCGCAGCAGCCAGGCGACCGCGCCCACTGTCGCGACGCCAGCCGCCCAGAGCCCCACGAACCAGAGTAGTTGGCGCGCCATCAATGATAGCCGGTGTGGCCAACTTTGCCGCGAAAAACCCAATAGGCATAGGCGGTGTAGGCGAGGATGATCGGCAGCAGGATGCTGGCACCTGCGAGCATGAACAACTGACTCTTCTCCGGCGATGCGGCCTGCCAGATGGTGATGCGGCCGGGGACGATGTCGGGGAAGATGCTGACGCCCAGCCCGGCAAAGCTCAGCGCAAACAGGCTGAGGGCGAGCAGGAATGGCGCAAGCTCGCGGCGGCGCTGGAGGGCACGTGCGAAGGCGAGCGTTGTCACGCCGACAAGGATCGGCACCGGCGCGGTCAGCAGCAGATTGGGCCAAACGAACCAGCGCCGGTAATATTGGCCTTCGAGGAAGGGGGTGGCGAGACTGACCGCGATGATTGCGGCGATGGTCGCCAGCCCGAGCAGCCGGGCCATGCGGAACGCCTTGTCCTGCAGCGCGCCCTCGGTCCGCCAGATCAGCCAGCAGCTGCCGAGCAGCGCGAAGCCCGTGACGGTGCTGAGTCCAGTCAGCAGGGCGAAGGGCGAGGCCCAGTCCCACCAGCCGCCGGCATAGGCGCGGCCATCGACCTTGATACCCTGCAGCAGCGCCCCGAGCGCGACGCCCTGCATGAAGGCAGCGACGGTCGATCCGGTGAAAAAGGCCGCATCCCACCACGGGCGGTGACGCGGATCGCGCCAGCGGAATTCGAACGCCACGCCGCGAAACACCAGCGCGAGCAACATCGCGATCAGCGGCGCATAGAGCGCCGGCAGGATGATTGCATAGGCGAGCGGAAACGCCGCCATCAGACCGCCGCCGCCGAGCACCAGCCAGGTTTCGTTGCCGTCCCACACCGGGGCGATCGAGTTCATCGCCGAATCGCGTTCCTCGCCGACCTTCAGCCAAGGGAACAGGATGCCGAGGCCGAGGTCGAAGCCGTCCATGACGACATAAGCGAATACCGCGAAGGCGATGATGAACGCCCAGACCATGGCGAGATCGAGATTGGCGATCATGGCTGCGCTCCCATCGCCGGGGCGGGAGTAATGCCAGCGGCGCGGGTCGGGCCGTCACCAAGGTCGGCCTCGTCGCGGTGCGGCGGCGCGGCCATCAGGTGGAAGATATACCAGATACCGACCGAGAAGACGGCGAAGTAGACGATAACGAAGGCGATCAGCGATCCGGCGACGGCTGGCGCACCGACCGGCGACAGCGCGTTGGCGGTGCGCAGCAGGTGCCAAATCGTGAAGGGCTGCCGTCCGACCTCGGTGGTGATCCAGCCCGCGATCACTGCCACAAATCCGGCCGGCCCCATGAGTAGTGCGAAGCGGTGCAGCGGCCGCCATTCGTAGAGTTTGCCGCGTACCCGGGCGACGAGGCTGACCGCGCCGAGCAGCGCCATCAGGAAGCCGAGGCCGACCATCACGCGGAAGGACCAGAACAGGATCGGCACGGGCGGCCAGTGGGCGCGGGGGATCGTGTCGAGCCCGGCCAGCGGTGCGTCGGGATCGTGTTTGAGGATCAGCGACGAGGCCTTCGGCACTTCGATCGCGTAGCGCACGACGCCAGCCTTCTGGTCGGGCAATCCGAACAGGATCAGCGGCGCGCCGTCTGGATGGCTTGTATAGTGCCCCTCCATCCCCATCACCTTGGCTGGCTGATGTTCGAGCGTGTTGAGACCGTGCGCGTCACCGGCCAAAATCTGGATCGGCGCGACGATCGCCGCCATCCACATCGCCATCGAGAACATGCGCCGCGCGCCCTTGTTCTCCGGCGTGCGCAGCAGATGCCAGGCGCCTGCCGCGCCGACGACGAGCGCCGTCGTCAGATAGGCGGCCAGCACCGTGTGGACGAGCCGGTAGGGAAAGCTCGGATTGAAAACGATCTGCCACCAGTCGGCGGGCAGAAACTGGCCGTTCGCGCCAACCGTGAAGCCCTGCGGCGTCTGCATCCAGCTGTTGACCGACAGGATCCAGAAGGCTGAAATCGCGGTGCCGATCGCAACCATCACGGTGGCTGCGAAATGCAGGCCCTTCCCGACCTTCTCCCGCCCGAACAGCATGACGCCGAGGAAGCCGGCTTCGAGGAAGAAGGCGGTCATGACCTCATAGGCCATCAGCGGGCCGATGACCGGCCCCGCCTTGTCCGAGAACACCGACCAGTTGGTGCCGAATTGATAGGACATGACGATGCCCGAGACGACGCCCATCGCGAAGGCGACCGCGAAGACCTTCACCCAATATTTGAACAGGTTGAGGTAGACGCCCCGACCCGTGACCAGCCAGAGGCCTTCAAGCACCGCCAGATAGGAGGCGAGCCCGATCGAAAAGGCCGGAAACACGAAATGAAAGCTCATCGTGAAGGCGAACTGCGCCCGCGCGAGGGTCAGGGCATCGAGGTCGAATGGCATCGGAAAGAGCCTCCGTCGCGGCGGCTATAGGCGCATCAAATCGACGGCGCTATAGGCTGCGCCATGACCCAATTCGACCTCACTGAAGACCAGCGCGCGATCCAGGAGATGGCGCAGCGTTTCACCGCCGACGCGATCACGCCGCATGCCGCCGGCTGGGACGAGCGGCACGAATTCCCGCGCGACACGATCCGCCAAGCTGCCGAGCTCGGTTTCGCGGCGATCTATGTCAGCGAGGAGTCGGGCGGCATCGGCCTCGGCCGGCTCGAATCGGCGCTGATCATGGAGGCGATGGCCTATGGCTGCCCGTCGACCAGCGCGTTCATTTCGATCCACAATATGGCGTCGTGGATGATCGACTGTTTCGGGTCGGCGGCGGTCAAGGCGAACTATCTGCCGAGCCTCGTCACGATGGACCGCATCGCCAGCTATTGCCTGACCGAGCCGGGATCAGGGTCGGACGCAGCGGCGCTGAAGACGCGGGCGGTGCGCGACGGCGACGGCTGGCTGATCACCGGATCGAAGGCGTTCATTTCAGGCGCGGGCGCGAATGAAGTCTATGTCACGATGGTGCGGACCGGTGAGCCGGGACCGAAGGGCATCAGTTGCTTCGTCATCGAGAAGGACATGCCCGGCGTGTCGTTCGGTGCGAACGAGCGCAAGATGGGCTGGCGGTCGCAGCCGACGGCGATCGTCAATCTCGACAGCGTGCGCGTGCCCGCCGAGAATATGGTCGGCGGCGAAGGCGATGGGTTCAAGATCGCGATGGCCGGCCTCGACGGCGGACGGCTTAATATCGGCGCCTGCTCGCTCGGCGGGGCGCAGCGCGCGCTTGACGAGGCGCTCGCTTACACACGCCAGCGTAGCCAGTTCGGCAAGGCTATCGCCGACTTCCAGAATACCCAGTTCAAACTTGCGGACATGGAAACCGAGCTGCAGGCGGCGCGCATGCTGCTGTACACGGCAGCCGCCAAGGTCAGCGCAGGCGCGGCCGACAAGACCAAATTCTCGGCAATGGCGAAGCGCTTTGCGACCGACACCGGCATGAGCGTCGTCGACCGCGCGCTGCAGATGTTCGGCGGCTATGGCTATCTGCAGGATTATCCGATCGAGAAGCTCTACCGCGACCTGCGGGTGCACCAGATTCTCGAAGGCACCAATGAGATCATGCGCGTCGTGATTTCGCGCGAACTGATGCGGGCGGCGAATTGAGGGCACTCGCTGGCCTTGCAGCGCTGAATGGCCTGCTCGCTGTCGCGATTGGCGCTTTCGGGGCACATGCGATCAGCGATCCGCAGGCCAAAGACTGGATCCGGACGGGGACGATCTACGGTCTCGGACACGCAGGCGCTGCCTATGCGGTCATGGGCCGTTCGCCCCGGGCCGCCTGGGCGATGAGCGTCGGAGCATTGATCTTCTCGGGCTCGCTTTACCTCATCGCGCTGACCGGCCAGCGTTGGCTCGGCATGACCGCGCCGGTGGGCGGGCTGCTGATGATGGGCGGCTGGGGCTGGCTGTTGTTGTCGGGACTCAGGCGACCTTAGGCGGTAGCGGGAACAGCGTCACGAACCGCGCGGCGAGCGCCGGATCGCCGTCGACCTGCAACATCGAGACCGGCAATCCGGCATAGACCACGCCTGCGATGGCCTCGGCTGGTGCGGTGAAAACGACGTCGGCATCAGGAGCCTCACCCCGGGCGATCTCGATCCCGCCATCCTCGATCTGCGCGCGGAATTGCTCGTGCCCGATCTCAAAGCCGATCACCATCCGGAGGTCGCCGGCCCGCCCCGCGTCGAACATCGTCCGGAACGACATCATCAGCGACGAGACGCTGAGCGGCAGCGTCGGATCATGCGTTGGCGAGCGCGCCGCCCAGCGGCCGAGCACCTGGAAGATCGGTTCGCTCTCATAGCCCCAGGGCGTCAGCTCATAGGCCTGTGCCGAGACGGGTGGCGGCAGCCGTCGCCGGATGATCACGCCGGTCGCCTCAAGGCTGGCCAGCCGCTGCGTCAGCACATTTGCACTGATTCCCGGCAGGCTTGACCGCAAATCGCTGAATCGTTTCGGCCCCCAGAAGAGTTCCCGCATCACGAGCAATGCCCAGCGCTCGCCAACGATTTCAAGCGCATGTGCCGTGCCACAAGCGTCGTCATAAGTGCGTTTAGTTATCTTTTGTAACTGCATTGTTGTCTTTTGTAACTTTCTGACGCACCATCGTCAAATCGCGAGTCGCAAAGGGGAGTTTATGCCGACGCCAACCGAAACGGGATCGCCACTGCGCGAACTGTCGATCACCCGCTACATCGCCGCACCGCCGTCGCGCGTGTGGGAGGTTTTCACGACACGCACCAGCGAATGGTGGTGCCCGAAGCCCTGGACGACGCCCGTCGTCGATTGGGACCTGCGGCCCGGCGGCAGCGCCCGCGCCATCATGCAATCCCCCGATGGCCAGCAGCAGGAACATGACGGCGTATTCCTCGAAGTGATCCCTGAGCGCCGCGCCGTCTTCACCGACGCCTTTCGCGGCGACTGGATTCCCGATGGCCCGTTCATGCTGTCGATCCTCGAGCTTGCACCGGAGGGTGAAGGCACCCGCTATACCGCGCGTGTCCGGCACTGGACCGACGAAGCTCTGCAACAACATATCGCTATGGGGTTCGAGGCCGGCTGGGGCGCTGTCGCCGATCAGCTGGCCGAACTGGCCGAGGGAGAGGAGCGCATATGACTGACTACAACGACCAAGGTCCGACCGGCGGCCTGACCCCGCACATCGGTATCCCCGACGGCCGCGCCGCCGAGGCGATCGACTTCTACGTCAAGGCATTCGGCGCAACCGAGCTGCTGCGCATGCCGGCCGACGACGGCAAGCGGCTGCTCCACGCGCATCTCCGGATCAACGAAGGTTCGCTGATGATGGCCGATGATTTCCCGGAATATCGCGGGCGACCGATGGGCGATCCGGCGGGCGTGTCGATGCATCTGCAAGTCGATGACGCCGACCGCTGGTTCCAGCGCGCGGTGGACGCCGGCGCGACGGTATCGATGCCGCTCGCCGACATGTTCTGGGGCGACCGCTATGGGCAGGTGAAAGACCCGTTCGGCCACAGCTGGTCGATCGGTTCGGCAATCGCGAAATAGGAGAGGAACGATGAGCTATATCGACGGACTGCTTCTGGCCGTGCCCACCGCGAACCGCACCGAATTCCTCGATCATGCGAAGCGCATCGATCCGCTGTTCATCGAATTTGGGGCGCTCCGCGTTGTGGAAGGCTGGGCCGACGATGTCGCGCACGGCAAGCAAACCGACTTTTACCGCGCGGTCGAGGCCAAGGACGATGAGACCATCGTGTTCGCGTGGATCGAATGGCCCGACAAGGCGACGCGCGATACGGCGATGGCCAAGATCACGACCGACGCGCGCATGCAGGGACCGGTCCCTTTCGATGGCAAGCGCATGATCTTTGGCGGTTTCGAGCAAGTGTACGAAATCCGCAAATAGGAGACGCATCATGACCGACAGGATCGTCCCCTGCCTCTGGTTTGACGGCAAGGCGGAGGAAGCGGCGGCGCTTTATGTGTCGCTGCTACCAGAATCGCATATCGACCGGGTGACACGCGCACCCGGCGATTATCCCGCTGGCCAGGAAGGCAATGTGCTGACCGTTGAGTTCACGCTCGCCGGCCGTGCCTATCTGGCGCTCAACGGCGGTCCGATGTTCAAATTCACCGAAGCGCTGTCGCTGCAAATCATGGTCGACGACCAGGCCGAGGTCGACCGCCTCACCGATGCGCTGTCGGCGGTGCCGGAAGCCGAGCAATGCGGCTGGATCAAGGACCGCTACGGTCTGTCGTGGCAGATCATCCCGCGCCGCCTGTCGCAGCTGCTCGCCGACCCGGATCCCGCCACGGCGAAACGCGTGTTTCAGGCAATGATGGACATGCACCGCATCGACATCGCGGGGCTGGAGCGCGCGGCGGCCGGGTAGCGAAGCTCGGACTGGCGCTGCTAGTCGCGGAAGCCCGGGTTGACCCGGTCGAGCTTGCGCAGCAGCGCCGGCCAGGCGAGCAGTTCGCTGACCACCTTCATGCCGGGACCATTCGACTGGCCCTCGACCTTTTCGGGCGTGCCCTGCGGCGGATTGTAGAGCCGGTCATAGCCGGCGGACAGCATGTGCACTTGCGCCTCGCAGGCGCGCTCGAGGAAGTAGAGCCGCAGGAAGCAGTCGGCGACGGATTCGCCCACCGCGAGCGTGCCATGGTTCCTGAGGATCATCGCATGCTTGTCGCCCATGTCCTGCACGAGGCGTTCGCGCTCCTCGAGATCGGTCGCGATGCCCTCATATTCATGATAGGCGACGCAGTGACGCGCGATCATCGCCGTCTGCGTATGCGGCAGCAGGCCGAACTCCATCGCACTGACCGCCTGCCCGTAGGGCGTATGCAGATGCATGACGGCGTGCGCGTCCTCGCGCGCCATGTGGATCGCCGAATGGATGGTGAAGCCCGCGGCATTGACCATGTAGGGCGTGTCCATGACCTGCTTGCCCTCGGTATCGATCTTGACGAGCGACGAGGCGGTGATCTCCTCGAACATCAGCTGATAGGGGTTGATCAGGAAGTGATGTTCGGGCCCCGGCACGCGTGCCGACAGATGGGTGAAGATCAGATCATCCCAGCCGTACATCGCGACAAGCCGGTAGGCGGCGGCGAGATCGACGCGGATCGCCCATTCCTCGGCACTCACCTGATCGCGGACGGAAGGGGCGGCTTTGAGTTGTGTGGCCATGGCAGGGCTCCTTTGATGTGGCAGCTTGCCCGAAATGCCGCGTGGGGGAAACTGTCCAATCGTCGAGCCAAGGAGTCAGGACCGCGGCTTGCGGTAGAAGGCAGCGAGGCGCTCGATCGGCACTCCGAACCGGTGCCCGAGCAGCACCAGCTGGTTGATCATCGATGTGCGCACGACGCCAAGCTGACGCCAGCGGCGTGGGCTCGTCGTGACGAACGCAGGCGCGATAACCGTGCGGCCAAGCAGGCGTGCGCGGCGTGCGAGGTCGCGGTCCTCCATGATCGGCATCGCCGAAAATCCGGCCAGTTGCTCGAATGTCGCGCGGCGCAGGAACAGCGCCTGATCGCCATAGGGGTAACCCCAGCTGCGGCTTCGGAGATTTGCCAGCGCCGCGACAATGCGCTCCGGCTTGGTCGCCCCGGCGATGGCCAGCTGGAACGCGCCGAGCGACACGCGCGGATCGGCGAGGATGCGGTCGATGGTCGGGATCCAGCCGGCGGGGAGCAGCGTGTCGGCGTGGACGAAGATCAATATGTCGGCATCGGTCGCCTCGGCTGCGGCATTCATCTGGGCATAGCGGCCGCCGGTCACATGGATGACATGCGCGCCATGGGCTTCGGCCAGTGCGACGGTCGCATCGCTACTGCCGCCATCGCCGATAAGGACTCGCACGCGCGGTGAATGGCCGATGCTTGCGAGTGTTGCGGGAAGCGCGTGCGCCTCGTTCAAGGTGGGGATGATGACCGCGATGCTCACAGATCGGGAAACTGCGCCAAATCCTCGGGCCGGTCGAGATCGGCGAGCGGCGGCAAGAGCCCGGGTGTGATGCCACGCGCTGCGCATCGTTCGAGAGTTGTCGCCAGCACGGCGTCGGTGCCCCACGCCATGGGTGCAAACAGCCAGGGTGCCGGCTCCGACACGCCGATCAGATAATAGCCGCCATCGGTCGCCGGCCCGATCACGACCTCATGATCGGCGAGCAGTGCTGTGGCCTGGTGCAAATGCGATGGCGTGAGCCCGGGTATGTCGGCCCCCATGAGGATAGCGGGCCGCGCGGCGGCGCGACGCATGCGCAGGCCCAGATGCCCCGTGCCCTGCGGCACGACCGCAATGTCGCCGAGCCAGCGCCGGAAGGCGGCAACGCTCGCGCCCGTGCTGCGCAGTTCGATGGGCAAGGCTGTGGCTTGCATCGTCGCCAGTGTCCGCTCGGTCAGCCGGCGGTGCAGCGCCGCAGCGCCGTCAGCACCGAGCGCCGGGATAAGCCGCGTCTTGGCGCGCCCCGGCGTCGGATAGCGCGCAAACATCACGAGGCACGGCAGGACTGTCATATTCGCCGGATAACCGGGATGCCGACTTGCCGCCAGCGGGCGGACCTGCCTAGCTTGGCACCGGGGAATGGGAGCTGGTTATGATCGCACTTCGCAGGCGCGCGCTTCTGCAGGGACTGATGCTCGGAGCGGTTGGGGCGCCGACCCTCGCGCAGAGTTTGAGCCGGGGCTTCACGCATGGCGTAGGCAGTTTCGATCCCGCGGCGGGGACGATCACGCTCTGGACGCGCTATGTCGGCGCGGACGAGGTCAAGCTAGGCTGGGAAGTCGCCGAGGACGCCGGGTTCGGGAAGATCGTAAAGCGTGGCGAGACGCTGGTATCGGCTGAGCGCGACTGGTGCGCCAAGGCGACGGTTTCGGGTCTCGAGCCGGGGCGCTGGTATTTCTACCGCTTCGTCGCGCCCGACCTGAGCCGTTCCGATATCGGTCGTACAAAGACGTTCGCACAGGGCAAACTCGATCAGTTCAAGGTCGCGGTCTTTTCCTGCTCCAACCTGCCGGCCGGCTGGTTCAACGCTTATGCCCATGCGGCGGCGCGCGACGACATCGATCTCGTCGTGCACCTCGGCGACTATTTCTACGAATATCCGCAAGGGGGGTATCCGGCGAAGAAATATGAGGTCGCCGGCCGGCTGCTCGAGCCGCCGACGGAAGTCATCAAGCTCGACGAATATCGCCGCCGCTATGCGAACTATCGTTCCGACGCCGACCTGCAGCGGCTGCATAGCCTGTTCCCGGCGATCACCATCTGGGACGATCATGAATTCGCCAATGACGCCTGGACAGGGGGCGCTGAGAATCACACACCGGCGACTGAAGGCGATTGGGAGGTTCGCAAGGCGGCAGCGAAGCGCGCCTATCATGAATGGCTGCCGATGGGCGATGCGCCCTATGCGACCTACGACATTGGCGACCTGCTCAGCCTGATCCGGCTCGACACCCGCGTCGAGGGCCGGATGCAGCAGCTCGATCTGGGTGTGGCCAAGGGCGATCCGGCGGCGCTCGCGGCGTTCCGCGACGGACCATGGCGTGATCCCAAGCGCACCCTGCTCGGCTTTCCGCAGGAAGCATGGTTCGCCGATACGATCCGGCAATCGGTGCGCAACAAGGCGCGCTGGCAACTCGTGGCGCAGCAGGTCGTGATGGGCTCCATCATCACACCGAAGGCAGCGAGCATCGATTGGCTCGGACCCGACGCGCCTGATTATTCGAAGCGGCGCTTCACGAACTCGCTGGCCGCGACCAAGGCCGGTCTCCCATTCAACATGGACAGCTGGGGCGGCTATATCGCCGCGCGCGAGCGGTTGCTCGGCGCGGCGCAATCGGCAGGCGCGAACATGATCGTGCTGGCCGGCGACAGCCACAACGCCTGGGGCTTCGATCTTGCCAACAAAGGCCGGCCTGCCGGAGTCGAGTTCGCCGTGCAGGGCGTGACGTCACCGGGGTTCGAGGGCAGCCTGCGCGGTGTGAAGCCCGAGGTGTTAGCGTCGGCGCTGGTGGCGGAGAATCGCGAGATGAAATGGTGCGATACGTCGAAGCGCGGCTACCTGACCGTGACGCTGACACGCGACAGCGCGCGCTGCGACTGGCACCTGCTCGACACGGTGCGCGAGCGGTCGCTGGCGATGACGACGCGCAGCGCGACGGTGGCGCGTGGACGGAACCGGATGACGTTAGTCTGAGAGCACGCCTGACAGGAAAGTCTCGACCGCGGTCAGTTCGACCTCCTTGGTCACGAAGGCATGGCCGATGCCGCGCGCAAGGATGAGTGCGAGGCGGTCGCCGGACATTTTCTTGTCCTGCCGCATATGCGCGACGAGACGATCCGCGCCGCTGACGATCCCCGCCTCGCGCGGATGCGTCGGCAATCCCGCGCGCGCGAGGTGAGCCGCGACGCGGTCCGCAGCGTCGGCGCTGCACAGTCCGAGATGCGCGGATAACCGGAACGCCAGCACGCAGCCGATGGCAACGGCCTCGCCGTGCAGCAGCCGGTCGGAAAAACCGACTTCGGTTTCGAGTGCATGGCCGAAGGTATGACCGAGATTGAGCAGGGCGCGTCGGCCGTTGGTTTCGAATTCGTCGGCGAGAACAGTGGCAACCTTGGCACGCACAGCCCTTTCGATCGCTTGAGCAAGCGCGACGGGCTCCCGTGCAAGGACTGCATCGAGATTGGTGTCCAGCCAGTCGAAGAATGACGCATCCTCGATCAGCGCGATCTTGGCGATCTCGGCATAGCCAGCGCGCAGCTCGCGGTCGGGCAGGGTCTCGAGAACGGCCGGATCGATGAGCACGAGCGAGGGCTGATGGAAGGCACCGACGAGATTCTTGCCTGCTGCGCTGTCGATCGCGGTCTTCCCGCCGACCGAGGAGTCCACCTGTGCGAGCAGCGTCGTCGGCACCTGGACGAAGCGGCAGCCGCGGCGCAGGATCGCGCTGGCAAAGCCGGTCAGGTCGCCGATGACGCCGCCGCCGAGCGCGACGACGAAATCGCCGCGCTCCACGCCGAGCGCGAGCAGGCGCTCGGTAAGTTCGGCAAGATGGTGCCAATCCTTGGTTGCCTCGCCGGGGGGCAAAACCACCGGTTCCGCCGAGCGGCCGGACCGTTCAAGCGACGCCGTTACGGCCGCGAGATGCAGCGGCGCGACGGTGGCGTCGGTCACCACCGCGACGCGATTTCGTCCGCCCAGCGGCGCCACCAGCTCCCCCAGCCGCGCCAGTCCGCCGCGTTCGATATGGATAGGATAGGCGCGGCCCGCGAGCGGCACATCGATAACCGTCATGCCGACACCGGCTCCTTCAGCAGCTTGAGAATGGCATTCACCGTCGCATCATGCGGTGCCGCGCGGCTTTCGACCCGGTGGTGCGCCTGCGCATAGAAGGGATTGCGCTGCTCCGCGAGGTCGCGAAGCACGATGCCGGCGTCCTTGCCGATGAGCAACGGCCGGTTGTTGCGCTTGCCGACCCGGCCGACGAGCGTCGTGACGTCGGCATCGAGCCAGATTGCCACGGCGGACTTCAGGATCAGCGCCCGGGTCTCGTCGTTGATGAACGCCCCGCCGCCCGTCGCGATCACTTTCGGCACGCCGTCGATCAGGCGCGCGATGACGCGCCGTTCGCCATCGCGAAAGGCCGGTTCGCCGTAACGTTCGAATATCTCGCTGATGCTCATCGCCGCCGCTCGCTCGATCTCCTCATCGGCATCGACGAAAGGCATGTGCAGTCGTGACGCCAGCCGGCGACCGACCGTCGACTTGCCAACGCCCATCAGGCCGACGAGGACGATCGTACGGTCGGCGGGGCTATGCGCATCTTTGCCGTCGCGTGACATGATGACGACCGCTATACACCGCCGCGACGGTTGCGGAAGGGTAAGGGACGCATGGGACGAACGATGATGTGGGTGCTGCTGCTGGCGCTGGTCGCGGTGGTCGGTGGCACGATCTATCTGATGTTCGCCGAGCCGGCCTATACGCCGAAGCACGTCGAAAAACTCGTGCCCGATGCGAAGCTGGGCCACTAAAGCAGCGCTCGCCGCGCTCGTCGCCAGCGCCGCGCTCGCGCAGGACGCGCCGAAATCGATTCTGCCGCCGGGGTTCGAGGATGCGCCTGCGCCCAAGCCTGCCGAGCCTAAAGCAGTCGAGCCGAAGCCTGCGCCGGCTGCCGCCGATGCGGCACCGGTTGACAAGGCGACACCGGTTGCGGTTTCGCCAGTAGCCAAGCCGATTGATGTGCCGGATCCGATGGCGACGGCTGAAGTGCGTAGGGACCCAAACGCGGTCGGCCTGCTGTCGCCAGTTGCCGGCGGCTACGGGCCGGCGACCTTTACGGGATCGAACGGCCAATTCCTGACGGGGCTGATGAAGCGGCTGGATGCGCCGATCGCCTCGCGCTGGGCGCATATCGTGCTGCGACGCGCGCTGCTGTCCGAGGTCGGCACGCCGCACGGTTTGCGGCCGGCCGACTGGGTCGCCGAGCGCGCGTGGCTGCTGGTCCGGATGGGCGAGGCCGACGGCGCGAAGTCGCTCGTCGAGGCGGTGCCGGTCGACCGCTTCACGGTGCAGATGTACGCCGTCGCAGCGCAGGCCGATCTGGCGAGCGCCGACCTGCCGGCGCTCTGCCCCCTCGCCCCAACCGCGCGCACCGTCAGCACTGAACCCTTCTGGCCGATGATGGACGCGATGTGTGCGGGCATAAACGGCGACGATCTGACGGCAGCGGCGATCTTCGACCGGCTACGCGCCAAACGAGCCGCCGACCCGTTCGACATCAAGCTGGCCGAGCGTGTCGCGGCCGCCGTCAACGGCGGTGGCCGCGCGGCCAATGTCGAGTGGCAGGAGGTCGACCGCCTCAGCATCTTCCGCTTCGGGCTGGCCGTTGCGGGCGGCGTGATGCCGTCGCAGGAACTGCTGGCGAAGGCGAAGCCGCAACTGCGCGCCTGGCTGTTCCGCGCGCCGACCGCGCCGCTCGCGACGCGCGTTGCGATGGCACCTTCGGCGGCGGTGCTCGGGGTGTCGTCGTCGGATGAGATGGTGAAACTTTATTCAGCGCTGGCGGCGGAGCTTGACCCGTTCGAGCTGGAAGCTTCACCTGCGGGTCAGTTGCGGACGGCGTTCGCCGGGCGGACCCCGGACGCGCGCTTGGCGGCGATCCGTACCCTGTGGTCACGCGGCAGCGACCCGGGCGGACGCTACGCAATGAAAATCCTGACTGCGCGCGCCGCCGCCGGAATCCGGCCAACGGCGGAGCAGGTCGATGCTGCGTTGCCCTTGGTCGAGTCGATGTTGTCGGCAGGGCTGATCCGCCCGGCTTTGCGCTGGTGGCCGGTGCTCGACGAAGCAGGCGGCGCGTCGCGCGACAGTGTCTGGGCGCTTCTTGCGCTTGCTGACTCGCGCATACCGGCGACCAACAAGGCGTTCGGCAAATGGTTCGACGCGGAAAAGGCCAAGAGCGACGAGACGACAGCGACACGGCGCGCGCGACTGCTTGCAGCAGCACTGGCCGGCCTCGGGCGGGCCGGGGGAGATTGGGAGGGCAAGCTCGACGATCTGGATGTCCCGAAGCTGGACAATGTCTGGACCCGCCACATTGATGCAGCTGCCCAAGCGGGCCGTGCTGGCGAGGTTGCGCTGCTGGCCGCAACCGGCCTGCAGACGCATTGGTCGGGCGTTCCGCCCCGCCACCTGCAGCACATCATCGCGGCCTATCGGTGGATCGGACGGACGCACGAGGCCGAAATGCTCGCCGTCGAAGCGCTCACGCGCGGATGACGGCGTTGCGCGACGGTCAGGCGATCGCGCTGTTCCTCGATATGCTGGCCGCAGAGCGGGGGGCCGCCAAGAACACATTGCTCGCCTATCGGCGCGACCTTGAGGGGGCCAGCGAACTGCTCGGCGGCAAGCTCGCATCGGCGGACGCCAAGGCGGTGGGCGGCCTCGCCGAGAGCTGGCGCGATCTCGCGCGCGCGACGGTCGCACGCAAGGGATCGGCGCTGCGCCGGTTTTTCGGTTTCCTGATCGACGAGGGGCACCGGACCGACGATCCGGCGCGCGATCTGCCCAAGCCCGTCGCCGCCCGCCCGCTGCCGAAATCCCTGACCACCGGCGACGTCGACCGGCTATTCGAGGCCGTCGATGCACGGTGTGCGGACGCGCCGAACGCCGCCAACCTGCGCCTGCGTGCATTGATCGAATTGCTGTACGGGTCGGGATTGCGCGCGACCGAACTGGTGTCGCTGCCCCGGAACGCCATTCAGCCCGGACGGCCTTATGCCGTGCTGCGCGGCAAGGGCGGCAAGGAGAGGATGGTGCCGGTCAGCGGGCGCGCTCTGGCCGCCGTGGCAGCGCATGCCGCGAACCTGCCCGCCGATGCGAAGCTCCTGTTCCCGAGCGGCAAGTCCCACCTGTCGCGCATCCGGCTGTTCCAGATCGTCAAGACGCTCGCCGCCGAGGCGGGTATCCCACCCGACCGCATCAGCCCGCACGTGCTGCGCCACGCCTTTGCTACCCACCTGCTCGAAGGCGGCGCCGATCTGCGCGCGCTGCAGACGATGCTCGGTCACGCCGACATAGCGACGACGCAGATCTATACGCATGTCGGCACCAAGCATCTGGTCGAAATGGTCAACGCGCGCCATCCGCTCGGCCCGGCTCGCGTTGACCCCGCCGACAAGCCCGCCTAATCGGCGCTGATGACCACCTACCTCGAATTCGAGAAGCCGGTTGCCGAGCTTGAGGCGCGGATCGGCGAACTGAAGGCGTCCGACAGCGGCATCGACATCACGCCGGAGGTCAAAAAGCTTGAGGCAAAGGCCGAAAAGCTGCTGCGCGACACCTATGCCAAGCTGACGCCTTGGCAGAAGACGCAGGTTGCCCGGCATCCGTCGCGGCCGCATCTCGTCGATATTCTCGGCCGACTGTTCGAGGACTTCACGCCGCTCGCTGGCGACCGCAAATTCGGTGAGGATGCGGCGATCATTGGCGGCTTTGCGCGGTTCCGGGGACAGCCGGTCATGGTCATGGGCCATGAAAAGGGCAACGACACCGTCACCCGGCTCAAGCACAATTTCGGCATGGCGAAGCCCGAGGGCTACCGGAAAGCAGTGCGGCTGATCGAGATGGCGGACCGTTTCGGCATTCCGGTGTTGACCTTTGTCGATACGGCCGGTGCCTTTCCGGGCGTGCAGGCAGAAGAGCGCGGGCAGGCGGAAGCCGTCGCGCGCTCAACCCAGGCCTGCCTCAACCTGCGTGCGTCGTTCGTCGCTTCAATCGTCGGCGAGGGCGGCTCAGGCGGCGCGCTGGCCATCGCGACGGCGAACCGGATCATCATGTTCGAGCACTCAACCTATTCGGTGATCTCGCCCGAAGCTGGCGCATCGATCCTGTTCCGCACTTCGGAAAAGGCCGCCGACATGGCCGAGGCGATGAAGCTCACGGCGCAGGACCTGAAGCGCCTTGGCGTCATCGATACCATCGTGCCGGAACCGCTGGGCGGTGCGCATCGCGATCCAAGTGCCGCAATAGATAGGCTCGGCGATGCGGTGGAGAAGGAGTTGCGCGGTATGGCGGGGATGAGCGGCGACGC
Source organism: Sphingomonas paucimobilis (assembly GCA_943370355.1). Taxonomy (GTDB): domain Bacteria; phylum Pseudomonadota; class Alphaproteobacteria; order Sphingomonadales; family Sphingomonadaceae; genus JADCGM01. The sequence goes on from CALRQP020000007.1 coordinate 113,775, forward strand.
ACTTCGCACCGACCGTCGCAAGAAGTTTCTGCAGATGGGGCGGGCGGCCTGACGGAACCGGCGGCGTTTCGCCCGGTTGTGATCGCGCCCGCGTAACGATCAGGACAGGCGATGAACCGATCTTCCCGTTTTCTCGCAGCTGCGGTTGCGATGTCTCTCCTTCTGCCGAGCGCGCTTCCTGCGCAAAGCATCAGTGCCAGCGACCGCCGTCTCGGTGCGCAGCAGCATCCGGAAATCCTCAAACAATTCGGCGGCCCCTATTCAGGCCCCGGCGTCGCGATGGTCAACAAGGTCGGCAAGGCGGTTGCGGTGCAGTCCGGTCTCGCCCAGACCGGCAGTGAATGTACCGTGACGCTGCTCAATTCGACGGTCGTCAATGCGTTCGCGGTGCCGGGATGTTATATCTACGTCACGCGCGGCCTGCTCGCGATCATGGACGATGAGGCGGAACTCGCCGCTGTCCTGGGCCACGAAATCGGGCACGTCGCCGCGCGTCACGCGCAGAAACGGCAGCGGCGCGCGACAGCGGCGGGCATCGGCTCGGTCATCGCCAGCATCTTCCTTGGCAGCACAGCCGGGCAGATCGCCAATCTGTTCGGGCAAGCCGGCGTCCAATCCTATTCGCGCAATCAGGAATATGAGGCGGACGACTTCGGCGTGCGATTCGCCAGCGGCGCGGGCTATGATCCGTATGCCGAGGCGGACATGCTCAAGTCGCTGAGTCGCGATGAGGCGCTGCAGGCCAAACTCCAGGGTATAGACGAGGCCGCAATGGCACCGGCCTTCGCGCGTAGCCATCCCTTGACGCAGGATCGCATCGTGCGGGCGACAGCGACTGCACGCGCCACCGGCGTGCCGCCAGGGGCCAAGCCACGCAACCGGCAGCAGTATCTGGCGGCAGTCGACGGGCTGCTCTACGGCGACGATCCAGCGCAGGGCTATGTAAACGACCGGACTTTCGCGCACCCAGAGCTGCGGCTCACCTTCACAGCACCGCCGGGCTTTTTCCTGCAGAACGGAGCTGATGCCGTCACCATTGCGCGCAGCGATGGCCTGAAAGCGCAATTTTCGGGCGGGCGCGTGGGCGCTGGCGGCCTTGAAGATTATGCAGCGCAGGTCGCCCGGCAGTTGCTTGGGCAGGCGCAAGGCGTGCAAGCGGGCCGCGCAACGCGAACCACGGTCAACGGTCTCGAAGCCTATGTCCTGCCGCTACGCGTGCCGACGCAGCGCGGCGCTACCGACGTGACGATTGCCTCGTACCGGCTCTCGAATGATCAGGCGTACAGTTTCGTGACGCTCGCGCCGCCCGGCCAGTCCGGCGCGTTCGACAGCCTGATCGGGTCGTTTCGCCGGCTCACGCCGGCCGAGGCAGCCGCTCTTCGGCCACGGCGGATCGACGTGGTCACGGTCGCCCCCGGCGACACGGTCCAGTCGCTGGCCGGTCGGATGGCCTATTCGAATTACAAGGTCGAGCGGTTCCTTGCGATCAACGACCGCGATGCCGACCGGCCGCTTCGCCCCGGCGAGCAGGTCAAAATCGTCACCTACGCGGCACGCTGATGCGAAAGGGGCGGCAGGTTTCCCCGCCGCCCCTCAGGTATTCGATGATCAGACGCTTACGACGTCGCTGCGTCCATCGAGGTGCTGGCCTTGTTGAAGGTCGTCTTGATCGACCCGCCGAGCGAGGTCATCGCACCGATGGCGGCGACGGCGATCAGAGCGGCAATCAGGCCATATTCGATTGCCGTTGCGCCCTTGCTGTTCTTGATGAGCTTACGAACCATTTTGCTTCTCCCGTTTTGAAGTCAGTTGAAAATCGAAGGCTTACGAAGTGGCTGCATCCATCGAGGTGCTGGCCTTGTTGAACGTGGTCTTGATCGAACCGCCAAGCGACGTCATCGCGCCGATGGCGGCGACTGCGATCAGAGCCGCGATCAGACCGTATTCGATTGCCGTGGCGCCCTTGCTGTTCTTGATAAGCTTGCGAACCATTTGTCGTCTCCCTGTCCCGATACTTTTCCGGCGTTGCCTCTGCCCCATTACGCCGGGTCAGCAATTGCAGGTCTATGGCCTTGGTCTTGAAAAATGCTTAACCGCGACGATGAAATTGCGTTAACCATCTTTTTCATGATGAAGCGGTGACGACCCGCTCGCTGACGATCGCCCACATACCCGTGTTGGTGCCAGCCAGTGCCTGGAAGGCCCCGATCACGGCGACGACCATGATCGCGGCGATCAGGCCATATTCGACCGCGGTCGCGCCGCGCTCGTTACGAAGCAGATTTGCGGGAACTGGCTGCACGTCGCGTTGCCTTGTCGGTTCTTGCCTGACTTCCCCCCTGCCGAAGAAGCGTTAAGGAACCTGAATGGGACATGGTGAGGACAGTTTTAACGAATGCCCGGGCGGCACGCCGCGCGGCGGACTTCCGATCCTGCTCGTCGCGGCGGCGGCTCTCGTCGACAGCGATGGACGCGTGCTCGTCGCGCAGCGCGAAGCGGGAAAGCATCTGGCCGGATTCTGGGAATTTCCGGGCGGGAAGGTCGAGGCAGGCGAGGCTCCCGAATCGGCGCTGGTGCGTGAACTGCATGAGGAGCTTGGCATCGATACGGCCGAGTCGTGCCTGGCCCCCTGCGGATTCGCCAGCCATGATTATGACGACTTCCACCTTCTGCTGTTGCTGTTCGCTTGCCGCAAATGGAAGGGTCGGCCGGAGGGCCGGCAGGGGCAAGCCGTGAAATGGGCGCACGTGCCTGAGCTGTTTGCGCTCGACATGCCGCCGGCCGACCGGCCGTTGCTCGGCTTATTGCAGGCGTTGCTTTAGCTGGTCACCGAGCGCTGCTGAATCTCCCGTCGCGGCCCAGCCCGTCAGGTAAATGATCTGAACCGTGACCGCGGTCTTGCCGTCGGGCTGCGCCAGTGACGCGAAGCGAGCGGCAGCGTCGGCCAGCACGTCGCGACGCAGCGGCGCGCGCGCCGTCAGCACGTTCGATTCGCCCATGCCGCGCAAGTCGTCGAGCGCCGCGAACAGATTAGCATAGCGCACCGTGACGGTATCGACGTCTGCAACGGGCATTGTGAACCCGGCGCGTTGCAGCAACGCGCCGGCCGCAGCGACATCCACCATCGGCGCAATTCGTGCAGCGGCCCGCCCGGTCAGCGCTGATTCGGCTTCGAGCAAGCAGGCGCGGATTTCCCGCAGCGACTCGCCGCCGGGAAAGGCCGCGAGGAACAGGCTGCCGGGGCGAAGTGCGCGCCGGATCTGCACCAGCGCGCCCGGCAGGTCGTTGACGGCCTGAAGACTTCCCGCCGAGGCAATGAGGTCGAAGGTGCCGTCGCCGAAGGGCAAGCGGTCCTCGTCACAGCACACGCCGCCTGCTACCCGAGCGAAGGCTGCGCCAGCGTCGGCAAATGTCACATGATCTGCCGGAATGCTGCGCCCGAGCCGCCCATCATGGCAGCCGAGATCGAGCGCGGTTGCAAAATCCCGTCCCGTATCGGCGGCGCGAGCAAGCAGCTCGGCGGTCATTGCGTCCTTCAGGAAAGCATAGCGGTCGAAGGACGAGGCCGCGCGGTCGCGACGGCGGCGGCGAACAGCGCGGTCGAAAGGCTCGGCTTCCGCCATCAGGACAGCTCTGCCGCCAGTGCGGCGCTCAGGTTGCCCTTGTGGGCGACGGAAATCTCGTCGCAACCGCTCCACCGGGCGGCCAGGCGCAGTTCGTCGGCCAAGGCGTGGGCGGTAGCTTGAAGGGGTGCGGTTCCCTCAAGGTAGGCTGCATGCACGAGCAAACGCCGCGCTGCTCGGTCGGCCTTGAGGTCGACCCGGGCGGCAATGCGGTCACCCATCAGGAAGGGCAGCACATAATAGCCATGCTCGCGCTTGTGCGCTGGGGTGTAGATTTCGATGCGATAGCGGAAGCCGAACAGTCGCTCCGATCGCTCGCGCCGCCAGACCAAGGGATCGAAAGGCGACAGCAGCGCATGGCAGCTCGGGCGGCAGCCCTTGGCCCCGGCTGCGAGCCAAGCCGTTTGCTCCCAGCCCTTGACCGTCACGGGCTCGATAACGCCACTTTCCGCAAGTTCAGCGATGTGCGCGCGCGTTTCACCTGGGTCGAGTCGCCAGTAATCGCGCAGGTCGCGCTCCGTCGCGATGCCCAGCGACTTTGCCGCGACGGTCAGCAGCTGCCGCTGCGCCTCGGCATCGTTAGGAGTCGGCAACGCGACGACGTCGGGCATGACGCGCTCGGGCAGGTCGTAGAGCCGCGCGAAGCCGCGACGCCCGGCGCTGGTGATCAACCCGGCCCAGAACAGCCATTCGAGCGCGCGCTTGCCGTCGCTCCAACCCCACCAGGACCCGCTCGCCTTGCCGCCGTCTTCGAGATCGCCGACGGTAATCGGCCCGCGTGCCGCGACTTCGGCGAACACGCGATCGACGAACGCGCGCTTCTCGGCAGCAAAGCGGGCGATGTTCGTCCACATCCCCTCCCCGGCCCGGGCGCGCGCCATGCGCCAGCGCAGCGCCGGCTGCAGCTCGCGGCGGATGAACGACGCCTCATGCCCCCAATATTCGAACAGCGTGCCGCGCTTGCCCGTGGCGGCCCGGTCGATCAGCGCCGGGTCATAGGCCCCCAGGCGCGAAAAGCCGGGCATCGTGTGCGCGCGGGCGAACACGTTGACGGAGTCGATCTGCAACAGCCCGAGCCGTCCAGTCATCGCGTCGAAGTGGCGGCGTTGCGGCACGGTTGGGCGCGCTTTGCCGAACCCCTGCGCCGCCAGCGCGATCCGGCGCGCCTCGGCCGCCGACAGCGACCGGCTCAAGACGAGACCGGCACCGCCGCCGCCGGTTCGACCATCCGCGCGTTCCGCCAGCCGCCGTAACGATAATAGCCGATCGCGAGGATCATCGACACCACCGAGCCGAGCGGGAAGCTCCACCAGATCGCGTCGGCGCCCCAGCGCCCCATCAGCGCCTCGGCAAAGGGCAGACGAACGACGACCATCGACACGAACAGGATGACGAGCGGCGGCGTGACCGCGCCGGTCGCGCGCACGACACCGAACAGCACGATCGTCACGCCGAACAGCACGAAGGACCAGGACACGATCTGGTTAAGGCGGACCGCGATATCGATGGCTTCACTGCCTGCCGGCAGGAACAGGCCGAGTGCCGGTCGCTCGAGCAGGTAGAAGACCGCCACAAGCGCACCGGTCATGAAGATATTCTGGACGACACCGGCGCGCGCCGTCTGATCGACGCGGTTCCACAATCCGGCCCCGACATTCTGCGCGGCCATCGACGAGCAGGCCGCGCCCACCGCCATTGCGGGCATCGACACATAGGACCAGAGCTGCGCAGTGACGCCATAGGCGGCCGAGGTCTGGATCCCGAACCCGTTCACCAGGCTGATCATTGCGATTGCCGAGCCGGAAATGACCATCATTTGCAGGCCCATCGGGGTGCCTTTGACGATCAGGCTTTTCAGCAGGGCCGGATCGGGACGCAGAAAGGCAAGGCTCGGCCCGGTCAGGCGCAGCTCATATTTCTGCCGGTAGACCCAGAACAGTAACGCGGTCGTCGTGACGGCCTGCGCGATCAGCGTCGCGGCCGCCGCACCGGCGATACCAAGCTTCGGGAACGGGCCGACGCCAAGGATGAACAGCGGGTTGAGTCCGGCGTCGAGGATCGCCGACAGGATCATGAACAGGAACGGCGTCCGCGAATCGCCAGAGCCGCGCAGCACCATGCCGAGGAAGGTCAGGACATAGATGAACGGCAGCGCGACGAAGATGATACGCAGATAGTCGATCGCGAGCGGTCGCGCATCGATCGGCGTGCCCATCCAGCCGAGGATCGCGGGCGTCAGCAGATAGCCGGCCAGCGCCAGCACAACCGACGATCCCGTGAAGAAGGTCGCACAGGTGCCGACGACGCGCCGGGCGCGATCCGGATTGCGCATGCCCATTGACTGGCCGACGAGGATTGTCGCGGCAACGCCGACGCCGATGACCACGGCCATCAGGAAGAACAGCACGAGATTGGCGTTGGACGTCGCGGTCAGCGCTGTTTCGCCGAGGAAGCGACCCACCCAGATGGCGTTGATCGAGCCGGACAAGGTCTGCACGACATTGGTACCGAGCACGGGAAGCGAGAACATCAGCAGCGTGCGACCGATGGGTCCCGTCGTCAGGTCGGCTTGGCCGCGCCGGGGGCCGGCGGGCGGGGGAGGTGGCGCATCGGGCATGCGCCGCGTCCTAGCTATCCCGCTGCGGCCTGTCCAATTTCGCGCTTCGGTGGGAAATAAAAGATTGCGCCCGATCCGGCAGGCATCGCGTTATCGGCGGTTATGAACGGACCTGAAACGAATGAGGCGGGCAAGCGGCGCGAACTGCGGCCTCTGTTGGCGTTCGGAGGCATCGCTGCCGGGTTGTTCGCGTTTGCGCAGCTGGCAAACGAGGTCGGCGAGGGTGAGACTCATGGGTTCGACCGGGCGGTGCTATTGGCACTGCGGGTGCCCGGCGATGCAGCGCAACCCATCGGCCCGCACTGGCTGCCCGGCGCAATGCTCGACCTGACGAGCCTCGGCAGTGTTCCCGTGCTCACGCTTGTGACCCTCGCAGCTCTCGGGTTCCTGCTGGTTAGCCGCAAGCATGCCACGGCAATTTTACTAGCGGCCTCCGTTGCTGGCGGCGGGCTGCTGAGCACCGGCCTCAAGTTGCTGTTCGCGCGGCCCCGGCCCGACCTCGTCGCGCACCTGGCGCAGGTGCATTCGCTAAGCTTCCCGAGCGGGCATGCGCTGGCCTCGGCGGCAACCTATCTGACGCTCGCGGCGCTGCTGGCGCGCACCCAGAACAGCCGGGCGGTGCGCGCCTATCTGATGACGACCGCGCTGACGCTGGTGCTCATCGTCGGCGTGACGCGAGTCTATCTGGGCGTTCACTGGCCGACCGATGTGCTCGCAGGCTGGACGCTCGGCGCGGCCTGGGCGGCGCTGTGCTGGACGATTGCCGGGCTGCTCCAGCGCCGGGGCCAGATCGAGACGGCGGCATGAAGCGCGTATTGGTCCTGCTCAACGGCGGCGGCGGCACGGTCGCGCGCGTCGGTGCCGAGGAGATGCAGGCGCAGGTGGCTGCGGCGTTCGATAGGGCGGGACTTGAGGCCGACGTGCAGCTGATGGACGGCGACAAAATCGCCGAGACCGCCAAGGCGGCGCAGGGAGTTGATGCCGTCGTCGTCGGCGGCGGCGACGGGACGATCAGTGCCGCAGCCGGGGCGCTCGCGGACGGCGACATGCCGCTTGGGCTGCTGCCGCTTGGCACGCTCAATCATTTTGCGCGCGATCTCGACATCCCAGCGGACCTCGAAAAGGCCGCAGCAGTCATTGCGGCCGGCAAGGTGCGTACCGTCGATGTTGCCGAGGTCAACGGGCGGGTGTTCGTCAACAACTCGTCGATCGGCGTCTATCCGGCGGTGGTCCGGGACCGTGAGCGGCAGCAGGAGGCGCTGGGCCGTGCCAAATGGCCGGCGATGCTGCTTGCGAGTCTGCATGCGCTGCGCCATTTCCGGCACCGGCGGCTGACGATCCGCGCCGAAGGCCGCGAGGCACCGTGCAGGTCGCCACTCGTGTTCGTCGGCAACAATGAATATGCGCTGGCCTTTCCGGGCCTCGGCGCGCGGCCGAAGCTCGATGCGGGTGAGCTCTGTCTTTACGTCGTGCACGGCGAGGGCACTCTGGCGCTGCTGCGGCTGGCGGTACGGGCGCTGTTCGGCCGGGTCGACGAGGACAAGGATTTCGACCGGCTGACCGGGCTCAAGTCCGCCGAGATCATCGCGCGCGATGCCAGCCTACCTGTCGCCGTGGATGGCGAGGTCTGTCAGATGAACACGCCGCTGCGCTATCGCATCCGTCCGGGGGCCTTGCGCGTTATCGTGCCATGACTCGCATCGCCCACCTGTCCGACCTGCATTTCGGCCGCCACGATCCAGCGATCGTCAAGGGGCTTTTGGCGCGGCTTGATGTGCTGCGGCCCAATCTTGTGGTGATTTCGGGCGATTTCACGCAGCGCGCGCGGCGGGCGGAATTCGTAGCCGCACGGTCGTTTCTCGATGGGATCGAGGCGGCCGGGCTCGACTGGCTGGCCGTGCCGGGCAATCACGACATGCCGCTGTACGATTTGACGCGGCGCATGCTCGCGCCGCTCGGCCGCTACCGCAAATATATTGCTGACGAGGTCTGCCCCCGCTGGGAGGGTCCGCGCGCAGTAATCCAAGGCCTGAATTCGGCGCGGCGGCTGACTGGCAAGAATGGCCGCGTGTCTGCCGAGCAGTCCGAACTGGTCGAACGGTCGTTTGGCGGCATCAGCGAGGACCGGCTGCGCATTGTCGTCACCCACCACCCGCTTGTCGAACTGCCCTGGGGGCCGGATGGCGAAGCGCTGGAAGCCGCCGAGCGCGCCGACGCGGCGCGCGATGCGTTCGAGGCGTCCGGCGTCCACATGCTGCTCGCCGGCCACCATCACCGCATCCACGCCGCCGAGAGTCCGACCGCCCGCACGAGTGGCCGTACTATGCTGGTCGTTCAGGCCGGAACCGCTACTTCCACCCGGACGCGCAACGAGCCAAATAGCTTCAATGTGATTGAGGCTGGGCTGCCCGAGGTGACCGTGGCGGTCGAGGATTGGGACGGCGCGCGGTTTGTACGGAGCCGGGAGGACGGCTTCCGGCTGCGCGACGAGCAATGGGATCGGTTAGGGTAGGGGACGCGCGCCGATCCTATTCGGCGGCCTCCGCTAAACCTTCCGGCGGCATGTTGTGGCCGAGCAGCCGCAGCACGTCCGCCGCGCATTCTACGACGTTGCTGCCGGGGCCGTAGATGCCGACGACGCCGGCGTCGCGCAGGAATTGATAGTCCTGCGGCGGGATCACGCCGCCTGCGAATACGCGGATGTCCGAGCGGCCCGCCTCGCGGAGCAGGCGGATGAGTTCGGGGATCAGCGTCTTGTGGCCGGCGGCGAGGCTCGACGCGCCGATTGCGTCGACGTCCTTTTCCAGCGCCAGCGCCAGCGTTTCCTCGGGCGTCTGGAACAGCGGGCCGCTGACCGTCTCGAACCCCATGTCGGCGAAGGCGCTGGCGATGACATTGGCACCGCGGTCGTGGCCGTCCTGTCCCATTTTGGCGACGAGCAGGCGCGGCTTGCGACCGAGGCGGCGCGACACGGCGTCGACACCGTCGACGACCAGCGCATAGCGCGCGTCGCCAGCATAGGCCTTGCCGTAGATGCCGCGCACCGGCACCGGCTGCGTGCCATAGCGGCCGAACACCGCCTCCATCGCGTCGGAGATTTCGCCGAGGGTCGCGCGGGCGCGGGCGGCTTCGACAGCGAGCGCCAGCAGGTTGGCCGATCCCTTCGCGCCTTCGGTCAGCGCCGCCAGCGCTGCCTGGCAGACCGCTTCATCGCGTGCGGCACGCGTGGTCCTCAACCGAGCGATCTGGCCGTCGCGGACCTTGGCATTGTCGATGTCGAGCGTGTCGAGATGCGCTTCCTCGGCGAGGCGGTATTTGTTGACGCCGACGATGACATCCTCGGCGCGATCGACGCGCGCCTGCCGGCCGGCAGCGGCTTCCTCGATCATCGCCTTGGGCCAGCCGGCGGCGACAGCCTTCGCCATGCCGCCCTCGGCATCGACACGGCCGATGATGTCCCACGCCCGCTCGACGAGCTCGGCGGTCAGCGCCTCGACATAATGCGAGCCGCCCAGCGGATCGACGACGCGGGTGACGCCGGTCTCCTCGGCGAGCACGATCTGGGTGTTGCGGGCGATGCGCGCGGAGAAGTCGGTCGGCAGCGCGATCGCCTCGTCAAGGGCGTTGGTGTGCAGCGACTGGGTGCCGCCCAGCACTGCCGCGAGCGCCTCGACGGTGGTGCGGATGACGTTGTTATAGGGGTCCTGCTCCTGCAGCGACACGCCCGAGGTCTGGCAGTGCGTGCGCAGCATTTTCGAGCGCTCGTCCTTGGCGCCGAGCCCGTCCATGACGCGGTGCCACAGCGTCCGCGCCGCGCGGAGCTTCGCCACTTCCATGAAAAAGTTCATACCGATGCCGAAAAAGAAGCTCAGCCGCCCGGCGAAGGCGTCAATGTCGAGGCCGCTCGCCATCGCACGCTGCACATATTCCTTGCCGTCGGCGATGGTGAAGGCGAGCTCCTGCACCGCCGTCGCGCCGGCCTCGTGCATATGGTAGCCGCTGATCGAGATGCTGTTGAACTTCGGCATCTCCGCCGAGGTGTAAGCGATAATGTCCGACACGATCCGCATCGAGGGTTCGGGCGGGTAGATATAGGTGTTGCGGACCATGAACTCCTTCAGGATGTCGTTCTGGATGGTCCCGTCGAGCTGACGCCGCTCGACGCCCTGCTCCTCGCCGGTGACGATGAAGAAGGCAAGGATCGGGATCACCGCGCCGTTCATCGTCATCGACACGCTCATCTTGGCGAGCGGAATGCCGTCGAACAGGATCTTCATATCCTCGACCGAGTCGATCGCGACGCCGGCCTTGCCGACATCGCCGGTCACGCGCGGATGGTCGCTGTCATAGCCGCGGTGCGTTGCGAGATCGAAGGCGACCGACAGGCCCTTCTGCCCGCCCGCGAGGTTGCGGCGATAGAAAGCGTTCGATTCCTCGGCGGTCGAGAAGCCCGCATATTGGCGGATCGTCCACGGCCGCCCGGCATACATCGTCGCCTTGACGCCGCGCGTGAACGGCCCGAACCCCGGCAGGCCGGGCTCGAGGCCGGTCGTGTCGTCGGCGGTATAGAGCGGCTTGATCGCAATGCCCTCGGGCGTGTGCCAGGTCAGGTCGGCACCCTTGACCTCCTTGGTGGCCAAGGCCTGCCAGTCGGCGGCGGTCTTGTCGGACATCGTTGTTCTCCGTCGAGTCTTGCGCCCCTATAAGCACCAGCGAAGGGGATATGCCAGTATGACCGTGAGCCACCTCGTCCGCGCCGCGCTATTCGTCCGCGATATCGAGCGGGCCGCTGCCTTCTACGAGGGCGTGCTCGGGCTGACGGTGACCTATTGGCAGGGCGACCTTGCCCATCCTGCGGCGCTGGCCCTGGTCGGGGCGCGGCCGGACCAGACGCTCCGTGCGCGGATCGTGCAGGTGCCGGGGCCGAGCTTCGGCATGATCGGCTTGTTCGAGCTGACCCCGCCGCCGCCGGCCGTGCTCAAGCGCGAGGATGGGGTCAGCCTTGGGGAGGCGGTGCTGGTGTTCTACGCCGCCAATCTCGATCCGATCGTCGCGCAACTGGAAGCGGGCGGCCACCGCATCCTCTGCCCGCCGACATATCTACAGGTGACGCCCGAACGCGGCCAGCGCGAGATGACCTGCGCCGATCCTGACGGCTTCCTCGTCAACCTCATCGAGCGCGAGGATCGGCTGGCTTAGGCGGCCTTCCTGACCGCTACCGCCGCATAGGCGGCAGGGCTGATCCCGAAGGTCTTCCCGAAGGCGCGCGCCAGCCGTTCGGACGAGCCGAATCCCGAGTCCGCTGCGGCGCGCTGGGGTGTCATCCCGGCGTCGAGCAGTGCGCGGGCGCGGTCGAGGCGCAGGCGGGCGACGAAGGCGGCAGGCGTCTGGCCGGTGGCCTCGGCGAAGCGGCGGTGGAAATTGCGCACCGACTGGTTGGCGCGCGCCGCGAGCACCTCGATGTCGAGCGGCTCTGCCAGATGGTCCTGCATCCAGTCGATCAGCGCCGCATAGCCGCTGTCGAGCGCGGCGCTCTGCGCTTCGAGGAGTGCGCTGAACTGCGACTGGTGGCCCGACCGGCGGCCGTGCAGCACGAGGCGGCGGGCGATAGCCGTGGCAACAGCGGCACCATGGTCGCGTTCGACGAGTGCGAGGCTCATGTCGATGCCAGTCGTGATCCCTGCCGAGGTCCACAGCCGGCCATCCTCGACGTAGAGCGCATCGGCATCGACCGACAGTTGCGGGTAACGGCGCGCGAGTTCGTCGCTGCCCTGCCAATGCGTGGCGACGCGGCGGCCATCGGCGAGGCCCCATGCGGCGAGCAGGAAGGCACCGGTGCAGACCGAGCCGTAACGTTCGGCGGTCGCGGCAACGGCGGTGGTCCAGTCGCGCAGGCCGGTATCGCGGACCGTTGCGCGCAACCCGGCGGTGTCGCCGCCAGCGATCAGCAGCAAGTCTGCGCTCGCGGGATCGATTTTGGAGGCGGGGCAGGTCTTGAGCGAGACGCCACAGCTCGATCGGACCTCCGAGTCCGCAGCTGCGACTGTGACGCGGTACGCACCCGCCACCGCTTCTGCAGCCGCGCCGAACACCGACGCCGGGCCAGCCACATCAAGAAGCTGGACACCATCGAAGGCGAGGAGGACGACGTGGCGCATTGGCAGATATTACATGATCATTGTCATTTCTGCCACGGCAAATTTGGACTAACCGATCGTTATGACCTGGCTCATCCCCGCAATTCTCTGCCTTGCCGGCATCGTGAATCTGATGCCGGTGACGGGCGTCCTGTCGGGGCCACGCGTCGCGGCGCTTTATGGTGTGACGGTGGACAGCCCCGATCTCGCGATCCTGATGCGCCACCGCGCGGTGCTGTTCGCGATCGTTGGCAGCTTGCTGATCGCTGCGGCCGTCGAGCCGCGGCTGCGCTCAGTCGCCATCTTCGCCGGACTGGTCAGCATGGTCTCGTTCATTGCGCTTGCGCTCATCGAGGGCGGCTACAACCGCCAGATTGCGACCGTAGTCCGGGTGGACGTCGTCGCATCCACTTTTCTTCTCATTGCCGCCGTACTTCACTGGAAAGGCCTGCCATGACCAAACCCTTCCGCATCGGTTTCCTGCTCTATCCGAACGTGACCCAGCTCGACATGACCGGCCCGGCGCAGGTGCTGCACCGCATGCCCGGCGCCGAAGTTTTCTACGTCTGGAAGACCATTGAGCCGGTCATGAGCGACTGCGAACTGGCGTTGATGCCGACCATCACGCTCGCCGACTGCCCGCAGCTCGATCTGGTGTGTGTGCCGGGCGGCTATGGCTGCACCGCGATGATGGCCGATACCGAAGTCCTCGACTGGCTGCGCAGGCAAGCAGCGGGCGCGCAGCTGATGACGAGCGTCTGCACCGGTTCGCTGGTGCTCGCAGCTGCGGGCCTGCTCAAGGGTTACAAGGCCGGCTGCCATTGGGCCTGGGGCGAACATTTGGCGCTGTTCGGCGCGGAGTATGTGGCCGAACGCACCGTCATCGACCGCGACCGGATCACGGCCGGGGGAGTCACTTCCGGCATCGACTTTGCCTTCCGCATCATGGCGCAATTGCACGGCCGCGATGTCGCCGAGATGATCCAGCTCGCTCTCGAATATGATCCGCAACCCTTGGGCGGCGGTACGCCCGCGACGGCGCGTCCGGAGATATTGAAGGCCGTGTATGCCGCGATGGATGCGCGCATGAACGGCCGGGCGGAGGAAATCGCCGCAGCGGCGTCAGCCGGCGCATAGCTCCCTCCCTGCCGAGCAGGGAGGGAGAAAAATGCCGGTATGTTACTCATCGATGTGCAGGATCTGTGCTCCCGCTCGCACGCGAGATCGGCTTATACCCGATCGCGGGAGGATCAGATGGACCGACGGCAATTTCTGACGGGCGCTGCGTCGCTCGGCGTCTGCGGCATCTGGGCGGCGCGATCGGCGGCGGCACCGTCGCGCGTCGCGTGGCGCGAGGATCGCAAGCTCTATCCGCAGGGCGTCGCGTCGGGCGATCCGGATGAGCATAGCATCATGCTGTGGACGCGGCGGCCGTTCGATCAAGGCGAGTGGCATGCACTGACCGTCGAGGTCGCGCTCGACCCCGACTTCCGCCGCGTCGTCGCCAAGGCACAAGCACCAGTTCTGGCAGCAGCCGACTGGACCTGCCGCGCGCTGGTCGGCGGCCTCGCCCCTGCAACGGTCTATTTTTACCGCTTCACCGACGACAGCGGCGCGGGCAGCCGCGTTGGCCGCACGATCACCGCGCCGCGCGCGAGCGATCCGCGCCCCGTCCGCTTCGCCTTCGTGTCGTGCAACAGCGTCAACGAGGGCGCGCAGAACGCCTACGCCCGGATGATCTGGGAAGATGGGCGCGCGCCGGCCGACCGCAAGCTCGGCTTCGTGCTCCACCTCGGCGATTTCATCTACGAGGTCGTCGAATATCCCGACGAGGTGCAGCACCGTTATGCGCGCACCGTCTACGACCTCGGCCGCATTCCCGATGGCCGCAAGGTCGGCAATTTCCATGTGCCGACCAACCTCGCCGGCTACCGCCATGTCTATCAGGCGCATATCAACGATCCCGACATCCAGGACGCGCGCGCGCATCTCCCGTTCGTCTGCATCGGCGACAATCACGAATTCTCGTGGCAGGGCTGGCAGAGCAACATCAAATATGGCGGCAAGGTCGAGCCCGCGCAGCCGCTGCGCGTCGCGGCCAATCAGGCGTGGTGGGAATATATCCCGTCGCGCGTCCGCAAGGCGTCGGGTGCCGGACTTGAGGAGTTCAGGCCGCCCACAGTGGTAAAAGCACCGATCGAGACGTTCGACGATCATGGCTTCGCCACCGAGCCCAACAGCGTCACCGCCATCGGCAGCATGATCGCCTATCGCGCGCTGCGATACGGCAAGCATGTCGACCTGATCCTGACCGACCTGCACAGCTATAAGATGGCCGACCCGACCGATAGGCCCGAGGCCGCCGCGCTCGACTCGGGCGACTATCCGGTCTTGCCACAGGAGTGGATGGAAATCGTCGATGGTGGCCGCGACTATGCTGGAGGCAAGCCTCCCGCGACGATCGCGATCGGCGACAAAAGCATCCCCAATTTCCGCAAGGACGAGCCCCCCTACACCGCGCTCGGGCGCGAGCAGAAGGCATGGCTCAAGGACCGGCTGACCCGGTCGACCGCGACGTGGAAAATCTGGGGCGTGACCAATGGCACGCTCGACATGCGGACCGATCCGCAAAACCTGCCCGCGGGGATGCTGAAGGATAAATGGCCGGGCCAGGATTATGGCACCTTCGGCGGCGGCGATTTCAGCGGGGCGTTCGCCGAGCGCGCGGAAATCTACGACCTCGTGCGTGACCGCAAGCTGTCGGGCTTCGTCACCGTTTCGGGCGACCGTCATAGCTTCTGGGCCGGCTACGCCGCGCCGAAGCTGCCGCCGGCCGGCTTCGATCCGGTCGGCCTGAGCTTCATCACCGGCTCCGTTTCCGCGCCGGGACTCGGGGAGGCCTGCGAGTATTTCAAGGAGTCGCCCACGCGCCCTCTCTATGTGCGCAAGGTCGAAGGCGCTGCGCCCGAGCATGTCATCAACCTCACGCTCAAACGCGGGGTGCGCGCGGCGCTCGAATATGCCGCGAGCGGCGACATCGAGAAAGCGCGGGCGCTGACCAATCCCGACAATGCGCCGCATGTGGCATTCGTCGACATGGCCGGGCACGGCTATACGGTGATCAGCGCTGGGCCGGACATGATCGACGGCGAGTTCGTCTGCATCGCCCGCCCGATCGCCCGCGCGACCACGCCCGATGGCGGACCCTTGCGCTACCGCGTGTCGCACCAGGCGAAGCTGTGGCAGCCGGGTACGCGACCGCAGCTTGAGCAAAAAATGCTCGAAGGCGAAGCCAAGCTGTCGGTTTGATTTGGGTCAATGCCGCAGCGGCTTGCCCAGCCCAGATTTGCTCGAGCAAATGGGGAGGGGCCGATGACCGCTGTTGCTGTGGGCGCAATGCCAACGACGGACCTGTTGAAGCGCCGGATCTCTGACGAGACGATCCTGTCGCCGCGCTTCTACACCACCGATTTCGCAGAGCTCGACCGGATCGATATCGAGCCGGTGCGCGCCGAGTGGGACGAGCTGCTCGGTGTCATGGAGGCCGACCCCAACCGGCTGCATTTCCGCCGCCAGCAATCCTTCGCCGGCATCGTCGAGGCGTTGCCGCCCGATGTCCGCGACGAATTCGTCGATTTCATGCTGTCGTCGATGACCTCGGAATTTTCCGGCTGCATCTTCTATTCCGAGATCGCGCGCCGGACGACCAATCCCGAGGTGCGGCGGCTGATGAAGCTGCTGACCCGCGACGAGAGCCGCCACGCCGGTTTCATCCGCGACAGCCTGAAGGATGCGGGCCTGCCGATCGACCTGCGCTTCCTGACCAAGGCCAAATCCTATCACCACTTCCAGCCCAAATTCATCCTGTACGCGACCTATCTGTCCGAGAAGATCGGCTATGCGCGCTACATTACGATCTGCCGCCATCTCGCCCGGCACCCCGAGCATAAATTCCATCCGCTGTTCGACCGGTTCGAGGAGTGGTGCAACGACGAGTATCGCCACGGCGAAGCGATCGCGCTGCTGATCCGCGCCGATCCGAAACTCACGCGCGGGATCAACCGGCTGTGGATCCGCTTCTTCCTGATCTCGGTCTATGCGACGATGTACTGCCGCGACCATATGCGCCCGGCGCTGCACAAGGCGATGGGGCTCGATATCACCGACTATGACTATCAGGTGTTCGAGACCTGCACCGCGATCAGCCGGCAGGTGTTCCCGATCCTGCTCGACGCCGACAGCCCGCGCTTCCGCGCCGGCATGGAGGCGATGCGGCGCGCATCGGTGCGATTGGAGGCAGCGCGGAAGCTGAGTGGGATTCGGCGGACGGTCGGGCGGCTGACGGCAAGCGTTGCGGCGGGGTGGGCGTTCCTGCAACTGTTCCTGATCCCGGCGCGGGAGAATCCGCTTCCAAGGCGGGTACTCTCACCTGCGGTTTGGTGAGGAGCGGTCGCGAGCAGCCCTAAATCTGTCCGTCCGCCGCGAGTTTGCCCAACAGGGCGTTGACGCGCGTCTGCCAGCCGGGGCCGGTGCCCCGCAAATGCTCGACGGTCTTGGCGTCGAGCCGGATCTTGACTTCGACTTTCGGCGACTCCGACCTCGGACGGCCGCGCCGGGACGGCTGCATTCCCGCCATGAACCGCGCGTCCAGCGGCGGGTTGTCGTCGTGCTGTTCGGGATCAAATCTGGGCATGATAGAATCTCATTTCGTGTTTCTCAGCCGGGCGCAGGCTGATGATGCGAACTGCGTCCTCGTGTGAGCCTTCCGTGAAAATCATCACGAACAGCCGATCGCCGATCCGTCCGATCGCGACAAATCGCACCTCGCCGTAATCGAAACGATCATCTTCTCGTTCGAGCGCCGTTTCCCAATCGAAGTCGAAGGCTGCCTGCAGCGAGATGCCGTGCTTGGCGACATTGGCCTCGCCCTTCGCGGGATCGAACTCGATATCCACCAATATAATGTGCACCCATTAAATGGGATATGCAAGCGCCTCCGAAGGCGGCCAACGGCCTCGCATTGCCTTCCCTCCCTTGCTACATCCTCCCCATGGCTTCCACCCCCGCATCCCCGCATCTCTATCTCGTCGATGGCTCGGGCTATATTTTCCGCGCCTATCACCGGCTGCCGCCGCTGACCAACATCCATGGCGAGCCGGTCGGGGCGGTTTATGGCTATACGACGATGCTGTGGAAGCTCGCCGATGCGCTGCATAAGGCGGACGGGCCGACGCATATGGCGGTGATTCTCGACGCCTCGTCGAAGACCTTCCGCAACGATATGTACGATCAGTACAAGGCGCACCGGCCGCCGCCGCCCGAGGATCTTGTCCCGCAATTCCCGATGATCCGGCATGCCACGCGCGCCTTTTCGCTGCCCTGCATCGAGACCGAGGGGCTGGAGGCGGACGACATCATCGCCTGCTATTCGAAGGCTGCGCTGGCGGCGGGCTGGTCGGTGACCATCGTGTCGTCTGACAAGGATTTGATGCAGCTCATCGAACCCGGTCTCGACCTGCTCGACACGATGAACAACCGCCGCATCGGCCCCGACGAGGTCATCGAGAAGTTCGGCGTGCCGCCGGAAAAGCTCGGCGACGTGCTCGCGCTGATGGGCGATGCCGTCGACAATGTGCCAGGCGTGCCGGGCATCGGGCCGAAGACGGCGGCGCAGCTGATCAACGAATATGGCGATCTGGAGAGCGTGCTGGCGAGCACCGACAAGATCACCAAGCCCAAGCTCAAACAGTCGCTGATCGACCATGCCGCGAATGCCCGGCTGTCGCGCGAGCTGGTGCGGCTGGCCTGCGACCATGAGCTACCGCAGCCGCTCGACTCGCTCCTGATGCTCGGTATTCCGCCCGAGCCGCTGCGTGCCTTCCTCGAACATCATGGCTTCCGGTCGCTCCTCGCGAAGCTCGGAGCGGGTGGTGGCAGCGGCAGTGCGCCGAGCCCGATGGCGACGCCGACTGTGGCTGCCGCGCCGGTCGTCCCCGATGCGCCGTGGGACCTCGATGCCTATGAGACGGTGACGACGCTCGACGCGCTCGACCGCTGGATCGCCGAAGCGACGGCGGGCGGTCTCGTCGCGGTCGATACCGAGACCGACGGGCTCGACGCCTGTTCAGCAAAGCTCATCGGCGTCAGCCTTGCGACCGCGCCGGGCCGCGCCTGCTATATCCCGCTCAACCACGGCGGCTCCGACCTGCTGGCACAGCGGCCCGAGCAGCTTGAGACGGCGGACGCCGTGGCGCGGCTGAAGCCGCTGCTCGCCGATCCGGCGGTGCTCAAGATCGGCCAGAACCTCAAATATGACATGAGCGTGCTGGCGCGGCACGGCATCGAAATCACGCCGTTCGACGATACGCTGGTGCTGAGCTTCGACCTCGATGCGGGCAAGAATTTCACGCACACGATGGACGACCTCGCCGAGCGGCATCTCGAGCATAAGTGTATCGCGTTCAGCGACGTGTGCGGCAAGGGCAAGTCGCAGCTGTGCTTCGATCAGGTGCCGCTGCGCGATGCGACGCGCTACGCAGCCGAGGATGCCGATGTCGCGTTCCGGCTGTGGCAGCGCTTCAAGCCGCGGCTGCATAGCGAGGCGGCGACGCGCGTCTATGAGCTGGTGGATCGCCCCCTCGTCCCTGTCATCTCGATGATGGAGCGCGCCGGCGTGAAGGTCGACCGCGAGCATCTGGCGCGGCTGTCGGCGGAATTTGCGGGCGAGATGGGGCGGCTGGAGGCCGAGGTTTATGAGGCGGCGGGCGGGCCGTTCACCATCGGCAGCCCCAAGCAGCTTGGGGACGTGCTGTTCGACCGGCTGGGGCTCAAGGGCGGGCGCAAGGGCAAGTCGGGCGTCTATTCGACCGACGTGACCGAGCTGGAGCGGCTCGCCGCCGACGGCGTCGAGGTCGCGCGCAAGGTGCTCGATTGGCGGCAGGTGTCGAAGCTCAAATCGACCTATACCGATACGCTGCAGCAGCAGATCAATGCCGAGACCGGCCGCGTCCACACCAGCTACAGCTTGATCGGCGCGCAGACCGGGCGGCTGTCGTCGAACGATCCCAATCTGCAGAACATCCCGATCCGCACCGAGGCGGGCCGCCGCATCCGCGAGGCGTTCATCGCCGAACCCGGCCATGTGCTGCTCAGCGCCGATTACAGCCAGATCGAGCTGCGGCTCGCCGCGCATATGGCCGATGTGCCGGCGCTGAAAGCTGCTTTTGCGAACGGTGACGATATCCACAGCCTGACCGCGCAGGAGCTGTTCGGCGAGGTCAACCGCGACACGCGCGGCCGCGCCAAGACGATCAACTTCTCGATCCTCTACGGCATCTCGCGCTGGGGTCTGGGGCAGCGGCTCGGCATCCCCGCCGACGAGGCGCAGGCGATGATCGACCGCTATTTCGAGCGCTTCCCGGGTATCAACCGCTATATCGCCGAGACACTCGATGGCGTGCGCGACTGCGGCTTCACCTCGACCTTGTTCGGCCGCAAGACGCATTTCACCCGCATCAAGTCGCCCAACCAGGCCGAGCGGCAGGGCAGCGAACGCGCCGCGATCAACGCGCCGATCCAGGGCACCAGCGCCGATATCATCAAGCGCGCGATGGTGCGCATGCCAGGCGCGCTGTCGGCGGCGGGGCTGCACGGCACGCGGATGCTGTTGCAGGTGCACGACGAACTGGTGTTCGAAGTGCCCGAGGCTGACGTCGCGGCGGCGACCGATGTCATCCGCCACGTCATGGCGACTGCTGCCGAGCCTGCCGTCAAACTGTCGGTCCCCCTCGGCGTCGAAATCGGCACCGGCCACAGCTGGGGCGCGGCGCACTAGGCCGGTGGGGCTCCTTTGCGCTAGGGGTCGGTGAACAGCCGGGGCAGCAGAGTGTCAGCACGTATTTCGGTCGCGGTCTCCTTTGGAGCCAACGCCTTTTTCTTCGTCGTGCAGTTCGGCACCGGGGTCATCCTCGCGCGCCTGCTCAGCCCGGCGGAGATGGGCGTGTACGCGGTCGCGATGGCCGCCTATTGGATCATCAACGCGGTACAGAATCTGGGGCTTGCGAGCTTCCTCGTCCGTGAGGCAACGCTCGAGCCGCATAAACTCGGCACGGTCTATGCGATTGCAGCCCTGCAGGGCCTGTTGCTCGCCACGATCCTGTGGTTCGGTGCACCGGTCATCGCGGCGTTGAGCAGCACGCCGCAGGTGGTTCACGCGGTTCGTATCATGTGTCTCTATGCCCTTGCGACCTCGGTCATGACGACAGCCGGCGGCCTCATGCAGCGGCGCATGCAGTTCGTGCGCTTCAACGCCATTTTCATGCTGTCAAACTTGGTGAATGCTGCGGTCACGCTCCTTCTGGCATTTCACGGCTTCTCATATCTAAGCATGCCCTGGGGCGCTACGGTGGGCGCATTTGTCGCGTCGCTGGTCGCATTGTGGCTGGTACGACACGACTTGCGGGTGCGCCCGACACTGGCTGCTTGGCGGGAGGTCTGGGCATTCGGATCGCCGATGCTAACCTCAAACCTGATCATCAATGGCTGCGCGCGGCTGCCCGACATTTTGCTAGCGCGCTTCGGCGGCATTGCGGTGACCGGGTTGTACAATCGCGCAGCCGGTCTCGTCGACGTGTTCAGCAATTCTGTCGTCGCATCGTTCCAGCGTGTCATGCAAACGCTGTTCGTCAAGCAGCGCGATGCTGATGGCAGCTTTCATGACGCCTATTTGCGCAGTGTGCGGATCATGACGGGCCTGATCTGGCCCGCCTATGCAGGGCTTGCCGTTCTCGCCGCACCGGTCATTTCGCTGCTCTACGGAGCGAAGTGGCTCGCTGCCGCGCCCGTGCTGTCGCTGATCTGTGTCGGTGCCATCGTCGCGACGAGCATGGCCTGCCGGTCGGAAGCCTTGATCACTGCCGGCGATGTCCGCCGTCTCCCACGCATCGAGGCGATACGTGGTGTGTTGGGCGTGTTGTTGTTCGCGGTGGCGGCGCAATTCGGCATGGTTGCGGCCGCAGCGTCGCGGATTGTTGATGCCGCGATTGCCGTCGCGCTGTACGCGCGCCCGGTGCACCGCGCCGCACGGGTTTCGCTCTCGGACGCGATGCGTGCTTATGCCTCAAGCGCTATTGTGACTGTCGCAGCGATCACTCCTGCGGCCGCAGTCATGGTGAGTCGGAGCTGGCCGCTCAGCCTGCCCGCCGGGGGGTTGGTTGTCGCGATCGGTGGCGGCGCAATGCTGTGGCTGGCTACAGTTGCTGCCGTTCGGCACGAGCTCTGGCGCGAAATCGTCCGAGCCATCTCCGCATTGCCGGGTCGCCGGGCGGTGACGGCGCCCGAATGAAAAACGGGCGGACCTTGCGGCCCGCCCGTCAGTCGTCGAATTCGTGAATGTCAGGCGCGGCGGCGGCGGCGCGCCAGTCCGGCACCGATAAGGCCGAGGCCCAGCAGGCCGAGCGCGCCCGGCTCCGGCACATGGTTGTTGGCGGTGCGGATCTGGAAGATCTGGTCCTGCGCACCGATCTTGTACATCGCGAACAGGTTGGCGAGCAGGGGGCCACCGGCCGGCGTGATCGCGTTGATATAGCTCTGCGCGAGCGGCACGACGGTGTTGTCATAGCCGATGAAGCGCGACGAGCCAGTGCTGATATTGTAGGTGCCCGAGGTCTCGGTCAGGATTTCCCAGATCGCGAACTGCAGCGCCTGTGCCTTCTGCGTCGTGCTGTAGACCGAAAGAACCGGATCGAAGCGTGCGAACAGCTCGTTGATCAGCGCCGCCTTGGTCGCACCCATACCGCCGATCGCGGTGTCGCCATAGCGAAGATCGCCAACGGTGTAAGTGGCGTTCGAGGCCACATATTCGGTGGGCTCAATGCACCAGGAATAGATCACCGAGTTGGTCAGACCGGAAATGTTTCCGGCGGTCACGTCGAACGCCAGCATACCGGCGCCGACCGTCTGCCAGCTGCCACCTGAGTTGAGGGTGATCTGCGCATTGCCGTAGCGCGACCGGCCCTGATCGAAGGTCGCAGTGATCTGGCCGGCCTGCGCGGCCATCGGGGCGGCAGCCAAGACGGCACCAACCAGCAGCTTGTTGAACCAGGTAGCCATTGCGTCAAACTCCAAGTGCGATTCTGGGTGAACTAAGCAAACGCCGTGCCAACACAATGATTCCCTCGGCTTAGCTGATTCAACAGCCGACTCCGATGCCCGAAGTGTAAGAAATTCCGACACTCCGGGCGATGCGACAAAACCGCCCCCACCAAAGGGTATGCGGCAGCATGTCTCAGGCAGGACGGGGTGGTCGCGGAAAGAATTTCGCGACTCGCCGCGTGTAGCTGTCGAATTCGCTGCCGCGCGTCGAGCGGAGATATTTCTCAAGCATCGGCACGCCCGATACATTGTGCAGCAGGTGGAACATCAGCACCGGCGCAGGGAGCGCGGCGACGATTGCCAAGGGTGAACCGGCAAATGCGCCCACCGCAAAGGCGCACCATGACAGCCATTCGAAGAAATAATTGGGATGGCGCGACCATGCCCATAGCCCCGACTGCATGATCTTGCCCTTGTTTCCCGGATCGGCGCGAAAGGCGCGCATCTGGGCGTCGGCCAGGGTCTCCCCAATCCATGCGACCGCGAACAGCGCAACGGCTGCCATATCGACCGGTTGAACTGGTCCGTCACTCGCGTGCGCAGCGACGGTAATCGCTAGGGCCAAGATGGCCGCCGCAAAGGCCTGAACCATGAGCATCCCGTACATGCGAACGGGCGCGCTCTTGCCCCAGACGTGACGCATCTTGGCATAGCGCGGATCGTCGGGGTGTTTCAGCGTGCGGGCAGCGAGATGAATAGCGAGGCGAATGCCCCAGGCCGCTGCCATCGCGCCATAAAGCCAGGCGCGCTCGGGGATTGCCTCGCCATGCCCGGCGACCGCGCCCCAGGCACCGGCGGTCCCCACCGCCACCGTCCAGGCGACGTCGATCCAGCCCGACTTTTTGGTTTGCTCATGATACCACCAGATCGCCGACAGGATGACGAACGGGACACCAATGACAATTGCGGCGAGACCGATCATGCGGCGGCACCCCGGCCAGCGGCGCGGTGTTTGATCTGAATCATGTTGCAGCTCCCCCGAAGCCCTAAAGGCCTTTGTTGGAGACTATGCGGGGACGACAGCCAAAGAAAGCCCCGGTGCAGACCGGGAATTGGCGGAACGCCGTGCTTTGGCTCTGGGCAATGCGTGCAGGACTGGTTATTTCGCCCGCTACCTGAGCGGGCCCAATCGACTAGGGTGAGTCGAGTCGGGGGAGTGGCGACTATGGATTACGAGGGTTTTTTCGCGAGCGAGCTTGAGACGCTCCGGTCGGACGGTCGCTACCGTGTGTTTGCGGAGCTGGAGCGCAAGGCGGGGTCGTTTCCGCGGGCGACGCGCTATGCGGACGGCGGGACGGGCGAGGTCACGGTGTGGTGCTCGAACGACTATCTCGGCATGG
>CALRQP020000008.1:0-137046 GCA_943370355.1 Sphingomonas paucimobilis
CTGTACGGCCCGCGCGGCGGCGGCGTCGCCGAGGCCCGCGGCCTGATGGACCGGATCACCATCATCGAAGGCACGCTCGGCAAGGCGTTCGGGGTGATGGGCGGCTATATCGCGGGGTCGGCCGCGATGTGCGACTTCATCCGCAGCTTCGCGAGCGGGTTCATCTTCACGACCGCACTGCCGCCGGCGATCGCCGCCGGCGCTGCCGCGAGCATCCGCCACCTGAAGACGAGCAGCATCGAGCGCGAACAGCATCAGGAGCGCGTTGCCAAGGTGCGCCGCCGCCTGGAGGCGATCGGCATCCCGACGCTCGACAACCCCAGCCACATCATCCCGGTCATGGTCGGCGACCCGCACCACTGCAAGATGATCAGCGACTGGCTGATGGACACGCACGGCATCTACGTCCAGCCGATCAACTACCCGACCGTCCCGCGCGGCACCGAACGGCTGCGCATCACCCCATCGCCAGTGCACAGCGACGCCGACATCGACAAGCTGGTCTCGGCCCTCAGCGAAATCTGGAGCCAGTGTGCGCTGGCACGCAGGGCCATGGCGGCGTAAGCCAGAGCGCCACAGCTACCGATAAAGCCCGCCCGGCAGACACGCCGGGCGGGCTTTGATTTGGCAATGCTATTCGGAAATCCGGTGGTGCAGGCGCCGTGTGCCGAGCGCCACGAGGATGACGACCGGCACAACCGCGATGGCCATGGCCATATCATGCTCGACGCCCGGAATTGCGCCGATCAGGTAACCGATCAGTGCGACCAGATAGTAGCTGATCGCAACAACCGAAATGCCTTCGACGGTCTGCTGCAGCCGCAGCTGGAGCTTGGTCCGCTTGTCCATCGATTGCAGCAGGTCGCGGTTTTGCTTGGCGAGCGCGATGTCGACCCGGGTGCGCAGCAGCTCGCTGGTCCAGGCGGCGCGCTGCGACAAATCCTCGAGCCGCGACGAAAAGGAATCGCAGGTGCGGACGGCGGGGACCAGCCGGCGCTCGGTGAAGTCCGCGAGGGTCTGGTAGCCGCGCACCGGGCCGATCTTCAGGCTGGCGAGCCGGTCGGTACTGAGCTGCGCATAGGCGCGGGTCGCGCTCATCCGGTAGCGGGTTGCCGACACGATCCGCGCGAGCTCGGCGGACAGGAACGTGAGTTCATCCAACAATATATCGTCTTCGGATGTGCGTTCCGAGACGGCATGGGTGAGTTCGGCGAGTCGGGCTTCCAGCTGGGTTACCGTCGGGGTCAGCTGCTGCGCCAGCGGCAGGCCAAGCAGCGCCATGTTACGATAGTTACCAAGCTCTTGGAGTCGCAGCATTAATTGCGAGGGCTCATCGCGCTCCAGCCCGCGATCCTGGACCAACAGGCGGCCGTAGCCATCGAAGTTGAGCCGGAAATCCGAGGCGATCCGCGCTGTCCCGCCTGCGACATCGCAGACGATCGTCGCTTCGGGGGCGAACCAGTGCGTCAGATCCGCCGAAGCCGGGTCGGGTCCCTCTGGGCCGACGAAGGCAATCTGCGTCGCGCGCACAATCTGGCCTGGCATCCCGGCGCGGATCGAGTCGAGCAAGGGTTCGAACAGCCCCGGGTCGAACATGTCGGAAAAGGCCCCGGACCGCAGCAGCGTGTAGGTCGCGAATTCGGTGTGCCGTTCCCAGACCAGGGTGACGTCTCCGAATGCGAGCACCGCATATTTCGAGGTGGCCGGAACGACGACGGCGGCCGCGAGGATCAGTTGGTCAAGATGCGCGCGCGCTTCATTTGATCCGCTCTCGCCGAGGTGTACGACGATCTGCATGAGCCGGCACGGCGCTGCAAAGCGCGGCAGCCGGCGGACATGCATTTCTTCGGACAAGGCCGCGCGCAGGGGATGATCGTGAATCGTCACGAGCCGCAGCCTATGAAATTGAAAGGAGCCGCGCCACCCTCTGGGGTGGCGCGGCTGTTCTTCACTTGGTCGCGGTCATCGCTTCGGGCGCGTTGAACGCCTTGGGCACTTCGCCAGACGCTTCTGCGGTCGCCTGCGCCGGTGCCGGTGCCGGAGCAGCCATCGGCGCAGGCTCCTTCAGGATCGGTGCCTGGGCGATCATGCTGACACCGCCAAGCGGCTTGGACTGACCCTGATGGCAGGTCGCGCAATTCGCCTTGTAGGGATCGCCATGCGGTCCCTTGCGATTGGCGGGGAACACCGACTGCAGCGACCCGATGTAGGAGTCGTTGATGTCGCGGACCATCCGGATGCCATAATAAGCCGTGCCGCGCTGCGCCCGGCTGAGGTTCCAGGCCCGGAACGACTGGGTGTTATGGCAATAGGTGCAATTGACCCCTAGCGCCTGGCTGACGTGCATCATCAGCCCGTAGGTCTTTTCCGCATCCTTGATCGACACGACATGATCCGCCGTCGGCAGCGCATTGCTGCTGGCGACCCGGATCTGATGCGCGCCGCTCAGATAGTCGGCGAACGGATCGGAGGGCAGTGACGCATAGCCGACATTGGGGTCGGGCGCATTCTGGCCGTGCCGGTTGCCGCGGATCGACTGCGGGTTGGGCGCGCCTTCCGCGATCGACCATTTATAGGCCGGAACCGGATTGCCGCGGTGGCAGGTGTAGCAGGTGACGCCGGTCTGCTTCACATGGCTCGCCCAGTGCGAGTTTATGTTCTGCGTCATCTGCACCATGCGCCGCGCGACGACCTTGGTGTATTTCTCGTCCGACGCGAGGTTTTCGGGGTTGTGGCAATAGTTGCAGCCCTGTTCGGGCGGCGCGACCCATTGCGCCATCTCGGCCATCAGATGGTCGAACCGGTCCTTGCTGAGATTGCCGAGAACCTTGACGTTCTGGTAGCTCGCCCCGGCGGTCGGTCCGCCGTCGGCCGGCAGTTCATAGGGAGCCGGCGGGATCGCGCCGAGCTTTACCACATGGTCGGGATCGACGATCTGCTGCAGCCCGGCCCCGCGATAGCCGGTCTGCACCGACTGTTTGGGTCCGGGCTCGCAGGCCGCGAGCGACAGGGCTGCGACGCCGACGGCGGCCGCAGTGGCGGTCCTTGCGAAATATCCGCTCATCATTGCGGCGCTCCCGGCAGGGTTGCAGGATCGATGACACCCGTCGTCGGATAACTCGGCGCGTAGCCGTGCTGCATGGCCCACAGGTACCAATTGTCGACGACCGTTCCGGTCAGCAGGATACCAATGCCGCCGGTCAGCGGCGTCAGCACGGCGAACCACCAAGCCCAGCGATGGATCGATTCCATCGTGGCGTTGAACCCCATCGTCCAGCGCCAGAACAGGGCGGCGCGTTCGGAGGCCGTCCCGCGATCGGTGATCTGTTCGATCTCACGCTCGCCGCCGTAGCGCCCGACTGCGAGGATCGTCGCACCGTGCATCGCGAACAGCAGGGTCGAACCGTAGAGGAACGCGATCGAGAGTGCGTGAAATGGGTTGTAGAAGAGGTTGCCGTAGCGGATCGAAAAGGCTGCGGTCCAGTCGAGGTGCGGGAAGATGCCGAACGGCACCGCCTCGGCCCAGCTGCCCATCAGCATCGGGCGGATGAAGCCCAAAGTTATGATCAGGAAGATGCCGGCCGCAAACGCCCAGGCCACATGCGTTCCCATGCCGAGCGCGCGGGCGCGGCGGAAGGTGCGGAGCCACCAGAGCAGCAGCGACATCGTCATGCAGAAGCCGGCGATCTGCCACCAGCCGCCTTCGGCGAGCGGCACGAACATCTTGAAGCCCCATTGTGGGCCGGGTGGCTCGAGCGCGAGCCATGGCAGCTGCCGCACGAACTGGATCGGGTCCCAGTTCACGCTCGCGAACATGTTCAGGCCGATGATTTCGAAGGCAAGAAAGGCGAAGACCAGCGCGGCCATGCCCGTCGTGCCGAGATAGATCGGTCCGATCTGCGCAGCGCCGATCTTGCCGAGCCAGTAGTTATAGAAGCCCTCCCCGCTGCGCGAGAAAGTGCTGTCCCGCAGTGCCGGCCCCGCTTCGAGCGGGCCGCGCACCTGCACCTGGGTAAACATGTTCTGATAGCGTGCCATCGCGTGTTTCCCCCTCAGGACCAGATCGGCAGGTTGAGCCACCACGTCCACCATTCCGGCCAGCCGCGTGTCCACAGCGGCCCGGAGATGATGATGCACACCGCGCTCCAGAAACCTGCCGACAGCGCGAGGAACAGGCCAAGGCGATGGATACCGAGCGTGCCGACCGAATAGCCGATGGTGTCGCGGAAGAAGGCGTCCTCATATTCGGGCGACCGCACCGACTCGCCGGGCTTCGGATTGACCGAGGACAGCACGAGCGCGCCGTGGAAGGCGAGCGCACCGCCGGTCACGAAGAAGAAGCTCACCGCGAGCATGTGCGCCGGATTGTAGTGGAAATGCAGATATTGGTAGCCGGTGTTCGACACCCAATCGAGGTGGCTGAAGATGCCGTAGGGAAAGGCAAATCCCCAAGCGCCGAGCAGCCAGGGCCGGATCACCTCCAGCGACACATAGGCGAAGATCGCAAAGCCATAGGCGAATGGCACATGATAGCCGATGCCCAGTTTTCGGCAGATTTCGACCTCACGCAGCGCCCAGGAGACAAAGGCTCCGATCGCGCAGATCGTGATGATTTGCCAGAACCCGCCTTCACGCAGCGGCGCAAGAGCAAGGCCGTAACTGATGTCAGGCGGGGCGATGCTGATCAGCCAGGGATTCCACGTTGGTCCCAGCGATGCGGCATAAAAGATCAGCGCGGTCCCCAGTGACGCGAAGATCGCCGTGGTGACGCCGAAAAAGCCGACATAGAAGGGGCCAGCCCAGAAATCGAACAGGTCGCCGCCGATGAGCGTGCCACCTCGCACCCTGTATTTTCGCTCGAAGCTCAGCAGCGCCATGCCACACCTCCCGGCACGCCAGCTCCGGCGCGCCGCCTTTCAAGGAATTGTTGTATTTCGAGTGACCGGGGCGGGACCTGGCCCGAGCCCCGTTCACTCGAAATCTTGCACGGACTCGACTAGGACGTAGCCGCAGGCGCCGCTGCCGCCGGTGCGGTGTGCGGGCCATCCAGCCAGTTGAACTTGTCGGTGCTGAGCAGGATGAAGTGGATCAGCAGTGCCAGCACGAACAGGAAGATGAATAGTGCGACCAGCGCACGGCGCGGATCGAATATAAGCCAGATTCTCCACATGATGTGGCTCCTTTACGGTTTGAAACTGTAGCCCGGTCGGTCCCGGTCAGAACCAGGGACGCCAGTTCCACACGAGGAAGTGCGCAACGATTGCCACGACCGTGAACAGCACGAAGCTCGTGATGAACAGCTTGTGGAATTCCTTGGCTTCTTCAGGGGTCAGGTAAGTACCTGGTCCCATTCTATCATTTGGATCGCTCATTCTTACGTCTCCGTGGTTCGCGACGAGGACAAGAGCGTGAAACACGCTCCCCGGCGGCATCCGGGCGGGCCGAGTGCCCGCGAGGATGGGGTGGCCCGCGCGGGTCCGGTCTGGATCGTGCGGGGAAGGTGGACCGCGCTCATGCTGCGCGGCTTTCGGTGATGGCGAGCGCGAGGCGCTCGGCTGTGACGGACGTTTCGCCGGCCCGGCGAGCGGCGCGCTCGGCGGCGTCGCGAATGCGCTTAGCAGCGGAAATACGCACGAGAACGGGTTCATGCTCGACAACGACGTCGAGCTCCTGCTTGGCGTCTTCGTCCCATTGCAGCGCGCGTTCGATGCGCGCCGGCGTCGCCTCGGCCTTGTCGAGCTGTCCGGCGAGCGGAAGGATGTGGAAGAGCGCGTCGAACAGCGCGTTGCACACTTCCTGGACCAGATAGGTCGCACCGGCAAAGCCCATGAACGGTGTGCCGGTGTGGCGGCGGATCACCGCCCCCGGGAAGCTCGCCGGGATATAGACGCCCCGCGAACCGGCGTCCGCCATGTACATGCGCTCGTTGAAGCTGCCGAACATGATCAGCGGCGGCTTGGTCTTGATCGCTTCGATCACCGCGGCATTGTCGGGCTTGACCCCGGCCGAGCGCTGGAATGCAAAGGTGCAGGGCAGCCCCATATCGTCTTCGAGGAATTTGCGGATGCCGCGCGCATAGGTTTCGTTCGCGACGATCGCGAAGCTCGCCGTCCCGAAAAAATCCTGCGTGACCGAGCGCCACAGATCCCAGAGCGGCTTGATCGTCGTGTGCTTCTCGCGCTCGATGAACGGCTCCGGATCGAGGCCGGTAAGTTCGCCGAGCTTGCGCAGGAACAGCGTCGTCGACTCCAGCCCGATCGGGGCCTGCAGGTAAGGCCGCTCCAGCGCTTCGCAGAGGCCGCGGCCGAACTCGCGGTACATGCAGACATTGACCTCGGCATCGGCGAGCTTGCGCACGTCGGCGAGATGGCTGCCGAGCGGGAACACCAGTCCGACTTCGGCCCCGATGCCCTCGATGAGGCGACGGATTTCGGCGAGGTCGGACGGCATGTTGAAGGTGCCGTACATCGGCCCGATGATGTTGACTTTGGGCTTGGCGCCCTCGCGGCGCGGCCGCAGCGCGGGCACCTTCTTGGGTCCGAATTGCGTCCACAGCCAAGTCAGCGCGCGGTCGCCCGACTGCCACTGATCCTCATCAATGGTGCGCGGCAGGAAGCGCTGGATGTTGGTCCCCTCAGGCGTCACGCCGCCACCGATCATCTCGGCGATGCTGCCGGTGACGACCACAGCGGGCAGGTCCGGATCGAGCGTCTTCCACGCGCGCTTCATCGCGCCTTCGGTGCCGTCGCGGCCGAGTTCCTGCTCCCCCAGCCCGGTGACGACGATCGGCAGCTCATGCGGCGGCAGGCCGTCGGTATAGTGCAGCACCGACGTCACGGGCAGATTCTCGCAGCCGACGGGGCCGTCGATGATGACCTGCAGGCCCTTGATCGCCGTGAAGGCGTAAACCGCCCCCCAATAGCCACCGGCCCGGTCATGATCGAGGATCAGCGTCATACGCCCACTGACTCCTCCGCCTTGGCGGCGGCGATGCGCTTGGCAGCGAACTTGGCTTTATATTCGGGGCGGTCGCGCGGAGTATTTTCCCAGACTCCGGCCGCATGGCCCGTGCCCACACCTTCGAAGAAGGCCGACATTTTGTCGAAGCGGTGCTGGTTGGCGAGCGCGGCGTTGACGACCATCGCGAGGCTGCCAGCGCCGGCCGGACCCATCAGCGGCCGGGCCGAGATCAGATTGGTGAAATAGAGCGCCGGGATCGACTTCTGCTTGGCGTGCTGCACCACAGGCGTAGTCCCGATCGCGAGGTCCGGGCCATATTCCTCGACCGCGGCAATATCCTGTTCGAGGCTGGCGCGGTATTGGACGCGCACGCCCTTCGCTTCCAGCCATTCGCGGTCGGGGTCCGACCAGATTGTGCGCGGGCAGGCGGTGCCAACATAGGGCACGTCCGCGCCGCTCTCGATGAGCAGCCGCGCGACCAGCAATTCCGAGCCTTCATAGCCCGAAACGGTGATGCGCCCCTTGATCGGCTTGGCGGCGAGCGCCCCGGCGATGGCTGGTAGGAACTTGTTTTTGCTCGCGTCGATCTTGTCTTGCGCGATGCCGCAGGCCGCACCGATTGCATCGAGCCAGGCGGCAGTGCCGTCGCGGCCGACCGGCGCTGATCCGACCACCTTGCGCCCGGCGGCTTCGAACTCGCGAACGCTCGCAGTGTAGAAGGGGTGGATCGCGCCGACGACGGCGCAGTCCAATGCCGAATAGAGCTCGCGCCATTCGCGGGTCGGCACCACCGGTCCGGCGGCCAAGCCGAGCGGTTCGAGCATCAGGCCGATCCCCGGCGGGTCGGCGGGGAACATCTCGCCGAGCAGCGTCACCGTGGGCCGGTCAGGCCGTTCCTTGGGCGCAGCGACCGGGCCCTGTTCAGCCTCGCGCCGCGCATAGGCGAGCATCGCGCCGGCGAGCACGTCCTTCGCCTCGGCATGCGTCGGCACCCCGAAGCCCGGCACATCGATGCCGATGATGCGGACGCCGTTGATCTCCTGCGGCAGCAGTTGCAGCGGCACGCCGCTCGCGGTCGGCACGCACAAGTTGGTGACGACGACGGTGTCGTAAAGCGCCGGGTCGGCGATCTGATAGACGGCCTCGCGGATGTCCTCGAACAGCTTGCCGGTGACCAGCGTCTCCGACGAGAAGGGCACATAGCCGACTGTCCGCTTCGCGCCGTAGAAGTGCGAGGTGAAGGTCAGGCCATAGACGCAGCAGGCCGAGCCCGACAGGATCGTCGCGGTGCGGCGCATGCGCAGCCCGACGCGCAGCGAGCCGAACGCGGGGCACATTGATTGCGGCTGGTCGTGCGGTCCCTTTGGATAGTCGGCGGCATAGCGGTCGAGAATCTCGCTCTTGCCGGCCTTCGCCGCGGCCTCGTGCATCGTGCCCGCGCCCGCATGGCAACCGGCACCCTCGCTCTCGGGCGCTCCGAGATCGATGCGATCGGTTTCGCGGGAGGGGGTTTCCAGATCCACGCTCAGACCGTGTCGTAAATGACTTCGAGGGTGGGCTTGGCGACGAACTCCTTGCCGCGCATGTCGGCCTGGGTTGCGGGCTTCAGCGTGAAGTCCGCTCCGGTTACATCGGCGCTGAACAGGTTGAGCAGGCCGTCCTGATCGAGCGGGGTCGGCCGCAGCGGCGGTGCTTCGGCGACATTGATCGCCAACTGCTCGAACAGCGACGCCCATTGGCCGCCGGGCTTGCCGATGATCTGATAATTGGCAGATTTCTTGCGGATATCCTCATTGGCCGGGATCGCGGTCAGGACGGGGATGCCAACCGCTTCGGCGAACGCATTCGCCTCGCCGGTGCCGTCGTCCTTGTTGAGGATCATGCCGGCCACGCCGACATTGCCGCCCATCTTGCGGAAATATTCGACGGCCTTGCAGACATTGTTCGCGACATAGAGCGACTGCAGGTCATTCGACGCGACGACGATGACCTTCTGGCACATGTCGCGGGCGATCGGCAGGCCGAAGCCGCCGCACACCACGTCGCCAAGGAAGTCGAGCAGGACGTAATCGAAGCCCCATTCGTGGAAGCCCAATTTCTCCAGCGTCTCGAAGCCGTGGATGATGCCGCGCCCGCCGCAACCGCGACCGACCTCGGGCCCGCCCAATTCCATCGCGAATACGCCGTCGCGCTGGAAGCACACATCCTCGATGCCGATCTCCTCGCCGGCCAGCTTCTTCTTCGAGCTGGTCTCGATGATCGTCGGCGTCGACTTGCCGCCGAACAGCAGGCTCGTCGTGTCCGACTTGGGATCGCAACCGATCAGCAGCACGCGCTTGCCCTGCTGCGCCATCATGTAGCTGAGATTTGCGAGCGCGAAGGATTTGCCCGACCCACCCTTGCCGTAAATCGCGATGATCTGCGTTTCCTTGGTCACCGGTCCGCTGTGCACGGGATCCGGTTCCTCATGCGCCTCGTCACGCAGCACGCCGGGGTCGAGCATGCTCATATATGTCTCCAGTCGAGGACCATTTTCAGGCAGGACGGATCGCCGAAGGCGGCCGGATAGGCGTCCTCGGCGTCGGCAGCGTCGCGCACATGGCTGATCAGCCCGTCGAGCTCGAGCAGGCCCATGTCGACGAGTTCGAGCGTCGCCGTGATGTCGGCCGGCGCGAATTCTGCGGCGATGCGCATCTTCGCTTCGCGCATGAAAGCATGCGGGAAGGCGAAGGACAGCCGGTCGTAGAAGCCGGCGAGCACGACTTCGCCGCCCTTGCGGATCCGGCCGAAGGCGAGGTCGAGAATGTCGGCCGCACCACTCGCGTCGTAGATGGTCGTGTAGTCACGGCGCTGGTCGGTGGCGGGATCGATCACCGCATAGCCGAAGCCGTCGCGCCGGTCGGGATTGGTTTCCCACACCGTCGGCGTGTCGCCGCCGCACGCGACGGTGATGCGCGCCAGCAGGCGGCCGAGGATGCCGTGGCCGATGATCAGGTCGGGCGCGGCGCCGCCTTTGATCGCATGATAGGCGGTGGCGGCCAGCGCGACGAGGATGCCGTCGCTGCCAAGCGATTCATCGATGGTGACGGCGCGCGCGGCTGGCATGATCACGGTCTTGGCGGTGCCGCCGAACAGGCCGCGTGCATCCTGGTAGCAATTGGCGCCGGGGACGAAGACACATTCGCCGATGCGGTCGCGCGCTTCTATTCCAGCGTCAACGATCCGGCCGACCGACTCATATCCCGGGACGAGCGGGTAGCCCATGCCGGGGAAGCTCGGCATCCGGCCGGTCCACAGCAGCTTCTCGGTGCCCGAGCTGACTCCGCTCCAGTCGATTTCGACGCGAACGTCATTAGGGCCCATCGGGTTCAGAGCGAGGGAGCGCAGTGAGAGCCGTTCCGGCGCCTCCAGTATGACCGCCAACGCGTCCATACACTTCCCTCCCCTCCAGCGCGGCGTCCTGAACGGACTCCATCGACAACGTAACTCTACCCTTACACTGTTTGTTGTCAACCGGACTGGACAGTATCGTTACCGCGTTGCGACAATTGCGCAGGCATTGAGGGGCATCGCGGTGCGCAAAAGTTTCGATTTCGCGAAGCCTGCCGCGCGCAGCATTGCAACAATTTCCGCAGAACTCCGCGGTCTTCCGGACCCCATCGCCAGCAGATAGAAGCCGAAATAGGCGTCGCCAGCAGGCTCAGCGCCGGGCGTTTGCGCCATTGGTTCGGCGATGAGCAGCGTGCCACCCACCGGCAATGCGGCGTGAATGCTGCGCAGCAATTTCAGCGCCGGACCATCGTCATGGTCGTGGAGAACGCGAATCAGCGAGATGATATCGTGCCCCTCGGGCAGCGGATCAGCGAGGAAATTGCCTCCGTAGATTTGCGTACGCGGCGTAAGACCCGCAGCCGCGAGTCGATCATTCGCCCGCTGTCCAACGGCGGGCAGATCGAACAGCGCCAACCGGAGCCCCGGAACTGCGCTGCCGACTGCGGAAAGAAACGCCCCTTCCCCACCCCCGACATCCATCAAGCTTTGGTGGCGGCCAAAGTCGTAGGCGTCGATCACCTGCCGCGCGACCAGCGGTTGCGATGCCGCCATCAGCGCCGAATAGGCGGCAACGGCTGCACTTTCCCCCTCGCCCGGCGACTCGGCATAATTCCAGAGAGACGACAGCTGCCCGCCGCCACCGCCGCGCTTGAGCAGCGCAACCGGATCGGCGAGGTCGGCATAGAGCAGCCGATGATGCGCAACCATCTCGGCAATGCCGCGATTGCCGCGCAGCGCCGCGCCGGCGATGCCCAATACCCAATGGGACTCGAGCGGCTCGACCAGCTCAAGCGCTGCCGCAGCCCGCAGCAATCGCTCTGCGCCTGCCAGCGGGAGACCCGTGTGCATGGCCACGCTCTCGGCATCGCGGGGCCCATCTGCGAGCAGTTCAAAGAGACCGGTTTCGATGCACGCCGCCAGAATCTGCGAGTAGGTGAACCCCGCAACGAGATCGAACAGCGCCCGCGCGCGCTGCCGCGCGACCGGGCGGGTCAGCGGAAACCGTGCAGCAAAATGCTGGAAGCGCGGCGACGCCAGCAGGCGGTTGCGCCACGCCAACCAGCGCCCGCGCCACCCAAAATCGTCGTTGTTGGACGAAAGCATGTGTCCAGCAGTGTGGACAGGTGATAGCCTCGGGTCAATTGGGGGAGGTCCGGGTGGCCGACGAACATGTCGTCGTAATCGGAGCAGGCGTTGGCGGGCTGGTCAGCGCCGCCCTTCTCGCGGCGCGCGGCTGTGACGTGACACTCGTCGAAGCTGCCTTGGGACCCGGCGGGAAACTCAGCGCCGTCACTGTCGATGGTGTCGCGATCGACGGTGGCCCGACCGTGTTCACAATGAAGCAGGTGTTCGAGGAGATATTCGAGCAGTGTGGTCAATCACTCGGCGATCATGTCAACCTGCGCCCTGCGACAACATTGGCGCGTCACGCCTGGGGCGAGGCGAGGCTCGACCTGTTCGCCGACCCGCTTGCCAGCGAAGCGGCGATCGGCGCTTTCGCCGGAGCCGCGGAAGCGCGCGGCTACCGGGCTTTCCGCGCTGAGGCGAAGCGCCTATTCGAAGCGGTCGAGCAGCCGTTCCTGCGCGGCCCCAAGCCCGACTTGCTCACACTCGGCTGGCGCATGGGGATTCGCGGCTTTGCCGACTATTGCAACCTACGGGCCTTCCGCTCCCTGTGGGGCGCACTCGGCGGCTATTTCCGCGATCCGCGCCTCCAGCAATTGTTCGGGCGCTATTCGACCTATTGTGGGTCCTCGCCGTTCCAGACGCCCGCCACGCTGATGCTGATCGCGCATGTCGAGGCGAGCGGCGTCTGGCTCATCGACGGCGGCATGCACCGGCTCGCCAAGGCGCTCGAATCGCTCGGACGATCGACCGGCGTCCGGTTCAAATATGATGCACCGATCCGCGAAATCCTCGTCGAACGCGGCCGCGCGGCTGGCGTTGTCCTGGCAACCGGCGAACGGATCGCGGCAACCAAAGTCGTCTGCAATGCCGATCCGGCAGCGATCGGCGCTGGCCGGTTTGGTGATGCAGTGCGCCACGCCGTTGCGCCGGTGCCGCCGTCCCGCCGCTCGCTCGGTGCCATGGTCTGGACCGCCAATGCTGCGACGGACGGCTTCGCGCTCGCGCGACACAATGTCTTTTTCTCGAAAGATTACCGCGCGGAATTTGCCGCGCTCGCGGCGGGACGGCTCGCCGACCACCCGAGCGTCTACATCTGCGCGCAGGACCGCGACGACTCGGGCGGCGCAGCAGGCGCACGCGAACGCCTCCAGATCATCGTCAATGCGCCCGCCAATGGCGACGGCACCGGCTTCACTCCAGCGGAGATCGAACAATGTACGCAGCAGATGCTGGCCGCAGTTTCGCGGGCGGGACTTTCGCTCGATCTGGGGGACTCAGCGAGGCTGGCGACACCGCGCGAGTTCGAGAGCCGCTTTCCCTCGACGGGTGGAGCCCTTTATGGACCGGCCTCGCACGGGTGGGCGGCCTCCTTCCGCCGGCAAGGCAGCCGGACACGGATCCCTGGGCTCTACTGCGCGGGCGGGAGCACCCATCCCGGCGCGGGCGTCCCGATGGCGGCGCTGTCCGGCCAACTAGCCGCCGGATGCTTGCTCAAGGACCGCGCTTCGACGTCGCGGTCGATGCGAATGGCTATTCCTGGTGGTATGTCGACGCAACCAGCGCAGACGGCCGCTACGGGCTGACCATCATCGCCTTCATCGGCAGCGTCTTCTCGCCCTATTACAAGCTCAGCGGGCGTGGGCGGCCCGACAATCACTGCGCGATCAATGTCTCGCTGACCGGCCCGCGCGGCAGCGCTTGGGCGATGACCGAACGGGGGGCGCATCGCGTGCGTCGCGATGCGGACAGTTTCATGGTTGGGCCGAGCGGGCTGAGCTGGGACGGCGACACGCTGGTCATCGACATCGCCGAAGTCTCCGCGCCGCTACCCTACAAGGTGCGTGGCACCGTGCGGGTACGGCCCGAGATGATCGGCACGACCGCCTTTGCGCTCGATCCCGCTGGCCGGCATCGCTGGCACCCCGTTGCCCCGCGCGCGCATGTCGAGGTGGAGATGAGCCACCCCGATATCAGCTGGACTGGCGGCGGCTATTTCGACTCGAACTTCGGCGATGAACCGCTTGAGGACGGTTTCAACGACTGGCACTGGTCACGTGCGCATCTCAAAAGCGACGTCGCGGTGCTCTACGAAGGGCGTCGCCGGGATGGCACCCCGTTCGATTTGGCGCTGCGGTTCGACCGGCAGGGACGCTGGCACGATGTCATGCAACCCGCGCCCGCCAGATTGCCGCGCAGCGGCTGGCTCGTTGAGCGCGCCACCCGCGCCGCCGCGGGCTACACACCCAAAATTCTCAAGACCTGGATCGATGCGCCCTTTTACGCGCGGTCCGCGCTGGCGACGCGCCTGTTCGGGGAGAATGTCCAGGCGGTGCACGAAAGCCTGTCGCTGGGGCGGTTCCGATCACCGGTCGTCCAGTCGATGCTCCCCTACCGGATGCCCCGTGCCTTCTGGTGACTGACGCTCTTTCGCTGCCTTGTCCTTGGCGATCTCGCGGTTGATCGAAATGAGCTGCCAGATGCCAAAGCCGAGCGCCGGCACCGCGCCGATGAGCAGGTCGAACAGGCTGAAATAGCGGTTCATCAATGTTGCTCTCCCACGAATTGGGCGATGATCGCGGCGACTTCGTCCGGCCGTTCCTCATGCGCCAGATGGCCGAGGCCCGGCAGGCTGATCAACCGCGTGTTGCCGATCAGCGCCACGGCCTCCTGAGCATTGGCCAGCGGAATCGCCGGATCCTTCTCGCCATGTACGAGCAATAGAGGCGTCTGGAGGCGCGGCAGGTCCCGCTTCAGCGCCGGCAGGTCCCAATCGGCCATCATGGTCACAGCGCCTGCGCAATGCGCCGGAGTTCGGAACAGCCGTTCGTAACAGGCGATGCCCTCGGCATCGATCTTGGACCCGGTACTGCGGGCGAGGAAGCGCGCGGTCTCGCCGCTGGTCCGAGCCATGCCCGCGAAGAAGTGCGGCGCGAGCGGATTGACGAACAGCAGCCGCGCCAGCGTTGGAAACAGTTTTGCTCCGAGACCGGACAAGGGCAGCAGCGCCGCGCCGAGGCCCACGATGGACTGGGGCGCAGCGAGTCCGTCTAGCGTCATGCGGACAGCAATCGCCGCGCCCGCGGAATGCCCGATAAGATGCCGGGGCGAAATTTCGATCGTGGTCAAAAGCGTCGCAACCGCACGGGACATTGCGGCCATCGACAAACCGCCAGCAGGTCGGCCGGTCGTGAAACCGTGGCCGGGCAGATCGGGCGCGACGACGCGGAAGCGCGTCGCGAGCAGCGGCGCGAGCGCGCGCCAGCTGTGCGTGGCCGCCCCCGTTCCGTGAAGCAGCAACAGGATCGGTGCGTCCGGGTCGTCAGGCCCCATGTCCTGAACATGCCAGCGCAGGCCGCCGCTATCGACGAAACGGCTGCTGGCGCGGTTTGGCCAGTCGCGGCCCTCGACCGACCAGCGCGGTCCGGCGCTCATACGGGCTGCGCCGCCCGCACGGCGGCATGCATCGTCGCTGCATCGGCACGCGGCAACGGCAGATAGCGCGCGCCCATCGCGGCGGCGAGCGCCGCGCCCTCCGGCCGAGGCCGCGCCGAAATATCGACGAACGCCGACGCGATCCCCGCAGCGCCAATCGCCTTCGCGGCCATTGTCGCATCAGCCTCGGCGGCGCTGCGCACCATGCTGCCGTCGGCGGCGATATTGGCGCGGCCATCGGTCAGCACGACGACGAAGGGCGTCCGCCCCCGCCCGCGCGCCGCTTCTGCGAGCTCGCGCGCCGCATTGAGCCCGGCCGCCAGCGGTGTACCGCCGCCGCCCGGCAGTTCCGCAAGCGAACGCCGTGCCCGCGCCAGCGACCGTGTCGGCGGCAGCAAAAGTTCGGCGGTGGTGCCGCGAAAGGCGACGAGGGCAACCTGCGCGCGCTTCACATAGGCTTCGGCGAGCAACAGCTCGACCGCGCCCTTCGCCTCGGCCAATCGGGCGAGCGCCGACGACCCCGATGCATCGACGGCGAAAATCGTCGTCGCCTCGGCCCGCGTCTCGAACCGCCGGATGCGCAGATCGTCGCGACGGATGCGCACACGGCCATCGCCGCCACTGCGCAGTTTCTGCCAGGGCGCAGCGGCAATGAGCGTATCGATCAGGCTGAGCCGGAGCCCGCCGCGCGGACTGCCGGCGCGTGTCCCCTTTGGACGCCCGCGCTGCGCCGACTTGCGCCGCTCGCCCGCGCCGCTTGACCGGCTCGTCTTGCGGCTGCGCCCCGCAGCGATCTTTGCCAGCACATCGGGCGGCAGCGACGCCGCGACCGCCGCGAGCACCACATCGGCCAGAGCCTCGGGCTCGCCGCGATCCTGCTCACTGTCGCCATCCTGCGCCTCGGGCGGCGGCGGAGCCTCGGCCTCGTCGGCGGGCCGCTCCGGCAGCCGCGTGGCGCGCGGTCCGAGCACGAGCCGCGCGACGAGCGCAACATCGTCGGCGTCAACGGCATCTTGCTCATGTAGTGCTGCCGATGCCCGCGCCGCCCGGATCGCGAACTGCGAAGCTCGTGCGGAATCGATGCCGAGCGCCAGAGCAGTGGCTGCGATGGCCTCCAACACCTCCCCACTCACTGCCATCCCGGCCTCGAGCCGGGACCCAGCCGGCCGTGGTTCAGCCGCATCGGCCGGGTCCCGGCTCAAGGCCGGGATGACAGATGAGGGAACAGCGGACAGATCGACCCAAAACGCCAACCGCTCCAACAACGCCGCCGCCGGACGCTCCTCGGCCTCGATTCCATCATCGAGCAGCACCAGCGTGAACGCCGCACCGCCGTCCATCGCCGTCGCAATCCGCGCGGCCGTGCCTTCCGGCAACCGCTCCGCCATCGGCACGACGAGCACGCCGTCGCCGATGTCCTCCAGCAGACCACGCTGCATCACCGTCCGGCCGCTCGCCAGGGTCGCGGTCAGGTCGAGCCCGCCGCTCAGCCGCGACTCGTCGATATTGATCGGCAGCCGCCGGACCGCACGTCCCGCGGCAAGCGCGGTAACCACCGCATCGCGCGCCTCGCCGCCGCCGCGCAGTGCCAGCCCGCCCAGCCGCGGCTCAATCGCGCACAGCCGCGCCGCGAGCAGCGCGTCGTCGAGCGCGCTCATGCCGCGAACAGTTCACCCAGCGCGCGCTCGATCCGGCCGGTCGACCCCGTCTCGTCGAGCACACTGCGGCGCAGCCGGTGCCGCAGCACCATTGGCGCGACGGCGGCCAGCTGTTTCGGCGTGACGACTGACTTGCCGTCGAGCGCGGCCAGCGCCCGCGCCGCGCGCATCAGCGTGAGTTCGCCGCGCAACCCGTCGGCGCCGACCACCATGCACAGCCGCGACGCCAGCTCCAGCACCTCGTCGGGCACCGTCACCGTGGCAACCGCCGCACGGCCCTTGGCAATCTTCCGCAACGTCTTCGCTTCCGCCTTGCGCCACTCGTCGGCGAACGCCGCCGGCTCACGCTCGAACGCATCGCAGCGCTTCAAGATCTCGACCCGCTGCTTAAGGTCCTGCGGTGTGCGTACCTCGACCGACAGGCCGAACCGGTCGAGCAGCTGCGGGCGCAGCTCGCCCTCCTCGGGGTTGCCGCTGCCGACGAGCACGAAACGTGCCGGATGCCGCACGCTCAGCCCCTCGCGCTCGACGACATTCTCGCCCGACGCGGCGACGTCGAGCAGCAGGTCGACGATATGATCCTCAAGCAAATTGACTTCGTCGATGTAGAGAAACCCGCCGTTCGCCCGCGCGAGCAGACCCGGCTCGAACGCCTTGATCCCAGCGCCAAGCGCCCGCTCAAGGTCGAGCGCGCCGACCACCCGATCCTCGGTCGCGCCGAGCGGCAGGTCGACGAAGGGCACCGGCATCGTCGCATTCGCCTTGCCCTTGGGCGGCGAGCCGTCCTGATAGCCGCCCTGCGACACCGGGATCGGCGGAAGCAGCGCGGCGAGCGCGCGAACGGCGGTGGATTTGCCGGTGCCGCGGTCGCCGAACACCATGACCCCACCGATCCGCGCGTCGACCGCAGCGATCAGCAGCGCCAGTTTCATCTCGTCCTGGCCGACGATTGCAGAGAAGGGGAAGGACATGCGCATCCATAAGCTGTAACACGCGTTGGACATGCGACAAGCTAGGCGATCATGACATGACGACGCCGATTATCATTTCCGCGGGCGTCGCGATCTTTCTGAGCGTGATTGGCGGCCTCATGACGCCGATCGACGGCTGGTACCGCAACCTGCGCAAGCCGTCGTGGCAGCCGCCGAACTGGCTGTTCGGCCCGGCCTGGACGGTGATTCTCGGACTGGCCGCCTGGTCGGCGGTGATCGCCTGGGACGCCGCAGCAACCGACAGCGCGCGCCGCGACGTGATCATCCTGTTCGCGACCAACGCGGTCTTCCACTTCCTGTGGAGCCCGCTGTTCTTCCGCATGCGCCGACCCGATTG
The DNA here is from genome assembly GCA_943370355.1 of Sphingomonas paucimobilis. Classification (GTDB taxonomy): domain Bacteria; phylum Pseudomonadota; class Alphaproteobacteria; order Sphingomonadales; family Sphingomonadaceae; genus JADCGM01. The sequence continues at coordinate 18,060 of CALRQP020000008.1, forward strand.
GGCGCTCATCGAAGTGGTGTTCCTCTGGGCCTCGCTTGTCGCGCTTGTCGTCGGCCTGTGGCCCATTTCGGAGAAAGCCAGCCTGCTGATCCTGCCCTATCTGGCCTGGGTGAGCTTTGCCTCCTACCTCAACCGCACGATCGTCAAGCTGAACGGGCCGTTCGGCTAGCCGCTAATTGTAAGTGACCGTCGCAACAAAGGTCCCGCTGTAGGCACCTGTCGGCGTGGTGCTCGTAATCGTGATTGTTCCGCCGGCCCCAAGCGTGAAACTTCCGCCGGTCAAAGTCTGCGGGCCGAAGGCCGTCGCGCCGAGCGTCACGGTGATCGCGCTGCTGCCGCTCGTCATGTTGAACGACGCGGGTCCCGAGATCGAGAAGGCCGTGCCGGATTCGCCGGTGATCGTGAACACCGCACGTCCGAACGCGGGGCCTGTGATCGCCAGCGGCGGATTGGTCCCGCCGACCGTCCGCGCGCCGGTCGCCTCGTCGATGTCGACGGTGCCGCTGCCCGTTGCCGGACGGACGATCGAACCGAACGACAGGTCGCTGAGCTTGGTCACGACCAGCGAGCGTCGCACCGTCGCGCCCGCCGTACTCGTTGTCCCGACCGTCGGCGTCGTGGGGTCGAGCGCGGCACGCACATAGAATCCGGCACTGGCCGCACCCGTCGTACCGCCGAGGTCGTCGCCCTTGATCGGCAGGTTCATGCCGAGCGAAAAGGTCAGGCCGGTGTTGCTGGCGGTCCAGCCTGACAGGTTCAGCGTGATCGAGCCATCGCCCGCCGGTGCGCTTTCGTTGGTCACGGTGCCCGTGCCGCTCACCACGTCGAAGGCCGATACCGCTTGTGCACGACCTGTCGGCGTCCCGCTTGCACCTATCTTGATGAGCGCCTTGTTGGCGGTGTTGCTGCACCGGCGCGGTCCGCCGGTGCCGTCAACGCAGGTGATCGTCACCGTCGAACGGGCGGTCGTGCCGCCGAACTTGCCGCCGTTGCCGGACAGGATCGTCACGGCGCTGGTGCTGGCATCAAGCTTGAAGGTCGTGACCCCTGTCGTCGCGGCGGCGATATTGCCGAACGCCGGTGCTGTCACCGTGCTCACCGTATAGGTCTGCGCCGACACACAAGTGCCGGACAGAGCAAGCCACGCAAAGATAAGCAAATGACGCATACGCACGACAGAACGCACTTAACGCCGTAACGGGTGCGTATCCAGTCACCGTAAGCGATTGAAACGCTTCCGTAATGCTCGATCAGTTATAGGTTAGGGTGACGGTAAAGCTGCCGGTATAAGCCCCACGCGTGTTGGTCGCCGCCACGGCGACGGACCCGCCGACCGACAGCGCAAAGGTGCCGCCGGTCAGCGTCTGCGTGCCTGTCGACGACGCGGTTGTCGTCACGGTCAGCGTCGTCGTGCCGTTGGTCATCGTGAAGGACGCGGGCACGGTGATGCTGAACGTCGTTCCTGACTCGCCAGTAATCGTATAGCTCGCCGCGCTGAAGGCTGGTCCGGTGATCAGCGTCGGCGCCGTACCGCTCGTCGATCGCACGCCCGCCGTGCTGATGATCACCGCGCCGGTCCCGGTCGGCACCAGCATCGTCCCGAACGCCAGATCGCTGTTCTTGGTAACGACGAGCGAGCGCCTGACCGTGGCATTTGCGGTCTGATTGACGCCCGTCGTCGGCGCATTGGGATTTTTATTGGCGCGGACATAGAATTGCCCGGTCGCCGCCCCGGTCGACCCAGCGCCATCGTTGCCGTTGATGGGCAGCGTCATGCCAAGCAGGAATGTCTTGGAAACTTGGCCGCCGAAATTGCCCATCGTGAACTGGATCGACCCGTCACCATTGGTCGTCACCGTTCCGACCGTGCCTGTCCCGTTCGCGACCGTGAAATTGATGGGATTGTTGCCGCGCCCTGTATTGGTGCCGGTCGCGCCGATCTTGATAAGCGGCGCGACACCGCCCGCGTTGCAGTTGCCGGTACCTTGCACACCATTGTTGACGCAGCTGACGGTTACGGTGGACGCCGTGTTCGCGCCTGTCACCTTGGCACCGCTGCCGCTGGCGACGCTGACCACGCCCGCGGTCGTCATCGCAAAATTGGTAACACCCGTGGTTGCAGACGCGACAGTGCCAAACGCCGGAGACGTGACCGTCGCAACGGTATAGGTTTCCGCAAAAACCGGACGCACGAGCGCAAAAGCAGCAACTAGCGCGAGCGAAAGGCGCAACAAAACCCTCATCGCGCGCAGTCTACTCTCGTTACGCGCGCGTATCCAGCGAATGCCCGCGCGGCACGTCGTCGCGCAGGATTGGGGCTGTCTCCCTTGCGGAGCGGAAGGGTTCGGGTCGTTTCGATCGTTAGGCAGGTGCTCCGCTGGAGTTTAATTATAAGTGAAGGTCACGGAGAAACTGCCGCTGTACGCGCCTGACGAGGTCGTGCTGGCAATCGGCACCGTTCCGCCGACGCCGAGCGTGAACGTCCCGTCTGCCAACGTCAGCGCCCCCGTTGCCGACCGGCTCGTCGTGACGGTCAGGCTGTGTGTGCCGCTGCTCATCGTGAACGTCGACGGCACGGTGGCGGCGATTGTCGTGCCTGGCTCGCCGACGATCAGATAACTCGCACGCGATCCCGCGGCTGCCGTGACCAGCCCCGGCGGTGTCGTCCCGCCCGCGGTCCGCGCGCCGGTCGTCGCATCGACGGTTACTGATCCCGAGTTGCTCGCTGGCCGGACGATCGTCCCGAAATCGAGATCGCCGAGCTTCGCGACGCTGAGTGAACGCCGCACGGTGGCCGTTGCATTCGCCGTGATTCCCGTTGTCGGTGTCGTCGGGTTCTTGGCCGCCCGGACATAGAAACGCGCCGTCGCTGCGCCGGTCGCGCCGCCGTCGTTGCCATCGATCGGCAAGTCCATGCCGAGAAAGAAGGTCTTGCTCTGATTATTGGCCGTCCAGCCGGACAGCGTGAATTCGATCGAGCCGTCGCCATTGGTCGATTGCGAAGCGACGCTGCCGGTGCCGCTCTGCACGGTAAATGCCGAAACATCGCCGGCGCGGCCGGTGCTGGCACTGCCGCTGCCGACCTTGATGCGTGCCAGATTCCCAGCCGTGCTGCACCGCCGCGACGCGCCGCTGCCATCGACGCATTTGATCGTGACTGTCGACCGGGAGGTCGATCCGCTGACGCGGGAACCACTGCCACTGACCACCGTTACCGCGCTTGTCGCGGCGTCGAGACGGAAGGTCGTCACGCCTGTTGAGGCAGACGCGACGATGCCGAACGAAGTCGCGGTCGCGGTCGTCACGGTGTAGGTCTGCGCGGACGCTATCGTCGCGCAGACAGCCATCAGCAAAGCGGCAACAAGGCGAACGCGACCAATCACTAACTAACGATAGGGTATCGTTCGTTACAGGTCCATCACAGCATCGCGAATCCTGGCGCGGCGAAACGCCTCACTGGCCGCTGCGGTCGAACTCCACCGTCGCCTTGACGTCCGGAACGACGCCGCCGCCGGGCGGCACGACGAATTTGATCGGCGCATTGAGCTTCATCTTCAGCCGCGCAGCCTGCTCGGGATCGATCTCGAGCGTGTAATTGCCCGACTGGAGCTTATCGAACACTGCCGTCCCGTCATATTCGGTCGACGCCTCGATCACGCCGCCTTCGGCGCGGACCGCACGCAATCGCACCGCCGACAGGCCGACCAGCTTGCCGCCCGGCTGCTGGAAAAGCAGCTTGGCATAAAGCTCGCCCTGCGGCTTCAGCGGATAATAGACCGTCACGACCCGGCCAGCGCGCGGCGTGAACTCGATCGACGATGGCGGCGACGTGACATAGGGCAGATCGACCTCGTCGAGGTTGGTCTGCACGCGCGCCACGGCCGAATAGCCGAGCCCGGTCACCAGCGCCTGCCCCTTGTCGTTGGTCAAAACCCGCTTCGCACCGCCGTCCACGCCGACGCCCGACACGGGATCCTCATCGGAATCGAACACGCCATTGCCATTGGCGTCGACAAAGGCCTGCAGCGCGATATTGCCGCCCGTCGCCGCGCCGCTGCGCCGCAGCACATATTGATGCTTCAGCGGATCCGGCACGAGGCTGAATGCGAATTGCAGGCCGATCCGCCAATCATTGCTCGGATGCGTATAGTCGCCGGTCAGCGCCAGATCGCCGAACGGGAACCGGCGATTGACACCGAGCTGCGCCGTCGAATCCTTGGTGCCGGTGAACGACTGCCCGAACCCAAGGCGCACCGCGGTGTTGTCGCCGATGGCCCGATCGCCGGTCAGCGCAAGACCGCGCGCCTGGAAGGTCGGCAGCACGTCGTAATCGAGGGCGGCGCGCACCTGCCATTGGAACATCGCATAGGTCGATGCCGTCGCGACGCCGGTCAGCCGGTCGACCGTGCTCCCGTCCACCAGGGTCGTATGGCTGTAGTCGAGGCCTCCTGACAGCAGCAGGCTGCCGATCGAACTGGACGCGCGCACCGTGCCGGTCAGGATGCGCCCGCCGTCCTCATATTGGTCGCGCTCCAACCGCAGCGACAGCGGGATCGCGGGGATACCGAACGGCCGTACGCTGAGATCGAACGTGATCTCGTCATAGCGCTTGAGGGCCCGCCCGTCCCCGCCCTGCGGCACCGTCTCGTCGACGAAGCCGCCGCGATATTCGGCGTGACGGAAGATCGTCGAGACGCCGAACGGCCGTCCCGCGAGACTCAGCGCGGCACCCAGGGCACCCGTGTCATCGGCCGCCACATCGAGCTGTGTCGCCAGCCCCAGGATCGAGGTGCGCACGCCGGCCGCGCCAAGATGACGGACCTCCTTGCCGCTCGGCGAATAGCTCGCCACACCGCCGGTCACCGTCAAGCCTTCGGTCAGGCCATAGGCCGCGTTGGCCACAATGCGCAGATCGCCCGCCCCTGCCCCGGTGATGTCCAGCGCCGTGTCGCGGTTGATCTGGACGAGCGATTTTTCCTGCTGCGCGACACCGAATTCGACGACCGCCTTGCCCTTGGCAAGCTGACCGCCGCCGACGCTGATGACCCGCACTTCCTCGGACCGCTCGCCGCGCGGGCCGTAGGACACGACGCGGATGACGTTGACGCCGCGCACCAGCGGCACGTCGCGGAACTCGTAGCGGCCCTGCACGGGCGTTTGCTGGCCGCTGCGCAACACGTCGTTGACATAGAGTTCGACGTCATAGCCGAGCGGCAGTTCGCCCCGCAGGTCGATCTTCTGGAACACGCTGGTCTGCTCAAGCGGTGCCGTCGAGAGAGAGATGCCGCGCCCGCCGGTACTGCGCACACCGATCGCGAGTGGCGGCGTGAAGATATCGCCGGCGCTGATCCGCGAGATGTTGAGCGGACCGAACAGCCCTTCGGGATCGCGCCGCTCGAACAACAGGCGGGCTGTCGATGGCAACCCCTTGTCGTCGGAGCCGAGATAGCCCTGGAAACCGGTGAACAGCACGTCCGCGCCGACGCGGATGTCATAGCGACGCGGATTCTGGGGATCGCGCGTGTCATGGGCGGTATCGATCGCCACATCGAAAGCCGGCCGCGTGAGCAAACGGTGCGGCGCACGGACCTTCAGGATCGCCGAAGAGTTATCGATGTCCGGCTGGAGGTCACGCAATCGGCCGAGCCGATCCAGCCGCGACTGGATCGGCAACGGCTCGAGCGCCTTCATCGTGATCCGCAGCGCCTGAGGATCGACCGTCACTTCGACCGGCAGGATCTTCTGAAGGAGCTCGACGGTGACATAGATATCGCTCAGGCCAACTGCGACGTCGCCCGGCGTAATCGGATAATTGTCGCTGCCGACGCGGACCGTGCCTGTCGCCACGTCGACAAGGACCGACCGCCGCGCCTGCCCGATATTTCCGGTGATCCGCTTGCTGGCGGCTACGGCGTTGAGATCGACATCGAGCAGCCGCGCGAGTTCGCCGACCGGGATGAGCGGCCCCTTCGGCGATTGATAGGTCGGGAGCGAGTCCGTGACCGACAGCCGATCGAGCTGAACCTCGAACAGCAGCAGATTCTCGTCGGTGAGCACGGGGTCGGTCGCAGCGGCCGTTTTGGTCGCCGTCGTCTCTGGCTCCAGGGCAGCCACCTGCGTCCCCTGGCCAAAGGCGGCTTCGGAGCTGGCAAAAGCGATGATCGCAAGGGCGGAGGCTATTCTTCCTGTCCGCTCCTGGCTCATGGAGCCGGGATCGTGACCTTGCTAAGTTGTTTTCCGGGCGATGTGTCATCATCCCGGAATGATATTTCGACTTGCTCTCCCGGTGCCGGAATGCGGCGCAGCGCGATTTTGACGAAACGGCGTTCGATCTCGGTGTAGACGCCAAGGCCGCGCACGGCGCCCATCGGCTCCTTGTCGCCCTTCTCCTTGGCGCCGCGCACCTCGATGTCGCCGAACAGCGAGTTGGCGCCCGTACGGACGAGGTCCATGCTCAGCACTGCCGTCTTCGCGGGCGGCTTGCCGGGCGCAGGCGGCACATTCTCGAAGGTGATTTTCGCGTTCTGGATGTCGCTGCGCACATCGATCGGCCCGACCCGAATAATCACGGGAATACTGAGGCCGAGGACCGAGTTGACGCGGAAGGACAGCTGGCCCTCGCGCTGCGACGCGGCCTGTTCGGCGGTCACACCGATGTCAGGCGGCGGAATGGCGGTGACGGTCAGATGGGTGCGATATTCGCCCGGCGGCAGATCGCCGGTCGTTCCGGCACGGATGCGGAGCGTCTGGCCGGTGTTTGCTGCCAGGGTCACGCGGCGCGGCGTCGTGACCACCATGTCCTTGGCGGACTTCAGCTTGGCGACGATGTCCTTGAGTTCCGGCTTGGTCTGCGCTTCCGCCAAGGGAATGATCTGCCCGTCCGGGAGCATGACGCGGTCGATGAGCTGGACGTCGAAAGCCCCTGCGGCTGTGCCCTGGTTGAACACATAGATGGCTGCCGACTTGCCGACCCGGTCGAACGCGATGCGCTTCGGGTTGATGTTGAGGTTGGCGGTGACCGACGGCCCGGGCGTCGGAGCGGCTGCGGGGGCTGCAGCCGGTGCTGGCGCAGCCGCTGGTGGAGCCGCTGCCTGCGCGAATGCCGAACTGCCCGGCAAGGCCGTCATCGCAGCGAGGCAAAGCGCGGTGCGAAAGCTGGTTTGAACGCCCGGTCTGGTCCCCACCATAGCTACCCCCTGGCGGCAAACACGCCGCCCACGAAACATGTGTTGGAGGCCTAACCCAGCCGGAGGGTTACTGCAAGGTCGAACACTAAATCTAGGTCAGTTATACTGCGCAGTGACAACCAGTAGGCCTTCATAGGCCCCCGGCACCACATTTTCCCCGATATTGATCCGCCCGCCCACATTGAACGACAGCGTCCCGGCGCCCCCGCCGATCGAGGTCGACAGCAGCTGCGAACCCGCCAGCGAAGTCAGGTCGGTGGTGGTCGCGACGTTAAGCGTCTCATTGCCGCCGTTGCGCGTCACATCGAAATTTTGCGGGACGGCAACCGAGATCGACTGACCGTCCTGGCCGGCGACCACGAAGGTGGCCTGACTGGGCGTCGGCGTCGAAGCGGCGACGAGCCCGCCGCTCACCTGCTGGACGCCAGCGGCACTGACGCCGGACGTGCCGCCACCCGAAGATGAACCGGCACTTGCCGTCACGGGCGCCGCGCTGCCGCTCGATCCGTTCACAATCGTGCTCGTCGTGCTTGTCGTCGGCGTCACGGTCGCGCGCGGCGTCAGTACGGTCGCAAGAACAAGATCCTGATTTGCAGTAATGGAAACCGGAGCCTGGATCAGCGTCGTGCCGTCGACCTGGATCGACGCGCTCACCCCGGCCACGCCGGTCGCGCCTGCATCCTGTCCCGTTTGGCCGGGCGATGACTTGGTCGCCGCCATGGCTGCAGCAGGCAGCACAGAAGCCGCGAGCAACAGGACAAGGGATGCAAGACGAGACATCACGCCTCCAAAGCGAACCAAGGGCCCGATAGATTGAATCTAATCCTCTTTCGCGAGGACTAACAACTCAATTGTAGGCGACGGTGGCCGAAAATGTACCGGTATAGCTGCCCGTCGCCTGTGTATTGGCAATCGTAAAGCTGCCGCCGACCCCAAAGGTCGCAGTGCCGGATGATCCGATCGTACCGCTGAGCGTGCCAGTCGCGGCGCTCGCCGAGGGGGTCACGGTGATGGTGTTTGCACCGCTCGTCATGTTGAATGATGCGGGCACTGAAATCGAAAAGGTCTGTGCGCCCTCTCCCGTGACCGTATAGGTCGCCCGCCCGGACGTTGAGGTCACCAGAACCGCGTCACCGGCACCCGTCAGGGTCCGCGCGCCTGTGGTATTGTTGATCGTAATCGTATTGCTGCTCGTCGTCGGACGAACGACCGTGCCGAACGCCAGATCGCTGTTCTTCGCGATGGAAATCGCCTGCAGGACCTTTGTCGTGCCCGACGTGCTCTGGGACGCTGAAGCCTGCGCGAAGGCCGGCGCTCCGATGGCCACAAGGGCCGTCGCGAACAGGATCTTGAGCGAACGTTTCACCACAGTACCCTTACGCGGTTACGCACCCGCCCGTTCGGCGGCACCCGTGGGTGCCGCCGTGTCGGGCGATGAAGATAGACTGACTTAGTTGTAAGCGACCGTCGTCGTGAACGAACCGGTGTAGCTGCCGCTCGCCGTCGCGGTTGCGATCGGGAAGCTGCCGCCGACGCCGAACGTTGCAGTACCGGCCGAGCCAATCGTGCCCGACAGCGTGCCGGTCGAGCCCGAAGCCGAGGTCGTAACGACCAGCGTGTTCGCGCCGCTCGTCATGTTGAACGTGGCCGGAACGGTGATCGAGAAGGTCTGTGCGCCTTCACCGGTAACCGTGAAGGTTGCACGCCCCGAGGTCGAGGTCACGAGAACCGCGTCGCCCGCACCGGTCTGGCTGCGTGCGCCGGTCGTGCCGTCGATCACGATGGTGTTGGTGCTGGTGGTCGGCTTGACGACCGTACCGAAAGCAAGATCGCTGTTCTTCGCCAGCGAGATCGCCTGGATGATCTTCGTCGTGCCGTTCGTCGTCTGCGAAGCCGAAGCCTGCGCAAACGCCGGGGAGGCAACTGCACCGAGAGCCGCAGCGCCCAGCAAAACCTTCAGAAACATCTTCATCGTCGTTCCTTTGCCCATCTGGCCGCTCGCCAGCTTGTAACCGAATTTACGTTCATCATCCATCTCTGGATGCACGCTCCCTGAGCTGCCGTTGTTGCGGCCCCGGAAACATTTGATGCGCCCCTCTACTAACAAACGGTTATTCTGTCATCGCGGGCAGAATGACGCAGGTGCTGCGACACCCCGTTTATCCACGGCAAACTCGCCCGGAAGTTGCGCACACCGCTTGACCATTTCCGCACCGGAGCGCTAGCCAACCCCTTATGGTTACGCGATTTTAACTACCTACGGCCCTGTTTTTCGGGCGGCCTGCGGAGCGACTTGAACCGGCCTCCGATGACGCCCGCACCACCTGAGCGCGTCAGGCTGTCGCACCCGTCGCGCGGGCATAAGCAAGCAAAAATATATTCATTTCGGCCTGTTACGTGACAGCTTGTCGCACCGGAAAACGCCATATCCGAATCAATCCGCTCCAGAATGGACATTCCGATTCGCCGTTCCGGCGGCGTTCATCCGCAGCTGCTACATCGCCCCGCACAGCCTCAACGGCGAGATTGATTCAACGCCGCGAAGGCTGCAAGGATTCGAGGATGTTCCCCGGGGGAGTAGTTTCATGACAGTTCGATCGATTCTGCCGCTGGCCCTGATGATCGCGGCATCAGCGGTGTCGGCCCAGCCGGCGGCTCCGGCCAACTCCGACCTGGCACCTGTCCCGGCCAGCGAAGGTGCCTATGGGACGGCCAGCCCGGCACAAGCAGCCCCCGCCCCGCCTCCGCCGGCACAACCCGCACCGCAGCCGGCACCTGCCGCGCCATCGGCGGCTACGTCGGTCGACAACCGGACCTATGCGGAGAAGGACGTCATCAATGCCGCCGAACGCGCCTTCGGCAAAGGCGCGGAGGATCTGGCAGGTCTCATCGAAAAGATCTTCAAGGAGAACGGCCGCCCGAACGCCTATATCGAAGGCCGCGAAGTCGGCGGCGCGGTCATCGTCGGCCTGCGCTATGGGTCGGGTGTCCTCCACCACAAGGTCGAAGGCGATATGCCCGTCTATTGGACCGGCCCGTCGGTCGGCCTCGACCTGGGCGGCGACGGCTCCAAAACCTTTGCGCTCGTCTACAATCTCGATGACACCGCTGACCTGTTCAAGCGATTCCCCGCAGCCGAAGGCAAGGTATACGTCGTCGGCGGCTTCACCGCCAATTACCTGCAGCGTGGCCGGGTCATCGTGGTGCCGGTCAAACTCGGCGTCGGCTGGCGGCTCGGCGCCAATGTCGGCTATCTGAAGTTCACCAAGGAGAGCAAACTCCAGCCCTTCTGAGGGTAGAGGACACCCCCTCGCCTCAATGATCGCGCGGCGTCTCCATGAGCTCGACGAGCACGCCGCCCATGTTCTTCGGGTGCACGAAGATCACCGGCGTGCCATGCGCGCCAATGCGGGGTTCGCCGAGGACCGTCGCGCCCTTCGCCTTCATGTCCGCCGCCGCGGCATGGATGTCGGGCACCTCGAAACAGACATGATGCTGTCCGCCCGCCGGGTTCTTTTCGAGGAATTTCAGGATCGGCGAGGTCTCTCCGAGCGGCTCGATGAGTTCGATCTGACTGTTCGGCGTGTCGATGAAGCACACGCGCACCCCCTGCGCGGGCAGGTCGAAGGGTTCCCGGATCACGGTCGCGCCGAGCAGGTCGCGGTACGCGGCGACCGCCGTTTCGATCGACGGGGTTGCCACCCCGACATGGTTCAGCCGTCCGATCATCGTTTCGCCTTTCGTCGCCTGCGCATTGCCGCCCGTCGCGCATCGCCTATGCCGCCCGGCCGCATGGCTTGCAACCGGCCCGGACCCCGGTGCATCACGCCTGTCACACACCTAAGGGGAGACTCACTTGAACCGCTTTTTGCTTGCCAGCGCGTCGCTGCTCGCGCTCGGTGCGCTCGCGCCCGCCGTTTCGGCCCAACCCGCGCCGCCACCTGCCACGGAGACATCGAACGTGCTGCTGCAACTCTGGACCGGCCCCTATGACGGCGTCCCGCCGTGGGACAAGGTCCGCCCCGAACTGTTCAAGCCCGCCTTCATGGCCGCGATCGACATGCAGCGAGCCGAGATCGCCGCGATCGTCGCGAACAAGGACAAGCCGACCTTCGCAAACACCTTCGAGCCGCTGGAGCGCGCCGGCAAGCCGCTCGACCGGGTCGGCACGCTGTTCGGCGTGATGACCGCCAACATGAACAGCCCGGCCTATCAGGCGCTCGACAAGGAATTGTCGCCGATCCTGTCGGCCGCCAACGATGAGATCACCTTCAACAAGGGCCTCTTCGCGCGCATCGCCGCCGTCTACGACAGCCGCGAGACCTCCGGCCTGAGCGCCGAGCAGCAGCGTCTCGTCAAGCGCACCTATGATGGCTTCGTGCGCTATGGTGCGAAGCTGAACGACGCGCAGAAGGCGCAGCTATCGGCCTATAACCAGCAGCTCGCGACGCTGTTCTCCGACTTCAGCAGCAAGCTGCTCGCCGACGAGGATCAGTGGACCGTCATCGACAAGGAAGCCGACCTCGCCGGCCTGCCCGCATCGATGGTCGCCTCGATGAAGGCGGCCGCCGAGGAGCGCAAGCTTCCCGGCAAGTGGATCGTCGTCAACACGCGCTCCTCGGTCGACCCCTTCCTGACCTTCAGCGGCAATCGCGCGCTGCGCGAGACGGTCTGGAAGAAGTTCAAGAACCGCGGTGACAATGGCGACGCCAACGACACCAATGCGACGATCGCCAAGATCGTGAAGCTGCGCGCCGACCGCGCGCATCTGCTCGGTTTCGCGACGCATGCCGAGTTCCGCATGGCCGACACGATGGCCAAGGACCCGGCGAAGGCGATGGACCTGATGCTGCGTGTCTGGAAGCCCGCCGTGCAGCGCGTCCACGAGGAAGTCGCTGACATGCAGACGCTCGCCAACAAGGAAGGTGCCAAGCTCACCATCGAGCCGTGGGACTATAACTATTACGCCGAGAAGGTCCGCAAGGACCGCTATGCACTCGATACCAATGAGCTCAAAAATTACTTCGAGCTCAACAATATGATCAAGGCGTCGTTCCATATGGCGGAACGGCTCTACGGGATCACCTTCACCGAGATCACCGGCAAGGTGCCCGTCTTCGTGCCCGACATGCGGGTGTTCGAAGTCCATGACAAGGCGAGCGGCAAGCTGATCGGCCTGTTTTACCGCGACGACTTCGCGCGGCAGTACAAACAGTCGGGCGCGTGGATGAACAGCTATCGCCAGCCCAACCGCATGGACGGCGTCATCACCACCACCCTCGCCTCCAACAACAATAATTTCGTGAAGGGTGCGCCCGGCGAGCCCGTGCTGATCAGCCTCGACGATGCCGAGACGCTGTTCCACGAGTTCGGCCACGCGATCCACTATCTGGTGTCGACCAACACCTATCCGGGGCTGCTCAACACGCCGCGCGACTTCGTCGAATTCCCGAGCCAGGTACATGAGAATTGGGTGCTGACCCGCGAAATTCTCGACACCTATGCGCGCCACTACAAGACCGGCGCGCCGATGCCGCAGGCGCTCGTCGACAAGGTCAAGAACGCCTCGAAGTTCAACCAGGGTTATGCGACCGTCGAATATCTCGCCTCGGCGATCGTCGACATGAAGATGCACACGCGGCCCGACGGCCTCATCGACCCCGACAAGTTCGAGCGCGACACGCTCGTTGAAATCGGCGCGCCGAAGGAAGTCGCGATGCGCCACCGCACGCCGCAGTTCGGCCATCTGTTCAGCGGCGACGGCTATTCGGCCGGCTATTATTCCTACCTCTGGTCGGACGTGATGGCCTCGGACAGCTGGGCGGCGTTCGAGGAAACCGGCGATCCGTTCAATCCCGGCGTCGCGGCGCGCTTCAAGGCGATTATCCTCGCCCAGGCGAACAGCGTCGACCGGGCAGAGGCCTACCGCGCCTTCCGTGGCCGCGACCCGGACGTCAACGCGCTGCTCAAGAATCGGGGCTTTCCCGTCGACGGCAAGTAACGCCGCAACCGTTCCGCCTCCTCGGGAATTGGCCCTCGGGCACAATCGCCCGGGAGGTGAGATGCGGCAGCGTTGGCCAGCACGGCTGTGGATCGTCCGGCACGGGGAAAGCGCCGGCAATGTCGCGCGCGACCTCGCGACCAACTCGGGTGCCGACTTCATCGAGATCGACCACCGCGACGTTGATGTGCCGCTGTCAGACCTCGGCCGTGAGCAGGCCGCGAGCCTCGAGCGCTGGTTCTCCGGCATGGCACCGGACGAGCGGCCAGAGGTCATATTGTCCTCTCCCTATATCCGCGCCCGCGACACGGCGGCGGCACTCGGCCTAGGCAGGCCCTCCACCGATGAGCGGCTACGCGAAAAGGAGTTCGGAATCCTCGACCGGCTGACACCGCGGGGCATCGAGACGCTCCATCCCGATCAATTTGAATTCCGCCGCCTGCTCGGAAAATTCTACCACCGGCCGCCGGGCGGTGAGAGCTGGGCCGACGTGATCCTGCGGCTCCGCTCGATGCTCGACACGATCAGCCTGCACCATGCCGACAAGCGCGTGCTCATCGTCAGCCACCAGGTCGTCGTGCTGTGCCTGCGCTATATTCTCGAAGAGCATGACGAGGCGGGCATCCTCGCGATCGACCGCGAAGGCGATGTCGCCAATTGCGGCGTCACCGAATATGAATTCCAGCCCGACCGCGTCGAGGACTGCAAGCCGTCGCTGGTGCGCTACAATTTCGTTGCGCCATTGGAGGCGGAAGGCACGCCCGTCATCACTGCGCCCGACGCCAAGGCGGCAGCAGCATGACCGAGCCCACACCGATTACCCCGGAGCTGCTGCGCGCCCTCCCCCTGCCCCGCCACGGCAGCGAGGACGACAAGGATGCGCGCGGCAAGGTGCTGGTGATTGCCGGAAGCCGCCCGGTCCCCGGCGCCGCGCTGCTCGCCGCCGTCGCCGCGCTCCGCGCCGGGGCAGGCAAATTGCAGATCGCAACGGTCGAAAGCATCGCGAGCCAGCTCGGCCTGATGGTGCCCGAAGCGATGGTGATCGCGCTGCCCGAAACGACGGACGGCGATATCGCGGCCGCGGCAGCTGACATCCTGTGCCCCAAAATCGAGCGTCGCGATGCCGTGCTGCTCGGACCGGGGATGCTCGATCCCGAGCTTGCCGCGGTGCTTGCGGCGCGCTTGCTGGAAAAGCCGGGCGACGCCGGCTTCGTGCTCGACGCGGGGGCGCTCACCGCTCTCAAACCGATCGCACTCGCTCCGGCGCGCGGTCGAACCGTGCTCACCCCGCATGCCGGCGAAATGGTCGCGCTCATCGGCCAGCGGCGCGAAGAGATCGAGTCCGATCCCCTCGCAGCCGTCCGTCTGGCGGCCCGCGACCTCGGCTGTTTCGTCGCGCTGAAGGGCGGCTGTACCCGCATCGCCGGCCCGGACGGGCAGGTCTGGATCTATTCGGACGGCAATGTCGGCCTCGCCACGTCAGGCAGCGGCGACACGCTTGCCGGTGTCGTGGCAGGCCTGCTCGCCCGCGGTTGCAATCCGCACGTTGCAGCGATCTGGGGTGTCTGGCTGCACGGCGAGGCCGGCAACCATCTGGCGGCAAGGCATGGACCGGTCGGCTTCCTCGCCCGCGAGCTGCTGGCGGAGATTCCGTCGCTGATGGCGGAGTTCGGCTAGGCCGTCCGGCGGCGGCGGGCGATGGCGATGCCGAGCAGCCCCGCGCCCACCAAACCGAGTGCGCCCGGCTCCGGTGTCGAGGTGGCGAAGCGCCCGCCGTCGAGCTGCATGCTGCCCTCGAAATGCAGCGGCACGCATTCCGCATCGCAATATTGGCTATTCGCGAAGAAGCCCGCCGAGGACCCCTCACTGAACGCGAAGTCGCCGCTCAGCTGCGGCAGCGTGTCGATGCTCGAGAAGAAATCGCCGATCAGGTGCAGCCCGAGGCCTTCGGCGATGAAGGTCGCGCCGGGCACGGACGGATAGGTTTGCCGCGACCAGTTCAGCTGGATCACGTCCTGCGTACCATTTTCGGTAAGCTGCAGGTCAACGATCGAGAAGCCCAGCGGCTGGCGGTCATAAACGAAATCGACGCCGGCAACCGTAAGCTTGAGTGACAGCCAGGGCACCGCATTGTCGAACGCATTGCCCGTCGAGAACAGGCCGCCCACCCCAACTGGCGCGGTGTTCGTTTCATATTGCAGCGTCACCGATGCAGGCTGGCCGGTGATCACACCGCCGGTTCCGAAATAATTGGTGAAGTCGGTGCCGTCGAACCCGGACGCATGGCCGCGCATCGTGACAAGCGCCGCCTGTGCCGGCATTGCGGCAACCGTTGCCGCCAGCACCGCACCCAAAACCGTCTTCTTCAAAGTCGCCCCCGCGCCAATGTCATGCCCTTGGTACGGCAATGCCCGGTCATTCGATGCCGGGATTGGACGGATGCGACATGCGACCGCAACGAAAAAGGCCCGGCGTTTCCGCCGGGCCAAATCGCAGTCCGTGTTCCCGGCGCTTAGCGGCGGTCGCCCATGAAGCGGAGCAGGAACAGGAACAGGTTGATGAAGTCGAGATAGAGCGTCAGCGCGCCCATGATCACCGACTTGCCGCGCATGTCGCTGTTGCCGACCTGGTCGTACATCAGCTTGATCTTCTGCGTGTCATAGGCGGTGAGGCCCGCAAACACGAGAACACCGATCGCGCTGATCGCGAAATCGAGGCCGCTCGACTTCAGGAAGATGTTAACGAGCGATGCGACCAGCAGCCCGACAAGGCCCATGATCAGGAAGGTGCCGAGGCCCGACAGGTCCTTCTTGGTTGTGTAGCCATAGAGGCTCAGGCCCGCGAACGCCGCAGCGCTCGCGAAGAAGGTCGTTGCAACGCTCGCGCCAGTGTAGACCAGCAGGATCGTCGACAGCGACAGGCCCATCAGCACCGCATAGGCCCAGTAGATCGCCTTCGCCGAGGATTCCGACAGGCGATTGATCCCGAAGCTCAGCCACATCACGAGGCCGAGCGGCGCAAGCATCACCACCCAGCGCAAGATGCCGCCGTTGACGAAGACCTGCGCGGCGTATGAGTCGGCACCGCCACGCGCGAAGAACATCGCAACGAGGCCGGTGAGCAGCACGCCCGAGGCCATATAATTGTAAACCGACAGCATGTACGACCGCAGGCCCTCGTCGTAGCTGGCGACGCCGGTGGCGCCGACGCTACGCGCCGGTGCGAAGCCGGTGCGGGGGTCCAGGTTTGCCATTGTCATGTCTCTCCCAATCCACTCCGGCCCGATGCCGGAGGGGAATATGCGCAATATCGGCGTTCGCCTGCCGACTTTCAAGCGGTCGACCTTACCAGAAAGCGGCGGGGTCCGGCGTCGGCGCGCGGCAGGCCGCATTGATGCCGCGCTTGCAGTCGCGCACCTGCTGGCGCCAGGCGCGCATCGCCTCGGCATAGGCGGCCCGCTGATGCGCATAATGGTCCATATCGGCCATGCTCTGGCGGTGGTTGGCGCGGACCGCTGACTCATAGGCGGCGATGTCGGCGTCATATTGCGCTTGCGCCTCGGCATCCATTTGCGCGGCGACGACAGCGTTGGGCGCGACGGGTGCGGCCATCTGTGCTGCGGCGGGAAAAGCAGCGCAGGCGAGTACGGCGGCGAGGATAGACGTGCGGATCATCGGTTCATCCCTCTTGCGGTGACGAACCGGCTCAACGGCTGGCAGCGGGATGGCGTTCCGTCAGAGCGTCCGTAGCACGCGGTTTGGACGCGCCGACAAGGCTCCCCACGATCCACCGACCCCCAAGCCGATCGTCACCGCTGCGCCCGCGAGTACCGTTGCGATGACCGGAGGCCAGGACGGCGTCCACGGCAGGCTGAACAGCTTCGTGACCACCAGCCAGCCGCCGAACCCGCCGAGCAGCAGCGCGAGGCCTGCGACGGCGACCGCCAGCAAGCCATATTCCATGAGCGTCGCCCGCATGACCTGCCCGCGCGTCGCGCCGAGCACCTTGAGCAGCACCGCGTCATAAGTCCGCGCCCGCCGCCCGGCCGCCAGCGCGCCGATCAGCACGGCGACGCCTGCCGCGACCGCAACGCTCGCAGCCGCACGGATCGCCATCGCGATCTGCTGCAGCACGCCGGCGATCGTACCGATTACGTCCTTGACCTTGATGACCGACACGGTCGGAAACGCCTTGGTCGTCGCCAGATAGGTGGTGCGCTCAGCAGCCGGCGGCACCTCGGCAGTCGCCATATAGCTGAACGGCGCGCCGGCCAGCGTGTTGGGATCGAACACCAGCACGAAATTGAAGCCGAGCGAATCCCAGTCGATGGCGCGCAGCGACGCGATGCGCGCAGTGATCTCGACCCCGAGCACCGACACGGTCAGCGTATCGCCGACCTTCAGCCCGACCGCCTGCGCCGCCGCCTCATCGAGCGACACCAGCGGCGGCCCGGCATAATCCTTCGCCCACCACTGCCCTGCCGTGATGCGGTTGCCCTCTGGCACCTCGCTACTGAATGTCAGCCCGCGGTCGCCGCGCAGGAACCACGCCCCTTCGGGCAGCCCCTTCATCCGGCTGACCGGTGTCCCGTTCACCGCGACCACCGGTCCGCGCAGGCTTGGGACCATGCGGATTTTCGCCGTCGACGATGCGCCGCGCACGACCGACTGAAAGCGGCCGGCCTCCTCCTTCGGGATATCGAGGAAGAAATAGGTCGGCGCGCGCTTCGGGATCGTCCGGGCGATCTGATTGCCGAGATTGGTCTCGATGACCGCCAGTGTGGCAAACAGCGTCAGCCCGAGGCCGAGCGCGACGATCAATTGCCGCGTCAGCGATCCCGGCCGGTGCAGGTTGGCGAGCGCCAAACGGCTCAGCACATTCGCTGGCCGGGGCATCCGCGCTGCGGTCCAGCGGATGAGTGCGGCGAGCCCCGTCAGGATCAGCAGCAGAGCCAGCGCGGCAGCGATGAACCCGGCAGCAAACAACGGATCGCGCGATTGCAGAAGCGCCAGCGCGACGATCGCCGCTGCCGCAACCCCGATCGCCGCCACGACGCGCCACGGCGGCCGCCCGCCGCCCTCGGCGACGGCGCGGAATAACCGCGCCGCCGGCAGCGAGCGGGCACGTGCCAGCGGCCAGAGTGCAAAGGTCGCCGCGATAAGCAGGCCGTAGGCTCCCGCTGTCAGCAGCGGCCCAAGGTAAAGCGCCAAGACCGGTGCCACGGGAAGCGAGTCGCCTGCGATCCACGCCACGAGCCACGGCGCCGCAGCCCCGATCCCAGCGCCGACCAGCACCGCGCCGAGCGCGACGATGCCTATCTGCAACAGATAACTCTGGAATATCAGCCGCGATGTCGCGCCGAGCGTCTTGAAGGTCGCAATCGTCGCCGATTTCGCATCGAGGTAGCTCGCCACACCATTGCCGACACCGACCCCCGCAACAACGAGTGACGTCAACCCGACCAGCGTCAGGAATTGCGCGAGCCGCTCGACGAATTTGCGCACGCCCGGCGCACCGTCGCTGCGGTCCTGGATCTGCCAGCCGGCATCGGGAAACGTCTTGGTCAGCGTCCGCTTGACCGCCGCGGGATCGGCGTCCGCCGCCATGCGGATGCGGTAGCTCGTGCGGAGCAGGCTGCCCGGCTGCACAAGCCCCGTCGACGGTAGCGTCGCGGTCGAGATCATCACCGTCGGCCCGAAGCTGAAGCCCTCGCCCGCCCGGTCGGGCTCCTGCGACAGCACCCCCGTCACCGTCAGGGTCGCCGCGCCGAGCTCAATCCGGTCACCTGGCTTCAGTCCAAGCTGGTCGGCCAGCGCCTGCCCGACCACCGCCGACGGTCCGGCCAGCGCGGCCTGCACCGGCGCGCCACCCGCCAGTTCCGCGCGGCCATATAAGGGATAGCCGCCATCGACGGCTTTCAGCTCGCCGAGGATGCGCACGTCCGACCCGGCCTTCCCGACCATCGACCGCATCCGCACGCCTTCGGACACCGTCCCGAAGCGCGCGATTGCTGCACGCTCCTCGGGCGTCGCGACGCGGCTGGTCAGCGTCACCGCCGCATCGCCGCCCAAAATCTCGCGCCCCTGCGCCGACAGCGCCGAGGTGATCGCCGCCGACAGACTGCCGACCCCGGCCAGCGCCGCGACGCCCAGCACCAGGCAGACGGCCAGCAGCCGCAGCCCCGTCAGCCCGCCGCGCAACTCCCGCAGCGCAAAGCGCAGCGCGAGACTCATGCGAGCGCCCGGTCGCTGGCAATCAACCCATCGCGCATCTCGATGACCCGCCCGCAGCGCTTCGCCAGTTCGGCATCGTGGGTGATCAGTACCAGCGTCGCGCCGCTTTTTGCCTGCCGGTCGAACAGCAGGTCGACAATGGTATGGCCCGTCGCGGCATCGAGATTGCCCGTCGGCTCGTCGGCGAACAGGATCGCAGGTCCGGGCGCCGTCGCCCGCGCGATCGCCACGCGCTGCTGCTCGCCACCTGACAGCTGTGCCGGATAATGATCGAAGCGGTGACCAAGCCCGACCGCCGTCAGCTCCGCCTTCGCCCGCCCGAACGGATCGGCGATCCCGGCCAGTTCCAGCGGGACCGCGACATTTTCCAGCGCCGTCATCGTCGGGATCAGGTGGAAGGCCTGCAGCACGATGCCGATACGCCCGCGCCGTGCCTTCGCCAGCCCGTCCTCGTCCAGCGCGGTGAAATCCTGGCCGGCGACCATCACCGACCCGCCGGTCGCCTGCTCCAGCCCGGCGAGCAGCGCCATCAGCGACGACTTGCCCGACCCCGACGGCCCGAGGATCGCGACCGCCTCGCCGGCCTTCACCTCAAGACCCACGCCACGAAGAATCTCGACCCGCCCGGCCGAACTGGACAGACTGAGGGTGACATCGCGCGCGGCGATCACAATATTGCTGTCCGGCATGGATTTCCCGAAAGTGAGCGGATGACTGTTACGTCGGCATATCGGTGCATGAGGCGAATAATCCAGCCCCTCCTGCTTCTTTTCGGAGTCCTGATGACGAGTTCGGTTGCGTATGCGGCCCCGCGCACGGTGCTGGCGCTGGGCGACAGCCTGACGGCGGGCTACCGCCTCGGCCCCAATGACGGCTTTCCGGCCCAGCTCGAGGCGGCGCTCAGGGCGGAGGGCCGCGATGTGCGCGTGCACAACGCCGGCGTGTCGGGCGACACAACGGTCGGCGGCAAGGCCAGGCTTGCCTGGGTGCTGGCAGGCCTCAAGACCAATCCCGATCTGGCGATCGTCGAACTCGGCGCGAACGACATGCTGCGCGGCTATTCGCCCGCGGTCACCCGCAGCAATCTCGATGCGATCCTGACCGAGTTCGGCAAGCGCAAAATCCCCGTCATCCTCGCCGGCATGTTCGGCGGCCCCAACCTGGGTGTCCGCTATCTCGACGAATTCAACGCCGTTTACCCGGCGCTCGCCAAGAAGCATGGCGCGACGCTCTACCCCTTCTTCCTGAAGGGCGTGGCATTCAACCGGCCGCTGCTCCTCGACGACGGCATGCATCCCAATAAGGCAGGCGTCGCGCTGATCGTGAAGAATATCCTGCCGACGGTGCGCAAATCGCTCGACGGCCTGCCGCGCCCGGCGGTCGCCCCCGGGGTCGCTGTCCCAGCCAAGGCCGTCAGCGATGCACCGTCTGTTCGTCGCAATTGATCCGCCGCATGCGGTCAAGGCGCTGCTGCTGGCCGCAATGGGCGGCATCGCCGGCGCGCGCTGGCAGGACGAGGCGCAGCTTCATCTGACGTTGCGCTTCATCGGCGAGGTCGACCGCCACCAGGCCAATGACATTGCCGCCGCGCTGGCCAGCCTGCACCACCCGTCCTTCGATATCGCGGTGTCGGGCGTCGGCACGTTCGACACGCGTGGACAACTGCACACGCTCTGGGCCGGGGTGACATCACATGACGCGCTCCACGCGCTGCACAAGAAGGTCGAACGCGCGCTGACCGCCGCGTCCGTCCCGCCTGACCGCCGTGCCGATGCCCCGCACATCACATTGGCCCGCCTCAATCGCTCGACGGGACCGCTGGACGGTTTCCTCGCGCAACAGGCTGGCCTCGCCACCCCACCATTCCGCGTCGATACCATTTGCCTCTACGAGAGCAGCCTCACCGCCGACGGCGCAGTGTATGAGGTCATCGAGCGTTACCCGCTCGGCTAAGTTACTGCCCGAAGCCGGCCTCGCCAGCGCGCCGGATCGCTTCCCGCGCTGCCGCGATCAATGCCCCGGCTTTCGCCTCGCACTCGCGCTGTTCATAATCCGCGACGCTGTCCGCCACGATTCCCGCCCCGGCTTGCACATGCATCGTCCCATCCTTGACCACGGCGGTGCGCAGCACGATGCAGCTGTCCATATTGCCGTCGGGCGAGAAATAGCCGACGCCGCCGCCGTACGGGCCGCGCTTCTCCGCCTCGAGCTCATGGATGATCTCCATCGCCCGCACCTTGGGTGCGCCGCTGACCGTTCCCGCCGGGAACCCCGCGAGCAGTGCGTCGATGGCGTCCCGGTCGGACGATAGGTCGCCGCGCACGTTGGAGACGATATGCATGACATGGCTGTACATCTCGACCATGTTGCGGTCTGTGACGACGACGCTGCCCGGCGTCGCGACCCGGCCGACATCGTTGCGGCCCAAATCTAGCAGCATCAGATGTTCGGACAATTCCTTGGGATCGGCAAGCAGGCTGTCGCGCGCTGCGGCATCCTCGATCGCATTCGCCCCCCGCGGCCGCGTCCCGGCGATCGGGCGGATCGTCACCTCGCCATCGCGCACCCGCACGAGGATTTCCGGGCTCGACCCGATCAGAGCGAAGCCCGGCATGTCGAGGAAATAGAGGAAGGGCGACGGATTGATGCGCCGCAGCGCCCGGTAGAGATCGAATGGCGGCAGCGGGAAATCGACGGTGAAGCGCTGCGCCAGCACGACCTGAAAGATATCGCCCGCGAGAATATAATCCTTCGCCGCCTCGACCATTTCGGCATAGCGCGCCGGATCGACGACCGGCGTCGGCTGTACGGCTGGCAGCGCTGCCGCATCATGCCGCTCGACTGGAACCGCCTGGGCGAGCCGGGCGGCTGCCCCCTCGATCCGCTCGACCGCCCGCGCATAGGCAACCGCCGCATCGCCCGCTCCCGGAAACACCGGTGCGACGAGGAACAGCTCGTCCTTCAGCCTGTCGAACACGAGGATCAGCGTCGGGCGCACGAACAGCATGTCGGGTACGCCGAGCGGATCGGCCTTGGGCATCGGCAACCGCTCCGCCAGCCGCGCCGTCTCATAGCCCATATAGCCGACGAGGCAGGCGAGCGCCGGCGGCATCTCGGCGGGCATGTCCATGCGGATCGACGCGACCAGCGCACGCAGTTCGGTCAGCGTGTCGCCGGCACAGGGCTCGAATGCGTCCGGCTCGTACGGCCAGCGCCGGTTGACCTCGCAAGCATCGCCATTGGCGCGCCACACCAGATCGGGCGCGAGGCCGAGCAGCGAATAGCGGCCCCTGACCGCGCCGCCCTCCACCGATTCCAGCAGGAAACCGCCCGTCCCGTCGAGCCCGAGCTTGAGAATCGCCGACACCGGCGTCTCGGTGTCCGCGACGATACGCGTCCAAACCAGCTGCGGGCGACCGGTCGCGTAGGTTGACGCGAACGCGTCCGCTGGCGGCTGGATCATGGCGTCCCGGAGTCGCCGCCGTTGAAGCGCTTCTTGACGTCGGCGATGGTCTTGGCGTTACGCGTCACGCCAATCTCATTCTGCAGCGAGCGCACGAACTGCGCCGCGAGCTCGTCGGGGATGCCGCGCGACACCTGCGCCTGCATTGCGCCAAGCGTATTGAGGTCCGCCTCGGCATTGCCCGGCACGATCTGATCGACGCGCACGACGAACCAGCCGGCATTGTCCGGCGCGGCCATCGCGCGGGTCGCGCCCGACGGCAGCGTGAAGATCATCGCGACGGGGGCAGGCACCTGCTGGCCGCTGCGTGCGAGGTCGAGCCGGCGTCCGCCAACTGCTTGCGCTGCCGGCAAGCCACGCTCGGCGAGCGCCGCAGCGAGCGTCTTGCCGCCCTTGACCTCGGCGGTGATCGCCTCAGCCGCGGCCTTTGCCTTGGCGACGGCCTGCGCGCGCACCCAGTCGGCAGCGACCTGCGGCCGGATCCCCGCAAGCGGCACCGGCGCAGGCGGCACGATCTCGCCGACCGAGAACACCGCCATCCGGTCGGGGCTCAGCTGTTCGACGGTCGGCTCGTCATTCGCATCGGCCGCGAACGCCTTGGTGACGAGCGGCACCAGCGCCGGATCGAGCTTGAAGGTCGGGTCCTGCACCCGCCCGTCGCGCGTCATCGCGGGGGTCGTCTGCACGGTCAGCTGATGCGCCTTGGCGACGTCGGCGAGGCTCTGCCCCTGCGCCAGCGCATCCTCGATGTCGGCGACCTGCGACGCCAGCGTATCCTCGGCCTTCTCGCCGCGCAGCGTCGCCGCGATCTCGTCGTGCACCGTCGCGAGCGGCCGCACCTTGGTCGGCACGATCGCATCGACGCGGACGACATGCCAGCCGAAGTCGGACTTGATCGGCGCGGTGACGCCGCCCGACGGCAGCGCGAACGCGGCCTGCGCGACTGCCGCGCTCGTCGAGGAGGTCAGCTTTTCCTGCGTCAGCGTGCCGAGCGCCAGATCCTCCGCACCGTAACCGGCGAGTTCCGCCGCAACCTTGGCGAACGGTTCGCCCGCCTTGACGCGCGCTGCGATCTTCGTCGCGACCGCCTGATCCTGCGTGACCACTTGGCTCAGCGCGCGCTGCGCGAGGCCGCCGTACACATCCTTATGATCGTTGTAGTAAGCGAGGATGTCCGCCTCGGGCACCTTCGTCGCCGCCGCGATCGATTCCTTGGAGATCAGCGCATAGCGCAGCGTGCGGCGCTCGGGGATCGTGTAGCGCGCGACATTACTCCGGTAATAGCTGTTGAGCTGATCGTCGGTCGGCTTCAGCCCCGCCGCGAAGCGCGCCGACGCGATGATCGCGATCGACCCGCGCCGCGCTTCGAGCATCAGGCTCGCATAGGGCGCGGCAAGCAGGCGGGGTGCGGGACCGGTGATCGACACAATGCCAAGCAGCTGCTGCGTCAGCTTCGAGCCGCGGACTTCACCGCGCAGGTCCGCCTCGGAGATGCGCTGGCTCTGCAGCGCCCGCTGATAGGCGGCCTGGTCGAATTTGCCGCCGACCTGGAAGGCCGGAATGCTGGCAATCTCGCCATCGACGGCGCGGTCGCTGATCGCCAGACCCTGTTTCGTTGCGAACTGCTCGATCGCCGCACGCCCCTCGAGCTGGCCGAGCAGTGCCTCGACCGCACCTTCCTTGACGGCAGCGGCATTGGTCACGCCGGGATTCTGCTCGCGGGCGCGCTTCATGAAGCGGTCGAACTGGGTCAGGAACTCATTTTCGGTGATGGTTTTGCCGCCGACCTTGGCCATCGCGCCCGGTGCGACGCCGCCGCCGCCGAACGGATCGCGCACGCCCGTCACCACGAACGCGACGGCGATGAGCGCGAGGATGCCGAGCATCACCCAGCTGCCCATGATGCGGCGGAAGAAACTGATCATTGACGAGGGTACCCGATAATTGCGGTCGAAACTGGCGGCGGACCATAGGGAGGGGTCGCGCCGTCGGCAAGGCGCTGGCGCAGCTTCGTGGGCGTTGCTAGACGCAGCGCGACCGCAAGAGGGAGCCAGGATTTGCGCCGCAAGCTGATCGCCGGAAACTGGAAGATGAACGGCCTCACCGCCAGCATCGCCGAGCTTGATGCGATGATCGCCGGTGCCGGCGGCGCGGACGCTGACCTGCTCATCTGCCCGCCGTTCACGCTCGTCGATCGCTTCGCCGAGCGTGCCAAGGGCTCGCGCATCCAGATCGGCGCGCAGGATTGCCATGCCAATGTTTCCGGCGCGCACACCGGCTGCGTGTCCGGCGCGATGCTCGCCGATCTCGGCGCCACCCATGTCATCGTTGGCCACAGCGAACGCCGGACTGACCAGCATGAAACCAATTCCGAGGTGAAGGCCAAGGCCGAAGCAGCCCTCGCCGCGGGGGTGATTGCGATCGTCTGTGTCGGGGAAAGCGAAGCACAGCGCGACGCCGGTGAAACGCTGTCGATCGTCGAAACCCAGCTCGCCGGCTCGCTGCCGGCCGGCGCGACCGCCGCGAACACCGTCATCGCCTACGAACCCGTCTGGGCGATCGGCACCGGCCGCACCCCCACTGTCGCGGACGTCCGCGCCGTCCATGCCCATCTGCGCGCCCGCCTCGTCGCGGCGCTCGGTGCGGAAGGCCATGCCGTCCGCATCCTATACGGCGGCTCGGTCAAACCCTCGAACGCCGCCGAACTGCTTGGCGTCGAGGATGTCGACGGCGCACTCGTCGGCGGCGCGAGCCTGAAGGCTGCCGACTTCCTCGGCATCGCAACTGCGGCATGATCGATCGCAATCGGCACCCTGAACGATGACATGAACGGGATAACCCTCCGCGAGGGCACGGTAGAGGACGCCCCGGCGCTGGGTGCGTTGCACGTCGCGTCCTGGCGGGAGACTTATGCCGGCCTGCTCCCCGACGCGATGTTGGCAGAACTGTCGGTCGCGACGCGGGCCACGATGTGGGCGGATATTCTCAGCAATCCCGCCGCGTCGGGCGGCATGGTTGTTTTCGTCGCGGAAGCGGATGACCGCCTCGTCGGCTTCGGCTGCTGTAGTGCGCAGCGGGACCAGGACCTAGCGGCTGCGGGGTTCAGTGGCGAGATCGGCGCGATCTACATCCTCCGCGCGCATCAGGGAGGCAGGGTCGGCCGCGCGATCATGGCGGCATTGTCGCGGGCCCTAGCGGACATGGGCCATTTCGCCGCCAGCTTATGGGTGCTGCGTGACAACGCCGCAGCACGCAGTTTCTACGAGCGTCTTGGCGGCGGGATCATCGGCGAGCGCACCGAGGTAGAGCCTGAGGCGACCCTCGTCGAACTCGCCTATGGCTGGCGCGATCTGTCCCGCCTGAACGGCTGACCGCAGCGCGACGGGTCCAAATATTCGCCCATTGTGACCTACCGCCTGTCCGGACCAGGAAACGCCCTTCGGATCGTTGTCATTGCCAATCCGCCCCATCTTCCCTAAATCCCGCCGACCGTTTCCGCCGAAGGCTCAGACCCAGTGCTCATCACGTTCCTGCTTGTCGTCCACACGCTTATCGCGCTCGCGCTCGTCGGGGTGATCCTGATCCAGCGGTCGGAAGGCGGCGGCTTGGGCATTGGAGGCGGGCCGACCGGCCTGATGACAGCGCGCGGCGCGGCGAACCTGCTCACGCGCGCGACGACCGTGCTCGCGGCGCTGTTCATCATGACGAGCATCGTTCTTGCCGTGCTGTCGGGCTACACGCGCAAGTCACGCGCCATCGATACGACGCTCGCGAAGTCGGCACCCGCCCCAGAGGCCCCGGCACTGCCCGGCAATCTCGGCGGCATCCCCGGCGCACCGGCTCCGGCGCAGACGGCACCGGCGTCGCCGAACGACGTTCCGCTCGCCAAATAATCATCCACAGATTTTCGCGGCTGTCCGGCACGCGCCGTCTGGCGCGCGTGGCCGATCTCGTCCTATAGGTCTCCTCCCATGGCCCGGTTTATTTTCGTCACCGGCGGCGTGGTCTCATCGCTCGGCAAGGGGTTGATGGCGGCGTCGCTCGCCGCCCTCCTGCAGGCGCGCGGCTATTCCGTCCGCATTCGCAAGTTCGATCCCTATTTGAATGTCGATCCCGGCACGATGTCGCCCTATCAGCACGGCGAGGTCTATGTGACCGACGACGGCGCGGAGACCGATCTCGACCTCGGCCATTATGAGCGCTTCACCGGCGTGCCGTCGAAACAGTCGGACAATGTCACCTCGGGCCGCATCTATCAGCAGATCATCGCGCGCGAGCGGCGCGGCGACTATCTCGGCGCGACGGTACAGGTCATTCCGCACGTCACCGATGCGATCAAGGCGTTCGCGCTCAATGAGGTCGACGATGTCGACTTCGTGCTCTGCGAGATCGGCGGCACGGTCGGCGACATCGAATCGCTGCCGTTCATCGAAGCGATCCGTCAGCTGCGCAACGACCTCGGTCGCGGCAACAGCGTGTCGATCCATGTCACGCTCGTTCCCTATATCGCCGCTGCCGGCGAGCTGAAGACCAAGCCGACGCAGCATTCCGTACGCGAACTCGCGTCGCTCGGCGTGCAGCCCGACCTTGTCGTCTGCCGCTGCGAACATCCGCTGTCGGACAGCGACCGCGCCAAGATCGGCCTGTTCTGCAACGTCCGCAAGGAAGCGGTCATCCCCGCGCTCGACGCATCGAGCATCTACACCGTACCGCTCCAATATCATGCCGAGGGCCTCGACGACGAGGTGCTGCGTGCCTTCGGCATCGAGCCGGGCAGCAGCCCCGATCTGCGGCGCTGGACCGACATTGCCGAGCGCCTCGCCAATCCCGAGGGCGAGGTGACCATCGGCGTCGTCGGCAAATATGTCGGGCTGCAGGACGCCTATAAGTCGCTCAATGAGGCGCTCGTCCACGGCGGCATCGCCAACCGCGTCAAGGTCCGCCTCAAATGGGTCGATGCCGACGCGTTCGAGCGCGACGACGTCGCGGCGGTGCTGGAGCCAATGCACGGCATCCTCGTCCCCGGCGGCTTCGGCGAGCGTGGCTCCGAAGGCAAGATTGCCGCGGTCCGCTTCGCGCGCGAGCGCAACATCCCCTTCTTCGGCATCTGCTTCGGCATGCAGCTCGCCTGCGTCGAGGCGGCGCGGCACGAGGCGGGCATCGCCGCTGCCTCCTCGACCGAATTCGGCCCGACGCCCGAACCTGTCGTCGGCCTGATCACCGAATGGGATTCGGCGGACGGCCGTCAGCAGCGCGAGGAAGGCGGCGACCTCGGTGGCACGATGCGCCTCGGAGCCTATCCTGCGAAACTCGCCGGCAACAGTGCAGCGGCCGCTGCTTACGGCAGCTCCGAGATCAGCGAACGCCACCGTCACCGTTATGAGGTCAACATCCACTACCGCGAGCGCTTGGAAGCGAACGGCCTGATGTTCAGCGGCATGTCGCCCGACGGAGAACTCCCCGAAATCGTCGAGCGGCCCGACCACCCCTGGTTCATCGGCGTGCAGTTCCACCCCGAACTGAAAAGCAAACCCTTCGACCCGCATCCACTGTTCCGCGGATTTGTCGAGGCTGCGGTGAAGCAGAGCCGGCTGGTCTAGCGCGCGCCCGAAAATTCCGGATGCGCGCGGCAATCAGGTCGCCTAGACCGCCGTCATGAGCAATTTCATCGAGACCGAGCGGCAGGGGCGCATCGCCATCCTGCGGATGAACAAGCCCGAGACGCTGAACGCGATCGGCGAGCGGCAGGATTGCGATGATTTCGTCGCGGCGATCGAGGCGATCGGCGACGATCCCGGCATCAGCGTGGCGATCCTGACCGGCAATGGCCGTGCCTTCTGCTCGGGTGGCAATCTCAAGGGCATGAAGGATCGCAGCGGCATCGGTCCGCTCGACCAGCCGGACTCGACCCGGACCAACTACCGGCGCGGCGTGCAGCGGATCACGCGGGCGCTCATGGAGACCGAAGTGCCGATGATCGCGGCGGTCAACGGCCACGCGATCGGCCTCGGCAACGATCTCGCCTGCTTGTGCGACGTGCGGATCGCCTCCGAGGCTGCAAAATTCGCGGCGAGCTTCATCAAGGTCGGCATCGTCCCCGGCGATGGCGGCGCATGGGCGCTGTCGCGCGTCGTCGGCTATTCGAAAGCCGCCGAGCTGTTCCTGACCGGTGACCCGTTCGATGCCCAGGCAGCCCTCGCGACGGGCTTAGTGTCGAAGGTCGTGCCCGCTGACGACCTGATGCCGTCGGCGCTCGAACTCGCGGGCCGCATCGCAGCCAACCCGCCGCGAGCGCTGCGTCTGACCAAGCGGCTGCTGCGCGAGGCGCAGAATCTGCGCATGAACGACGTGCTCGAACTGTCGGCCGCCTTCCAGGCGATCGTGCATGAGACCGCCGATCACAAGGAAGCGGTCAACGCCTTCCTCGAAAAGCGCCCGGCGATTTTCACCGGAGAATAGCCGCGCAGTTCACCCAAGCATCCCTCGGGATTGCGCGATGATATGTGATAATATATCGCGCAATCTCAAATGATGTGCGGAGTGACGATGCGGCTGAGTAAATTCCTGCTGGGCGCGGTTTGCCTGAGCGCCCTTATGCCGGTCGCCGGTATGGCGCAGACCTCGCCGGCCAAAGCCGCCGCCGATCATGACGGCGACGGCGATGATGACGATGCCGCGATCGTCGTCACCGCGCGCAAGCTCGACGGTGCGCGCGATTCGATCCAGGCGTCGCTCGGCGCAAGCGAGTTCAAATTCAGCCGCACCGCACTCGATATCCAGCCGGGTGGTGCCGATCGCAGCCTGACTCAGGTGTTACTGCAGGCCCCCGGCGTCACGCAGGATGCCGACGGCGACGGCGACATCCACGTCCGTAACGAACATGGCAATCTCCAGTACCGGCTCAACGGCATCATCGTGCCCGAAAGCATTTCCGGCTTCGGCCAGACCATCGATCCGCGCATCGCCAGTTCGATCGACCTGATCACCGGCACCCTGCCCGCCCAATATGGCTACCGGACCGCCGGAGTCATCAACCTGACCACGCGTACCGACGCCTTTGATTTCGACGGCGACATCGGTCTCTACGGTGGTAGCCATGGCACGATCCTGCCGAGCGCGACGATCCGCGATTCAATCGGCAACACCAACTTCTTTTTCTCGGGCAGCTATCAGCGGAACGACATCGGTGTCGCCAATCCGGCGCCGACGCGGGACGCCATTCATGACCGGACCGAACAATATCGCGGCTTCGGCTATGTCTCGAACATCCTGTCGGATGAGAGCCGCATCACGGCGTTCGGCGGCGCGGCGATCGGCAGTTTCCAAATCCCCAATCTGGCGGGTCAGACGCCGCAATTCCGCCTGAACGGGCGGACAGCCTTCGACTCTGCGAAGCTCGACCAGAACCAGCATGAGACGACGCACTACGGCGTGCTGTCCTACCAATATTCGGAAGACAAATTGAACGCGCAGGTCGCGACCTTCGCACGCTATTCGCGCACGCGGTTCACGCCCGATCCGCAGGGCGGCGACCTGATGTTCACGGGCTCGGCGGACCGGTCGCGCCTGTCGAGCCTCGTCTATGGCCTCCAGGCCGACGCAAGTTACGACCTGTCCGACGATCACACGCTTCGCTCGGGCCTCTTCGTGCAGAATGAGCGCACGCGGTCGAACGTCGTCTCCCGGGTGTTCCCGGTCAATGCGGCGGGCGTGCAGTCGAGCGATGTGCCGCTGACGATCCTGACCACCGGCGGCAAGACCGGCCAGCTGTACGGCGTCTATCTCCAGGACGAATGGGCGCTGACCCCCGAGCTCACGCTGAACTATGGCGCGCGCTTCGACGCCGTGCGCGCCTACACCAATGAGCAGCAGCTCAGCCCGCGCGCCAATCTCGTGTTCAAGCCCGAGGGCGGGACAACGCTGCACATTGGCTATGCGCGCAACTTCACGCCGCCGCCGCAGGAGTTGATCGGTGCGGCGGACGTCGCGCGCTTCAACGGCACGACGCGCGAAGCAGCGATCACGACTGGCGATCCGGTCCGCTCCGAACGCGAGCATTATTTCGATATCGGCATCCAGCAGACCGTGGTCGGCGGGCTGATCCTCGGCCTCGACAGCTATTACAAGATCAAGCGCAACCTGCTCGACGAAGGCCAGTTCGGCACATCGCTGGTGCAGTCACCGTTCAACTATGAGCGCAGCACAGCCTGGGGCATCGAGTTGCGCGCCAGCTACGATCACGGCCCACTGTCGCTCTACGGCAATGTCGCGCGCGGCCAGCAGAAGGGCCGCAATATCGTCTCCAGCCAATATTTCTTCGAACGGGACGAGCTCGATTATATCGCGACGCATTCGATCTACACCGACCATTCGCAGAAATGGACCGCTTCGGGAGGCGTCAGCCTCAAGCTGCACAGCCGCTTCGGCCCCTTGGTTCCGAGCGCCGACTTTCTCTACGGTGATGGTCTGCGGACCGACGATCCCGCCGGTATCGTGCCGAATGGCGGCAAGCTGAAAGCCTATTTCACGGCCAATGTCGGCATTTCGCAGGCCTTCGGCGAGAGCGAGGAACATGCGCTGACTGTGCGCCTCGACGTCGTCAACCTGTTCGACCGCACCTATCTGCTGCGCGATGGCACGGGCGTCGGCGTCGGCGCGCCGCAATATGGTCCGCGCCGCGGCGTGTTCGTAGGCATCCGCAAGGGTTTTTAGGTTGGTACTCAGCCGCCCTTGGCGGCGGCGGCGCGCAGCGCCTTACCGGTGAACATGAAGCTGTCGGCGGCCATCGGCTTGTGGCAGGCGAGGCAGCGCGCCTGATTGAGCCCATCGTTGCGGATGCCCTTGGCATCGAACACCGCAAAGTCCCAATTGCCGTTGCGCAGCAGCGCCGGGACGCTGTCGCCCCAGCCCGCCTTGGCTTCCATCGCCGCGTAAGAGCGCAAGGTGTCGGGCTGCAATTTGCCGGCGGCGTCGGGCTTTGCCGTATAGTTCGCCACGACAATCACCGCACCGTCGGCGACCGGTTGGACCGCGCGCGCCGCCTTGATGGCGACGGCGTTGGCGTAGCGCCGGGCAATGCTGCCCGCCGCCGCATCTTCCACCGTCTCGTACAATTTGAACCCGCCCGGGAAGTTCGCCGGAAAGGTCATACGCGACGCAATGTTGCGGCTCTCTGCCGGCGTTGCGGCATGCGGATCGATCGGCGTGAAGCTGCGCGAGCTCCAATATGCGGCATAGGCCTTGATGTCGGCCTCGCTGAGCTGACCGGCGATCGCCGCCATCAGGTCATTCTTGCGCGTACCGGCTTTGAACGCGGTCAGCTGCTTGACGATATAGGGTGCCTTCTGCGCCGCGAGGTTCGGAATGTCCCCGCTGCCGCTGATCCCGTTCGGGCCATGGCAGGCCTGACAGGCCGCAATGCCGGCGGGAGCGGCAACCTCCTGCGCACTGGCCGATCCGGCCCCCGAGAGGAGTGCGGCCAGCAGCAATTTCCGCATAACATGATGTTTCATAGCGCATTCCGTCGGTTGAAGGTCCGAAACGAAGGATGCCCCGCCGACTTCCCGGTGACAAGCCGCGCCGCTTGAAAGCAGTGTCTCAGTTCGAATGTCTGCTTGTGGGTGGGTAGCTGAAGGGCAGCTATCGGTGGGGTGCATCACGCTTTCGGACGGCGACCCGCCCCCCCAACCTCAGGCGTTCAGCAGACTTTGCAGCGTGAAGCGATACAGTCGATCACCTTTCTGGCAAACGGCTGTTCCAGCACGACACGACACCTTGTTTCGGAAAGAAATAGGCCCGGAGTCTTGGTCTAGCACCTGGACCTGCATCCTCTCTCCCGTATTTAGGGATACGATTGTAACGACACTTTCCTTGTCAGTAGGGTCGGGACCGACCTTGGGCAGTTGTTCAATGCTGCTTCCTTCCGGCCCGACATGGATGACCACGCCGTTCTTGTCGCCAACGCCGTGAAAGTCTGTCCCACCTAGAAGTCCGACGTGTGTTGAGTCAGTCAAAAGGCCGCAAATCATTGACACCGGAGATGCCGGAAGAAGGATGCGAGCGTCCTTCCCCTCGATAGCCGCCACAAAATACCGGCTGTAGGGACACACCCAAGCTCGGTCGTTCTCATCCAAGGTCAGCGCGTCGCAGTCGTCAATTGGCCCGTTCTCGCGATAATCCCATTGGTATTCAAGCTTCCCGCGTTGGTCGAAACGCGAGAGGCCGTGGCTTGAGAGCGGATCGCCTCCGTATATGCCCTCGTCGAAATAGCCGACCCAGATGCGCCCTTTGCGATCCACAGCCATGTGCTCGACCCCGTCGCCTATGGGGAAGCTTGTTCGGAACTGGCCAAGGTCGTCGAAAAGGTGGAGATTTTTCTCCCCGAGCTTCGACCTCGACGAAGCAAGAGCGTACCCCCCATCCGGCAGTCGCTGCGCATGGGTAGTCCAAAACGAGCCGTCTGGCGGCTTATTTTGTAGGCGTATGATCGACAATTTTTCATCGAGGAGTGTTCTGCCCCGATCTTTTAAGATCAGCGCACCTTCTCGCTGCGTGGGGAAACAGCCCTCCACGTCGGTCGTCGTAAGCCAAGGATTAAGCCGGATAGTCGGGGTGGGGATCGCGACAGTCACAATGCAATTATGCGAGCCAATGGCCGATTTGACGAGTCAGGAAACGGCAGGGTTTGGGATACATTGCCAACGCGCAGATTGACCGCAACGAAGTCGTTGGCGGACGTTCAAACTGCGGCACCCCCAGCTTGAACCTTTGCGAAACGCGAATAAGGTGACGTGGTCCGGGCGGGGGTCCGGCTGTGTAGGCGTACCGGAAGTGGACAGGCGATGAAGCTGCGGCACTTGGGATCGGTGATCGGCATCGTCGCGATGCTGTCGGGCTGTGGCGGCGGGGGCGGTGGTTCGACCGCATCGTCCGGAGTCACCGGCGGGACATCGACGGGCGCATCGTCGGGTGCCTGCTCGCTCCGCAGCCGGCAGGACTGGGCGGCCTCGCAGCTGCAGGAATGGTATCTGTTCCCCGAGACGCTGCCGGCGATCTTCAATCCCGCGCCCTTCTCAACGGTCTCCGACTATATCGACTCGCTGACCGCGACAGCGCGCGCGCAGGGGCGCGACCGCTTCTTCACCTATCTGACCTCGATCGCCGAGGAGAATGCCTTCTTCAGCTCCGGATCGAGCGCCGGCTTCGGCATCCGCCTGTCGACCGACGGCGCGGCGCGGCGGGTGTTCGTCGCCGAGGCCTTCGAGGGCGCACCGGCGCTGGCGGCGGGCATCGATCGCGGCACCGAAATCGTCGCGATCGGCACGACGACCGCCGACCTGCGCACCGTCGATGCGATCATTTCCGCCGAAGGCACGGCGGGCGTAACCAACGCGCTTGGGCCGAGCACCGCCGGGCTGACGCGGCTGCTGCGGGTCCGCGACGCGAGCGGGACCCGCGACCTGAACGTGACCAAAGCCGACTATTCGCTGACCCCGGTCTCCGCGCGCTACGGCGCGAAGATCATCACCGATGGCGGGCGGCAGTTCGGTTACGTCAATTTGCGCACCTTCATCTCGACCGCCGACCCGGCGCTCAAGTCGGCGTTTTCGCAGTTCCGCAGTGCCGGGATCACCGATGTCATCGTCGATCTGCGGTACAATGGCGGCGGTTTGGTCGCGACCGCCGAGCTGATGGGCGACCTGCTGGGACGCAATCGCTCGACGTCCGAGGTCTTCGATTTCACGACCTTCCGGCCGGAAAAATCTTCGAACAACGAGACGCGCTTTTTCCGCCCGCAGGCCGAATCGATCGCGCCGACCCGCATCGCCTTCATCGGTACCGGCGGCACGGCCTCGGCGAGCGAACTCGTCATCAACGCCTTCGTCCCCTATCTGCATGCCAATGCCGCGCTGATCGGCACCAACACCTTCGGCAAGCCCGTCGGCCAGATCGCGCTCGACCGCGCCGCCTGCGACGACCGGCTGCGCGTCGTCGCCTTCGCGACTCAGAACAGCGCGCGGCAGGGCAATTATTACAACGGCCTCGCCGCAACGGTCGAGGCGAGCTGCCAGGCCGCCGACGACATCACCAAGCCGCTCGGCGACCCGCAGGAAGCATCGACCCGCAGCGCACTCGACTTCCTCGCCGGGCGCAGCTGTACCCGGATCAGCGCGGACGGACAGCGGAGCCTTGCCGTCAGCGAGGGGCGGCGCGAGCTTTTGATGCCGCAGCGCCCCGATACGACCCAGCGCGAGGTGCCGGGCGCGTTCTGAGCCAGCGGCTGCGCGTTGACGCTTCCCGCCCGCCACGGCAAAGCGTCGCGCATGAAGCGCACCACAGGCCAAGACCGCAACATCACCAGGGGCTGGCGTCCGGCGACCCGCGCCGTGCGCGGCGGCACGGCGCGATCGGATTTTGGCGAGACGTCGGAAGCGATCTTCCTGACGTCGGGCTATTGCTACGACGATGCCGAGGAGGCCGCCGCGCGCTTCCGCGGCGAGCGGCCGGGCATGACCTATTCGCGGCTGCAGAACCCGACCGTGCAGATGCTCGAGGAGCGGCTGTGTCTGCTTGAGGGCGCGGAGGCCTGCCGCGCGCAGGCGACGGGCATGGCGGCGATGACGGCGGCGCTGATGTCGACCGTGTCGGCGGGGGACCATGTCGTCGCGGCCAAGGCGGCGTTCGGGTCCTGCCGCGTGCTCATCGACAGCATCCTGCCGCGCTTCGGCGTCGAGACGACGACCGTCGATGGCGCGGATGTCGATGCCTGGGCGAAGGCGCGGCAACCGAACACCAAGGTGTTTTTCTTCGAAACACCCGCCAATCCGACCCTTGATGTCATAGACATCCGCGCCGTATGCGACCTTGCACATGACGCAGGCGCTCTCGCGATCGTCGACAATGCCTTTGCCTCGCCGGTCCTGCAGCGGCCGATGGAGTTCGGCGCCGACATCGTCGCCTATTCGGCAACCAAACATATGGACGGGCAGGGCCGCGTGCTCGCCGGTGCGGTGCTCGGCAGCGAGCAGTGGATGAACGACAAGCTGCTCGCGTTCACGCGCCACACCGGGCCGAACCTGTCGCCGTTCAATGCCTGGGTGATCCTGAAGAGCCTCGAGACGCTCGATCTGCGCGTCCGCAAGGCCAGCGAGAATGCGCTGGCGGTCGCGAGTTTTCTCGAAGCACGCGTGCCGCGCCTGCTCTATCCGGCGCTCGCCAGCCATCCGCAGCATGAGCTCGCGATGCGCCAGATGGATGCCGGCGGCACGATCATGGCGCTGTTCCTCGACGGCGGGCGCCGCCAAGCCCATGCGCTGCTCGACGCGCTGCAACTGGTCGATATCTCCAACAATGTTGGCGATTCGCGCAGCCTGATGACGCATCCCGCCTCGACGACGCATGCGAGCGTCTCGGCGGACGCGCGCGAAGAAATGGGCATTACCGAAGGCATGCTCCGCCTGTCGGTCGGGCTCGAAGATCCTGCCGACATCATCGAAGATTTCGACGCGGCGCTGACGAGCATCGGTCTGTGAAGGTCCTCTTCCCCTATTCGGCCACGACGCGCGGCGTGACGGTCCGCGTCAACCCGAACTATCTGCCCGACCAGTCCGATCCGGCCGGCGGGCGCTGGGTCTGGTCCTACCATATCCGGCTGGAGAATGAGGGCGACGCGCCCGTCCAGCTCATCAGCCGGCACTGGATCATCACCGACGCGCGCGGCCGCGTCGAAGAGGTCGAGGGGCCCGGCGTGGTCGGCGAGCAACCGGTCATCGAGCCGGGCCGGTCGTTCGACTATGTCTCGGGCTGCCCGCTACCCACCGCTTCGGGCACGATGCGCGGCAGCTACCGCATGATCAGCAACGGGATGCGCTTCGACGCCGCCATCCCACCCTTCAGCCTCGACAGCCCGATGGGTCGCGGACGGCTGAACTAATTGACAGTGCCGCCGCCGCGCACGTCCGCTACAGGTTGCATATGACTACGCAAATTCCAGACGGATTCATCGAACTGCCGTTCAAATATGGCTTCGTTGGCGTCAACGGCCCGCTTTATTGCAATACGGCGGACGGCAAGCTGGTGCTCGGCTTTCGCGTCGAGGAGCGGCATTGCAACCCGATGGCCATCTGCCACGGCGGCATGCTCGCGCTGTTCGCCGACATGCAATTGCCCTTCGGTGCGCGCATGCAGGCCGGACTCGCCGACCATTTCCTGCCGACCGTAAGTCTCACGACCGACTTCCTCGCGACCGCCCCGCTGGGTGCCTGGGTCGAAGGCCGCACCGAGGTGCTCCGCAAGACGCACAAGACGCTGTTCGCCCAGATGATCGCGACCGCCGACGGGGAGCCTTGCCTGCGTGCAAACGGCATTTTCAAGATCGGCCCGGTGGTGAAGTTCGGCGGCGACATGGAAAAGCTGCTGAGAGGCGAGCTGTCGGGGCCTGCGGCCTGAGCCAGCCCACTGGCGTCCCTCGATCCTTTCTGATAATGGTTCGCAATAGACCTCCAGCCGGGACCCTTGTGATCCATATCGACCAGCTCCAACCGGGCGCGCCTGCGATCATCGCGGCCATCGACCGCGATGCCTGCGATGCGGCGACGTGGCGGCGGCTGCATGAGATGGGCTTTGACGAGGGCGTCGATGTCGAGCTGCTGCACCGCGCGGCGTTCGGCGGGCCCATCGCGGTCCGCGTCGGCAACATGACCGTCGCGCTGCGCCCCGCACAGGCCGCACTGATCACCGTCGAACCGCAACACGCCGCCGCGCTATGACCGCCATCGCCGCGCTGGTCGGCAATCCCAATGCGGGCAAGACCTCGCTGTTCAACGCGCTGACCGGCGCGCGGCAGAAAGTCGGCAATTACCCCGGCGTCACCGTCGAGCGCAAAACTGGACCCTTGCGCCTCCCCGACGGCAGCCAGGTCGAGATCGTCGATCTGCCCGGCACCTACAGCCTCGACGCGCGCTCGCCCGACGAGGAAGTCACCCGCGACATGGTGATGGGCGTGCAGGCGGGCGAACGCCGACCCGACGCGATCGTCGCCGTCATCGACGCAACCAATTTGCGCAACCACCTGCGTTTCGTGCTCGAACTCAAGCGGCTCGGCCTGCCGATGATGGTCGCGCTCAACATGATCGACCTCGCCGAGCGCGACGGGCTGAAGATCGACGTCGCCGCCCTCTCCGCCAAACTCGGCATGCCCGTCGTCCCGACCGTCGCCGTCCGCCGCCGCGGTCTCGATACGCTTGCCGAGCAGCTCCAGCCGCTCCTCGCCAGCGCGCACCCCACTCAGGCGCTCCCCCCCGCCGACATCCGCACCCTGCAGCGCGAAGCGCGCACCATCGCCGATGCCGTCACCCTCGGCATGGGCAGCGCGCGGCGCTGGAGCCAGTCGATCGACCGCATCGCGCTGCACCCGGTCATCGGCCCAATCCTGCTCGCCGGCATCCTGTTCTTCATGTTCCAGGCGGTCTTCTCCTGGGCGCAGGCCCCGCAGGACGCGATCGAAGCGGCGATCTCGGCGCTGCAAGGCACCGTCTCCGCGGCCCTCCCGGTCGGCTGGCTCCGCTCGCTCATCAACGATGGCGTGCTCGCCGGAGTCGGCGCGGTCATCGTGTTCCTGCCGCAGATCCTGATCCTGTTCGCCTTCATCATCGCGCTCGAACAGTCGGGTTATATGACCCGCGCCGCCTTCCTGATGGACCAGCTCATGGCCAAGGTCGGCCTCAACGGCCGCGCTTTCATCCCGCTGCTCTCCTCCTTCGCCTGTGCGATCCCCGGCATCATGGCGACACGCACCATCGCCGAGCCGCGCGACCGGCTGACGACGATGCTCATCGCGCCGCTGATGACCTGCTCGGCCCGCCTGCCCGTCTATGCGATCGTCATCGCCGCCTTCATCCCCGACCGCACCGTCGGCGGCGTCTTCAACCTGCAAGGCCTCGTGCTGTTCGCGCTCTATGCCTTCGGAGTCGGCGGCGCGCTCGTCGCGGCCTGGGCGCTGCGCCGCACCGTGACCAAGGGCGGCAACCAGACCTTCCTCATGGAAATGCCCAAATACCAGCTGCCGGCGCTGCGCGACTTCGGCATCGGCCTGTGGCAGCGCGCGCAGGCCTTCCTGTACCGCGCCGGCACGATCATCCTGCTGTCGACCGTCGCACTCTGGGCACTGGCGAGCTGGCCCAACCCGCCCGCCGGAGCCACCCGCCCCGCGCTCGAATATTCGCTCGCCGGCAAGAT
This sequence comes from Sphingomonas paucimobilis, assembly GCA_943370355.1. Lineage (GTDB taxonomy): Bacteria > Pseudomonadota > Alphaproteobacteria > Sphingomonadales > Sphingomonadaceae > JADCGM01. The sequence goes on from CALRQP020000008.1 coordinate 57,180, forward strand.
CGGTGCGGCGCTCGAACCGATCTTCCGCCCGATCGGCTTCAACAAGGAAATCGCCCTCGCACTCGTCCCCGGCATGGCGGCGCGCGAAGTCGCCGTCTCGGCGCTCGGCACCGTCTATTCGATCGGCGACACCGACGGCGCCGCGGGCCAGACCTCGCTCGTCGACCGCCTGCGCCACGCCTGGCCGCTCCCGACCGCCCTCGCCTTCCTCGCCTGGTATGTCTTCGCGCCGCAGTGCATCTCAACGCTCGCCGTCGCGCGCCGCGAAACCAACAGCTGGCGCTGGCCCGCCTTCATGTTCGGTTACCTGTTCGTCATGGCCTATGCGGCGGCGGGGCTGACCTACTGGACGGCAAAGGCGTTGTTGTAGGAGCGTTCGGATCGGCGGAGCAGCTGAATGTCGGCTAACGACTCCGTTGCGGGCATTCTTGTCGCCGCGCCAGCAGCGCGATAGCGGAAGTAGCGAAGATGCGTTAAGATCGTGCCATGAGACAGCCGAGAGAGGTATGGTTCGTCCCATCCCCAATTCGGGGCTTCGGTGTCGTTCATTGGAAAGGCCCGGCCTTCATTTTCGGGATGACGCTGCTTGCCCTGCCGTCAGCGCTGTTTACTCTGGCGAACCAAGAGCGGTTCCCCTTGCTATCTGCGGTAGGCGCACTGTTCGCGATGGGGGCCATAGTCGTTGGCTACTATGTGTGCACGATCCACACAGCAGATCGCGACACCGATTACGATAAGAACTTGACCCTGAAAGAGGCCCATTGGCGCGTATTGCCGCAATGCGTGAAAGCCGCCAGCATCGGTATTGGGTTGCCCGCGTGGATCGTTGTGGCAACGGGCGTGGTGACTGGTCACATGGACACGCCCATTCAGCACGCCGCGTTCACTGTTTTTATGATGGTCGCTGTGCTTCAGACGGCGTCTACCTTCCGAAGCTACTGGCGAAAGGAACTCTGACGGCAGCTAATCGCCCCTCTCCCTCCAAAAGCTGCCGGGCCGCTGTCCACCCACTCCCGGTCACTCCGCCGCAGATTTTAACCGCAAATCTTCGCAAAGCGGTCCGGCCGCTTTCGGGATGGATTGCTGCCGGTCCGCTTACGACTCCATTGCGGACATTAGCATCAGCAGTAAGGTGGGCCGATGTGGCTCGACGGATCCCAGTTTCAGCTTCCTGGGAACACGCTACCGGCCTTCTACGCCTACCTCGTCGGAGCAGGTGTCCTCATTTCGATTGTCGCTACTCGCGGCGACGTCAAAGCCTTCAAGACCTTGAGCCGACGAATGGCGCCCCCTCTTGCAATCATGGGTCTGATTGTCTTGGCACTGTGGCTGACACGATCCCAGCCACCTCCGCTTGGCTCTGTCGATGGAATTTATCGAAGCGCCTGCTGTTCTCCCGTCCAGCTCAAAGATGGCGTGCTCGCGAGCGGGACCTTCCGCGTTCCATTCAAACTCTCGATGGAGAAGGCGGGAGACATGGACCATCCAAACAAGATCGGGCTCGTGGCAGTTACGCCGGTCACAGTCGGAGTTCGAGCCGGGCGGGTTAGTGCGATGCCTGACCGGGTCGTGAAAGCGGGGTGGTTTGGGTTTGGTGGCAAAAGTGAGATGATAGTTGGAGGACGTCCTGCTCACTTCATCTTTTCAGACGATCGCAAAACATTCACTCTTTGCGACGCACGTTGCGAAACGGAATATCAGTTCCTCCGCCGCTGAGGCCGAGTGTCCACTATCCACCCAGTTTGAGGCATTCGCTCGCACGCACTGTCCCCCAACCCCCGCATTGTCACACCGCTCCCCCATCGCTATATCCTGAATCCATCCGCCGCCCCGGGTCGCGCAGGCAAACTGCGTCCGGGGCGCTCCTGTTTTCGGGCGTTTCCCGCCAGCCATGAAAGGCGCAAAAGCCATGACCCGGCGCCGCCAGATTTACGAGGGCAAGGCCAAGATCCTCTACGAAGGCCCCGAACCCGGCACGATCATCCAATATTTCAAGGATGACGCCACCGCCTTCAATGCGCAGAAAAAGGGCACGATTTCCGGCAAGGGCGTGCTCAACAACCGCATTTCCGAGCATCTGTTCACGCTGCTCGGCAATATCGGCATCCCGCATCATTTCATCCGCCGCCTCAACATGCGCGAGCAGCTGGTCCGCCAGGTCGAGATCGTGCCGATCGAGGTCGTGGCGCGCAACGTCGTTGCCGGCTCGCTCGCCAAACGGCTCGGCATGGAGGAAGGCGCGCAGCTGCCGCGCACCATCATCGAATATTATCTGAAGGACGATGCGCTCGGCGATCCGCTGATCACCGACGAGCATATCGCCGCCTTCGGCTGGGCCAACCAGGACGAGATGCACGACATCGCCGACTTCGCGATCCGCGTGAACGACTTCCTCTCGGGCCTGTTCGCTGGCATCGGCATCCGCCTCGTCGACTTCAAGCTCGAATTCGGCCGGCTGTGGGACGGCGACTATGCCCGCATCATCCTCGCCGACGAAATCAGCCCCGACGGCTGCCGCCTGTGGGACATGACGACCAACGAAAAGCTCGACAAGGACCGCTTCCGGCGCGACCTTGGCGGAGAAGTTGAGGCTTATCAAGAGGTTGCGCGTCGGTTGGGGTTGCTGCCGGAGGGTAACGTCTCAACGGTGCTCGATCTGGACAAGCATCGGAAGGCACGGGGGAAATAAGGCGAAGGCGCACCGAGCCCGCGAAGCGATTGCGCAAGCAATCGTTAGCAGGCGAGCGAGCCGCCGCCCGCCCGGCCGGCGGGTCGCACGGCGAAGCCAAGCGATCCCGTCCGACGCCAGCGCGGGCTTCGCCCGCGCCCTCCCGCCACTTTTCACTTGACATTTCGAACCATATCGGTTAGTGCGCAGGCCGTCCGGTCGTGGCCACGGCCGGGCGGACACGCTTCCGATGCCGCAAGGCCTCAGAAGCAGGACCGGCGCGGAATCGTTCGGGGTTAGCCGAAGCTTCGCGTCAGACATCCGGTCTGGATTCGCCTGCAACAGAGCGTCCACCTGCTCCGCTGAAAGGGACGCCGGGACAGCCAGACCCCCAAAGCCTCGGTGCGGCTTCTACTCTACGTCAGTCACCGAGCGCCCGAGCGTCCAGCAGAAGGACGCGCCGGTCCCCGTTGTCTCACCCGGCTGCGAATCCGCAGGCCGGGCACGCGGCGCATCCCGCAACACAGTGATTATTAATCCCTTCGGGTGTAGCCTGCCCCGTATGGCCACGGTTCTCTCCTTCGAACAGCATGCGATGGCGCGGCTGCGCGCCCGCGTCGCCGCGCTCGACGAGGCGAATTCGGACCTGCTGACCTATGCGCGCAGCCATTCGGGCGCGGTCGCGGAAATCCATGCGGCGGCGCTTGCGGCGATGGAGGCGACAAGCCTCGACCATCTGATCCATGTGGTGACGCAGGACTGGGTCGACATCCTCGGCGTCGATGCGGTGGCGCTCGCCTTCGCTGACGAGGTCAATGCGGTGCGCGCCGGCCTGACTGGCGTGCAATTCGTCGACCCGGCCGAGCTTGCCCCGTTGATGCGGCGCATTCCCGAGGTGACGCTGCGCGCCGTCGACGAAGGTGCCGCCGTGTTCGGCCCCGCCGCACCGCTGATCCGGTCGGAGGCGCTGATCCGCCTGACCCCCGCCGCGCCCCTGCCGGTCGGCGTCCTCGGCCTCGGCTCGCGGCAACGGCACAGCTTCACCGGCAGCCACGGCGGCGAATTGCTGGCGTTCCTCGGCGGCGTGGTATCGCGCACGCTGGCCCGCTGGGTGGCCAGTTAGCCGATCCAGTCGCGACGCAGCGGCTTGACGGCCAGCGCCATCAGCAGTGCGGCCAGCCCATAGAGACCGAGCGAGGCCACGAACGCGACGCGCAGCGACTCGTCGCCGAACTGCGGCGCGAGCCAGTCGGACAATTTGCCGAGGAAGAAGGTGCCGCCGCCAAGCCCGATCAGATTGTTGATCAGCAGGAAGCAGGCCGACGCCGTCGCGCGCATCGGCGGCGGCACCAGATGCTGGACGGCCGAGATCACCGGCCCGAGCCAGACATAGGCGAGGCCCTGCGGGATCAGGAACAGCAGGAACGCCGCCTGCGCCGAATGCGACAGCGCACCGGCGGCGAACAGCGGCGCGGCACCGAGGAAGGCGATGGCCGGAAGCTTGGCATAAGCACCCCGGTCGCCCTGGCCGAGCCGGTCGCCGAGCCAGCCGCCGCCAAGCACCCCCGCAATGCCGCCCAGCAGCAGGATCGCGCCATAGAAGCGCGAGGTGTCGATCAGGTCGAGCCCGAAGCTGCGCTGCATGAGCGACGGCAGCCAGAAGGCGAGGCCGTAGCCGAGCATCGAGCTCGACGCGGCGCCGAACGACAGCAGCCAGAAGCTGCGCTTGCCGGCCAGCAACCGCGCGACCTCCGCGAAGCGGGGTTTTGCGACCGTGGGCGCAACCGGCCGGTCGCGAACCAGCAGGCCGAACAGCGGGGCGAGCAGCGCACCGGCAATGCCAACCGCGAGGAAAGCGGCGCGCCAATCGACGCGCGCTGCCAGATAGCCGCCGAACAACACGCCCGCCGCCGAGCCGAGTGGGATGCCCAGCGAATAGACCGACAGCGCCCGCGCCTGCTCGCGCGGCGGGAACGCCCCGGCGATCACGGCATAGGAAGGTGCCACGCCGCCCGCCTCGCCGATGCCAACCCCGAGGCGGCACAGGAACAATTGCACGAAACTCGTTGCGAGCCCGCACAGCGCGGTGAAGCCGCTCCAGACGGCGAGCGAAATCGCGATGACCCGGCTGCGCCCGGTCCGGTCCGCCAGCGCCGCCAGAGGCACTGCGAGCGTCGAGTAGAGCAGCGCGAAGGCGATGCCGCCGAGCAGGCCCAGCTGGCCGTCGCTGAGGTTCAGCTCCGCCTTGATCGGCCCGGCGAGGATGCCGAGGATCTGCCGGTCGATGAAGTTGAAGGTGTAGACGGCCAGCAGCGCCGCCAGCACGACATAACGGTGGCGGGCCGGGCCAGCGGCGGTCGTCTCCGCTGGCCCGGTCGTCACGCTCAGAACTTGAAGCCGAGCGTCGCGAACACCTGGCGCGGTGCGCCATAATAGGCCGTCAGCACGCCTTCACGGCCGAGCGACGGCACGAACACACCCGCCGCATTTTTCGCGCCGAACACATAGCCCGAGGTCTTGTAGCGCACATTGGCGAGGTTCTTGCCGTGCACCGCCAGCGACCAGCGGTCCGAGTCCGACCGCCAGCCGATCGACGCATCGATCAGCTCATAAGACGGCTGATCGAGCGCGCCGGCGACTTCGAACTGGTTGGTCAGGCTCTTGTAGGAAATGCTCGGCGAGATATCGAGCATGCCGGGTCCGACCAGCGTCATCGGCAGCGACACCGTCAGCGTCGCGCTGCCCGTATATTTCGGCGTATTCTGGAACACGCGCTGCGACGCGACATCGGCCCCCGTCGGCCCGATGTAGGTCTTGTACTTCGGGTTGATGTAGCCAAACGACATCCCGAAATTGATCGCCGAACCTGCGCCGGCAAAGTCGCGCGCGACCTTGGCGAGGCCTTCGATCTCGATGCCGTTGAGCGTCGCCTTGGCGGCATTGGTGGTGACGCCAACGAACGTCTCGTTGATGCCGTCGCCGTTCGAGTCGAAGCCGAACGAGCCCGGGACCTGGACGTTCTTATAGTCCGAATGGAAGGCCGCGATGCTGAAGTTCAGCCGGTGGTCGAGCGTGCTCGCCTTCCAGCCGATCTCGTAGCTGTCGACGGTCTCGGGATCGAAGGACAGGAAGTCGTAGATTTCCTGTGGATCCTTGACGCCGTTGCGGTTGGTGTCGGGCGCTGCCGTGGTCAGGCCGCGCGGATCGAAACCGCCGCCCTTGAAGCCCTGCGAATAGCTCGCATAGACGGTGTGGTCCGGCGTGATCTTGAAGCTCGCCGAGGCGCGCGGGGTGAAGTCCTTGAAGGTCGCGCGGCCATCGAAGTTGGAGGTCAGCCCACCCAGCTGCGTGCCTGCACCGCCGAGCGCCGGCGATGCGCCGCCGATCAGATTCTTGCGGATGATGATCGAGTGGCGCTTGTCATTCGTGTAGCGACCGCCCGCCGAAATGCTGAACCGGTCGGTCAGGTCGTAGGTGAAGTCGCCGAAGAAGCTGTAGGTCTTGGTATCGACATCGCCATAGGTGCTCGCGGTGAAGCCGGGCAGGCCGAGCAGCGCGCCCGTCGTTCCGAGAACCACGTCGAAAATATTGTTGGCATTGGCGTTCAAATAATAGACGCCGACGAGGCCGTTCAGCTTCTCGCTCGAATAGGCAATCTGCGCCTCTTCCGAGAATTGGTGGTTCTTGTAGATCGCCGGGACGTCGACGTCCTGCGCGGGCAGGCTGTCGAAGTCGATCGGCGTGGAGGTCTTGTCCTTGCGATAGGCGATGATGTTCTTGAGAGTGAACGCATCGCTGAGCTTCAGCTGCGCGGTCAGCGCGCCGCCATAGGCCTTCACATCCTGATGCGGCGTGTCGAGTCCGGCGCGCGTGTCATAGACATTGGCGAGCACCGGTGCGCCCGACAGGCCGCCCGGGATCAGGCGGTGGCCCTGCTTGGGATCGCTATTGTCCTTCAGATAGTCTCCGGTAACGCGGAAGCTCAGCGTCTCGCTGGCATCGAACTCGCCGGTGGCACGAACCGCCCAGATATCCTTGTTGTAATTCTCGCGGTTCGGCAGGTTCAGATTGTCGCCGAAGCCACCTCGGCTGAGGCGGGCACCCGTCACGCCGACGCGCACGCCGGGGGTCAGCGATGTCGAGGCGCTGACGACGGCGTCGGCTTCCTTGTAATTGCCGCCGGTCAGGCGAACGCTGAGTTCGGGATCGTCCGACAGCCGCTTGGTCACATATTTGATCGCGCCGCCGATGGTGTTGCGGCCGTAGAGCGTGCCCTGCGGCCCGCGCAGCACTTCGATGCGCTGCACGTCGAGCACTTCGAGCACGGCGGCCTGAGGACGGTTCAGATAGACATCGTCGATATAGATGCCGACGCCAGCCTCGAAGCCTGCAACCGGGTCCTGCTGGCCGATGCCGCGGATGAAGGCCGAAAGCGTGTTGTTGGAGCCGCGCGTCGGCTCGAGCGTCAGGTTCGGGACGGTTTCGGCGACCTCGGTGATTTCCTGCACGCCGGCCGCTTCGAGCTGGGCACCGCTGAACGCGGTTACGGCGATCGGCACGTCCTTGAGGCTTTCCTCGCGGCGGCGCGCGGTGACGACGATATCGTCGTCGCTTGTCGAAACAGCTTCGGCGCTTGCCGTCGTCTGTGCGGTTACGACCTGTGACGAGGCGAGCGCGCCCAAGACAACGCTGGCCTGAACGAGCGTGCGAATCGAGAATATGCGCGGTGTCATGATATGATCCCCCTGACGGCTGAACTTACGCGTGGCTTGTGCCTCGTTGCGGCCGTGACTAATGAAACATGAACCAAGTTTCAACTTGGAAGCGGCGAGGGGCAGGGAATGGCGGATGGGCGTGGTGCGGCGGCAACAGTCGCCGATGAGGTCAAGACACCGCGTACCGAGCGGGGACGGCGGACCCTGCGGCTGATTCTCGACGCGGCGGCCCTGGAGTTCGGGGAGCGCGGTTTCCACGACGCTGCAATCACACGCATCACGGCGCGGGCGGGCGTCGCGCTCGGCACCTTCTACACCTATTTCGACTCCAAGGACGCGGTGTTCCGTGCGCTCGTAAAGGATATGTCCCGGCAGGTTCGCGAAACCGCGGGCCCCGCGATCCTCAACGCCCCGGACCGGCTGACCGGCGAGCGGCAGGGCCTGCAGGCCTTCCTCGAATTCGTCCGCCACCACAAGGAACTCTACCGCATCCTCGACGAGGCCGAGTTCGTCGACGCACCGAGCTGGCGGGCGCATTATGAGACGACCGTGGAGGGCTATGTCGCGAGCCTGACCGCCGCCGCAGCCAAGGGCGAGGTACGTGCCGACGTGGGCGAAGTGCACGCCTGGGCGATCGTCGGGATCAACGTCTTTCTGGGGCTCCGCTACGGCGTCTGGCGGCAGGATGAGCCGATCGCCGAGATCGCGCGCATCGCCAATGACATGCTCGTCGACGGCTTGAAACCGCGCTGAGGCTTTTCGGGGCGGGCCTGGCGGCGCATGGTAGTGCCGTGACCGACCTGCCCGACCATCCCGCGCAAGCGCTCGCTGCCGAGTGGCGCACGAGCCTGCAGCATCAGCGGCGCCTGTCGCCGCATACCGTCAAAGCCTATGGCAACACCGCTTTCGCATTCCTTGCCTTTGCTGGGACGCATCTGGGGCGCCGGGTGGATGCAACGGCGCTTGGCGGGCTGACCCTCACCGATTTCCGCGCCTATCTCGCCGCGCGGCGCGAGAGCGGGCTGGCGAATGCATCGATCGCGCGCGAGGTCTCGGCGCTGCGCACCTGGTTCGACTGGCTTGGGACGCAGCATGGCGTGACCTGCAACGCGATAGGCACGCTCAAATCCCCCCGCCTGCCGCGCCGCGTGCCGCGACCGCTCGCCCCGGCCGACGCGGCCGCGGTGGCGGGAGAGGCGGCCGACAATGCCCGCGAGCCGTGGATCGCTGCCCGCGACACCGCCATCCTGCTGCTGCTCTATGGCGGCGGCCTGCGCGTCGCTGAGGCGCTGTCGCTCGACGGTGGCATGCTGCCGCTCGGCGACACGCTGACGGTCACCGGCAAGCGCAATAAGACGCGCATCGTGCCGCTGCTCCCCGTCGTCCGCGCTGCGATCGAGGACTATGCCCGGCAGACCCCTTGGCCGCCGGCGCGCGGCGAAGCGCTGTTTCGCGGCGCGCGCGGCGGTCCGCTCGACTCAGGCTTGGTGCGGAAAGCCATGCGCATGGCGCGCGCGGGACTCGGCCTGCCGCCGAGCGCGACGCCGCACGCGCTGCGCCACAGTTTCGCGACGCACCTGCTCGGCCGAGGTGCCGACCTGCGCGCGATCCAGGAACTGCTCGGCCACGCCAGCCTGTCCTCGACGCAGATCTACACCGCCGTCGATGCGGCCCAGCTCATGGACGTCTATCGCAACGCGCACCCGCGCGCCTAGGCGCGGGTGCCGGGGACGTCGCTCTCCCCCTCAGTCGGCACCAGCCAGTTCAGCCAGCTTGGCCACCGTATTCATGTTGCGGGCGGTGCCCGTCTTCGCCGCCGGGATGCGCAGTTTCGAGTCTGCGATCCCATCGCCGTAAGCGACGTAAATCTCTCGCTTTCCCAGCGCGATGTCTTCATCCCTGCGACCAGCGACAGTCTCAAGCGCATCAACGGCGGGCGGCGCATCCAGAAAGATCGCGACGGTGCGGTTCGGCGGCCTGTCCGCGAACGGACTGTCGGTGAGCACCTGCGCCATTTCGGCCGCCGTGCGAACCGCGACGCCAATCGGCTTGCCGGCATGTTCGGCCAAGGCGCGCTCAAGCACCGACTTGATGCCGGTCTCGTCCAAATCGCTGTCGAACAGCAGGTTGCCGCTGGCGATATAGGTCCGCACCTTCTGGAAGCCCGCAGCGACCGCAAGCGCCTTCAGGTCGGCCATGGGAAGCTTGCTCGTCCCACCGACATTAACGGCACGGAGCAAGGCGACATAGCGTGTCACTTAGCGGCGCGGCGTGCCTCGATCGCGTCCCAGATCCGGCCCGGCGTGTCCGTTCCGTTGAACCGGTCGATCGCAACGATGCCGGTCGGCGAGGTCACGTTGATCTCGGTCAGATAGCCCGCGATGACGTCGATCCCGACGAACACCAGCCCGCGCGACTTGAGCGCCGGCCCGATCCGCGCGCAGATTTCCTGCTCGCGTGCCGTAAGCTCCGTCTCATGGGCGCTGCCACCGGCGGCTAGATTGCTGCGAATTTCACCGGTCTTCGGCAGGCGATTGATCGCGCCCGCCGGCTCGCCATCGACGAGCACGATGCGCTTATCGCCCGCGCTCACGTCGGGCAGGAACTTCTGCACCATGAACGGTTCGCGCCACACGTCGCTGAACAGTTCGACGAGCGCCGGCAGGTTCGCGTCCGCCTTGGCGATGTGAAATACCGCCGACCCGGCATTGCCATAGAGCGGTTTCACGACGATCTCGCCATGCTGCGCACGGAAGTCCATCGCCTCGTCGAGACGCCGCGTAACCAGCGTTGGCGGCATGAGGTCGCCGAAGCCAAGCACGAACAGCTTCTCCGGCGCATTCCGCACTTCGCCCGGATCGTTGACGACGAGCGCACCTTGGCCCTGCGCGATCTCGAGCAGATGGGTCGCGGTGATATAGGCCATGTCGAACGGCGGATCCTGCCGCATCAGCACGACATCGATGTCGGAACCAAGGTCGAGAGTCTCAGGCTCGGCCTCCCAGCGGAAATGGTCGCCCGCGACACGCTGCACGCTCAGCCGCCGCGCCTTCGCGAGCACCCGGCCCTCGCGCCACGACAGGCCATGCGTTGTATAATGCCAGAGACTATGCCCGCGCGCCTGCGCCGACAACATGAGCGCAAAGCTCGAATCGCCCGCAATGCCGATGCCCTCGATCGGGTCCATCTGCACTGCCACCCGCAAGGCCATTCCCGTCCCCTTCACGGGGCGCGAACGCCCCTTATTGCGTGCGCGCCAGCGCCGTCAGTGCGGTGCGGATGCGCGCGGTCAGCATCTTGTCGCGCGTCGTCTCCATCATCGCGAGCAGCGACGCGCGGGCTTCCGAGACACGGCCGGTCAGCTGTTCTAGCCGCGCCCGCTCCCACCAAAGCCCCGTAAAGCCCGGCGCAAGGCTTGTCATCCGCTCGTGCAGTTCGAGCGCCCGCTGTGTGTCGCCGCCACGGCGCGCCCGCGTTGCCTGATTGGTCAGCAAGCGCACCAGCACGGACCGGTTGCTGAGCGGCACCAAATGCTCGGCCTCAACCGTCGCATGATTTCCAAGGATGCGCGTCAGCAACACCTCCAGCGCCCGCGCGTCCAAAATCCGGCCCCGGTCGAACGGATCGACAATGACGGACAGCGGCTCCCGGCCCAGCCGGACCAGCACATGGCCTGGAACGTTGAGCGGATCCGCCGTCCAGCCCGCGCGGCGCGCCAGCGCGACATAGAGGATCGACAGCGTGACCGGCAGCCCGCGCCGCCGCTCGAGCAGCCGCATCAGATTGGCATTGGCCGGATCGTCATAATGTTCCGAATCGCCGATGATGCCATTCTCGCTGGCGATGACCTGTGACAGCAGCGCGGCCTGTTCGGACGGCGTCGTCGCGGTCGACGCCAGCGCCGCCAGCCGTGCCGCCAGTGCGTCAATGCGGTTGCGGTGTTCAGCCAGGTCGGCATCGGGATTGTCGAGCGCCGCAAGCGTCAGCGCTGCGTCGTCGAGGGCAATATCCTCGTCGTCGAGGAGGCCGATCCGCTCGATGGCATTCATGTCAGTCTCCAAGCCAGGCGCCTTCTACATGTACGGGCAACCTCCACGGCCGGATGAAGACCGCATCGAATCGCGCCGAGTCATTTCGCCGGAGATAACGCGCCAAAATGAAATTGGACGCACGCGCAATGCGGCGCGTGCCACGCACCGTCAGCGCCTCCGCCGCCCCGCGCATGTCGCCGCGCGCCTTCACCTCGATGAACACCACCTGCCGCCCCCGCCGCGCAACGAGATCGATCTCGCCGGCGGGCGTGCGAACGCGGCGAGCGAGAATGCGATAGCCCTTCAGCTGCAGCCACAGCGCCGCAAGAGCCTCAGCCCGCCGGCCCCAACTCTCGGCCCGCTCGCGCTTCATGCGCGGTACGTCTCAATGATTGGCGTCCCCTCCCCTTGGGGAGGGGCAGGGGTGGGCCCTTCAACGCACCTCAATCCTAACGAAGTTGCCGGTCGAGTTGCCCACCCCTGACCCCTCCCCAATGGGGAGGGGACGCCCAGGGCAGACACAGTCACTCCGCCCCTCGCAACTCCAGCGCCCGCGCGTAAACCTGCTTCCGCGGCAGATCGAGCATGGCCGCCACTTCCGCGACAGCCGACTTCAACGGCTGCGCCGCCATCGCCGCGACCAGCGCCGTATCGAGATCAGCCGCGCTCGCCGGTGCCGCGTCAGCAGGCGGGCCGACGACAATCACGATCTCGCCTTTCGGATCGGCGGCCCCGGCATAGTGTCCGGCAAGGCCGCTCAACGTCCCGTCCACGGTTTCCTCAAACCGCTTGCTGATCTCACGCGCAACCGCCGCCGGGCGGTCGCCCAAGCCCGCGGCCAGAGCCGCCAGCGACTCCGCCAGCCGATGACCCGATTCGTAAAACACCAAAGTGGCGCGGATTCCCGCCACCTCGGCAATTGCCTCAGCGCGCGCCTTCGCCTTCGACGGCAGAAATCCCGCAAACAGGAACCGGTCGGTTGGCAGCCCCGCGAGCGTCAAGGCCGCTACCGCCGCACAGGGCCCCGGCAGCGTCGTCACGGCCAGTCCCGCCGCCCGCGCATCGCGCACCAGCTTGTAACCCGGATCGGAAATCAGCGGCGTCCCGGCATCCGAAACCAGCGCCACAGCTTCCCCCGCCATCCGCGCGAGCAGGCGCGGCCGCACCGCATCGGCATTATGGTCGTGATAGGGGGTCATTGCGGCGGTGGAACCGATGTGCCGCAGGAGCTTTGCAGTGACACGGGTGTCCTCGCAGGCGACCAGCGTCACGCGCGACAGGACATCGGCCGCCCGGGCCGTCAGGTCGCCGAGATTGCCGATGGGCGTCGCGACGATGTAAAGGCCCGGCGGCAGCGGATCGGGAGACGGCATTTGAGCATCATGGGACCAAGCGTCCGCACCGCGCAACGCTGGACAGCGGCTTTGCTGCTGGGAGTTGGCGTTCTGGGCCTGTCCGCCTGTACCGCGCCAAAGCGAGTCGCGCCCCGCGTCGAAGCTGCGCCGCCGCCCGTCGTCACCGCGCCGCCGCCCGTCGTGTTGCCGCCATCGCCCTCGCAACATAAGGTCGCGCTACTCGTGCCGATGACAGGCGAAAACGCGGCGGTTGGCCAGTCGATCGCCAATGCCGCCAACATGGCGCTGCTGGATTCGGGCAATGCGAGCGTCAAGCTGACCGTCTACGACACCGCACCCGGCGCGGCGCAGGCTGCCAGCCGCGCGCTTGCCGACGGTTCGAGCGTGTTTCTCGGACCACTGCTCGCCCCCGACGTGCGCGCCGCCGCGCCGCTCGCTGCAGCGCGCGGGGTGCCAGTGATCAGCTTCTCCAACGATGCGACACTCGCCCCCACCGCCTATGTCATGGGCTTCCAGCCCGGCGAGTCGATCGGCCGCGTCGTTGCCTTTGCGCGCTCCAAGGGCGTCGAACGCTTCGCAGCGCTGATCCCCGCCGGGGCTTACGGCCAACGCGTGTCCTCGGCGTTCGTGAAGGCTGTGCAGGCATCGGGCGGCAAGGTCGCCGCGATGGAAACCTTCGTCCGCGATCGGAAGAAGCTGCTCGTCTCGGCGCGGCGGATCACTGACTATGAAACACGCGTCGCGAAGACGGCGCAGGCCGGCATGGTCCGTCAGGACGGCACCATCGCACCCGTCGCCAACCGGCTCGCACCTGTCCCGTTCCAGGCGCTGCTCATCGCCGACTCGGGCAATGTCGCCGCCGCCTTCCTGCCGGCACTGACGCAGTATGGTGCCGGCAACGCGAACGTCCGCCTCCTCGGCCCCGAACTGTGGAACAGCGAACCCGGTCTGGCGCGGATCCCGGCCATGAAGGGGGCCTGGTTCGCCAGCGTTCCGGATGGACGCTTCGCGCAGTTGTCGACCCGCTATCGCACCCGCTTCGGCGGCGCGCCAAGCCGCCTCGCCAGCCTCGGATATGATGCGGTGCTGCTCGTCAACAGCGTCGGCACCCGCTGGACGGTCGGCGACCCCTTCCCGCGTCGCGCGCTTGACGATCCCGACGGCTTTGCCGGCATCGACGGCATCTTCCGCTTCAAGGGCGGCGTCGCCGAACGCGGCCTCGAGGTGCAACAAATCGGACCGGGCGGCTTCCTGACCGTCTCGAACGCGCCCAGGGCCTTCCGCTAACGGCGACTCGCTAGTGCGAGCCTCCTTCGGCTGCGGGAGGCGGAAAGCTGCCGACCCGCTCAGGATAGCGCGGACCCGAAGCAGACGCCGGCACGTCCACGCTCGCGAATTCTCGACTATCGGCAGCGTCCAAGTAGCTGCGCGCCAGCCGGGCAACATCGGCCGTGTGCTGCGCGATAAATCCATGTCCCCAACCGGGCACTTCGAGGATTATCGAGCGAGCCGCCACGCCGTTCGCCCGCCGCGTCTGCTGATCGAGGTCGTCGCCGGTGTTGAGGATCAGAACCGGCTGCGTGATCTCCGCAAGGTCTGCCGCAAGGTCATAGTTGAACGCAGCATGGTGCCCCCACCATTCGATATTGCCTGCCAGCAAGGCATCCCGGAAGGCGTCGTTGACCTCCGACAGCGACACACCAGGCCGCAAATGGTGATAAACGAACCCCATCCACCGCCGCAGGACATGGCTGCCATCCGCCTCCGGTTCGCGGTGCCGGTAATGTTCACGAAACTCCCGCCGCTCGTCATCCGGAAAGATCGGTGCCGACACCATCAACAGCCGACGCACCCGCTCTGACGCTAGCTGCGCGATGGCGACCGCTATCATCGATCCGGTATGATAGCCCATCAGGTCGATGGGCCCCGCAATCCCCAAAGTGCCAAGACCGGCCAGCAGGTCTCTCGCATAATCCGCGATCGCTGGCGGTCCGGACGGCGGGTCGGACATGCCAAAGCCGGGCGTATCGAAGGCGACCGCAATCCGGTCCTCCCCCATCTCGGCCAGCAAGGGCTCGAAAATGCGGCCAGTCATCGGACTCATGTGAATGCACATGAGCGGCGTTGCGATCGGTGTCTGCGGCCGCGCAATGCGCACATGCATCTGCCCGTGCGGACCATCGACATAGCTGCGAATCACCTGGGTCATACCGGCAGCATGGCACGTGCAGGTCCAATCCTCGCCGCGCACTTCGAATCTGTCCACGAAATGGCCAACCGATCCGGTGACTAGCGAACGAATGGCCGCGGCTTGGTAGGATTTGCGCCATGAGTTGGCGGATTTCACCACAGTCGGCGAAACGTGCTCGGCACCGAGTCCAACATTTATCCCTAAAATTGAAGGGTCTTAGGCCTGCGAATGTAAATTGGCACGGCCCTTGCGATTGTATCGGCATAGGACGGATGGTCCGCCCGAAAACGCAAAGGAAACCAAGTCATGTTCTCGACCTCCAGCTTCAGCCGCAACCTCGTCGCCGCTTTCGGTTCGTTCGTGATCGCAGCGACCTGCCTGCTTGCCGCAACCGCTCCGGCGATGACCAACCTCGTCGCCTGAACGCGCCACATCCTCCTTCAAGGACAACGACAATGACCGACCGCACCTTCCGCCTCGACAAGCGCTCCGCCAAGATCCTCGGCGTCTGCGCCGGGATCGCCAATTACACCGGCGTCGACGTGCTCTGGGTCCGTGCTGCGGCTGTCCTCGCCACGCTGCTTGGCTCGGGCTTTCCCGCCCTTGCCTATATCGTGATCGCCCTGCTCGCTGAAGCCGAGGGCCAGCCGCTCGCCGACTGAGCGGCGGCCCCTATGATCTGAGCAGCTTCGGCAGGATCGCATTCAGGAGCGGCAGGCCCCGCGCGGTAACGCGTAAGCCTGCCGCGCTTCGTTCGATCAGGCCGACGCCCGCCAGATGCGCCGCCGCTGCCTCATCGATGAGGTCGGCCAGCGCCACTCCCGTCCGGCGCTCGAACAGATCGCCATCGATCCCAGCCGTGAGCCGCAATCCCATCAGCAACGCCTCGTCCGCCCGAGTAGCGCTATCCAGCTTGGTCTCGGTGTCGATGCCGTGGCGGCCCGCCGCAACCGCGTCCAGCCAGCCCTCCGGCTTCATCTGGCGCACTGTTGCCACACCCGCACGCCGTCCATGTGCACCCGGCCCAACACCGACATAATCGCCGTATGTCCAATAGCGCAGATTGTGCCGGCTCTCGCTGCCCGGTCGCGCGTGGTTGGAAATCTCATAGGCTGGCAATCCCGCTGCAGCGGTCATCGCCTGCGTCAGCTCCCACAGGTCGGCGGCGAGGTCCTCGCCGGGTATGACGAGGTCTCCAGACGCATGCAGTGTAGCGAACCGCGTCTTCGGTTCGATCGTGAGCTGATAGAGCGAGAGGTGATCCGTCCCGAACTTCAAAGCCCGCGACAGCTCGGCTTCCCAGCCGCTGAGTGTCTGCCCCTCACGCGCATAGATGAGATCGAAGCTGACCCGGTCGAAGATCGATTGCGCGACGTCGAGCGCGGCGAGACCCATAGCGACGTCGTGCGGACGGCCGAGCCGTTTCAACGCCGCATCGTCCAGTGCCTGCAGGCCGAGCGAAACGCGATTCACCCCGGCGGCGGCGAACCCCGCGAATCGTGATGATTCCACGCTTGAAGGATTGGCCTCCAGCGTGATTTCGAGACCCGGTTCGACGGGCCACAACCGAGCCACTTCGTCGATGACCGCGCCGGTCGTTGCTGGGTCCATCAACGACGGCGTGCCGCCACCGAAAAATATGCTGGTGACCCGGTGATCGGGCGTAACGCTCGCCTCATGCCGCAAGTCGGCGAGCAACGCCTCGCGCCAGCCCGTCTCGCCGATCTTCGCACGGACATGGCTGTTGAAGTCGCAATAGGGGCATTTGGTGACGCAGAACGGCCAGTGCACATAGACAGCGAGCGGTTCGCGCACCTCAGAAACTGACAGCGACCAGCTTCGCGAAGGCCAAGGCCCGGTGGCTGATCGCATGCTTTTTGTCGGGGTCCATCTCGCCAAAGGTCTGGTCGTAACCCACCGGCATGAACACCGGATCATAGCCGAAGCCCCGGTCGCCACGCGGTGGCCAGACCAGCGTCCCGGCAACGCGCCCCTCGAACACATCGGCATGCCCGTCGGGCCAAGTTAGCGCCAGCGTGCAGACGAACTGCGCATCCCGCACGGCACCCTCGGGCAGCGCCGCCTCGACCTTGTGCATCGCCATCATCCAGTCGCGCGCGCCGTCGGGCCGCTCCGCCCAATTGGCAGTATAAACCCCCGGCTGCCCACCGAGCGCCGCGACTTCCAGCCCGCTGTCGTCGCTGAGCGCCACCATGCCCGACGCGCGCGACGCCGCATGCGCTTTCAACAGCGCATTCCCCGCGAAACTGTCCTCGGTTTCCTCGGGCTCAGGCAAGCCGAGTTCGCCCGCCGCAACGGGTTCCATGCCATAGGGTCCGAGCAACGCCGCGATCTCGCGCACCTTGCCGTGATTATGGGTCGCCAGGACCAGCGGCCCGGGCATCAGCCTGCGGCTCACCGCCCGGCAGCCGCCGCCTGCGCTGCGAAAATGTTGTCGCAGCCGATGCGGGCGAGGCGAAGCATCCGGAGCAGGCCTTCCTCGTCATAGGGCGCCCCCTCGGCGGTCGCCTGTACCTCGACGATGCCGCCGCCTTCGATAAGCACGAAATTGGCGTCGGTCTCGGCCGAGGAATCCTCAGGATAGTCGAGGTCGAGCACCGCCGTCCCCTCGTAGAAACCGCACGAAACCGCCGCGACCCGGCTCTTGATCGGATCGACCTTCAGGTCATTTTTCTTCATGATCCCGTCGACCGCCATGCGCAGCGCCACCCAAGCGCCGGAAATGGCAGCGGTGCGCGTGCCGCCGTCAGCCTGGATCACGTCGCAATCGAGCGTGATCTGGCGCTCGCCGAGCAGCTTGAGATCAGTAACGGCGCGAAGCGACCGGCCGATCAGCCGCTGGATTTCCTGGGTGCGGCCCGACTGCTTGCCCTTGGCTGCCTCGCGCTGTCCACGCGTGTGGGTGGCTCGCGGCAGCATGCCATATTCAGCCGTCACCCAGCCCTGCCCCTTCCCGCGTAGCCACGGCGGCAGCCGTTCTTCGACCGACGCGGTGACGAGCACATGCGTATCGCCGAATTTGACGAGGCACGAGCCCTCGGCATGGCGCGAAAATCCCGCGATCATTTCGATGGCACGCATTTCGTCGGGGGCGCGACCGCTGGGGCGCATGGCTTGTCTCCTGATACCGGGTTGGCGGCGTGTAGGTCGCACCCGTTGAGCGCGCAAGTCCGAGCGCCTACATTGGCGTCGCCCATGTCCGGACCCAGCATCACCGAACTGAACGACCGCGCGCGCGACATCTTTCGCACGATCGTCGAATCCTATCTGGCGAGCGGCTCGCCGGTCGGGTCGCGCACACTGTCCAAACTCGGTGCGCTTGGCCTGTCACCGGCCTCGATCCGCAACGTCATGCAGGATCTGGAGGAACTCGGGCTGCTCGCCAGCCCTCATGTCTCGGCAGGACGCATCCCGACCGACATCGGCCTCCGCCTTTTCGTCGATGGCATGATGCAGACCTCGGCACCGTCGGTCGAAGACCGCGCCGCCATCGAAGGCCAGATGCGCGGACAGGGTGGCTCGATCGAAGACATCATGGGTCGCGCAACCGCGGCACTGTCAGGCCTCAGCGCCTGCGCCGCCGTCGTGATGGCCCCAAAACGCGAGCTCGTGCTGCGCCAGCTGTCCTTCGTGCCTATGGGTCCGGACCGCGCGCTCGCTGTGCTCGTCGGCGATGACGGCACCGTCGAGAACCGCGCCATCGACCTGCCGCCGGGATTGCCGTCATCCGCGCTGATCCAGGCAGCGAATTACATCAATGCGCGCCTCGCGGGGCTCACCCTCGCCCAGGCGGCCGCCCGCCTCGCGCAGGAGATGGCGGCGGACCGGGCCGCGCTCGACGAGGCTGCGCAGGACGTCGTCGCAAAAGGCTTGGCGCTCTGGTCGTCGGACGGCCTATCGCGCCCGGTGCTGATCGTCCGCGGCAGTTCGCATCTGCTCGACGATCGGGCTGCCGCCGACATCGAACGGGTTCGCTCATTGCTGGCCGATCTTGACGGCAAGGAGGATCTGGCGCGTGTCCTCGACTTGGCGCGCGATGGTCAGGGCATGAAGATTTTCATCGGGTCGGAGAACAAGCTGTTCTCTTTGTCCGGCTCGAGCGTTATCGCGGCGCCGTACCGCGCGGCGGGCGATCGCATCGTTGGCGTCGTCGGCGTCATCGGCCCGACGCGGTTGAACTACGCGCGGGTCGTTCCCATGGTGGACTATACCGCACAGGCATTGAGCAGGTTGATTGCATGACTGACGAGACAGTGAATACGCCCGAGGACGAAGACATCGGCGCGGCAGCTCCCGATTTCGAGGCGCTGTTGGCCGCCAAGGACGCCGAGATTGCCGAACTGAAGGACCGCATGCTGCGTGCCGCCGCCGAAGCTGAGAACAGCCGCCGCCGGCTCGAGCGCGACAAGGCCGACGCGGTTGCCTATGCGACGACCGGCTTTGCCCGAGACCTGCTCGGTGTCGCAGACAATCTGCGCCGCGCGGTCGATTCGATTCCTGCCGCCGCGCGCGAGGATGAGGCGGTGAAGGGCATCGTGACCGGCGTCGAGATGACCGAAAAGGAACTGCAATCGGTGCTTGGCCGCCATGGCGTTTCGCGGGTTGAGGCCGTCGGGCAGAAGCTCGACCCCAACCGCCACCAGGCGATGATCGAAGTCGAGCACGACCATGAGCCGGGCACGATCATCCAGGAACTTCAGGCCGGCTATGTGATCAAGGACCGGCTGCTGCGACCGGCGCTGGTCAGCGTTGCCAAGGCGAAGAGCGGCGACGCTGCCGCCTGACGCGCGAAGTGGGGAACACGCCATGTTGATCGTCATTGCCCGCGCCGAAGTCGATCCGGCCCGCATCGCCGAACTCCAGCCCGCGCTCGATGCGATGATGCGCGCGACCTGGGACGAGTCCGGCTGCCTCAGCTACTCGATGGCGGTGGAGAGCGCGTCCGAAGGCATCGTTACCATCGTCGAGCGCTGGTCCGACGAGGCTTCGCTCAAGGCGCATTTCAAGCAACCGCACATGATGGCGTTCAATAAAGCCATCCAAGGCGCGGTACGCTCGATCGACGTCAAGCTTTACGACGCGATCAACGAACGGTCGCTGCCCGTCTGATTTGAGCTCAGGCGGCCGCGCCGGCAGCCCATGTACCGAATGGAATGATCGCCGCGAGCGCGGCATCGCAGAACCCGGTTTCGCGCGCGACATAGGCATGCTGCACGATCATCGCCTGCTGCTCGATGCCGTAGCGGCGAAACGGCTTGCCGGGTTTGAGCGCATAGCGATAGCGCGCGAACGGCGGGCGGCGCAGCGGCAGATACAGCCCCTGCTGGCACTGCCACACATGCACGAGTTCGTGGACGACGAGTGCCCGAAGCCCAAGCGTCGATTTGGTGTAATCATCACGCCAGTGCGGACTGTCCGGATGGAACCAAATGTTTCCGTCGGGGGCCATGACAACCGTCGCGGGCTGTAGCGGCCAATATTTGGCGCGTCGAAAGCGCAGCGGCGCGGAATCGAGCGAAGCGCCGAACACCGAATGGATCAGATCAACTTCGCCTGCGGTCGGCGGGCGAGAGGGTTTAGCCGTGCGTGTTGTCCATCGCATCGCTGGCTGAACGCGCGGTTGCCAAGATCTGGACCGGACCGGCCTTGGCGAAATGGAAGGTCAGCGGCACCGCTGTGCCGGGCTTCGTCGCTACAGGCAGGCCGTAAATCATCAAATGCTTGCCGCCGGGCGCAAAGGCGACCTGTGTATTGGCGCGCACGTCGACGGCCTTCAGCGCGCTCATCGACATCGCGCCGTGCATCGTTATCGTCTCGTGCAGCTCGACGCGGGTGCCCGCCGGGCCCGAGATACGCTCCAGCCGATCATCAGCCGCGCCACCTTCGAGGTGGAAATAACCGGCGGCCGGCCGGCCGGGCACCGGGGCCAGTCGCACGATCGCGTTGCTGACCTGCACCTGCTCGATGCCCCTCGAATGGGCGAGCCGCCCCGTCAGGAGGGCCAGCCCGAGCATAAGCAAAGCAATGATGATGGCGGCGGTGCCGAAGCGCCGGGCGCCGATTCGCGTGTCCATAAACTTCCTAACGTCGGGCAGCGGAGATAAACCCGGCCTAGCGGCAAGTCGACCACCCTGCGGCGACCTGTCGCTTGTCCCATGTGCGGAACGATTGAGTCGTACTGGAATCGCCGCAAAGTCTTGCGACGCCCGTGCGGCCTTCCTACATCGCCAACGCAGCCCGGATGCCGTGCTTGCCTTGCGAGGCGGCGGCGGGCTTGGAGACTAGTTCGGTTCCAGATTTTTCGGAGAGCACAGGAATGGCCAAAGTCATCGGCATCGACCTCGGCACCACCAACAGCTGCGTTGCAGTGATGGAAGGGTCGACCCCCAAGGTTATCGAAAATGCGGAAGGCGCGCGCACGACGCCGTCGCAGGTTGCCTTCACCAAGGACGGCGAGCGACTCGTCGGCCAGCCAGCCAAGCGCCAGGCAGTGACCAACCCCGAGAATACCGTGTTCGCGGTCAAGCGCCTGATCGGCCGCCGGTTCGATGACCCGATGACCCAGAAGGACATGGGTCTTGTTCCCTACAAGATCGTCAAGGGCGGCAATGGCGACGCCTGGGTCAAGGCAGGCGGCAAGGATTACAGCCCCTCCGAAGTCTCGGCCTTCATCCTCCAGAAGATGAAGGAAACCGCCGAATCCTATCTTGGCGAAACCGTCACGCAGGCCGTCATCACGGTCCCCGCCTACTTCAACGACGCCCAGCGTCAGGCGACCAAGGACGCCGGCAAGATCGCCGGTCTCGAAGTGCTGCGCATCATCAACGAGCCGACAGCGGCGGCGCTTGCCTATGGTCTCGACAAGAAGGCCGGCGCGACGATCGCGGTTTATGACTTGGGCGGCGGCACCTTCGACGTGTCGATCCTTGAGCTCGGCGACGGCGTGTTCGAGGTGAAGTCGACGAGCGGCGACACCTTCCTCGGCGGTGAAGACTTCGACGCCAAGGTCGTCGAGTTCCTCGCAGCAGACTTCAAAAAGTCGGAAGGCATCGACCTGCGCAGTGACCGTTTGGCGCTGCAGCGTTTGAAGGAAGCCGCCGAAAAGGCGAAGATCGAACTGTCGTCGTCGGCCTCGACCGAGGTCAACCTGCCGTTCATCACGGCCGACGCGACGGGTCCGAAGCATCTCGTCAAGTCGATCACCCGTGCCGACCTCGAAAAGCTCGTCATCGATCTGATCGAGAAGACCCGGAAGCCCTGCATCGACGCGATGAACGAAGCCGGTGTGAAAGCCGACGCGATCGACGAAGTCATCCTCGTCGGCGGTATGAGCCGCATGCCGCGCGTCCGTCAGTTCGTGAAGGAACTGTTCGGCAAGGAGCCGAACACCTCGGTCAACCCTGACGAAGTCGTGGCGATGGGCGCGGCCATTCAGGCCGGCGTGTTGCAGGGCGACGTCAAGGACGTGCTGCTGCTCGACGTGACCCCGCTGTCGCTCGGCATCGAGACTTTGGGCGGCGTGTTCACCCGCATGATCGACCGCAACACGACGATCCCGACCAAGAAGTCGCAGACCTATTCGACGGCTGACGACAATCAGTCGGCGGTGACGATCCGCGTGCTGCAGGGCGAGCGCGAAATGGCGGCGGACAACAAGCTGCTCGGCAATTTCGATCTCGTCGGCATTCCGCCCGCCCCGCGCGGCGTGCCGCAGATTGAGGTGACCTTCGACATCGACGCCAACGGCCTCGTCAATGTCAGCGCCAAGGACAAGGGCACCGGCAAGGAGCAGCAGATCCGCATCCAGGCCTCGGGTGGCCTCAGCGACGCCGACATCGAAAAGATGGTGAAGGACGCCGAGCAGTTCGCGGAAGAGGACAAGAAGCGCCGCGCGTCGGCGGAAGCCCGAAACCAGGCCGACAGCCTGATCCACTCGACCGAGCGCCAGCTCGCCGAACATGGCGACAAGGTCTCGGGCGAGGTGAAGGGCGAGATCGAAACCGCCGTGGCCGCGCTGAAATCGGTGCTCGACTCGAACGACGTCGATGACATCAACGCCAAGAGCCAGGCGCTCGCGCAGGCGGCGATGAAGCTCGGCGAGGCGATCTATGCAGCGGAGCAGGCCTCGGCCGCCTCGCCGCAGCCCGACGCTGCGCCGAAAGACGACAATGTCGTCGATGCGGAATTCTCGGAAGTCGACGACGAGAAGAAGTAAGCTGGCATGGGCGGAGCGATTGATCCCGGTGGACAAGCGCTCCGCCCATTGCTTTGTGTTGCGTACAGGCGCGCCGGGGGGCCGACCGAATGATCGACATGGATTATTACGAACTGCTGGAAGTCGAGCGCGGTGCCGACGAAAAGGTGCTGAAAAGCGCCTACCGCCGCCTCGCCATGCAATATCACCCCGACAAGAATCCGGGCTGCAAGGATTCGGAAAGCCGGTTCAAGGCGATTTCCGAAGCCTATGACTGCCTGAAGGACCCGCAGAAGCGCGCCGCCTATGACCGTTACGGCAAGGCAGCGTTCCAGAACGGCGGCGGTGGCGGCGGCGGCGGCGGATTCTCAGCTGACGACCTAGGCGGCTTCTCGGACATTTTCGAGAATATCTTCGGCGACTTCATGGGCGGCGGGCGTCAGCGCAGCCAGCGCCAGGGCGTCGGCCAGCGCGGCAACGACCTGCGCTACGACCTCGAAATGACGTTCGAGGAAGCCTTCACCGGCAAGGATACCGAGCTGCTGCTCGATGTCTCGGCCAGCTGCGACCATTGCGCCGGCAAGGGCGCCAAACCCGGCACCTCGGCGAAGACCTGCCATGGCTGCGGCGGTCGCGGGCAGGTTCGCATGTCGCAAGGCCTGTTCGTCGTCGAACGCGCCTGCCCGACCTGCCGCGGCGCCGGGCAGATCATTCCCGACCCCTGCAACTACTGCGGCGGCCTCGGCCGCGTCGAGCAGCGTAAGACGCTCAACGTCAAGGTGCCGGCCGGCGTCGATGACGGCACGCGCATCCGCGTGTCCGGCGAAGGCGAGGCTGGCATGCGCGGCGGCCCGGCCGGCGATCTTTACCTGTTCGTCAACCTGAGGCCGCACAGCATTTTCAAGCGCGAGGGAACGACGCTGTTCGCAGCTGTGCCGGTCTCGCTGACCACCGTCGCGCTTGGCGGCGACATCGAAGTTCCGTGCCTCGACCGCAAGGGCTGCTCGGTCCGCATTCCCGCGGGCACCCAGTCCGGCAAGCAGTTCCGCGTGCGCGGCCGCGGCTTCCCGGCCCTCAATGGCGGCGGCACCGGCGATCTGGTCATTCAGGTCGATGTCGAAACGCCGACCAAACTCAGCGCCCGGCAGCGCGAGTTGCTCGAAGAGTTTCAGGCACTTGAGGCCGAGGCACAAAGCTGCCCGAAATCGAGCGGCTTTTTCGCCAAGCTGAAGGACGCCTGGGACGCGGTCACCGATTGATGGCGCGGCGGCGATCTGAGACGACGGTCGCCGCAACCCGTAAGGGCCTACCCGAACCGCTGCGCGCGGGACTTGAGCAGCTGTCAGGTCTCTCGCTTGCCGAGGTCGAAGTCCATCGCAATTCCGCCAAACCCGCGCAGCTCAATGCACTCGCCTATGCGCAGGGCTCGGACATCCATGTCATGTCCGGCAAGGATCGGCATGTCCCCCACGAGGCGTGGCATGTGGTTCAGCAAAGGCAGGGACGCGTACGGCCCACCGCGCAACTGCACCGTAGCGCGACAATCAACGACGATGCTGGTCTGGAAGCGGAAGCCGATCGAATGGGGAAAAAGGCGTCTGAGAGTTAGCCCCACACTTGTGTGACAATCGGGCAACACTACATGGAGTCGGACCAGGCAAAGGGCTGACATGAACATCGAAAAATTCACCGAGCGCGCCAAGGGTTTCCTGCAGGCCGCGCAGACCGTCGCGATACGGAACAGCCATCAGCGCGTTGCGCCCGAGCATCTGCTGAAGGCGCTCATCGAGGATGAGCAGGGCATGGCTGCCGGACTGATCCGCGCGGCCGGCGGTGACCCCAAGGCGGCCGAGATCGCCACCGACGCGGCGCTGGCCAAAATCGCCAAGGTTAGCGGCTCAGGCGCGCAGCAGTTGCAGTGGGACAATGACACCGCGCGCATTCTCGACTCCGCCGAGCAGGTCGCGACCAAGGCGGGCGACAGCTTCGTCACCGTCGAGCGTTTACTTCTCGCGCTGGCACTCGCCAAGGGCACGGCGGCGGGCGAGGCGCTCGCCAAGGCTGGCGTGACGGCGCAGGGCCTGAACAGCGCGATCGAAGGGCTGCGCAAGGGCCGCACCGCCGACACGGCGGGTGCCGAAGACCGCTATGATGCGCTCAAGAAATTCGCACGGGACCTGACGCAGGCGGCGCGCGACGGCAAGCTCGATCCCGTCATCGGCCGCGACGAGGAAATCCGCCGCACCATCCAGGTGCTGGCGCGCCGCACCAAGAATAATCCGGTACTGATCGGCGAACCCGGCGTCGGCAAGACGGCGATCGTCGAAGGCCTCGCGCTGCGCATCGTCAACGGCGATGTGCCCGACGGCCTCAAGGACAAGAAATTGATGGCGCTCGACATGGGCAGCCTGATCGCCGGCGCGAAATATCGCGGCGAGTTCGAGGAACGGCTGAAGGGCGTGCTTGACGAGGTCACCGCCGGTGCCGGCGATATCTTGCTGTTCATCGACGAGATGCACACGCTGATCGGGGCGGGCAAATCCGAAGGCGCGATGGATGCGTCCAACCTGCTCAAGCCCGCCCTCGCCCGCGGTGAGCTGCACTGTATCGGCGCGACGACGCTCGACGAATATCGCAAGCATGTCGAAAAGGACGCGGCGCTCGCGCGGCGCTTCCAGCCAGTGTTCGTCGGCGAACCGACCGTCGAGGACACAATCTCTATCCTGCGCGGCCTCAAGGAGAAATACGAACTCCACCACGGCATTCGCATCACCGATGGAGCCATCGTTGCCGCCGCGACGCTCAGCAACCGCTATATCGCCGACCGCTTCCTGCCCGACAAAGCCATCGACCTCATGGACGAGGCCGCGTCGCGGCTGCGCATGGAAGTCGAATCCAAGCCCGAGGAAATCGAGAATCTCGACCGGCGCATCATGCAGCTGAAGATCGAGCGCGAGGCGCTGAAGCGCGAGACCGACCGTGCCTCGAAGGACCGGCTCGACGCGCTTGAGGACGAACTGGCCAATCTCGAGGAGCAGTCCGCCGCGCTCACCACGCGCTGGCAGGGCGAAAAGGACAAGCTCAACAGCGCCACCAAGCTCAAGGAGCGGCTCGACGCGGCGCGGATCGAAGTCGATCAGGCCCAGCGAAATGGCGACTTCGCCAAGGCGGGCGAGCTCAGCTACGGCGTAATCCCCGATCTCGAACGGCAATTGGCGGAAGCTGAGGCTGTCTCGGCAACCGCGATGCTGCGTGAGGAGGTCACCTCCGAAGACATCGCCGGCGTCGTCTCGCGCTGGACCGGCATCCCCGTCGATCGCATGCTCGAAGGAGAGCGCGAGAAGCTGCTGCAGATGGAAACGCAGCTCGGCAAGCGCGTCATCGGCCAGGCCGATGCCGTCAAGGCGGTGTCATCCGCCGTCCGCCGCGCACGCGCTGGACTGCAAGACCCCAACCGCCCCCTGGGCTCCTTCCTGTTCCTTGGGCCGACCGGCGTCGGCAAGACCGAGCTGACCAAGGCGCTCGCGCAATTCATGTTCGACGACGCCGCCGCAATGGTGCGCATCGACATGTCGGAATTCATGGAGAAGCATTCGGTCGCCCGCCTGATCGGCGCGCCGCCGGGCTATGTCGGCTATGAAGAAGGCGGCGTGCTCACCGAAGCCGTCCGCCGCCGGCCCTATCAGGTCGTGCTGTTCGACGAGGTCGAGAAGGCGCACGGCGATGTCTTCAACATCCTGCTGCAGGTGCTCGACGACGGCCGGCTGACCGACGGTCAGGGCCGCACCGTCGATTTCACCAATACGATCATCATCCTGACCTCGAACCTCGGCTCGCAATATATTGCCGCGTTGCGCGACGATCAGAAGGTCGAGGAGGTCGAGGCGCAGGTGATGGAGGTGGTGCGCGGCCATTTCCGCCCCGAATTCCTCAACCGGCTCGACGAGATCATCCTGTTCCACCGGCTGGCGCTCGAACATATGGGCGCGATCGTCGACATCCAGGTCGATCGCGTCGCGGCGCTGCTCAAGGATCGCAAGATCATGCTGGAACTCACTGACGCTGCCCGGCGCTGGCTGGCGCGGGTTGGCTATGATCCGGTGTATGGCGCGCGACCGCTCAAACGGGCGGTGCAAAAGCATCTGCAGGACCCGCTTGCCGACCTGATCCTGCGCGGTGATGCGCCGGACGGGGCCACGATCCGGGTCGACGAGGGCGATGGGAAGCTGGCGCTGGTGGTGGCTTAGCAGGGCTTCGCCCGGTCGGCACAGAGAGCTATAGACTGGGCATGTCAGACCTCGCGACCCTGTTGGCCCGTTCGCCCGACCTGCTGCCGCTGGCGTACGATCCCGAGCGCGATGCCATGCTGTTCGTCGATTTCGACCGCGCCGCCTATGAGCGCGCGAGCTTCCTCGATGAACGTCTGCTGGGAGACGTGCGCGCGCGCTGGGTGCCTGCAGAACAGGTCGTGCTCGCTGCGGCGGCGATGCCGATGCCCAGTTGCAGCTTCATTTTCCACATCGGCCATGTTGGCTCGACGTTGCTGGCCCGGATGATCGGCGCGGCCGGTGCACATGTGCTGCGGGAGCCTGCCGCGCTCCGCGTGTTCGCAGGCGAGGGCGGCCTAACAAGCCGCGAGCCGCGTCTGGATGCGTTGCTTCGGCTCTGGTCGCGCACCTACACGCCAGGCCAGCTGTCCGTCGTAAAGGCATCAAGCTTTGTATCAGAAATCGCTGGCGAATTGCTCCACATGACCGGACAACCCGGACTGGCCATATCGGTTTCGGCCGAGGTCTATCTCGCTGGTATCCTCGGCGGGGCCATTTCCCGGCAGGAGATCGCGGCGGCCGCGCCGCTGCGCGCCACACGGTTGGTGCAGCGCCTGGGCGGAATCGTCCCGGTTACCGGAGAGGGCGAGGCGATCGCGATGAGCTGGCTCTGCGAAATGACGGCCCTACTCGCCGCCGAGCCGGCTGATGCGCTCTTCTGGCTCGATTTCGAGGCATTCCTTGTCGAACCCGACGCCGGGCTGACCACTTGCTTGGATCATCTCAAGATCGAGGCGTCACCTGATGTCATAACGGCCATCGTGAACGGCCCATTGCTGACTCGTTATTCGAAGGCTCCCGAACATGCCTATACGCCAGGCCTGCGCCAAGCGGTGCTCGATAGAGCCCGCACTGACTTTGCGGACGAGATTACTGCTGGACTCCGCTGGCTCGATGTAATGGCGGCTCAATGGCGAGACGCGGGACAGGCGCTCGAGCGAGCTGGGCGGTAGATAGGCACCGAGATGCCCCGTTCGCCGACCATCATCCTTCAGCGATGGGCCTGACGGGTCGATAATCCGCATGACCCGGGCAATGGAAACTGGGGCCAATGATGCCTCGGTACCGCCAGCGTCAGTTCGAAACCTGCCGGTTCGTATTGTCCATCAGCATCTTGCGCGCTTCGGCCGAATGTTGATCGTCGACATATTTCCACTGTTCGCGGGTCAGACAGGTCCGCCGTTTCTTGACCAGCGATCCGATCTCCGCCTCCGAGCGACAGATTTTCTTTTCCTCAACAGGCGGCGGGGTGGCAGGCGGCGCGCTCTGTGCCGCAGCGACCGATGCCAAGATCGTCGCCCCCAACAGGCTTGGCAGAATTTTCCCGATCATGCTCAATTCCCCGACGGACGGCCGGCGCTGTCCTCGACCATCTTGCGCGCTTCGCGCTCCTGCTGTGCGTCAACGGCGAGCCATTGCGCCTTGGTAAGACAGGTCTTGCGTTTCTTGATCAACGAACCAGTTTCGATCGCTCCCCGGCAAATCTTCTTTTCCTCAACGGGTGCGGCAGCGGCGGTTGCATCCGGAGCGGTCGTTGCGCCCGCCGGATCGGCGGCGACGCAGGGCACCGACAGCGCTGCCGACACCAGTCCTGCGGCGACCATCAAAATTCTATTGCTGGAACGCATTGAAACCTCCCGACAAACGTTCAAACGAAAGCATGTCATGCGGCGCGCCGATCGGGAAGCCCCAAATCGACGAAATGTCGCGACAGGTTGCGACGCTGCACCAGCCGGGCAATAACCGGGCGATGACGCAAATCCGCCCCGATGGCGCGACGGTCGCACGTGACCCGCTGTGGCACGCGCACCGTTACGACCCGCAATATGACGCCTTCCATTTCCGCTACGTCCCCCGGGAGGCACATCGGGCGTCTATCTTCCTAACCGACGAATATCTGCCGTCGGACGATGGTCCCGTTGTCGTAACCCGAAGTGAGGCGATCGCGAGCGCCGGGACACCGGCACCGCTCCATTTCATCTTCCACTCCGCTTTCTGCCTGTCGACACTGCTCGCCCGAGCCTTCGACGTCCCTGGCATCGCGATGGGGCTGAAGGAGCCGATGGTATTCAACGACCTGTCGGGCTGGAAGCACCGGGGCGGCAAGCCTGCCGATATCGCGCGGGTACTCGACAGCGCGCTGACCATGCTGGCACGGCCGTTCGGGCCCGGCGAAACGGTCGTTGTCAAACCCTCGAACATCGTCAATCCGCTCATTGCCGCGGCGCTGGCAATGCGTCCAACATCGCATGCGCTGCTCCTCGAGGCGCCGCTGCGCACCTATCTGAGCTCGATCGCCAAGAAGGAAATGACGGGCCGCCTTTGGGTCAGAGACCTTCTGGTGAAGCTGCTCAAGGACGGCCTGATCGACCTCGGCTTCGAGCTGGAGGATTTCCTCGGCCAGACCGACTTGCAAGTCGCGGCGGTCGGCTGGCTGGCACAGCATGCGCTGTTCGCGCGATTGGCTGGGCAATATCCCGGACGCATACGGACGCTGGATAGTGAAACGCTGCTCGCGCAACCTGCCAAAGCGATGGCGGCGCTGGTCGCACATTTCGGGATGCCGCTGGACGAGGCAGCGATTTCCGAAATCGTGTCCGGCCCGGCCTTCACTCGCCACTCCAAATTCGGCACCGAATTCGGCGGCGAGGCGCGCGCCGCAGAATATCGCGACGCAGCGGCTGTGCACGCCGACGAGATCGACAAGGCAGCGATCTGGGCCGAGGCGGTAGCGAACACGGCCGGAGTGTCGATGTCGCTGCCTGCATCGTTGCTGGGGTAACCCCCGACACGTCCCGTCATCCTGACGAACGTCAGGATCTCTCTCCGAGTAGCCGATACTCCCGACAAGATCCTGACGTTCGTCAGGATGACGGGCTCTCACCGGCGCACTCTCCTCTCCCCCAAAAAGAAAAGGGCGGACCCGAAGGTCCGCCCTTTCCTTTGGCAGTCGAAGTTCAGTTTAGAACTTCAGGCGCGCCTGCACCGCAAAGCGGCGGCCCAGCGAGTCGTAGGTCGACGGGTAGGTGTTGCCGCTGTTGAAGGCGGTGGTACCGACACCCGTTCCGACCAGCGGCGGCTGCTTGTTGAGCAGGTTCTCCACCGTGACGGTCAGCGACAGATTGTCGTTCACCCCGACGCGCGTCGACAGGTCGAAATAGTCGTACGCCTTGATGTGCTGGAAATCGACAGTCTGACCAACGGTCGAATTGCCGGCAGCAGTCGCGGCTGCAAGGCTGGAGCCGGAGTTCAAAACGCCTTGGAAGGCGCCGCCGTTGCCAGAGGCAATATCCAGAGGCTCCTGCTGAACCTTGTCGATGTGGCGCCACAGCAGCGAGACGTCGATCTGCTTGAAGCTCAGCGTGGTGCGCTGCGACCACTGGAACTTCGGCTGAATCGAGCCGCAGTTCGCGCTGTAGTAGCCGGTGCACTCGCGGTTGACCGACGTCGGAACAAAGACGTTGGCGTTGAACTTCGAGTCGTGCGTGTAGTTGCCCGTGAAGGTCAGCCCCAGCTTGGCGAAGCCGATATCGCGGCTGTAGTTCGCCGAGACGTCGATACCGTCGGTCTTGAGCGAGCCAAGGTTCGACAGCGCGGTGGACAGGCCGGGCGTCGTTGCCGGATCGCCGTCAAGACCGCCGGTGATCGGGTTACGGCGGATGAGCGTGCAGGCCGGGTCGGTGGCGGCAGACGCCGACGGCGTGAAGTTGGCACCGGTCCGAGCCCCGAAGCAGGCCGTGATCGCATCAGCCGAAGACGGCGTGGTGATCGCACCCTTCACCTTGATGTTGTAGTAATCGACGGTGATCGAGAAGCCCGGGATCGCCGCCGGCTGGATCACAGCACCGAAGGTGTAGGAGTTCGACGTTTCCGGCTTCACATTGACGTTGCCGCCCGAAGTCACATTGGCCTGGTTGGCAGTCGGGTTGGCGATGCTGCCGATATTCCCGGCCGTTGCGCCCTGAGCCAAGCAGACTGCGCGAAGATTTGCGGGCTGCGGGTTAGTGCGACCGGGGAGGGCCGCGCCCGCCGTGGTGATGAGCGCGCACGGATCGTCGGTCAGCGTGGTCAGGCCCGTCGAAACCGGCGTGAACAGCTCACCGATGTTCGGGGCGCGAACGGCGTGGCTATAGTTGCCACGCAGCTTCAGGCCATCGACCGGCTCCCAGCTGCCGCCCGCCTTGTAAGTCGTCGTCTTGTACGACGGCGACGACGGGGCATCGACCTTGTAGCTCGAGTAGCGCACGCCGGCTTCAAGCGTCAGGCTCTTGAAGAAGGGCTTATCCTGGACGAGCGGTGCAACCAACTCGCCGAAGGCTTCCCAAACGTCATAGCCACCGGTGATGTTCGGTGCAGCGCCACCGGCACCGCCCAGCTCACCCGGTGTCTGTGCCAGCGAGTCGGACCGCTGCGACGCCGTATATTTGCGATATTCAGTACCGACGGCGATGCCGATCGGGTCCTGCGCCCAGGGAGCGGCAACACCGAAGTCGCCGCTGATCGTGCCACGGCCCTGTGCGAGCGAGGTCTTGACCAGCGTCGTGCTCTCACCCGTGATGTACGGGATCTGCCCGGCCGTGATCGAGCCTTCCGGCCCGAAGAAGTTGACCGGAACGCAGCCCGCGTTGCCGCTGAGGCAGGTCGTGGTGTTGGTCGCAAGCAGGCTGTCCCGGACCCGCGAGGTCAGAACATAGCCCTGCAGCGCCTGGCGGTTCTCCGACTCGCCGTACGACCCGTTGACATCCCAATCGAGGCTGTCGGTCAGCTTGCCGCGAAGGCCGGCACGATAGTCGAAGATCGTCGTCGTGAACTGGCTGATGCGCGGCCCGATTTCCGTCGTGCGGCGGGAGAGCGTGACACCGGGGTTGACGTTGACGGCAGCCTCGCTGGCCTGGATAATGCCGTCCCCGTTTACATCGACCGGTGCCGTCGCATTGGTGCCGATCACGCGGTACGCAGGGTTGCTGGTAGTGGTTGCGGTCGCAGCCGCAGCGCATTCCGCCGGGGTGAAGCGAGGCTGATAGCCCGCGCCCGGATTGACGTCGAATGCGCAAAACTGGTTGCGCAGCGTTGCCGGCAGATAGGGGTTGCTCAGCGGGATCTGCACCGCCGAACCGAACACACCCGACGGCGCGATGATCGTGTTGACGGTGTTCTTCGAGAACAGCGCGCGGTTGTAGATCTCGACGTTGTCGGTGAACTCATACTTGCCCTGCGCGTAGATGTTGAAGCGCTTAAACGGCGTCTGGTAGATGTTGTACGGGTTGAAGTTGAACAAATTGAACGTGGTCACCGCGGCGCCAGGCGTCGTGGACCCCGTGCGGGTGTCGATCTGACGGACCGGACCGTTTGCGGTTGCCGGATTTACGTCCGGAGTCGTCGTGCCGGCGAGCAGCGGACGCGTGCCCGAGAAGCGCGTCGGGATCGAGGTGCCCGAACCGCCGTAAGTGCCCGCGAAGGACGAAATATTGAACGCGCCGTAGTCGCGTGCGCCCTGATAGACCGGATCGGCTTCCTGATAGCCGATGCTGATCGTGGCGTTGCCCTTGCCGTCGTCGAAGTTGCCGCCGATGGTCAGGTCGGTGCGGAAGGTGTTGCCGTCACCCTTTTCGGTGATCTGCTCGGAAGCCGACACGTCGACGCCCTGGAAGTCCTGCTTGGTGATGAAGTTCACAACGCCGGAAATGGCGTCGGCACCGTAGGTGGTCGAGGCACCGCCGGTCAGCACTTCGACGCGGTTGAGCAGCGCCAGCGGAATGTTGTTCAAGTCGACGCGACCGGCGAGGCCCGACGGGGCGATGCGGTAACCGTCCAGCAGGACGATGTTGCGGATCGAGCCGAGGCCGCGGAGGTTGACGAACGACGCGCCGCCGTTGCCATTGTTCACGGCCGAACCGATCGACGGAACGATGCCGGGGATTTCACGAAGAACCTCTTCGGCGACGTTCGACTGCTTGAGCTCGATCTCGTCCGACGTCGTAACCGTCACCGGCGCCGAGCGCTCGAGATTGGGGTTCTTGATCAGCGAGCCGGTGACGACGATCTCTTCGTCGCCTGCAGCGGCTTCGTCAGCGGCGGCAACGGCCGTCTTGGCAGCCTGCGCGAAGGCGGGCGAAGCGAAAGCGGCGACGCCGACGAGAATCGTCGAGCGCAGCAGTGCGGTCTTCAGTGAATTATTCGACATGTCTGTCCCCTCATGAAAGCCCGCCGAAGCCCCCCTTCCCTGACGGAGGGCATGAAAGCCGACGGCACATGGGCCGCTGTATGAAAGGGCGGTGGGGGTTCACGCAACTGTGCAGCGACTGCGGTTCACCGTTCCGTAAACACATGTTGCAAAATCGACACATGCGATTGCGTGCCGGGTTGTGCCAGAAACCGGCGCGTCAAATGGGGAGACATATTATGCGACCAGCAGCGATCCTGGCGGCCGGATTGGCGCTCGCGGCAACGGCGGCCATCGCCAAGGACACGCCGCCCTCGCCTTTGGTCAGCGCCCTCGTGGCCTGCAAATCGGAAACGGACGACGCCAAGCGCCTTGCTTGCTATGACCGCACAGCTGGCGCGCTCGCGGACGCGACCGCGAAAGGGCAAATTGCCGTCGTCGACCGCGAAGACGTCCGGAAGACTCGCCGGGCGCTGTTCGGATTCGTGCTGCCGAAGCTGCCCTTCTTCTCCGACGACGACAGTGCAAAGGACACGCCGGACGTCATCGAAACCACGGCGGAGTCGGTGCGGGCCCTCGGTTACGGCATGTATTCGATCACGATCGAGGACGGCGCGGTTTGGCGCACCACCGAAGTGTCGCGGCGCGATCCGAAGCCGGGCATGAAGATCAGGATCAAGCGCGGCGCGCTCGGCGGCTATTTCCTGAGCATCGACGGCGCGGTTGCGGTTCGTGCTTCCCGCGTTGGCTGAGGCCGGCTGCGTGGCTGACGACCCGCAACAGCTCAACGCGCTGGGCGTCCGCGCGCTCAATGACGGCGACGCGGCGACCGCTGCGCCGCTGTTCGCGCGGGCGGCAGCCGCCGATCCGCAGGCGATTGCCCTGTGGATCAACCTTGCCAAGGCGCAACGCCTGCTCGGCGACGATGCCGGCGAGCTGCGCAGCCTCGACAAGGCGCTGGCAATCGATGGCCTGCACCTGATGGCGTTGGTCCGGAAGGCGGAACTGCATGAGCGGCTTGGCGAAATGCCGCAGGCCAGCCGGAACTGGTCAGGCGCGCTCGCCGTGGCACCGCCGTTCGAGCAGCTGCCGCCTGCGCTTGCCGCACGGCTGACCGAAGCAAGGGCGTTTGTAACGCGGCACACCGAGGCATTTGGCCAGACAATTGACGCCGGCCTTGCGTCAGCGCGCGCCACTGCCGACCCGCAAACGCTCCGCCGCTTCAATGCCGCCGTGGACGCGTCGGTCGGACGCCGCCGCATTTACGCAAACGAATGCGCCGGCTTGCATTACCCCTTCCTACCCGCCGACGAGTTTTTCGAACGGCATCATTTCCCGTGGCTCGAGAAAATCGAGGCGGCGACACCGGCGATCCGCGCCGAAATCGAATCGCTGCTACGGGACGGCGATGAAGGGTTCGCACCCTATGTCTCGATGGATCCCGGCACGCCCGAGAACAAATGGACGCCGCTCGACAATTCGCTCGCCTGGAGCGCCTATTATCTGTGGAAATATGGCGAGCCGGTCCGGCACGCGCTCAAGCGCTGCCCGGCGACAGCGGCAGCGCTTGAATTGCTGCCGCGTGCTGATCTGCCGGGACGTGCGCCAACCGCCTTCTTCTCAGTCCTGAAGCCGCGCACCCACATCCCGCCGCACACCGGCGTCAGCAACACCCGCACGATCGTGCACCTGCCGCTGATCGTGCCCCCCGGTTGCAGCTTTCGCGTTGGCGGCGAAACGCGCGTATGGAAGGTCGGCGAGGCGTTTGCGTTCGACGACACGATTGAACACGAAGCCCGGAACGACAGCGACGAGATACGCGCGGTGCTGATCTTCGACGTGTGGAATCCGCACATCACCGAGCCGGAGCGCGAACTGCTGCGCGAATTCTTCCGCACTGCAGATGCCAGCGGCTTCGACCCCAATCCGCGCGAGGCGGGGTGACAACAAGCGGCGCTCGCTGACCTTTGGCGTAGGCCGGCACCAAGCGTCTAAGCCGCGCGCGAACCTTCCAGCAATGCCGAACGGCGGCGTTGCACGCTCGACCCGAGCCCCAGCGACTCGCGGTACTTGGCGACCGTACGGCGGGCGATGTCGAAGCCTTCGCCGCGCAGCACGTCGACGAGCTTGTCGTCGCTGAGGATCGTCGAAGCCGTCTCCGCCCCGATCAGCGCGCGGATGCGCGATTTGACCGCCTCTGACGAGACCGCATCCTCGTCGCCCGCGCCCTGAATCGCGCTGGTGAAGAAATATTTGAGTTCATAGAGCCCGCGCTCGCACGACAGATATTTGTTCGAGGTCACCCGGCTGACCGTCGATTCGTGCATCGAGATCGCATCGGCGATGGCGCGCAGGTTGAGCGGCTTCATGCGCGACACCCCCTGCTCGAAAAAGCCCTGCTGCTGGCGGACGATCTCGGTCGCGACGCGCACGATGGTGCGGGCGCGCTGGTCGAGCGCCTTCGCGAGCCAGTTCGCCGATTGCAGGCAGTCCGACAGGTAATTTTTCGCCTCCCGCCCCGAGGCGCGTGCCGTGAGTTCGGCATAATAGCTGCGGTTGACGAGCAGGCGCGGCAGCGTCGCCGAATTGAGTTCAACTGCCCAGCCGCCGACGGGCAGCCGCGCCACGAAAATATCGGGAACGACCGACTGGGTCCGCTCCCCGCCATAAACGAGACCCGGCTTCGGATTATAGGCGCGCAGCTCGCGCACCATGTCGGTCAGATCCTCCTGATCGACGCCGCAGATCCGGCGGAGCGCCGCCATGTCGCCGCGCGCCAGCACTTCGAGATTGGCGAGCAGTTTGGCCATCGCGGGGTCATAGCGGTCGGCCTCGCGCGCCTGCAGCGCCAGGCATTCGCCGAGCGACCGCGCACCGACGCCGGTCGGCTCGAACCCTTGGATGACCGCAAGCACACGTTCAACATGCGCGCTGTCGGTGCCGAGCCGGAGCGCCACCTCGGCGATCGGGCCGGTCAGATAACCGGATTCGTCGATGAGATCGATCAGATGGCGCGCGATGATGAGGTCGGCCCCGTCCAGCGCGAGCTGCGCCTGATCGATAAGCACCTCGCAGAGCGAGCGCTCCTCCGACAGCATCGATTCGAAACCATCGGACGGCGCCTCGCCGCCGCCGGCGCTCGCGCCATTGAGACCCAGCCCGCCGTCGAGCCCCTGCCCGCCGCCATCGACGATGCTGTCCGAGCCACTGTCGTGATGGAAGGTCTCGGCGTTGAAGTCGCAGTCGAGCGGCGAGTCGGCCACCGCGTCACCTGTCGCCATGAGCTGGTCAGCAGTCGCGGGGTCGGGCGTGTCGAAATCCACGTCGAAATCCGCGTCGCCGCCGTCGCCGTCGGACTCGGCAACCGGCTCAAGCGGCCCGTCCTCGGACGCGGCTTCCAGCAGCGGGTTCTTCTCGATCTCGGCGGCCATGAAGGCCTCGATCTCGAGGTTGGTCAGCGTCAGCAGCTTGATCGCCTGCTGCAGCTGGGGGGTCATCACCAGCTGCTGTGTCTGCCGCAGATCGAGGCGTGGCCCCAGGCCCATGGCTAGAGACTGAAGCTTTCGCCGAGATAGACGCGGCGCACGTCTTCGTTGGCGACGAGGTCCTCGGGCGTGCCCTCGAACAGCACCCGGCCATCATAGATGATGCAGGCGCGATCGACGATGTCGAGCGTCTCGCGGACATTATGGTCGGTAATCAGCACGCCGATGTCGCGGTCCTTCAAATGCCGGACGAGGTCGCGAATGTCGGAGATCGAGATCGGGTCGATGCCGGCAAAGGGCTCGTCGAGCAGCATGATCGACGGCGTCGCGGCCAGCGCCCGCGCGATCTCGCAACGCCGCCGCTCACCGCCCGAAAGTGCCATCGCCGGCGCGGCGCGCAGGCGGGCGATCGAGAATTCGTCCAGCAACTGCTCAAGACGGGCCGCGCGCGCATCGGCATCGGACTCAACGACCTCAAGCACCGCCATGATATTCTGCTCGACAGTCAGACCGCGGAAAATCGATGTCTCCTGCGGCAGATAGCCGAGGCCGAGGGCCGCGCGCCGGTACATCGGCAGGCCGGTGACGTCCTGCCCGTCGAGCATGATGCGGCCCTGGTCGGGCATCGCGAGGCCCATGATCGAATAGAAGCAGGTGGTCTTCCCCGCGCCGTTCGGGCCGAGCAGCCCGACGACTTCGCCGCGATCGACCGACAGCGACACGTCGCGCAGCACGACACGCTTGTCGTAGCGCTTGCCGATCGACACGACGGCCAGGCCATTGTCGGCCCCCGTCGCGCCCGCGGCGCGCTTGCCCGTCATCAGCTCTGCATCCGCCACGGTCACCTCAACGCCTCGCCAGCACGGCACTCCGGACCGGTTGGCGCGGTTCGTGCATATCAAGCGAGAGATTACCGCCCTGGCAATGGACGCGGCAAGCGAAACCGCGCGGCGCTACCTATTTTCCGGTGCGTTGTGGCACGACGAACCGCCCGGTCACGCGGCCACTGCTCGCCGATGTGCTGCCGCCCGACGACGCACCGTCGAGCGTCGAGCGGCCGCTGTCGAGGTCGATGGTCAGCCGCTGGCCGCGCAGCACCGAATCGCCGCGGTTGAGCACGACGCCGCCAATCATCGTCAGCACGCGCTGGTCGACATCATAAACGCCGTAGGATGAGGTCGCGCGTTCCGACGGGCTGACCAGCGAGAAGCCGCCCTTCGCGTCGATGCGCAGGATCGTCGGATTGCCGCCCGCGCCCTTCTCATAGAACACCCGCAGCTCGGCAGCGGCGAGGTTCATGTCCTGCTGTTTCGCCTTCACCGCGCCGGAGAAGATCGCGACATTTTCCTTGTCGCGCACCTCGATGCGCTGCGCATCGATGTCGATCGGCGCGTTGGTGTCATGCCCCTTCAGCGCCGAACCGCCGAGACCCTGTGCGAGCACAGGCGTGGCGGCCAGGACGAGGGCGGAAAGCAGGGCGGGGCGCAGCATGCGGCTCATCTGCCGTGTTGCCGGTCGATGTGCAAGGACGCGCCGCCGTCCAATGTGACAATGCGGCCCCGCACATCGGCACGCAGCCGGCCAGCCTTGAAGGAGCCCAGCGGCACGCGCCCATCAACGGCACCACCGCTCGCCACCTGCCGCGTCGCCAGATCGACCGTCACGTCGCGCGTTTCAAGCCGCGTGCCATCGGCAGCCGAAAAGCGCACCGGGCCGACCGTCGCGACCTGCTCGCGCTTGATGTCATAGCGCCCCGCATCGGCGACGACGCGCGACGGCCCGTCCTTCGCCGCGAGCTCGGCGGTGATGCCGGAGAGTTCGACGACCGGAGTCGCCGAATTGCGCTGCAGCGCACGGGCCGCGGAAATGACGAACTTCTGTCCTTTGGTGTCCTCGCCGCGGTAGATCGCGCGCTCGACGAGCAGCCGCTCCTTAGCGCTGCCGACCTGATCCTTCGACAGCAGGAAGGAGAACTCCTCCTGCGCGGTCAGCGGCAGGATCAGGAAGGTCAGCGCCAGCGCCCCTGCCGCAACGGGCAGCGCGATCTTCAGCACGGTCATCCAGCGGTCGAAGCTGCTGCCCGGCCGGGCGGCGCGCTGACGCGCGGTATAATGGGCAGGCGCGGGCAAGGTCACGGGATCAGACGTGCGCGAAAATGTCGATTTCGGGCCAGCCGGCCAGATCCAGTTCGGCGCGGTGCGGCAGGAAGTCGAAACAGGCTTGCGCCAGTTCGGTCCGCCCCTCGCGCGCCAGCCGCTCCTCGAGCAACTCCTTCAGCCGGTGCAGAAAACGCACGTCGGACGCCGCATATTCCTTCTGCGCATCGCTCAGCACGGGGGCACCCCAATCGGATGACTGCTGCTGCTTGGAAATGTCGATGCCGAGCAGTTCGCGGACCAACTCCTTCAGGCCATGCCGGTCCGTATAGGTTCGGATCAGCCGCGACGCGGTCTTGGTGCAGAACACCGGCCCGGCCATCACGCCCAGATATTGTTTCATGATCGACAGGTCGAAGCGCGCGAAATGATAGAGTTTCAGCCGCGCCGGATCGGCGAGCACCGACTTCAGCACCGGCGCGTCATACTGGCCGGGATCGAAGCGCACGAGATGCTCGTCGCCCTGCCCGTCGGACAGCTGCACGAGGCACAGCCGGTCGCGGAAATTGTTGAGGCCCATCGCCTCGGTATCGACCGCGATCGCGCCCGGCGCGAACACGTCATGGGGCAGGTCGCCCTCGTGCAGGTGGATCGTCATTGCGGCTGGTTAGGCCGGGAGGCTGCGAAAAGCTAGGCTTGCCCGCGCCGCTCCTTCGCCCGGCGCGACCAGATGTTCAAAATCTCGACGAGCGCCGAGAAGGCCATCGCCGTGTAGATATAGCCCTTGGGCACATGCACGCCGAAACCATCGGCGATCAGCGTCATGCCGATCATGAGCAGGAAGCCGAGCGCCAGCATCACAACGGTCGGGTTCTTTGCGATGAAGGCCGACAGCGGACCCGCCGCGAACAACATGCCCGCGACCGCGACGAGGACCGCGATGAACATCACCGGTACATGGTCGGTCATGCCGACGGCGGTGATGATCGAGTCGATCGAGAAGACGATGTCGAGCATGATGATCTGGCTGATCGCTGCCGCGAAGCCGATCTTCACGACCGCATCGGCCGCCGCATGCTCCTTCTCCTTCGGATCGACGCTCTCATGGATTTCCTTGGTCGCCTTCCAGACGAGGAACAGACCACCGGCGATCAGGATCAGGTCGCGCCAAGAGAAGCCGTGGTTGAACGCCGTGAACAATGGCTCGGTCAGCTGGACGATCCACGCGACGGAGCCGAGCAGTGCCAGCCTGAGCCCGAGCGCCAGACCGATGCCGATCCGCCGCGCCTTCGGCCGCATCTCCTCGGGCAGCTTGTTGGTCAGGATCGAGATGAAGATCAGATTGTCGATGCCGAGCACAAGCTCCATGGCAATCAACGTGATGAGGGCAGCCCAGGTGGCCGGCTCGGCGAACAGCGCGATCAGGTCGGTCATGGGAGGGCCATTTGGTTACGGCCCGGCAACATCGCAAGGCCCCTAACCGGGAAAAATCGGCGTGGCGCATCCTTTTGCGCCGTGGCCCATGAGTTCGAACAGACCGCCCGCCTGCGGCTGGGCTGAGAGCGCATCAGCGTTCAGGCCGACGGTGGCCGAGGTAACGAACAGCCGATCGAGTAACGGCCCCCCGAAGGCAACGCTGGTCGGCCGTTCGACGGAAAGCGCGCGTTCAGTGAGGATTTCGCCCGTTGCCGAAATCCGGCGCACCGCCCAGCCATCCCAGAAGGCGACCCAGAGGCAGCCTTCGGCATCGACGGTCATGCCGTCGGGATAGCCATGTTCGTTGCGGAATGTGGCGAGCGGTCGCCGCCCGGATACAGAGCCATCCGGTGCGATATCGAAGCGGTAGATGGTCCGCAACGCGGAGTCGCTGTGATACATGATGCGCCCATTAGGGCTGAAGGCCGGGCCGTTGGTGACGCGGTAGCCGTCGTCGATGCGTTGCCAGCTTCGGTCTGCGCCGAGACGGTAGAGCGCGCCCGAGGCGTCCTGCTCGCGATTGTCCATCGTGCCGGCCCAGAAATTCCCTGCGTTATCCAGTTTTCCATCGTTGCTGCGGTTATGCGGACGGTCGGGTTCGAATTCGGTGAAAGGTTCGTAGCGGCCCGCAACAGGATCGACGGACGCGAAGCCCTTGCTCGTCGCTGCGACGAAGCCGCCGGCGGCGCGCGGCGCGAGTGCGGTGACCTGTAGCGGCGGAATGAAACTGGTCTTGCTGTCGGTTGCCGGGTCGTAGCGGTGGATGGCGGGTGCCTTGATGTCGACCCACCAGAGGCAGCCGTCGCGTTTATCCCAGACCGGTCCCTCGCCAAGAATGGCCTTCGCATCCCAGAGGCAGATGGCATCGCCGGTGGCGGACTGAACCATATTCTTTCGCACCCGTTTCAATCGGTGGGGCGAACCCCTGCTTCGGTTAACCGTTGCACACGCGGTGCTGTTCCCGGGAACGCCACCGCCGCCAATGCGGTTGAACGCGTCAGGAGATTATTGCGATGACCGACGGACCCGCAGGCGGTCAGCCCACCGACGGACCGCCGAAACCGGGCGTCTCGACGAAGCTGCGTTCGGCCGAAAGCTATGGCAAGCTCGACAAGGATGGGTTCATCCACCGCAGCTGGATGAAGTCGCAGGGCTTTCC
Source organism: Sphingomonas paucimobilis (assembly GCA_943370355.1). Taxonomy (GTDB): domain Bacteria; phylum Pseudomonadota; class Alphaproteobacteria; order Sphingomonadales; family Sphingomonadaceae; genus JADCGM01. Next base: position 99,062 of record CALRQP020000008.1, read on the forward strand.
GAACCATGTGTTCGACGGGCGGCCGGTCATCGGCATCTGCAATACGTTCAGCGAGTTCAATCCCTGCCATAGCCATCTCAACGAGATCGCCGAGGCGGTGAAGCGCGGCGTCTGGGAGGCCGGCGGCCTGCCGCTGGAATTTCCGGTGATGTCGCTCGGCGAGACACAGATCCGGCCGACCGCGATGCTGTTCCGCAATTTGATGTCTATGGACGTCGAGGAGTCGATCCGCGGCTATGCGATGGATGGCGTCGTGCTGCTCGGCGGCTGCGACAAGAACACACCGGCAATGCTGATGGGCGCTGCGTCGGTCGGCCTGCCGGCGATGGTGGTGTCATCGGGGCCGATGCTCAACGGCAAATATCGCGGCAAGGATATCGGCTCGGGCACCGACGTGTGGCGGTTCAGCGAGGAAGTGCGCGCCGGCACGATGACGATGGCCGAGTTCACCGCAGCGGAGGCCGGGATGAGCCGCAGCCGCGGCACCTGCATGACGATGGGCACCGCTTCGACCATGGCCTGTATCGTTGAGGCGATGGGGCTGAGCCTGCCCTACAATGGCACGATCCCTGGCATCGACGCGCGGCGGCGCGCGATGGCGCATGTGACGGGCAACCGCATCGTGCAGCTGGTCAAGGACGGCGCAACGCTGGGCGATGTGATGACACGCGCGAGCTTCGAAAATGGCATCAAGGTCTGCGCGGGCATAGGCGGATCGACCAATGCCGTGCTGCACCTGCTCGCGATGGCGGGGCGGGCCGGTGTGGCGCTGACGCTCGATGATTGGGACCGGCTGGGACGCGGCGTGCCGACGCTCGTCGATTTGATGCCGTCGGGCCAGTTCCTGATGGAGGATTTCCATTATGCGGGCGGCGTCCCCGCGCTGATCGCGGAAATGGCTGATCTGCTCGACATAAGCCATGTCGGGGTGTCGGGGCGGAGCCTTGCCGAGATCGCTGCCGAGGCGCGCAACGACAATCCGCTGGTCATTCGTCCGCGCGAGCGACCGCTCATGGCGCATGGCGGCATCGCGGTACTGCGCGGCAACCTCGCCCCGCTTGGTGCGGTGCTCAAACCGTCGGCGGCCAGTCCGGAACTCATGGCGCATCGCGGCAAGGCGGTGGTGTTCGAGAGCATCGAGGACATGAAGGCGCGCATCGACGATCCGGCGCTCGACGCCGATGCCACGTCGGTGCTCGTGCTGAAGGGCTGCGGGCCGAAGGGCTATCCGGGCATGCCGGAGGTCGGCAACATGCCGATCCCGCGCAAGCTGCTCGAACAGGGCGTGCGCGACATGGTGCGGATCAGCGACGCGCGCATGTCGGGGACCGCCTACGGCACCGTGGTGCTGCATGTCTCGCCGGAAAGTCATGCCGGCGGTCCGCTCGCACTGGTCCGCGATGGCGATATCATCGCGCTCGATGTGGCGGCGGGGACGCTGACGCTCGAGATTTCCGAAGCCGAGATGGCGGACCGGCGCGCCGCATGGGTCGCACCGCCACCGGTCGCCGAGCGCGGCTGGGCCAAATTATATGTCGACACGGTGACCGGCGCGCATGAGGGGGCCGACCTGTCCTTCCTGCGCGGCGCATCGGGATCGCTCGTGACGCGGGAGTCGCATTGATGGACGCGCCATTTCTCGCCGTCGACTGGGGAACCACCAATCGCCGCGCCTATCTGGTCGGCGCGGATGGCCGGCACGGGGCGGAGCATGAGGACGACCGCGGCGTGATGTCGGTTGGCGCTGGCGGTTTCGAGAGCGCAGTCAATGAATTGTGCGCGCGCGATGGCGATGTGCCGATGCTGCTGGCGGGGATGGTCGGGTCGAGCCGCGGCTGGGTCGATGCGGGCTATGTGGCCTGCCCTGCCGATCTCGAGGCGATTGCGAAAGCGCTCAAGTGGATCGAGCCGGGACGCGTCGCCATCGTGCCAGGCCTCTCGCTCAGCGACGCGCCGCATTTCGACGTGATGCGCGGCGAGGAGGTGCAGATATTGGGCGGCGTCGCGGCCGGGCTGCTCCCGCAGGACGCGTTGGTCTGCCATCCCGGCACGCACACCAAGTGGATCGAGTTGGAACGCGGCTGCGTGCAGCGGTTCCGCACGGTGATGACGGGCGAGCTGTTCGGGCTGCTCAAGGCGCATTCGATCCTGTCCGACCTGCTGGCCGGGGACGCACCGGTCGGCGAGGATTTTGCGCGCGGGGTCGATCACGGCGTCGCGCATGACGATTTGACCGCCGAGCTGTTCCAGGTGCGCGCGCGGGTGCTGCTCGGGGCAGCGGAGAAGTCCGAGGCGGCGAGCTATGTGAGCGGGCTCCTCATCGGCAACGACCTGCGCACCGGCTTCGGCCGGCAGCGGCACGACAGCGTGTACGTGGTTGGCAGGCCGGAACTCACCGAACGCTATGCAGCGGCAATCCGGCAGAGCGGCCGTGTCGCCACCGAGGTGGACGGCGAGGCGGCTTTCGTCGCGGGCATGGTGCGAATCTGGGAGATGGCGTCGTGAGCGCAATCGCCGAATTCCGGGAGCATTTGGCGGCCTGCCCGCTGGTTGCGATCATCCGTGGGGTGACGCCGGACGAGGCGGAGGCCGTGGGGGCGGCGCTGGTCGGGGCCGGGCTGCGGATCATCGAGGTCCCGCTGAATTCGCCCGATCCGCTCCGGAGCATCGAGATCCTCGCGCGGACGTTTGGAGATGTGGCGACGGTCGGCGCTGGCACCGTGCTCGATGCTGACAGCGTGGCCGCGGTGCGCGATTCAGGCGGACGGCTCATTGTCTCGCCGAACAGCGACGCCGCAGTGATCGGTGCCACGGTTGCGGCCGGACTTGTCTCGTCGCCGGGCTATTTCACGCCGTCCGAGGCCTTCGCGGCAATCCAGGCAGGCGCACAGGTTCTGAAACTGTTTCCAGCCGAGGCCGCCTCACCCGCCGTGCTTAAGGCGCAGCTGGCGGTGTTGCCGAAATCGGTGCCGGTGCTGGCAGTCGGCGGGATCCGGTCCGACGGGATGCGGCCATGGCTCGATGCAGGCGCGAGCGGGTTCGGGCTGGGTTCGGGACTCTACAGCCCGGGAATGACGGCCGTTCAGATCAGCGACAGGGCGCGGGCCTATGTCGTGGGCCTGAAGGACAGTGCGGAGTAGCGTTTATGGCCACGATCCTTGCCCAGGTCCCGGACAATCTGCGGCGGCAGCCGACGCGCGAGAGGGTCAGCCTCGACGGCGTCTGGGACTTCCGGCTGGAGCGCGAGGAGAACTGGCGGGCGATCCAGGTTCCGGGCGTCTGGCAGGCCCAATTCGACGATTTGCGCGAGACGCAGGGCGTCACCTGGTACCGGCGCAACTTCACGCTGCCGCGCAGCTTCCGCGACCGGCACATCGTCATCGGCTTCGGCGCGATCAATTATCTCGCCGAGGTTTATGTCAACGGCCGGCTGATCCGCAGCCATGAGGGCGGCTATCTTGCGTTCGAGGCGGTGCTGGCCCCCGAACTGCTCTGGGAGGACAATCTCCTCGAAGTGAAGGTGACGCTGCCATCGAACGACCGGGCGGAGTTTCCCGATCACCCCTTCCAGGAAATTCCGCACGGCAAGCAGAGCTGGTACGGCCCGATGGGCGGTATCTGGCAGTCGGTGTGGCTGGAGGCGCGCAACGCCGAACATTTCAAGGCGGTGCAGCTGCGCGCCGACCTTACGACGGGCGAGATCCTGGCCGAGATCAGCGTGTCAGCGGCGGCAGCGGAGCGCGCGCTACGCTGTACGGTGTTCGGTCCCGACGGCCGCGAGGTTGCGCAGCGGCGCTATCAGCGCGCAGGCGAGGTATCAGGTCATGCCAAGCTGAAAGTCGATAAGCCGCTCGCCTGGTCGCCCGACCATCCGAACCTCTACCGGCTCGTCATCGAACTCGGGCGCGGCGGCGACCTGCTCGATACGATGAGCCTGAACTTTGGCTTCCGCACGATCGAGACAAAGGATGGCAGATTCCTGCTCAATGGCCAGCCGCTCTACATGCGTTGCGCGCTCGATCAGGACTATTATCCGGAAGGCCTCTACACGCTGCCCAACCTCGAATATCTCGAGGACCAGATGAAGAAGGCCAAACAGCTCGGTCTGAACACCATCCGTTGCCACATCAAAGTGCCTGACCCCGTCTATTATGATGTCTGCGACCGGCTGGGCCTGCTGGTCTGGACCGAATTCCCCAATTTCGAGCGGTTCAGCGACAAGGCAGCCGAGCGGGCGCGGCATACCGCCGAAGGTATCATTGCCCGCGACGGCCACCATCCCTCGATCATCGCCTGGACGATAATCAACGAGGACTGGGGCACGCGGCTCACCGAAAACCCCGAGCACCGGCAATGGCTTGCCGAACAATATGACTGGCTGAAAGTCTATGACCCGACGCGACTCGCAGTCGACAATTCAGCCTGTTTTCCGAACTTTCATGTCAAGACGGACATCGAGGACTATCATTATTACCGCGGCATCCCCGACCGGCGCGAGGAATGGGACGCCCTGACCGCGAGCTTCGCGAAGCGTGAGGGCTGGACCTTCAGTCCGCACGGCGACAGCCAGGCGCGCGGCGACGAGCCGCTGGTCTGCTCGGAGTTCGGCATCTGGGGCTTGCCGCATCCGAAGGATCTGCGGCGCGGCGGCACGATGGATCCGTGGTGGTTCGAGACGGGCCAGCAATGGGGCGACGGCGTCGCCTACCCCAAGGGAATCGAGCAGCGCTATCGCAGCTTCTTCCTCGACCGCGCCTTCGGCAGCTTCGACGCGTTCATCGATGCGACGCAATGGTATCAGTGGATGGGTCTCAAATATGAGATCGAGAAGCTCCGCGAACATGCCTCGATCCAGGGCTATGTGATCACCGAGCTGACCGACATTTATTGGGAGTCGAACGGGCTCATGGACATGGAGCGCAACCTGCGCGCCTTCCACGAGCCGTTTGCGCAGTTGAACGCCGATCTCGTCGTGCTGCCCGCCTTCGCCAAATGGGGCTATTGGGCAGGCGAGCGTCTCGATTTCACGCCGCGCATCGCAACCGGCGGTGCGACGCTGCCGCCGGGTGCGCGCCTCGACTGGCGGGTCGAGCCGTTCGGCCTGTCGGGGAGCGTCGAAGTCGCCGCCGCGCCGCCCGGTGCGGTCATCCCGATCGACGGCATCGAGATCGAACTACCGCAGGACCGCCCGCCGGTTGCGGCGATGCTCCACCTGACACTGTCAGATCACCGCAGCAATGTGCTCGCGCGCAACAGCGAAGCCTTTTCGGTCTACCCGCGCATGGCCAGCGTGACCGGTGTATCGGCACAGCTCTGGTCCGACGACCAGCGCATCCTCGAACGGCTGCGCGCACTCGGCTACCGCATCGCCGAGGACGCCGACCATGCCGATCTGCTGGTGGTGCGCATCATGGACACCGACTCGGTCGAGGCGGTGCGGCGCGGCAAGCGGGCGCTCGTCATCTATGAGGAAGGCGAATCGCGCTGGCTGCGCTCCGACCATCCGGCGTCGATCCTGCCCGTGCAATTCTATATGCACGAGGCCTTTCCGGGGCTGTTCGCCGAGAACCGCGAACATTCGATCACGCGCAGCGACTGGATTACCGCGTTCAGCTGGCTGCGCCGCTCCGGCGCATTCGCCGACCTGCCGGGCGGCCCGATATTCGACATGAGTTTCGAGAAAGTCGCGCCGCGCCATACGCTCAACGGCATGAAGCCGTGGGAGTATGAAGCGCATGTCCATGCCGGCTGCACGGTCGGCTGGGCGCACAAAACCAGCGCCTTCATCGCCGAACGCTGGTTCGGTCGCGGCAAGGCGGTACTCACGACCTTTCGCCTGACCCAGAGCCCGACGGGCAGCGACCCGGTTGCGACGGTATTGCTCGACCGGCTGGTACGGCAGTCCCTCGCCGGCTGAGCGCGGGCATCAGCGTTTCGTTAACCTTCCATCTTCCATAGTCGCGCCTTGGAGAGGGAGCGCCGTGACTGGGGAAGAGCATAGTTTCCGAGACCGGGCGGTCGCTTTTGCCGCCGGTGCCGCGGCGGTTGTCCTGATTCTGGCGCTGCTGGCGACGGGCGTTGGCGAGAAGCTGCAGGCCGGCGATCCCATGCTGCGTGCGCTGGCGATCCAGTGCATCCTGCTGTCGGTGATCGCTGCGGGCGTGACCGCACTCGCGACGCTGCGCGCGGTGGAGCCAATCGCAGGAGCACTCGACCGGATCATCCTGACCCTCCGTGCGGCTGCCGACGGCAACCTCTCGGCGAGCTTTCCTGATGGTGCCCGTGGTGTGCTGCCCACGCTGGTCATCTCACTTGAGACGCTGTTGCAGCGCTTCCGGGTCAGCCTCGACCGGTCGGAGCAGCTCGCGCTGACCGATGCGCTGACCGGCCTGCCCAACCGCATGCACTTTGAACGCATCGTCGAGACGACCCTGACGTCGGTTCGGCTCGATGACCGCGCCTGCGCCCTGCTCTTTGTCGATCTCGACCGGTTCAAGGCGATCAACGACAGCCTTGGCCATGCGCGGGGCGACCTGCTCGTGCAGATGGTCGCGTCGCGGTTGCGGCAGGTCGATGCAGGTGCTGACAAGCCGGTAATCGCCCGGCTGTCCGGCGACGAATTTGCCGTGTTGCTGACCGCGCCCGCGGCCGAGGATATCGACCGCTCGGCGCGGCGGGTCCTGCAAATTTTCGAACAGCCCTTCCACTTCGACGGACAGACCGTGAAGGTCGGCGCGTCGATCGGCTTGGCCAATTTCCCGCTCGATGGCAGCGATCTGGAAACGCTGCTGCGCAACGCCGATGCGGCGATGTACCATGCCAAAGACCAAGGCCGCAGCCGCATCGCGACCTATGCTGCCTCGATGGGCGAGCGGTCGCGCGACCGGGCGCAGCTGGAGGAACAGATCCGCGAGGCGCTGCGGCTGAACCAGTTCGAACTCCACTATCAGGCGCAGGTCGCCCCATCCGCCGATGGTTGCATCGGCGTCGAGGCCCTGATCCGCTGGCGGCACCCGACGCTCGGCATGCGGCCGCCGGGGCTGTTCATCCCCTTTGCTGAAGAGACCGGCCTAATCCTCGATATCGGCCGCTGGGTGGCCGAGGAAGCGACGCGCACCGTCGCACGCTGGCACAAACGCGGGCTCAACGTGCGGATGAGCTTCAACGTGTCGCCGGTGCAGCTCGCGCGGCCCGACTTCGTCGGCCATCTGCGGCACTGCCTCGTCGCGAGCGGGGCTCCGCCCGAACTGGTCGAGGTGGAGATCACCGAGTCGCTGGTCATGTCGAACGACGATACCGCGATGGAGCGGCTGACCGCGCTGCGCCAGCTGGGCCTGTCGGTCGCCATCGACGATTTCGGCACGGGCTATTCGAACCTCGCCCGCCTGAAGCAATTGCCGATTGACCGGCTCAAGATCGACCGATCGCTCGTCGAGGATATCGTAACCTCGCAGGACACGCGTACGATCGTGACGGCGATCATCGGGCTGGCTCACGGCCTCGGCTACGAGACCGTCGCCGAAGGGATCGAGACGAGCGATCAGCATGAAATGCTCGGTGTGCTCGGCTGCGACCTGCTGCAGGGCTTCGGGATTGCGCGACCCGTCGAGGAGGCCCGCTTCCTCGCCTGGGAGGCCGAGAGGCGGACGCCGGTGCGGCTCGCCGCGACGGCTTAACCGCCCAGAATATCGCTTCGGCGGAGCCAGATCCAAAGCCCGGCGCCGATGGCAATGCTCAGGATCGTGATCGCCCAAAATCCCTGTCCGTGCTCGCCGAACGGGATGCCGCCGACGTTCATGCCGAACAGGCCGGTCAGGAAGGTCAGCGGCAGGAACACCGTTCCCGCGACGGTCAGCACGAGATTGCGTTCGTTCATCGACTCGGCACGCATGTCGGCGAGCTGTTCGGTCAGCACAGCCGAGCGTTCGCGGATCGAATCCAGTTCTTCGACGAGCCGGGTCACCCGGTTGACCGCCTCGCCGATCTCGATACGGTCATCATCGTGCAGCCAGGCGAAATTGGGGACGACGAGTCCGGTCAGCGCGTCCCTCTGCGGGCTGATGTAACGGCGCAGGCCGATCGCGGTGCGGCGAATGCGGCCGATGCGTTCGCGCAGATTCTTGGTCTGGCCTTCGATGACATCTTCTTCCAGCTGGTCGACGGTATCGGTCAGCGTGTTGATCGGCGTTTCGAGGCGGATCGTCAGCACTTCGGACAGCCGGACGATCATGTCGCCCGGGTCCTTGACGCGTCCCGCCTCAACGGCAGCGATGAGGTCGTCGAGCGCGAGCAGCTGGCGGTAGCTGACACTGAGCACCCTGCCCGCCTCGGCCCACAGCCGGATCGAGACCAGATCTTCCGGATCGGCCTCGGGGTTCATGTTGACGCCGCGCAGGTTGACGAGAACGCCTCCGTCGAGCGGCGTCGCGCGCGGGCGTGTCTCTATCGCCGACAGCGCGGCGATGGCAGCCGCCGGGACGCCCGACTGATCGCGCAGCCACGCCATGCATTCATCGTCATTGCCGTCGATATGCAGCCAGATCAGCGCGCAGCCAGACCGATGGGCCTCGGCTTCGGCGAGGTCGAAACAGCGGGCCGAACCGTCGGCCTGGATGATATAGGCGAAGCTTCTCATGGGTGCGCGGCGACAAATACGCTGCGACCGACTGGAAGTGCCAGCGGTGGCGTATCGCACACGCTGCGAATGGCATCGCGGCGCGCGCGGTCGAGGATCGCTGCGGGGGCGTTCGGCGCATGGAACAGCGTGTCGGCCTGCGACAGGGCACGGAGTTCGCGGAGCGTGAGGTCGTCGGGGTCGCGGGCCGTGATCATCGTCAGAGAGGGGGCAGTTGAGGTCGTGCCACCCAGCGCCGTCACGATGATTGCCGCAGGGTCGGCATGATCGGCGAACGGGTCGAGCGGACCGCCGGGCGCGAGCAGCGCATCCCAGAAGCGGCGGCGATCCGACACGGTCGGCATCGCAGCGGCGACGGCCGGCTTGGCTGCGTCGATGGCGCGTGCGAGATCACTGAGACTGGCGGGCAGCAGCGCCTCAAGACGTTCGCGCAGCGCCTTGGAAAGTGTCGCCGACGCGCCGCCGGTACCCACCGCGACGGTGACGGGCGCGCGGTCGACGATAGCTGGGACGGTAAAGTCGCAGAGGTCTGGTCGGTCAACGACGTTGACGAGCAGGCCTGCGGCCTCGAGCCGCGCCGCATCGGCCTCGGGCGGGTCGGCCGCGACAAAGGCGAGCTTCGCGCCCTCAGTGACGATCATACCGCCAGATGACTCGATGAGCCGCCGCTTGGCCTCGGCTGCCTCGCCGCTGCCCGTCAGCACGACCTTGCGACCCTTGAGATTCAGGAAGACCGGCAACTGCTCCATAATGGCGACTGTGGCACAGCGTTCGCCGTCGCGCCAAGGCCGGACGCCTGCTAAGGCTGGGTAATGAGCCAGGACATCATCATCGTCACCGGCGCGATCCTCGCGCAGCCCGACACCTTCGACGAATTGCAGCGGATCAGCCTTGCGCATGTGCACCGGTCGCGGACCGAGCCGGGATGCCTGTCGCACGGCGTCGCGGTCGACAGCGACAATCCATTGCGGCTGGTGTTCCATGAGGAATGGGCCGACGAAACCGCCCTGCTCACACATTTCGCGGTGCCGGAATCCCGGACCTTCGCGGCCGAAGCTGCGAGATTGGCAGCAGAGAAGCCGGCGATTGCGATCTGGCGATCCGCGCCGTCGCCGCTCATGACGCGGTTCTAGACGAATGCTCTACCTTGCGCTCAAGGCGCTGATCTCCGGCCTGATCATTGGCATCGTGTCGGAGATCGCCAAGCGCAGCCCGGGCTTCGGCGCGCTCGTCGCGTCGCTGCCGCTCATTTCGGTGCTCGGCATGATCTGGCTGTGGCGCGACACCGCCGACCCGGTGCGGATGGCCGACCATGCCGCGGCGACCTTCTGGTATGTGCTGCCGTCGCTGCCGATGTTCCTGCTGATCCCGGCGATGCTTCGGCACGGCACCGGCTTCTGGCTGGCGCTGACTGCGGGCTGTGCTCTGACGGTGGTGCTCTACCTGCTCATGACCTGGATCGGCCCCCGCCTCGGACTGCGGCTGTCATGAAGCGATTTGCGACGGTTGCGCTGTTCGTCGCGCTGCCGGTCATGGCGGCGGCGCAGGACATGCCGGGGATGGACCATAGCCAGCACACGCCGGCGGCCGACCCGATGGCTGGCATGGACATGTCAGGCATGGCCGGAATGGACCATGGCGGCGGCATGACGATGACCGGCCTGCTCGGCCCCTATCCGATGGCGCGCGAGGCATCGGGGACGGCGTGGCAGCCGGACAGCGCCGGGCATGATGCGCTGCATTTCGGCAGCGGCGGCTGGATGCTGATGGCACATGGCAATGTGACCGGCGTCTACGACAATCAGGGTGGCCCACGCGGCGGCAGCAAGGGCTTCAGCGAGTCGATGGGCATGCTGATGGCGAGCCGCAAGGTCGGTCATAGCGACACGATCGGGCTGCGCGCGATGCTATCGCTCGATCCGCTGATGGGACGGCGCGGCTATCCGTTGCTGCTGGCGACCGGCGAGACGGCGGACGGCGCGACGAGTCTCGTCGACCGGCAGCATCCGCACGACCTGTTCATGGAACTGGCCGCCAGCTGGTCGCACGATCTCGGCGGCGGCAAGGCGGTCTCGCTGTACGCGGGCCTGCCCGGCGAACCGGCGCTCGGGCCGCCGACCTTCATGCACCGCGTGTCGGGCATGGACAATCCGGAGGCCCCGATCGGCCACCATTGGTTCGACTCGACACATGTGACTTTCGGCGTGGTGACGGCCGGCTTCTCGACCTCAACGTGGAAGATCGAGGCGAGCGCATTCAAGGGCCGAGAGCCGGACCAGCACCGCTATGATATCGAGACGCCGAAACTCGATTCCTGGGCCGTGCGCGCCTTCTGGAACCCGACCGCCAACCTGTCGCTGCAGGCCAGCACCGGGCATCTGAACAGCCCCGAGCAATTGCATCCCGAAAAGGACGAGCAGCGCACGACTGTCAGCGCGACCTGGGCGAAGCCGCTCGGTGAGCGGCGGCTGGTTGCGGCGACGCTGGCGTGGAGCAACAAGGATCTGCGCCCGGGTCCGACGCTGACCGGCTGGCTGGCGGAGGCGACGCTGCGGCTGGATCGCGACACGCTGTTTGCACGCGCCGAACGCAAGTCCGATGACGAACTGTTTGAGGACGATCCTGCAAACCCGCTGCACGATAAGGTGGTACGTGTGAACAAGCTCAGCCTCGGCTATTTCCGCACCCTGCCGGTAGCGGCGCATGTGAAGCTCGATATCGGCGGACTGGCGAGCGCCTACGCGTGGCCGACGGCTTTGGAGACGGCGTACGGGAAGGATGGGGTGAAGAGCTTCATGCTATTCGTGAGGGCAAAGCTGGGGAGCTGATCCCTGCCGTCATCCCGGCGAACGCCGGGACCCAGCAGCGAAGCAATAAATGCACGCGGGAGCGTGCGCGCGCTGCCGCGCGCTTTCCCTGTAGCTTCTGGGTCCCGGCGTTCGCCGGGATGACGGGGGTAGTCCCTTCAGAACACCGGTTCGTTCGGATCCGCCACCGTCTCATGGATCCCGCATTCGACCTTGTCCCAGCCGCGCCAGCGGCCGGCGCGCGGGTCTTCGCCGGGCTGGACGATGCTGGTGCAGGGCATGCAGCCGATCGAGGCATAGCCTTGCGCCTCGAGCGGGTGGCGCGGCAGTTCGTGGTCAGCGAAATAGGCGTCGAGCTCGGGCTTGGACCAATCGGCGAGCGGGTTGATCTTGAGCCGGCCCTCGTCGATCTCGAAACGCGGCAGGCCCGCGCGCGTGCCAAACCCCTTGCGGCCGGAAATCCAGGCGTCGAAGGGGGCCAGCGCGCGGCGCAGCGGTTCGACCTTGCGCAGGTCGCAGCAACCATCGGGATCGTAGGACCAACGCAAACTCGTCTTGTCCTTCTGCGCGAGCAGATAGGGATCGGGCCGGAACACACGCAGGTCGGTGAAGCCGAGACTTTCGGCGAGCGTGTCCCGGTAGGCGAGCGTTTCGCCAAACATCTTCTGCGTGTTGACGAAGATGACCGGGACGCCGGTATCGACCTGCGCCACCTGATGCAGCAACACGGCCGACTCCGCGCCGAACGACGACACGGCGGCAACGCGGCCCTTGAGTTCGCCGGTCAGCAGGTCGCGCAGCATGTCCGCCGTCGAGACACCGTCATAGCGTGCGGTCAGCCGCTCGACATCCGCCGCGCCGAATGGCGGCGCCGTTTCGATGACGTCGAGCTGGCGCGCGGCGTCAGCCATGCCGCTCGCGCCACGCCTGCGGGCGGCCGTCGGCGGCATCCTGATAGACATGCGCGTAGCGGGCGAGCGCCCGGTCGACGACGGCCTGGTCGAGCGCTTTCTCTGGCGCGAAACTGTCGAAGCCGACGCGGCGCATGAACCAAAGCTGGTCGACGAGCACATCGCCCGCCGCGCGCAGTTCGCCCGTGTAGCCCAGTTCCTCGCGCAGGATGCGCGCCGCCGAATAGCCGCGGCCGTCGCGGAAGGTCGGGAAGCTGATCTCGACAAGCCGCAACCGGTCGAGCGCCGGCGCCAAGCGGCGCACATCTTCGCCGGGCTCGATGCGGACCGCGCTGGCATTCGTCTGGTCGAGGAAGCCGTCGAGCGTCGTGCCGGGCTCGTCGACCGGGGAATCGTCGCGGAAACGAAGCTCACCCATAGACTGCCTCCTTGAAGGGTTCGACGCCGACGCGGCGGTAGGTATCGAGGAAGCGCTCGCCGGGCTCGCGCACCTCGCGGTAGCGCTGCGTGACCTTTTCGACCGCGTTGACGATGCCGTCCTGGTTGAAGCCGGGCCCGATGATCTTGGCGAGGCTCGCATCCTCGGCACCGCTGCCACCGAGCAGCAGCTGGTAATTCTCCTCGCCCTTCCGGTCGACTCCGAGGATGCCGATGTGGCCCGCGTGATGATGGCCGCAGGCGTTGATGCAGCCGGAGATTTTGATCTTCAGCTCACCAAGGTCGCGCTGGACGGGCGCGAGCCGTTCAGCGATCTGCTGCGCGACCGGGATCGAGCGCGCATTGGCGAGGCTGCAATAATCCAGGCCCGGGCAGGCAATGATGTCCGTCGCAAGATCGAGATTGGCATCGGCCAGCTGCGCGTCGCGCAGCGCCGACCAGACCGCATAGAGGTCGGTCTTGCGGACATGCGGCAACACGAGATTCTGCGCGTGCGTCACGCGCAGCTCGTCGAAGCTGTAGCGTTCGGCGAGGTCGGCTACGGCATCGATTTGCTCGGCCGAGGCATCGCCGGGGATACCGCCGACAGGCTTCAGGCTGACCGTCGCGATCGCATAGCCGGGCTGTTTGTGCGGATGGACATTGGTCTTCACCCAGAGCGCGAAATCGGGATCGGACAGGTCGATGTCGTCGCTGGCGTCCGCGCCAAAAGCCGGCGGCGCGAAGAATGCGGCGATGCGGTCGATCTCGGCTTGCGGTGCGTCGATGCCGAGCGGCTTCAGGATAGCCCACTCCGCCTCGACCTGCCGCGCGAATTCCGCCGCGCCAAGCTCGGTGACGAGGATCTTGATGCGCGCCTTGTAGATATTGTCGCGGCGACCATAGCGATTGTAGACGCGCAAGATCGCCTCGCAGTAGCCGAGCATCTCGGTCGCGGGGATGAAGTCGCGGATCAGGCTGGCGATGATCGGGGTCCGCCCCATGCCGCCGCCGACATAGACCTTGAAACCCAATACGCCGTCCCGCTCAACGAGTTGCAGGCCGATATCGTGCAGCTGCATTGCCGCACGGTCGGTGTCGCTCGCGATCACCGCGATCTTGAACTTGCGCGGCAGGTAGCTGAACTCGGGGTGGAAGCTCGACCATTGGCGCAGCAGCTCGGCCCAAGGACGCGGATCGCCGACCTCATCGGCGGCAGCGCCGGCATATTGGTCGCTCGAAATGTTGCGGATGCAATTGCCGCTGGTCTGGATCGCATGCATTTCGACGGTCGCCAGTTCGCCGAGCAAGTCGGGGGCGTCGGCAAGGCGGATCCAGTTATACTGGATATTCTGCCGTGTCGTGAAATGACCGTAGCCGCGATCATATTTGCGCGCGACATGCGCGAGCATCCGCATCTGGCGGCTGTCGAGCGTGCCATAGGGAATGGCAACGCGCAGCATATAGGCGTGCAGCTGCAGATAGAGGCCGTTCATGAGCCGTAGCGGCTTGAACTGGTCCTCGGTCAGTTCGCCTGCGAGGCGGCGCGCGGTCTGGTCACGGAACTCGTCGACCCGGGCGTCGACGATGGCCTGATCGATCTTGTCATAGCGGTACATGTCAGATCACCCATTGGCCGGCGGCGCTGTCGCGCGACACGGCGAGATCGGGCCGCACGGTCGGCCCCTTGGAACGGACGCGGTCCTTGATGTGGCCGGGAATCGGGCCGTCCGGCCCGGCGGTGCCCTCGATGACGTAAGGCGCATTCACAAGACGCAGCGCCTCCTGCTCCTTGGCGATGCGCTCGCCCTGGTCGCCGACATCGGCGGCTTCGGCGACATAAGGCGACCAGTCGAGTCCGGTCCACCAGATCACGCCGCCCGAGCCCAGATCATTTCCCGTCAGCAATTTCATGCGAGCGCCTCCGCGCGAATGGCGAGACTGCCGAGAACATCCTCGGCGTCGGACAAAGTGACGACCTCGCCGATGACGAGCACGGCGGGGCTGCCGACATTGTGTCGGTCCACCGCGCCGCCGAGATCGGCGAGCAGGGTACGGAAGCTGCGCGAGCCGGGCAGCGTGCCGCGCTCAAGGATCGCGACGGGCGTCTCCGGCGACAGGCCGTCGGCCATGAGCTTATCGGCAATCGCCGAGGCTGTCGCGACGCCCATATAGACAACCAGCGTGCGGTCGGGGCCGGCAAGACCGGTCCAGTCCTGCTCGGTCAGGCCCTTGCACTGGCCCGCGACGAAGCTGACCGTCGAGGCGAAGTTGCGGTGGGTCAGCGGCAGCATCGCGCCGGCCGCGCAGCCGAGTGCCGCCGACACGCCGGGAATAACCTCGACGCGCAGGCCGGCAGCGCGCACCGCCTCGACCTCCTCGCCGCCGCGCCCGAAAATGAACGGATCGCCGCCCTTCAGCCGCACCACGGTCGCGCCGGTCTGCACATGCGCGACGACAAGCGCGTTGATGGCGTCCTGCGGCAGCGTGTGGCGGTCGCGCTTTTTGGCGACCGAGATGCGCAGTGCGGACGCGGGCGCCAGATCGAGCACGCGCGGATCGACGAGCCCGTCATGGACGAGCACATCGGCCTGGCCAAGTGCCTTGACCGCCTTGACGGTCAGCAGGTCAGGGTCGCCGGGGCCCGCGCCGACGAGAATGGCGCGTCCTGCGCCGTGGGGATCGAGACTCGTTGCCATGCCGGAACACCTTTCGCGAGGCTGCGATGTGCGCGCTGCCGACCGCAAACCCAAACAATGGTTTCTTGGGCTGGGGTTAGTTTGGCTTGGCGAACCTTCAGGCGAGCAGCAATTCGGCGTCGCGGGCAGCGGCGAGGAACGCGATCATGCCACCGGCCTCGACGCCATCGTGCAGCGCGGCGGGCGACAGGCCGCAGAGGTGCAAGCCAGATTGGCAGGCCATGATCTCCACACCGAGATCCGCGGCGCTTGCGAACAGGTTGGCAAGCGAGGGAATCCCGGCAGCGACAAGCGGCACGTCGCCCTGCCAGTGGCGGCCGGGCGCGAGCGCCGCGACGCTTTCGCCGTGGAAGAACAGCATGACCGGCCGGTCGAGCGCGGCGGCCCCACAGGCAAGCGTCAGCCCGGCATGCAGCCGGGCGTGGTTCGCCTCGGCGAAAATCAACGCTAGACCGCGCGGCACGCCGGACATGCCGGATCCTTGGGCAAGGTGAGCGTGCGCATCCGCATCGACAGCGCATCGAACAGGAGCAGGCGGCCGTCCAGCCCCTCGCCGAATGGCACAATCGCGCGGATGACCTCGATTGCCTGCAACGCCCCCATCACGCCGGTCAGCGCGCCGAGCACGCCCTGATCGGCACAGGTCTCGCCGTCCCGATCGGCGGGCGAGCCAACGAGACAGCGATAGCAGGGCTTGTCGGCCTCCCAGCCGCGATGCACCGAAATCTGCCCCTCGAACGGCCCCACTGCGGCGGCGACGAGCGGAGTGCGCAAAGCCAGCGCCGCATCGGCAACGGCAAGACGCGTCACAAAGCTGTCTGAGCCGTCGGCGATCACGTCATGGCCTGCGAGCAACGACGCGGCGTTGGTGGCTGTCAGTCGCTCGGGTGCGCCAACGATTGCCGTATCCGGGGTGAGCCGCGCAACCGCATCGGCGGCAGACTCAACCTTTGCGCGTCCGACATCGGCGCTTCCGTGCAAAACCTGCCGCTGCAGATTGGACAGCGCGACAGTATCGTCATCGATGACCGTGATGCCGCCGACGCCTGCTGCGGACAGATATAGAATGCACGGACTGCCGATCCCGCCCGCGCCGATAACAGCGACCTTTGCCTCCAGCAGCCGCCGCTGCCCGGCCCCGCCAATCTCCTTGAGAATGATATGGCGGGCGTAGCGTTCGAGCTGCGCGTCGGTAAGTGTCACCGCCCCGTCGAACCGAAGCCGCCGGCGCCGCGCGCTGTCTCGGCGAGATCGGCGACTTCCTCGAATGTTGCGCGCTGGACCACCGCAGGGACGAGCTGGGCGATGCGGTCGCCGCGCTGGATCGGGAAAGGGTCGCTGCCGAGGTTGGCAAGGATGATTTTCACCTCGCCGCGATAGTCCGAATCCACCGTGCCCGGCGTGTTCAGGCAGGTAACGCCATGCTTGAGCGCGAGGCCCGAGCGGGGGCGGACCTGAATTTCATAGCCGACCGGAATGGCGACGGCGAAGCCCGTCGCGACGGCGTGACGCGCGCCGGGTTCGAGCGTCAGGTTTTCGGCAGCGACGACATCGAGCCCAGCGGCACCATCCGTCGCATAGGCCGGGAGAGGCAGACCTTCGCCGTGCGGCAACCGGCGGATACGGATGGCGATGTCAGGCGAGGGCATCGGCGATCCGGCGGGCGAGTTTCATGGCGACCTGGTCCTTCGGCATAATGTCCCAATCCTCGATGCCCTCGGCGGTCACGAGATGGACGCGGTTGTCGGAGCCGCCCATCACGTCGCCCGACACATCATTGGCGACGATCCAGTCGGCCTTCTTACGCGTGCGCTTGCGGGCGGCGTTGGCGAGCAGATTGTCGGTTTCGGCAGCAAAGCCGATGACAAGGCGAGGGCGATTGGCGTGGGCGCACAGTCCGGCGAGGATATCGGGATTCTCGATCAACGCGAGCGTCGGCGGCGCGCCCGTCTTCTTGATCTTGCCCGCAGCAGCGTCGGTCCGCCAGTCGGCGACAGCGGCGACCATGACCGCGATATCGGCCGGAAGGGCGGTCTCGACGGCGGCTGCCATTTCAAACGCGGTTTCGATATCGATCCGCTTTACGCGCGGCGGTGTCGGCAAGAGCACGGGGCCGGACACCAGCGTGACATCCGCACCCAATTTTGCGAGCGCATCCGCGATAGCGAAGCCCTGCTTTCCCGACGAGCGGTTGGCGAGGTAGCGCACGGGATCGATCGGTTCATGTGTCGGGCCTGCGGTCACCAACGCGCGCTTGCCCGCCAGGGGCTTGTCAGCGGGTCCGAGCAGGTCTGCGATGGCCGCGACGATACGGGTAGCTTCAGGCAGGCGGCCGGGGCCGAACTCGCCGCACGCCATTTCGCCCTCATCGGGATCGAGCACCGTGACGCCGTCGGCGCGCAGTTGCGCGACATTGCGCCGGGTCGCGACGTGCAGCCACATGCGGACGTTCATCGCGGGTACCGCGAGCACGGGCTTGTCGGTCGCGAGCAGCACCGTGGAGGCGAGGTCCGATGCCGCGCCTGTTGCCATGCGCGACAGGAGGTTGGCGGTCGCTGGGCAGACGACGACGAGATCGGCTTGGCGGCTGAGCTGGATATGGCCCATCTCGGCCTCGTCCTTGAGGCTGAACAGGTCTTCGTAGACGGGCGATTCGGTGAGTGCCGCGAGGCTGAGCGGCGTCACGAACTTCGCGCCGCCCTCAGTCAGGACGCAGCGGACGCTTGCCCCGGCGCGGCGCAACTCGCGCACCAGTTCGAGCGACTTGTAGGCGGCGATGCCGCCACCGACGATCAGCAGGATGGATTTGCCGCCGAGCATGATGCGCTCAATGTAGGGCGGCGGCGAGGCTGAGTCCAAGCGACAGGCCGATCGCCAGCGCCGCAAGCAGCGCGCCCCAAGGGCGGCGCTCCCGCACGGCAACTTCGGGCATGGGGCGCTGCGGCGGTGCGGCACCCTCGGGCGGAAGCAGCGCCATAACGCGGCGCAGGAAGTCGGGCATGTCGGCCAGCGTCCGCGCGGTGCGGATCAGCGAGTCGGCGACGCGTGCTTCGGGACCCAGTTCGTCGCGCATCCATTCGGCGATGAACGGGGTCGCAATCTCCCACATGTTGACATCGGGATCGAGCGCAGCCGCGACGCCTTCGACCATCACCATCGTCTTTTGCAGCAGCAGCAGATGTGGCTGCGTTGCCATGTCGAAGGCGCGGGTGATCGAGAACAGCCCGTCGAGCATCTGGCCGATCGAGATATCCTTGACCGGCAGGCCGCGGATCGGCTCGCCGACGGCGCGCAGGGCGGTCGCGAATTCGCCGACGTCATGATAGGCCGGGACATAGCCCGCCTCGAAATGGATTTCGGCGACGCGGATATAGTTGCCCGTCAACAGGCCGTAGATGATCTCGGCCAGATAGACGCGGCTGCGGCGCGATAGTCGGCCCATGATGCCAAAATCGATGACGGCGATCTTGCCGTCGGGGCAGGCGAATAGATTGCCCTGGTGCAGATCGGCATGGAAGAATCCGTCGCCGATCGCCTGGCGCAGGAAGGCGCGAACCAGCGTCCCAGCGAGCCGCTTGCGGTCGAGCCCGAGCGCGGCGATCCCCGCCGCATCGGTGAGCTTGATGCCGTCGACCCAGTCGAGCGTCATCACCCGCCGCGTCGTGCGCGCCCAGTCGATGGCTGGGACGATGAAGTCGGGTTCGGCCGACATGGCCGCCGCGAGCTCGGAGGCGGCACCCGCTTCGAAGCGAAGATTGAGTTCGGCCTCTGTCCAGCGCCGGAAGGTCGCCAACACGACGCGAGGCCGAAGCCTGGCCGCCTCGCCGCCCATACGCTCCAGCCGAGCGGCCGCCCATTCATAGGTCTCGAGCGCGCTGGCAAGTTCCGCCTCAATGCCGGGACGTAGCACCTTGACCGCGACGTTGCGGCCATCGGTGGTGACGGCGCAGTGCACCTGCGCGATCGACGCGGCACCGACGGGCGTCGGATCGACGCTGGCAAAGATCGTCGACAGCGGCGCGCCGAACGCCTCGATCATGTCGCGTTCGATCGCAGCGAACGGCGCAGGCGGCAGCCGGTCCTGCAGACGGAACAGGTCACGCGCAGCGTCGTCGCCGATCAGGTCGGGGCGCGTGGCGAGTGCCTGCCCGAGCTTGATGGCGGCGGGGCCCAATGCCTCGAACGCATCGGCATAGCCGGGCACGTCGGGCGTGCGCACGCCGAAGCGGGCGAGACGCGCGAGACGGCGCAGCAACGGTGGCGCGTTGCGGTCGCGTTCGATGCCGCGCAGCGCGCCGTGCCGCGCGAGGGTTCGCCCCCAGCGCGCCAGCCGCCAGACATGGACAATGGCGAGGGTCAAGCTTTCCAGCCGCTGTGGATGGCGACGAGTCCGCCGAGGATGGGTTCGACCGACACGCGCGAAAAGCCGGCCGCCGCGATCATGCCACGGAAGGTCGGCATGTCGGGAAAGCGGCGGATGCTCTCGACGAGGTAGCGATAGGCCTCTTCATCTCCGGCGGCGAGCTTGCCGATCTTCGGCACGACCTTGTGCGAATAGGCATCATAGACTTCGCCGAAGCCTGGCCATTCGGTGGTCGAGAATTCGAGGCAGAAAAACCGCCCGCCGAACTTCAGCACGCGGTGCGCTTCGCGCAGCGCGGCGGGAATGTCGGTTACGTTCCGGATGCCGAAGGCGATCGTGTAGGCGTCGAACTGCGCCGGGCCGAAGCTCAGTACCTCGGCATTCTCTTCGGCCCAGACCAGATCGGTGAGGCCGCGCTTCCCGGCGCGCGTCTTGCCGACCGCGAGCATTTCCGGATTGATATCGGCGACGGTGATCGCGGCCCCGCTCTTGGCCAGCCGGAAGGCGATGTCGCCCGTCCCGCCCGCCATATCGAGGATGCGCTCGCCGGCACGCGGCTTCACACGCCGGACGAACCCGTCTTTCCACAGCCGGTGCATGCCGCCCGACATCAGGTCGTTCATTAGGTCGTAGCGCGCCGCAACGCGTTCAAACACCGACCGGACGCGCCGTGTCTTTTCGTCGGGCGCGACGTCTTGATATCCGTAGGAGACCTGTTCCATCGCCCTGCCCTCTAACCGAGCCTTGCCGCGCCCGCAAACCAGCCATATGCCGCTTCCCGACATGCCAGAGCTTCCCGAAGTCGAAACCGTCGTCCGCGGCCTGGCCCAGATCTGGACCGGGCATCGCTTTACTGCGGTGGAAGCGCGGCGGCCGGACCTGCGATGGGCGCTGCCGGAAGACTTGGGCCAGCGGCTCGTCGGTGCGCGGGTGGAGACACTGCACCGCCGCGCGAAATACGGACTCGTCGACACCGACCGCGGCGACACGATGATCTTCCACCTAGGCATGTCCGGACGGATGCGGCTCGACCCGGATGAGATCGAAAAGCACGACCATGTGCTATTCACGACCGACAACGGCCATGTCGTCGCATTTAACGATGCCCGGCGATTCGGATCGCTCGATTTTGCCGAGACGGCAAAACTGGCCGAGCATCCACTGTTCGCCAATATGGGGCCGGAGCCGCTTAGCGATGCGTTCACGCCCGACTATGTGCGGGCGCTGTTCCACGACCGCTATGCGCCGGTGAAGGCGCTGCTGCTCGATCAGCGTGGTGTCGCGGGGCTCGGCAATATATATGTGTGCGAGGCGCTGCACATCGCGGGCATCCATCCCGGCCGGCTCGGCCATGAGGTGACGTCGGTCGAGGTCGACCGGCTTGTTCCGGCGATCCGTTCGGTGCTTGAGGCTGCGATCGCGGCCGGCGGCTCGACGCTGCGCGACTATGCACAGGTCGATGGCGAACTCGGCTATTTCCAGAAGGATTGGCGCGTCTATGGCCGTGAGGGCGAGCCCTGCCCGGTCTGCGCGACCCCGGTGACCCGCTGGGTCCAGTCGGGCCGCTCCAGCTTCTTCTGCAAGATTTGTCAGCCCTAGAGGTACCAATATGGCCGATTATCAGACGCTGCTCATCGAAACACGCGGGCGTGTCCGCATCATCACGCTCCATCGCCCCGATGCGCTCAACGCACTCAACCATCAGCTGACCAGCGAGCTCACCGCGGCGCTGAAGGACGCCGACTCGGACGATGGCATCGGCGCGATCGTGCTGACCGGCCACGGCAAGGCGTTCGCGGCGGGGGCGGACATCAAGGAGATGGCGCCGAAGAGATTCGCCGACGTTTATGGCGAGGACTTCATCACCGCGACCTGGGAAGAGCTGACGCGTACGCGCAAGCCGGTCATCGCCGCGGTGAACGGCTTCGCGCTCGGCGGTGGCTGCGAGATGGCCATGATGTGCGACATCGCTTTCGCGTCCGAGTCGGCAAAGTTCGGCCAGCCTGAGATCAAGCTCGGCGTGATCCCCGGTGCCGGCGGATCGCAGCGACTCGCCAAGGCCGTCGGCAAGGCGGTTGCGATGGACATGGTGCTGACCGGCCGCATGATGGACGCAGCGGAAGCGCTACGGGCCGGACTCGTCGCGCGGGTCTATCCCGCCGACCAGCTGTTGGACGAGGCGGTCGCTGCGGCTGCGACGATTGCAGGCTATGGGCTGTTGTCGGTTATCGCCGCCAAGGAGGCCGTCAACCGCGCCTTCGAAACGACGCTCAGCGAGGGTGTCCGCTTCGAAAGGCGGCTGTTCCACGGGCTGTTCGGCACGACGGACCAGAAGGAAGGCATGGCCGCCTTCATCGAAAAGCGGCCCGCGTCGTTCACGCACCGTTGACCGAGTCGCCAC
This sequence comes from Sphingomonas paucimobilis, assembly GCA_943370355.1. Taxonomy (GTDB): domain Bacteria; phylum Pseudomonadota; class Alphaproteobacteria; order Sphingomonadales; family Sphingomonadaceae; genus JADCGM01. The sequence goes on from CALRQP020000008.1 coordinate 121,295, forward strand.
TTTGCCATAGAGAGCGCGCCTTCCCGGCGGGGGCTTGCTCCTGCCGCGTCCGGCCATGTGCCTGACGAAGCCGACCAGCACATAAGGGTTTTCGATGGCCAATACGCCTCAGGCGCGCAAGCGCATCCGCCGCAACGACCGCCGCGCCGAAATCAACGGAGCGCGCGTCAGCCGTATCCGCACCTTCCTCAAGAAGGTCGAATCGGCGCTCGATTCGGGCGGCAAGGATGCAGCCGAAGCTGCGCTCAAGGCAGCCCAGCCCGAACTGATGCGCGGCGTGTCGAAAGGCGTCGTCAACAAGAACACCGCATCGCGCAAAATCGCCCGGCTGACGAAGCGCGTCAAAGCGCTCGCCTAACCTCAAGCGACAGCCTGATTTTCAGGGCGGCGACCTCGCAAGAGGCGCCGCCCTTGTCATATCTGCGACTCAGTGAACGAATCGGGATTCGCACGATATAGGCCGGTTTCTGACTTATTTATCAAAGGCTTGCTGCTAATGTGACGGGATTCCGAGGACTCTCCGTGTCAACGGATTTGTTTCAGTTTCACGACAATCCTTCGCTTGATCGCCTTTCACGACGCTCGTTAAAGTCTGCCTCCGACACCATGCTGCGGGGGCTACGGTCCCCCTCTCGACAGAATGTCGTCCAGTCATCGATTCGCGGTCCCGAAGAGGGCCGAAGTCGTGCGCTGGAGTCGTGCGCCCGGACGGGGAAGCCGGGTGCGGGACTGGAACTGTAGGCTTTGATTGGGGCGGTAAACACACAGACATGGCAACTCAGGCGGCTTTTATCGACACGCGTGCGTCTTCGCTCTTTCTCGGCTCGGCCAGTGATTCGGCAGGTGCCTGGGATGCGATTCGCAGTCTGCTGCGTGCCGAATATGGGCAGCGGACGTTCGATTCGTGGCTGAAGCCGATCGAGTTCGTCGGGGTCGATGACGGTGCTGCGACTCTCGCGCTGCCGACTCACTTCATGGCCGACTGGGTGCGCAACCATTTCCTCGACCGGTTGCGCGGCCTGTGGTCGGCGCAGGGTGTGTCATCGGTGCAGCTGATCGTGCGCTCGGCCTTCCGCGAACGCCCCGTCGAAATCGACGTGGCGGCTGCCACCCCTGCCGTGCCGTGCATCGGCGTCGCGCTCGAGGAGCGCTACAGCTTCGATTCGTTCGTGGTCGGCAAGTCGAACGAGCTCGCCTACAACGCCGCGCGCACGGTCGCCGAGGGCGGCGCGGTCGGCTTCAACCCGCTGTTCCTGCACGGCGCGACGGGCTTGGGCAAAACCCATCTCATGCATGCGATCGGCCATGAGCTGCGCGCGCGCAATCCGCAGGCGAAGGTCGCCTATCTGTCGGCCGAGAAGTTCATGGTCGAATTCCTGGCAGCCCTGCGCGCCAAGGACACGATCAGCTTCAAGCAGAAGCTGCGCTCGGTCGATCTGCTGATGATCGACGATGTGCAGTTCATCGCCGGCAAGGATTCGACGCAGGAAGAATTCTTCCACACGATGAACGAGATCATCGGCGCGGGGAAACGGCTCGTCATCACCGCCGACCGCTCGCCGCAGAGCCTTGAGGGCATCCAGGACCGCATCCTGTCGCGGCTGGCCTGGGGTCTTGTCGCGGACATCAATGCCGCCGATTACGAACTGCGCCTCAACATCCTGCACATGAAGATCGAGCGGCTGGCGGGCGTCGTCGTCGATCCGCAGGTCATCGAATTCCTCGCGCGGCGCATCACCTCGAACGTCCGCGAACTCGAAGGCGCGCTCAACCGGGTCGTCGCCTACGCGACTCTGGTCGGCAAACCCGTCGACCTCGACTTCACCCGGCAGGTGCTCGCCGACGTGCTGCGCGCGCATGAAAAGAAGGTCACGATCGACGAGATCCAGCGCAAGGTCGCCGACTATTATACGATCAAGCTCAGCGACATGATGTCGGCGCGCCGTGCCCGCGAAGTCGCCCGGCCGCGGCAGGTCGCGATGTATCTGGCGAAGAAGCTCACCCCGCGCTCGCTGCCCGAAATCGGACGGCGCTTCGGCGGCCGCGATCACACGACGGTCATGCACGCCGTCAAGCGCATCGACGAACTCCGCGCCGCCGATACCGAGCTTGAGGGCGATCTGGGGCGGCTGACGCGAATGCTGGACGGGTAAAGCGACCGCGCGAAAGGTCAGCTTCCCCGCATCGGGCGATAGCCCTATGCGAGTGCCCATGCGCACCCCCGCCGCCCATATCGACCGGCTGCCGGCCTCCTTTCGCGGGCCGGTCTGGATGATCATCGCCTGCTGCGGTTTTGCGGGCGTCTGGGGGCTGACGCGCGAAGCGAGTACGCATGTCCACCCCTTCATGATCGTGTTCTGCCGCAATCTGTTCGGCTCGCTGGCGATCATCCCGCTTGCCGCCCCGGCATGGCAGCGCGACACGCTGAAGCGTATGCCGATCCATCTGCGCCGTGCGGGCTCGGGGATCATCGCGACCTATGCGACCTTCTACGCGGTCAGCCACGCGCCGCTCGCCACCGTACAGGCGATCAATTTTGCAGCGCCGCTGTTTGCGACCGTCGCGGCGGCGATCTTCCTCGGCGAGCGGTTGCGCGTTCGGCGGATCGCGGCGCTGCTGATCGGCTTTGCCGGCGTCATGGTCGTGCTGCGCCCCGGCGCCATCCCGATGACGCCCGGCATCATCGCCGCAATCACGGCGGCGCTTTGCACGGCCTTCTCGCTGATCGCGATCAAGCAGCTCGTCGGCACCGACGATCCGCGCCTCGTTGCCGCTTTCACCTTCGTGCTCATGCTGCCGATCTCGGCGGTGGTGGCACCCTTCTTCTGGTCCTGGCCCGATCTGGAGACCTGGCTGCTGCTCATCGCCATCGGCTGCGTCGCCGTCATCGGCCAGGTGGCGACGAGCTATGCCTTCCGCGCCGCCGATGCGACCGCCGTCATGCCCTATGATTTCCTGCGCTTCGGCCTCGTCGCGGCGATCGGCTGGTTCGGCTATGACGAGTCGATCGATGCGCTGACGCTGGTCGGCGGCGGCATCATTATCGCCTCGTCGATCTATCTCGCCTATCGTGAGGCGATGGCGGCGCGCAGCGTGCATCCAGCCAGCCTGCCACCGCTGACCTGACGTTTTCCGCAGCAAGGCGGCGCTGCGTCCTCCGCCCATAAGGCGACCAACTTTTTGATTTGGGAGATCGGACCATGAAACTCAGCGGTTGTTCGGCAGTCGTCACCGGCGGTGCCTCGGGCCTCGGCGAAGCCACGGCGCGCAAGCTCGCGGCTGAAGGCGTCAAGGTCGCGATCTTCGACATGAATGCCGAGAAGGGCGAGGCGGTCGCCAAGGACATCGGCGGCGTGTTCTGCAACGTCAATGTGACGAGCGACGAATCAGTCGACGCCGGCTTCGCCAAGGCGCGCGCCGCCAACGGGCAGGAGCGCATCCTGATCAACTGCGCCGGCACCGGCAATGCCGCGAAGACCGCCGGGCGCAACAAGGCCGACGGCACGATCAAGCATTTCCCCTTGGATGCCTTCAACCTGATCATCCAGATCAACCTCGTCGGCACCTTCCGCTGCATCGCCAAATCGGCGGCGGGCATGCTGACGCTCGACCCGATGGACGACGGCGAGCGCGGCGCGATCGTCAACACGGCGTCGGTCGCTGCCGAGGACGGCCAGATGGGACAGGCCGCCTACTCGGCCTCCAAGGGCGGCGTCGTCGGCATGACGCTGCCGATCGCGCGTGACCTGATGAGCGAAGGCATCCGAGTCAACACCATCCTGCCCGGCATCTTCAACACGCCCTTGATGAACGGCGCGCCGCAGAATGTGAAAGACGCGCTCGCAGCCTCGGTGCCCTTCCCGAAGCGCCTCGGGCATCCGGAGGAATATGCGGGTCTGGCCGTCGAGATGTGCCGGAACAGCTATTTCAACGGCGAGGATGTGCGGCTGGACGGGGCGATCCGGATGGCACCGCGTTAAGACACCGCCAAGCTGTCATCCCGGCCTCGCGCCGGGACCCAGGGCTGCTCGGGTAGAGCAGCGCGAGCTTTGCTCGCACTCTTTCGTGGCGTCCGCAAATCCCGAACGGCGAATGCTCACCACCCGGCAGAAAGATCGCGCCATTCCGGGTTTGCGCGCTCGATAAGATCGAGTTTCCACGCGCGCTGCCACCGCTTGATCCGCTTTTCGCAGGCGATGGCGTCGGCGATCTGGGCGAAGCTGTCGGACCAGACCAGCAGCTTGACGCCATATTTCTGCGTGAATCCGTCGGCCGTTCCGAGCCGATGCTCGCTGACGCGCCGCGCCAGATCATTGGTAACCCCGACATACAGCGTTCCATTGCGACGGCTCGCCATGATGTAGACGAAGTAAGGCCCGCGAGACATGGCCAGATCATGCCGCAGACCTGCTTAAACGCATCCCGACCAACCGGACGGGCGGAAATCACACCTGTCATCCCGACCTCGCGCCGGGACCCAGCGAAGCAAAGACGCTGCGAGCAAAGCTCGCGCTGCTCTAACCCGAGCAGCACTGGGTCCCGGGTCAAGCCCGGGATGACAGGTCGTTGATGAATCTAATACGCCGCTGATGAACGGCGCGCCGCAGAATGTGAAAGACGCGCTCGCAGCGTCGGTGCCCTTCCCGAAGCGGCTCGGGCATCCGGAGGAATATGCGGGCCTCGCCGTCGAGATGTGCCGGAACAGCTATTTCAACGGCGAGGACGTGCGGCTGGATGGGGCGATCCGGATGGCACCGCGGTAATAAGCCCCTGTAGAGGCATCATCCTCGCCCTACGCTTTTGGCCTCAGCCCAGTTAGGCTTTGGATCGCAGTGGAACGGCGCCGCATGTCACGTTCGTAGTTTGCGTCATTCCACAGCGGGCTGTCGTTCACTTCACACGGGACGGGCATGTTTTTGATCATCTGGAAGCAGTCCGTCCATATCCCCCCGCGCGCAATGGTCAACCACTTGGCGTCTGTGGAAAGAACAAGCCGCTCGTCGCCCGTGAAACGACCGTCCTCGGAGTAGGTGAGGTCCACGTCTAGTTCGCGCCACCAAAATCCGAACGGTCCTGTAGGCTGGTATAGAGTGTAGACACTGTCGGTTGGGATAGGCTCGAGCGCCAAAACCAACTGTTTGCCGGATGTGAGGGTCACCCGGTCCAACGACGACGGACCGTAGCCCGATGCGACCAGCAACGCGATGAACGAGGTGGGTACGAGCGCAATCAGTCCGACGACACTCACATAGCGGCGGCTGCGAAGCTCGGACTTCGTATGCAGCCACAGGGCCAAAGCGATGCATGCCAGCGGCGCAAATAGCCCGGCGTATCGCCACCAGTCAGCAGGGACGATCAACGTGCCCTTTCCGTTTGCAAAGGCTTCGTAAGCAGGCACGTTCGCGCGCAACGCAAGAAACTGCACGACAATCAGCAACGCAGCGGTCGCCCAAGCAGTTATTATGATGCGGCTACGCATCAATCGCCCGCGCCAACTCCACATCCCGCATCGACAGTCCGCCCGCGTCATGCGTCGTCAGCAAAATCTCCACCTTGTCCCACACGTTAGACCATTCCGGATGATGGTCCGCTTTCTCCGCCAGGATCGCGACGCGGGTCATGAAGGCGAAGGCTTTGGGGAAATCGGCAAACTTGTAAGTCTTGCGGATACCGTCGCGCGCGGTGTCGAGCGCCCAGCCGTCGAGCGTCGGCAGCAGGGCGGCGCGATCGGCCTCGGTGAGTTTGGCGACCATATTTGTCTCCCTTCCCGTCCGGGACTATGTCGCCGGGCATGACCGGTCAAACCTTCGCGCCGTCGCTGGCCGAAATCGAGGCGCTGGCGCGGGCGGCGCTGAGCAACCTGCCCGAGCCGTTCCGCAAGCTCAGCGAGGGCGTGCTGCTGCGAGTCGAGGAATTCGCCGAGGACGAGGTGCTGCGCGATCTCGGCATCGACAATGCGTTCGAACTGTCGGGCCTCTATCAGGGGCGGAGCATCGCAGGCGAGGCGATGACGGGCGACCTGCCCGACACGGTGTTCCTGTACCGCCGCGCGATCCTCGACGAATGGGTCGATAGCGGCGAGAGCCTCGAAACGCTGGTCACGCACATCATCGTACATGAGATCGGGCATCATTTCGGGCTGGATGATGACGACATCGAGCGGATCGAGGGCATGGCTTAGACATCTTCCCCCTCTCCCTTGAGGGGAGAGGCGACTCGCAGCCGTCAGGGCTGCGAGCGGGTGAGGGTGGACTCCAGCACCACGACGAGAGGCCCCCGCTTCCACCCTCACCCCGCTCGGCTCCGCTGAGTCGCCAGTGTCAGGTCGAAACGGCTCCCCGCCGTTTCTTGGACTGCCGGGGGCAGTCCAACCTGACACTCCCCTCAAGGGAGAGGGATTCCCGCCCTGCCATTTTGTGCAGTGCAGCATCGGTTGACCTTCCCGATGCTTTTCCGCAAACGGGCGCGAAATTCGCTGGAGGAATCCGAATGAAGGTGCTGGTGCCCGTCAAGCGGGTCGTCGATTACAACGTCAAGGTTCGCGTCAAGGGCGACGGGACGGGTGTCGAGCTCGCCAACGTCAAGATGAGCATGAACCCGTTCGACGAAATCGCCGTCGAAGAAGCGATCCGGCTGCGCGAGAAGGGCGTCGCCACCGAGATCGTCGTCGTGTCGGTCGGACCGGCCCAGGCGCAGGAAACCATCCGCACCGCGCTGGCGATGGGGGCCGACCGCGGCATCCTCGTCACCGTCGACGGGCCGACCGAGTCGCTCGGCGTTGCCAAGCTGCTCGCGGCCATCGCCAAGGAAGAACAGCCGGGGCTCATCATCCTCGGCAAGCAGGCGATCGATGACGACGCCAACCAGACCGGGCAGATGCTCGGCGCGCTGCTCGGCTGGGGCCAGGGCACCTTCGCCTCGAAGATCGAAGTGTCGGGTGACAGCATCGCCGTGACCCGCGAAGTCGATGGCGGCAGCGAGACGGTCAATCTGAAGATGCCGGCGATCGTGACGACCGACCTGCGCCTCAACGAGCCGCGCTATGCGTCGCTGCCGAACATCATGAAGGCGAAGTCCAAGCCGATCGCGACGAAGACGGCGGGTGACTATGGTGTCGACGTCACGCCGCGCCTCAGCATCGTCAAGGTCGCCGAGCCCGCCAAGCGGCAGGCCGGCATCAAGGTCAAGACGGTCGACGAACTGATCGAGAATCTGAAGAATGTGGGAGTGATCGGATGAGCGTTCTGGTTCTCGCCGAGCATGACAATGCCGAACTGAAGGACGCGACGCTGAGCGCGGTCACCGCCGCCGGTCAGCTGGGCGGCGATGTGCATGTGCTAGTGGCCGGCAAGGGCGCGCAGGGTGTCGCCGATGCCGCCGCGAAGGTCGCGGGCGTGGCGAAAGTGCTGCTCGCCGATGCTGCTGAGGTCGAGCATGCGCTCGCCGAAAATCTCGCGCCGCTGATCGTGTCGCTGATGGCGAATTATGACGCGCTGGTCGCACCGGCGACGACGCGCGGCAAGAATGTGCTGCCCCGCGTCGCGGCGCTGCTCGACGTCGCGCAGATTTCCGATGTGATGACCATCGAGTCGGCGGACACCTTCGAGCGGCCGATCTACGGCGGCCAGGCGATCGCGACGGTGAAGTCCAGCGACGCTAAGAAAATCCTGACCATCCGCCCGACCTCCTTCGCCAAGGCGGCAGCGACCGGCGGGTCGGCGAGCGTCGAGGCAGCGGGCGGAGCAGCGGATGCTGGCCTGTCGACTTTCGCCGGTGCCGAACTGTCGAAGAGCGAGCGCCCCGAACTGACGGGCGCCAAGATCATCGTGTCGGGTGGCCGTGCACTGGGGTCTGCGGAGAAGTTCCACGAGATCATCGAGCCTTTGGCGGACAAGCTCGGCGCAGCCGTGGGCGCATCCCGCGCCGCCGTCGATGCCGGCTATGTCCCGAACGACTATCAGGTCGGCCAGACCGGCAAGATCGTCGCGCCGGGCCTCTACATTGCGGCCGGCATCTCGGGCGCGATCCAGCATCTTGCGGGCATGAAGGATTCCAAGGTCATCGTCGCGATCAACAAGGATGAGGACGCACCGATCTTCCAGGTCGCGGACTTCGGCCTCGTCGGCGACCTGTTCCAGATCGTGCCGGAGATGACCTCGAAGCTCTGAGGGCTTTGACCCGGACCGTGGACCCTGCCATCCTTTGAGCGCGACTCAGGGGGAGGCAGGACATGGCAGCCAAGGGACTGGTGCTGGTAACGGGGGCGTCGGGCTATATCGCGGGCGAGGTGATCCGCCAGCTGGCAGCTGACGGCTGGAGCCTGCGCGGCACGGTACGCGATCCGTCGAAACATGGCGGGCTGGCCGCGTCGCTGGGGCTGCCGCCCGCGCAACTGCCGCTGTTCGCCGCCGACCTGACCTCCGACAAGGGCTGGGCCGAGGCTGTCGCGGGTTGCGACTATGTCATGCACATCGCCTCGCCGCTGCCCGCGACGACGCCGCAGTCCGCCGATGAACTGATCATTCCGGCCCGCGAAGGCGCGTTGCGCGCGCTGCGCTTCGCGCGCGATGCCGGGGTCAAGCGGCTCGTGATGACCTCCTCGGTCGCAGCGATCTGCTATGGGCGCGATGACGGCAAATCCATGTTCACCGAGGCGGACTGGACCAATCCCGACCACCCGGATTCCTACCCCTACGTCAAATCCAAGACGATCGCCGAGCGCGCGGCGCGTGATTTCATCGCCCGCGAGGGCGGCAGCCTTGAGTTCGTGACGATCAACCCCAGCCTCGTCATCGGGCCGGTCAGCGGGGCGGACTTTTCCACCTCGCTGGAAGCGATCACGCAACTGCTGGGCGGCAAACTGCCGGGCTGCCCGCGGCTCGGCTTTGCGGTCGTCGATGTCCGCGACGTCGCGGCGGCGCATGTGGCGGCGATGACCGCGCCCGACATGAACGGCGAACGCTTCATCGTTGCGGGTCCTTTCCTGTGGATGACGCAGATCGCCGAAATCCTGAAGCGGCGGCTGGGCGAGCGTGCCAAGCGCGTGCCGACGCGCGGCCTGCCCGACTGGCTGGTGCGGCTGTCGTCGATCTTCAACCCCGCCGTACGCTCGGTGATCACCGAGCTTGGCCGCACACGCAACTGCGACACCAGCCATGTCCGCACCAGGCTCGGCTGGACGCCGCGCGATGCCGAGGACAGCATCGTCGAATGCGCCGAAAGCCTGATCGCCGCAGGGGTGGTGCGCGTCTGACGCTTGCCGCCCCTCGCGCACGCCCTTAGGAGCGCTGGCAAGCGGCAAGGGAGACAGGCGTGCAGACAATCGGCGTGATCGGTGCAGGACTGATGGGCAACGGCATCGCACATGTCGCGGCCCAGGCGGGCTACGCCGTCATTCTGTCCGATATTTCGCTGGACCGCGCCGAGGCGGGCCGCGCCAATATCGAGAAGAATATGGCGCGGCAGGTGTCGAAGGGCACGCTCGACGCCGCCGACCGGGATGCGGCGCTGGCACGGATCGAATTGACGACGGATACGGGGCGTTTCGCGGTGGCGGACCTCGTTGTCGAGGCCGCGACCGAGAATGAAGCGCTCAAGCTCAAGATTTTCGCCGACCTGTGCCCGAAGCTCAAAGCGCAGGCGATCCTCGTCAGCAACACCTCGTCGATTTCGATCACCAAGCTTGCGGCCGTCACCGACCGGCCCGACCGCTTCGCCGGCGTGCATTTCTTCAATCCCGTGCCGCTCATGGCGCTCGTGGAGATCATCCCCGGCCTCGCCACGTCCGACGCCACCAAGGCGGCGCTGCACGCCTTTGCCGCGAAACTCGGCAAGACGGCGATCGAAGCCGCCGACGCACCCGCGTTCATCGTCAACCGCGTGCTGTGCCCGATGCTCAACGAGGCAATCTTTGCGCTGGGCGACGGCGTCGGCTCGGTCGCTGATATCGACGCCGGGCTGAAGCTCGGCGCAAACCACCCGATGGGCCCGCTGACGCTCGCCGACTTCGTGGGGCTCGACACGTTGCTCGCGATCATGCGCGTCATGCAGGACGGCACCGGCGATCCCAAATACCGCCCGGCCCCGCTGCTGGTGAAATATGTCGAGGCTGGATGGTATGGCCGCAAGTCAGGCCGGGGCTTCTATGACTATAGCGGCGCGGAGCCAGTACCAACGCGCTGATGGGCCCGCATACGATCCACGCGCGCAGTGGCCCGCGTCAATCGTCCTGCTCGATCAACTGTTCGATCGCCAGATCGATGAACTCCGTCGCAGCGGCGCATGAGCCATCGATGATAAAGTCGCGAATCTCGCTCAACTTCAGCGCAGCTTCGTAGCGTCGCGCGGCGCTGCCTGCCCGAGATGCCGCCAACCCAGGCTCACGTTCAAAAATCATCAACCCCGACGCCCCGATACGCAAATCATCACCGGGGCAGGATGCAGCACCTACCCTGCGAAGCAGTTAACGGCAGTCGAAAATTGCAGTTTAGCGCCGCTTTGGCGCGCTCTCGGTACCGTCGTCGCCAGAGCCCTGTTCAACCGACGTAGCAGTTTCGAGCGAAGCGAAGTGGTTGGGTTCGTTGAGATTGGCAGCGACCGTCGTCTTGAGCCCGATCGCGCGCGATTTCATCACGTCGAACCCGGCTTCGAGCAACGCGCGGACATTGGCGTCGCGCGCGAGTGTCGATGGGCCGCCAAGCACGACCGCGATGAGTCGCCGTCCGTCGCGCACCGCCGATGCTGCGAGCGTGAAGCCCGCCTGCACGGTGTAACCCGTCTTGATGCCATCGACCCCAGGCATCGTTTTCAACAGGTGATTGTGGTTCTCGATGAGCTGGCCGCCGTAATTGATCTCGGGCGCGCCGAAATAGCCGTAGAATTTCGGGAAATGCTTGACCATCGCGAGGCTCAGAATCGCGAGATCGCGCGCGGTCGTCAGATGCCCTTCTGCCGACAGGCCGGTCGCGTTCATGAAGGTCGTCTGGGTCATGCCGAGCTCATGCGCGCGCCGCGTCATCTCCCGGGCGAAATTGATCTCGGTGCCGCCCAACTTCTCGGCGAGCGCAACGGTCACGTCGTTTGCCGATTTGGTCGTCATCACGCGGATCGCGTCTTCGACTGAAATCGTCGCACCACGCCGTAGGCCAAGCCGCGACGGTGCCTGACCAACCGCGCGCGTCGTCATGGTGACGCGGTCGTTCAGCGACAACTCGCCCCGATCGATTGCTTCGAAGGCAAGATAGAGCGTCATGACCTTGGTGATCGACGCCGGTGCCCTCAGCGCATCCGGGCGGCGTGCGTAAAGCACTTCGCCGGTCTTCGCGTCGACGAGGATCGCCGCATATTTCGGCTGGTCGATCAGGCTCATCGCTGCAGCGGGCGCGGCCGGGATCAGCGAAAGGGGTACGCCAAGCGACAATAGTGCAGCAGCGACGCGACGAGCGCGAAACCCTCCACTCTTGAACGTGCCCATACGCGTGCCCCCGAACCCGATCGTCAACAGAGTATCAACTGTGTGAGTCCGGTGCGAGAGTCGTTTGACTCGCTAAATGAACGGTTCACCGCAAGTCTATGGAATCGAAGGCCCCCGCCGCAGGGGGATGCGACGGGGGCCACGCCGGCCGGAACTCTGGCCGGTAAGCTACTTGTCCTTAACGTTCCGGCGGTCCGGATCGGTCCGTGAGCCGGCGGCGCTTTTTGACGCAGCGGAGCCGCTCGATTGCGCGGAGCCTGACTTCGCGGCCTTCTGCAGGTCGCCCTTGGTAATCGCCGAGGCGACGATATTGCCATTGGCCGACAGGCTGGAGGCGGGGACCTCGGCAAGCCGGTCGCCGACCTTGACCACCACGGTGTTGGTGGCCGAGCGCACCGAGTCCACAGTGCCGATGGCACGGCCCTTCGCGTCCTGCACCACCGCGCCGGGTGAAATCCCCGACAGGCTGCCCGAGGCCGAACTGGCCACCGAGCCGCCGACAGTGGTGGTATTGCCCACCGTGGAGCCGGTTGCCGAGCCAGCGGCGTTTGCGGTCGCGGCGGCGGCAGCCTTGTCAGCGCGCGCCTGCGCTGCGGCGGCCTGCGCTGCCGAAACCGCACCCGACGTGGCGCCAGTTACCGTCTGCGGCACCGAGATCACCGTGTCGCGCGCCGGGGCCAGGGCATTGCGGACCGCGTTGGAGCCATCGACATCGGCCGAGGCCGACTTGGACACCGACTGGCTCCCGCTGACCGAACGGGTCGCTGACGCGGTTCCGGCCGGCGTTGCAGCGCTGGTCGCGCTGTCAACGGTTCCGCCCAGCGAACCCGCTGCATTGGCGTCGGCATGCGCCTTGCGGTGGCGCGGCTGGACGCTGTGATTGACGGAGCCCGTCGCATTGCCGGACAGGCTGCCGTTCGTCGTCGACCCGATGGTGCTGCCGACGCCGCCGAGCGTGCCGCCCATGCCGCCGCCGAGGCCGCCTGCCACGCCGCCGCCACCTCCCAGAAGCTGGCCCTGTGCCGAAGTTGCGATCGCGATCGCCGCGACACCGGCGAGAAAAAGCTGTGAAGTGCGCATCTGTCGTCTCCTTTGAAACTCTGCGGGGCGCGACATTGCCGCTGCCCTGCAAGCTCCAACGAACGACCCGTGCGGTTTAATCCCGGCGCGAGGAAATTTTTTTCGGCGACGTTCTGAATTCCCGGCCGACGAGCCCACGCCCGTAGAGCGGATCCACTCCCGGCTTGCCGAGGTCCACCGCCGACAGCCCCAGCGACGCGAGCGGGCTCATGATATTGACCACCGACAGATTGGGATGCTGTCGCGCGAGCAGCCCGGCGACGACCGGCGCGGCGAAGGACGTACCCCGCACCCCCGGAGCAGCGACAAGCGCCAGGCCCGGCGCAGCGAAATCGACATGCACAGCGCGGCCCGCTTCGACGAGCAGCCGGTCGTTCGAATCGACGCCCGTCACCGCGACGACTTCGGGCCATGATGCCGGGTAGAGCGGCGGCGCGGCCGGCCCGTCGTTGCCGACCGGCGCGACGATCAGGATGTTGCGCCGCGCCGTCGCGGCGATGGCGGCTTTCAGCGCCGCATTGGGCGGGCCGACGAGGCTGATGTTGATCACGCCGACGCGCTGCTGCGCCAGCCAGCCGAAGGCATGGACAAGCGCCGCCGCATTGCCGCCGGTCGGCTGGCCGCCATAGACATCGGCGGCGAATAATTGCGCGCCCGGAGCGGCGGCGAGCAGGATCGCGCCGACGGCTGCGGCATGCGGTGACGGCGTGCCTGTGCCCGCGAAGGCGCGGCTCTCGACGCCCGGTCGTGCCGCGATGCCGCCATCGATGAGCCCAATCCGAGCGCCGCCACTGCCGGGGACTGGCGCCGCACCGCCCGCGGCGTCGCCTGCCGCGCTATAGATATGGTTGAACTCATAGCTGCCCGCCGGATCCAGCTTGCGCAGCCGCTTGATCGCGCTGCGCACCGATTGCCCCGCCGGCACGCGCAACCTGACGACCCGCAAGCCAAGCGCCGCTTCGCGCTCGTCGGCGATGATCTCAAACCCCACCGCCTTCGCCGCCGCGAGGGCGGCGTCGCCGGGATCAGTCGCAAGGATCTCGCCGCGCACCACCGGGGCGCCCTTGGGATCGGTGTCGATGCTGCGCGGGTTGGCGCGGATCAGTGCGGCCACTTGATCGAGCCGCGCGCGCGCCAGCGACCCGATGCCCTGCACCATTCCATCGACCTGCCCAAGCGCCGCACCCGCCGCCTGCGGCACGTCGAGCCGGGGCAGCGTCAGCCCCGCGCCCAGCTGCGCCGAAACCGGCCCGCCGAGCAGCAGCAGCGCAGCGATACAGGCCGGAAACAACCCTGGCTTCATTGCAACACCTGATTTTTCTGCGCAGTCATATGGATTAAACGTAGAAGCCCAGACGTTTCATCCACAAGCAGGAGGCAGGCTTGGACTCGTTCGAGGCCGGACTGGTCGAATTGCTGCCGCGATTGCGCCGGTTCGCCCGGTCGCTGGCCCGCGACAGCAATGACGCCGACGACCTCGTCCAGTTGGCGATCGAGCGCGGTCTGCGCGCCCGGGACCAGTGGAGTGCAGGCACCAGCCTCCAGTCGTGGATGTATCGGATCATGAAGAATATCTGGATCGACGAAGCCCGCAGCCGGACGCGCAAGAGCGCGCTGTTCGCGCCCGAAGAGGCGGGCGAACTGGTCGGCGCGGACCCGCGTCCGCAAATGGATGCGCGCATGGCGGCGCAAGATGTCGCACGGGCGATGGACCGGCTTCCCGACGAGCAGCGAATCGTGCTTTCCCTCGTGCTTGTGGAGGGCCTGTCCTACCGCGAGGCGGCGGATGTGCTGGAGGTGCCGATGGGAACGGTGACCAGCCGTCTGGTGCGCGGCCGGCAGGCGCTCGTCGCGCAGTTCGAGGAGGTCGCGGCGTGAGCGGCATCGACGACGAAACGCTGATGGCATTCGTGGACGGCGAACTGGGCGAAGCGCGCGCCGCGGAAATCGCCGCACAGGTCGCCGCCGATCCCGAGCTCGCTGCGCATGTCGAACGGTTCAAGCGCACGCAGGCGGCATTGAAAGCAGCCTATGCGCCGGTGCTCGACGAGCCCGTGCCCGACCGGCTGCTCGCGGCACTCCGCGGCGAGTCCGCGCCGACCACGGAAGTCCTCGATTTTGCCGCCGCCAAAGCCGCGCGGGAAGCCGCCAAGCCCGCCGCCTTCAAGCTGCTCAACTGGACCGCGCTGGCAGCGACGCTGCTCGTCGGGGTCATCGCGGGCAAATTCGTCGAGATCGGCCCGCAGCCGCTGATCGGCGGACGCGGCGGCGCGCTGACGGCGGGCGGCAAGCTGGAAACCGCGCTCAACGACCAGCTCGCGAGCGACCCGGCAACGGGCACGGTGCGCATCGGTCTCAGCTTCCGCGAGGGCGACGGCACCTATTGCCGGACCTTTCGCGTCGTCAAAGGCGACGCCGTCGCGGGCATCGCCTGCCGCCAGAGCGACGGCTGGGGCGTCCGCCTAGCCGTCGCCGCCGGACCGCTGCAAGGTGCCGACTACCGCATGGCGTCCTCCGACACGCCGCCAGCGGTGCTGGCGGCGGTGGCGGGCATGATCAAGGGCGAAGCGCTGGACGCGCCGGCGGAGATGGCGGCGCGGGATAAGGGGTGGAAGTAGGACGGGGCGACGTCAGCCTACGCCGCCATTGCCCTGCGTGCCAGCGCGCACTGGCTCCAGATTTCGCTGAGGGCTGAGACCAGCTTGTCGATGTCGGCGTCGCTGTGCACCGGCGATGGGGTGATGCGCAGCCGCTCGGTGCCGCGCGGGACGGTCGGGTAGTTGATCGGCTGGACGTAGATGCCGTGCGTGTCCATGAGCCAGTCGCTGATCATCTTGCAGTGGTGCGGGTCGCCGACCATGACCGGGATGATGTGGCTGGGGTTGTCGAGTGTCGGGATGCCGATCGCCTCGAGGCGGCGGCGCACCTTGGCGACGCGCTCCTGATGTTGTTCGCGCTCGATGCTGCTCGTCTTCAGGTGGCGGATGCTTGCGGCCGCACCCGCGGCAATCGCCGGCGGCAGCGCGGTCGTGAAGATGAACCCGCTCGCAAAGCTGCGGATGAAGTCGCACATCGCGGCCGACCCCGCGATATAGCCGCCCATCACCCCGAACGCCTTGCCGAGCGTGCCTTCGATGATGGTGATCCGGTCCATCAGGCCGCGGGCCTCGGCGACGCCGCCGCCGCGCGGGCCGTACAG